>NZ_JARRSA010000015.1 GCF_029624655.1 Roseicyclus salinarum
ATCGCGCGCCGGCCCCTCGCCGCCCCTGACGGCAAGACGACGCCGCGGCCGGCTCGCCGGCCTCGCCCCGTCATGGCGGCCAAGCTTCAGAATCCAAGGAGTATTCCCATGCTGACCGAGCGTTTCGACGCCGCGCTGGCCTATGCGCGCGCGGCCCATGCGACCCAGACCCGCAAGGCGACGGCGATCCCCTACATGTCCCATCTCATGGCCGTCTCCTCGCTGGTGCTGGAGGCGGGCGGCGACGAGGAACAGGCGATCGCGGGTCTTCTTCACGATGCGATCGAGGATGCGGACGCCACCGAGACGGGGCTTGCGGCGCAGTTCGGCGAGCGTGTCGCACGGATCGTCGCCGAGTGTTCGGACCATCACGGCGGGACCGAAAAGGCGGGCTGGCAGACGCGCAAGGATGCCTACCTCGCCGGGATCGCCACGAAATCGCCCGACGCGGTGCTGGTCACGACCTGCGACAAGCTGCACAATGCGACCGCGATCCTCGAGGATCTGCGCGCCATCGGCCCCACCGTGTTCGACCGCTTCACCGCCGGGCGCGACGGCACGCTGTGGTATTACGACGGCCTCGCGCAGGCGCTTTCGGCGCGGATGCCGGGCCCGCTTGCGGGGCGTCTGTCGCGCGTGGTCGCCGAGCTTCACGCCGAGGCGCGCGGTTGAGCGCGACGCCGGGCGTCATCCCGGGAACCGGTCGCGGATGAGCGCGTCGAGCGCGCGGCGGCTGAATTCGGTCAGTTCGAAGAGGTATGCGGCGCGCATGCCCGACCGCCAGAGACGCCGCGCGCGGTAGACGCCGAGGCAGGGAATGTGGATGGTCGCGTCGGCCGACAGGCCCTTCGCAAGCGCACGCTCCGCAAGTGGCGGGTCCAGCTCCAGTTCGACGCCGCCGGCCGAAACCCGCGTGATCCTGCAGGAAAAACCTTCGTCCCCGACGCGCACCTCGCCCGCAAGCGCCCCGGTATGGCCGCGAAAGCGCGCCATGTCCGACGCCAGCGGCCCGTCTGTCTCGATGATCGTCACGCGGGGCCTCCTCGCACAAAGCGGCAGCGCCCTCGCTTGAACCACGATACTGTTAAAGCATCGTGAACGCGCCCCTCACTCCGCCATGAGGCGGCTGATGAGAACCGTTACCTCTGGACGCTTGCCGATCTCGGAGACGCAGACCTCACGCACGAGGCGGCGCGTGGCCTCCTCGAGCTTGTCGTCGTCGTCGATCGTCCTTTGCTTGAGGCGGGGCAGCGCCTGCGACAGCTCGTCCTCGATCATCGCGGCAAGGTCGCCGCCCGTCGTCCCCGTCTCGGGCAGGCCGCGCAGCGCGACCCATGCATCTTCGAGGATCTCGTCCTCCTCGTCGACGATCAGCGCGACCACCACGATGCCGTTCAGCGCCAGCTTCATCCGGTCGCGGATGATCCCGTCATAGGCCCCGATCAGCGCCGAGCCGTCGAGGTAGGTCTTGCCGACGTCGATATGCTCGACCACGCCGGGCGCATTGCCCGACAGCTCGACCATCATGCCGTTCGCCGCGACGATGCCGTCCATGCCCTTGGACAGGGCGAGCCGCGCGTGTTCGCGCAGGTGGCGGAACTCGCCATGATTGGGAACCAGGATCTGCGGCCGCAGCAGGTCGTGCATCGCCTCGAGGTCCGGCCGGTTCGCATGGCCCGAGACATGGTAGAAGCCCGCCTGTTCGTCCACGACTTCGACACCGATCTCGGCCAGCGCGTTCTGGATGCGTCCCACGCCGACCTCGTTGCCGGGAATGGTCTTGGAGGAGAAGAGGAACAGGTCGCCCTCCTTCAACTCGTGGCCAAGGTAGCTGCCCCGCGCAAGGGCGGCGGAGGCCGCGCGGCGCTCGCCCTGGCTGCCCGTGACGATCAGCATGAGGTTCTCGCGCGGGATCTCCGTGGCTTCCTCGGGCGAGAGGGTGCGCGGGAAATCGGTCAGGACGCCCGCCTCCACGGCGGCTGTCACCATCCGCTTCATGGCGCGGCCCAGAAGGCAGATGGACCGCCCCTGGGCGACGCCCGCGTCGGCCAGCGTCTTCAGGCGGGCGACGTTGGAGGCGAAGGTGGTCGCAACCACCATGCCCTTGGCGCTTGCGATCAGGGCGCCGATGGGTTCGGGCAGCTGGCTTTCCGAGCGGCCGGGGTGCCGGGAGAAGACGTTGGTCGAATCGCAGATGAACGCGCGGACGCCGCCATTGGCGATGTCGCGGAACATCTCTTCGTCGAAGGGTTCGCCGACGACCGGATCGCGGTCGATCTTGTAGTCGCCCGAATGCACGACACGGCCCTCGGGCGTGTCGATGACGAGGGCCGAGGCCTCGGGGATGGAGTGGCTGACGGGGGCGAACTGCACGCGGAACGGGCCCGCCTCGACGATCTCGGGATAGGGGCCCACGACGCGGACCTCGGAGGGGTCGCTTCCGGTCTCCTCCATCTTCCGCATGGCGTGGATCGCGGTGAAGCGGCGGCAATAGACCGGCGCGCGGAGCCGGGGCCAGAGATGCCCCAGCGCGCCGACGTGATCCTCGTGCGCATGGGTGATGAAGATCGCCTCGATCCGGTCGGCGCGCTGCGCGAGCCATTCGATGTCGGGCAGGATCAGATCGACGCCCGGCTGGCCGTCCATGTCGGGAAAGGCCACGCCCGCGTCGACGACGATCAGCCGCTCCGCGCCCTGCGGCCCGTAGCCGTAGACGTAGCAATTCATTCCGATCTCCCCCGCGCCTCCGAGGGGGAGGTAGATCAGCCGGTTCCGATCGGTCATATGCTGCCCTGGTCCTTGTTGTAATTGTAGATGACCGTCAGGCCATGCATCGTCAGGTCGTCCTCGATCCCGTCAAATAGCACATCGCCCTGCGAGAACAACGACGCAAGCCCGCCGGTGCCGATTACCCGCATGGGGCGCTCGTACTCGCCCCGGATGCGGTCGCAGATGCCCCGGACAAGGCCGACATAGCCCCAGAAGACCCCGGACTGCATGCAGGCGACGGTGTTGGTGCCGATCACCTGCTGCGGCTTGGTCACGTCCACATGGGGCAGCGCCGCAGCCGCGTGGTGCAGCGCCTCGAGGCTCAGGTTCACGCCCGGGGCGATCACGCCGCCCACATAGGCGCCGTCATGGGCCACCACGTCGAAGGTCGTGGCCGTGCCGAAGTCCACCACGATCAGGTCGCCGCCGTGCCGGTCGAAGGCCCCGGCCGTGTTCACCAGCCGGTCGGGCCCCACCTGTGTGCCCTGGTCCACCCGCGGCGGCTGGGGCAGAAGGCATTCGGGCTTGCCCACGACAAGGGGGCGCGTGTCGAAATACCGGTCGCACAGAACGCGCAGGTTGAACACGACGCGCGGCACCGTCGAGGAGACGATGCAGGCCGTGATCGCGACATCGAGGCGGTTGTGCGCCATGAGCGTGGAGAACCAGACATAGTACTGGTCGGCGGTCCGCTGGTGTTCCGTCGCGGTGCGCAGCGTGCACAGGAACCGCTCTCCGTCCCAGACGCTGAAGACCGTGTTGGTGTTGCCGCAATCTATGCACAGCAGCATGGGCCGTCCTCCCTGCCCCAAGGTTGGTGAACCGGTTCTAGAAGAAAATCTCGGCCGCGGCGATGGCCCTGCGGCCCTTCGGCGTCTCAAGGACGATGTTTCCGCCCGCATCGATGTCGCGGAACGTGCCCGCGATCTCCTCTTTGGGAAGCCGCGCCGTGACGGTCTCGCCGAGACGCGCGGCCCCTCGCAGCCACGCGGCGCGGATCGGCGCGAAACCATAGATGGCCATCTGGCTCTCGCGGTGCGCGAAGGCCGGGGCAAGCAGGTCGAGGAACGCCTCGGGCGTGATCCCGATCCCGGCGTCCGCCTTCAGGCTGACGGGGGCCAGCGCGCCGGCCTCGAGGCTGGCAGCGGGGGGCGCCTCGGCAAGGTTCACGCCGATGCCGACGACAAGATGCGCGACGCCGCCCCTGCCGTCGCCCATGCTTTCCAGGAGGATGCCGGCGGCCTTGCCGCCCCGCACGAGGACGTCGTTCGGCCATTTCAGCGTAATGTCGCCCTCGGCGACGCCAGCAGCGACGAACGCGTCGCGCAAGGCCAGCGCGGCCACGAAGGAGCGCAGAGCGGCCTCGGCCGGCGCGCCCTCGGGGCGCATGACGAGCGAGGCCGCGAAATTGCCCTCGGGCATGGCCCATGCCCGGCCCCGTCGCCCCCGCCCCGCCGTCTGGCGCAACGCGAGGACCCATTCCGGGCCGAGGAGGCCGGGCGCGATGCGCGCGGCCTCGGCCATGGTGCTGTCGGTCTCGGGCAGGATGCGGCGGCCGACACCCTCGGGCCACGCCGCCATGTCAGCGCAGAAGCATCTCGGCGGCGGCGGCGGCCGGGGCCTCGATCCCGAAAAGGTTGATGACGCCCAGAAGCATCAGCGCCGCCGAGGCGATCAGACCCGCGTAGGGCAGGAACGACACGCCCGCGTCGAGGCCGTCGCGCTCTTCGCCGAAATACATCAGGTAGACGATCCGCAGGTAGTAGTAGGCGCCGATCACCGAGGCCAGCATCCCCGCGACGGCCAGCCACACCAGGCCCGCTTCCACGGCCGCGAGGACGACGGCGTATTTCGCGAAGAAGCCCACCAGCGGCGGTACGCCCGCGAGGCTGAACATCAGGATCAGAAGCGCCAGCGCCCGCGCGCCGTCCTTGCTTGCGAAGGACGAAAGCGCCGAGATCTCGGTGATGTGGCGGCCGTCCTTTTCCATCGACAGGATGAAGGCGAAGGTGCCGACGTTCATGGTGACGTAGATCGACATGTAGATCAGCATCGCCTCGACGCCCTGAGCAGTGCCGGCGGCAAGGCCCATCAGCGCATATCCCATGTGGCCGATCGAGGAATAGGCCATCAGCCGCTTGATGTCGGTCTGGCCGATCGCCGCGATGGAGCCGAGGAACATCGACAGGACCGCGAGGAAGGCCACGATCTGCTGCCATTCGCCCACCGCGCCGCCGAAGGCGTCGTGCACCACGCGCGCCAGAAGCGCGATGGCCGCAACCTTGGGCGCCGTGGCCAGAAGTGCGGTGATCGCCGTCGGCGCGCCCTCGTAGACGTCGGGCGTCCACATGTGGAAGGGCGCGGCGGAGACCTTGAAGGCGAGGCCCGCAAGCACGAAGACGAGGCCGAAAAGCAGCCCCAGCGACAGCTCGCCCGCCGCCGTCGTCTCGATGATGCCCGAAAACAGCGTGGTTCCCGCGAAGCCGTAGACCAGCGAGGCGCCGAACAGCAGGAGGCCCGAGGACAGCGCCCCGAGGATGAAGTACTTGAGGCCCGCCTCGGTCGATTTCACGCTGTCGCGCCGGATCGAGGCGATGACGTAGAAGGCCAGCGACTGCAGCTCGAGCCCGAGATAGAGCGCGATCAGGTCGCCCGCCGAGACCATCACCATCATGCCCACCGTGGCGAGGACGACGAGGACCGGGAACTCGAAGCGCAGGAGGTTGTGGCGCGTCATGTAGTCCTGCCCCACCAGCAGCACGGCCGCCGCCGAGAACAGGATCGTGACCTTGGCGAAGCGCGAGAAGGCGTCATCGACGAACATCCCGTCGAAGGCGATGCGCGATCCGCTTCCGGTCAGGGCGATGTAGGCGCCCATGATCGCGAGCAGGAGTGCCGTGCCCCACGTCAGCGCGGGCGCAAGCCCGTCCTTCGTCGTGTAGACCGCCGCCAGAAGGCCCGCCATCGCGAAGAGCGACAGGACGATTTCCGGCAGGATGATTGCGAGATCGGGACCGAGCATGTGCTTGCCTCAGTTGTTCGCGGCGAACCGGCTGTCGGGCACGGGGGCCTCGAGCGCCAGCTCGTAATCGGAGACGAGCGCCTCGACCGAGGGGCCGATCACGTCGGTGATCAGGCTCGGGTAGACGCCGAGAAGAAGGGTCATGACGACAAGGGGGGCGAAGATCGCCTTTTCCCGCCGGTCCATGTCCGTGATGGACTTGAGGCTTTCCTTGATGAGGTCGCCGAAGACCACGCGGCGGTAGAGCCAGAGCGCGTAGCAGGCCGACAGGATCACGCCCGTGGCCGCGAAGACGCCGACCCAGGTGTTGACCTGAAAGACGCCCATCAGCGTCAGGAACTCGCCCACGAAGCCCGAGGTGCCCGGCAGGCCCACGTTCGCCATCGTGAAGAGCATGAAGATCGCGGCGTAGGCCGGCATCCGCACCACCAGACCGCCATAAGCGTCGATGTCGCGCGTGTGCATCCGGTCGTAGATCACGCCGACGCACAGGAACAGCGCGCCCGACACGAACCCGTGGCTGATCATCTGGAAGATCGCCCCGTCAACGCCCTGCTGGTTCGCCGCGAAGATGCCCATCGTCACGAAACCCATGTGCGCGACGGAGGAATAGGCGATGAGCTTCTTCATGTCCTCCTGCACCATCGCCACGAGGCTCGTGTAGACGATGGCGATGACGCTGAGCCACAGGACCAGCGGCGCCATGATGTCGGAGGCGACCGGGAACATCGGCAGGCTGAAGCGCAGGAAACCGTAGCCCCCCATCTTCAGAAGGATCGCCGCCAGCACGACGGAACCGGCGGTCGGCGCCTGAACGTGCGCGTCGGGCAGCCAGGTGTGGACCGGCCACATGGGCATCTTCACCGCGAAGGAGGCGAAGAAGGCGAGCCACATGAGGGTCTGCGCGCCGCCCGCGATCTGCCAGCCCAGAAGGCTGATCGGGCCCGCGTCGAACTGGTGGTTCAGAAGCGTGGGAATGTCCGTCGTGCCCGCGTCCACGAACATGGCGATCATCGCCACCAGCATCAGGACCGAGCCGAGGAAGGTGTAGAGGAAGAACTTGAAGGACGCGTAGATCCGGTCCTTTCCTCCCCAGATGCCGATGATCAGGAACATCGGGATCAGGCCGGCCTCGAAGAACAGGTAGAACAGCACGAGGTCGAGCGCCACGAAGACGCCGATCATCAGCGTCTCGAGCACCAGAAGCGCGATCATGTATTCCTTCACGCGGTGCTTCACACCCCAGCACGAGGCCACCGTGATCGGCATCAGGAACGTGGTCAGCATGACGAAAAGCACGCTGATCCCGTCCACGCCCACCTTGTAGTTCAGGCCGAACAGCCACTCGGTCTGCTCGACCAGCTGGAAGCCCGTGTCGGAGGCGTCGAACTGCACGAGGATGAAGATCGAGATCAGGAACGTCGCAAGCGTCGCCGCGAAGGCGAGGCGCTTTGCGTTCAGTTGCGCGGCCTCGTCCTCGCCGCGCAGGAACACGCCCATGATGACGGCCGCGACGAGCGGCAGGAAGGTGACGATGGAAAGCAGATTGTCCATGGGTCGGTCTCAGGCTCCGGCGCTCAGTGTGACCCAGGTGATCAGGACAACGATCCCGAGCACCATCGCGAAGGCGTAGTGGAAGATGTAGCCGGACTGCGCCCGGCCCGCGAGGCGGGTGAAGAAGGGGATGATCCCCATGGCGAGCCCGTTGATGCCGCCGTCGATCACCGCGCCGTCCCCGCCCTTCCAGAAGAAGCGGCCGACGGCGCGCGCGGGACGGACGAACAGGAAGTCGTAGGCCTCGTCGAAATACCACTTGTTCAGGAGGAACAGGTAGAGCGGCCGCTGCGCCCGCGCGAGCTGCCCCGGCACCGCCGGGTTCAGGACGTAGAACCACAGCGCCGTCACGAAGCCCAGAAGCATGGCGACGAAGGGGCTCCACTTCACCCAGTAGGGCACCTCGTGCGCCTCGTTCAGGACGTTGTTTTCCGGGGCCGCGTGGATCGCGCCCTCGCCGGGCGCGCCGGTCAGGACGTAATGGGCATAGGCGCTGCCGCCATGCTCCTCGCCGGTGGCGGCGGGCGCCTCCGAATGGGCGTCGTCGGAGCCGGCGCCCTCCTCGGCGGCGTGCGCGCCCTCCTCGGCGTAGGGAACGCCGAAGAACTTCGCCACGTCGTCGGTATGTCCGAAGAACGAGTTGTACCAGACCACGCCCGAGAACACCGCCCCGATCGCGAGCGCGCCAAGCGGCACGAGCATCGTCCACGGGCTTTCATGCGCGTGTTCGTGCGTGTGCCTGTTGCCGCGCGCCTTGCCGAAGAAGGTCATGAACATCAGCCGCCACGAGTAGAAGCTGGTGAACGCGGCCGCCACGATGAGCGCCCAGAACGAGAAGGTCCCGAGGTCTCCGCCGAAGGCGAAGGCGCTTTCGACCACCGCGTCCTTCGAGAAGAAGCCGGCAAAGCCGAAATAGGTGGTCGGGATGCCGACGCCCGTGATGGCGAGCGTTCCGATCATCATGGCCCAGAACGTGTAGGGGATCTTCGTGCGAAGCCCGCCGTAGTTGCGCATGTCCTGCTCGTGGTGCATCGCGTGGATCACCGAGCCCGCGCCGAGAAACAGCATCGCCTTGAAGAAGGCGTGCGTGAACAGGTGGAACATCGCGACCGAGTAGACGCCCACGCCCGCAGCCACGAACATGTAGCCCAGCTGCGACATGGTCGAATAGGCGATGACGCGCTTGATGTCGTTCTGCACCAGTCCGATCGTGGCGGCGACGAAGGCCGTGACCGCGCCGATGACGATGATGAAGTTGCCGGCCATGGGCGCGTATTCGATGATCGGCGACATGCGGCAGACCAGGAACACGCCCGCCGTCACCATCGTGGCCGCGTGGATCAGCGCGGAAACCGGCGTCGGGCCTTCCATCGCGTCCGGCAGCCATGTGTGCAGGAACAGCTGCGCCGACTTGCCCATCGCCCCCACGAACAGGAGGAAGGCGATGGTCTCGGCCGCGTTCAGCTCCATCCCGAGGAAGGAAATGGTCATCTCCGCGAACTCGGCGCCCATCGGCAGGATCACGTCGAACTGGATCGAGTCGGCCATCCAGAAGATCGCGAAGATCCCGAGGAGGAAGCCGAAATCGCCCACCCGGTTGACGATGAAGGCCTTCATCGCGGCCGAGCCCGCCGACGGCTTGCGGAAGTAGAACCCGATCAGGAGGTAGGAGGCGACGCCCACGCCCTCCCAGCCGAAGAACAGCTGAAGGAGGTTGTCTGCAGTGACCAGCATGAGCATGGCGAAGGTGAAGAACGACAGGTAGGCGAAGAAGCGCGGCCGGTAGCTTTCGCCGTGCTTGAAATTGTCGTCATGCGCCATGTAGCCGAAGGAATACAGGTGCACGAGCGCCGAGACGGAGGTGATCACGATCAGCATGATCGCCGTCAGACGGTCCAGCCGGATGCCCCAGTCGGTGAACAGCGTTCCCGACTCGATCCATGTGAACAGCGAGCGCGTCGTCGTCTCGCCGTCGAAGGTCAGGAACACGACCCAGCTCAGAAGCATCGACAGGAACAGAAGGCCCGTGGCGACCGCGCAGGCCGCCTGCTCGCCGATCATGCGCCAGGTGAAGCCGCAGATCAGCGCGCCTGCGAGGGGGGCGAAAAGGAGGATCGTTTCCATGTGCCTCAGCCCCTCATGTTCGAGACGTCTTCGACCGCGATCGTGCCGCGGTTGCGGAAGTAGCACACGAGAATCGCAAGGCCGATGGCTGCCTCCGCGGCGGCGACGGTCAGGATGAACAGCGTGAAGACCTGCCCCGTCAGATCGCCGAGGTAGGCGGAGAACGCGACGAGATTGACGTTCACCGACAGCAGCACAAGCTCGATCGACATCAGGATGATGATGACGTTCTTCCGGTTGAGGAAGATGCCGAAGATGCCGATGACGAACAGCGCGGAGGCCACCGTCAGGTAGTGTTCAAGACCGATCGTCATGCCGTCCCTCCGGGAACCGCCGGGTCCCCATGGTCTTTCGTTTCGTGCCGCGGCACAGGGCCGCGTCGGTCAGTCGACGCGCCGCCTCAGAGCCCCTGCCCCGGCTTCACGTCCTTCAGTTCCATCGCCTTGGCCGGATCGCGATACATCTGGGCAAGCACGTCCTGGCGCTTGATGTCCGCCCGGTGGCGCAGCGTCAGCACGATCGCGCCCACCATCGCCACCAGAAGCACCAGGCCCGACAGCTGGAACAGCAGGAAGTAATCGTCGTAGAGGATCATCCCCAGCGCGCGCGTGTTATGGATCTCGTCGATGGGCGGGATCGGGTTGCCGAGCCGCGCGTCGACCCCCTCCGAGAAGGTCCAGCTGCCATAGGCGAGGCCAAGCTGCATCAGGAGGATCACCCCGATCAGGCCCCCGAGCGGCATGTATTTCGCCATCTCGGCCTTCAGCCCGGCGAAATCCACGTCGAGCATCATCACGACGAACAGGAACAGCACCGCGACCGCGCCCACGTAGACGATGATCAGCAGCATCGCGACGAATTCCGCGCCCAGAAGCACGAAAAGCCCCGCGCCCGAAATGAACGACAGGATCAGCCAAAGGACCGAGTGGACCGGGTTCCTTGCCGTCACGGTCAGAAGCCCGCCCACGATGATCGAAACCGCGAAGGCGTAGAAGGTGAAATCGGCGATCGTCATGTCACTCCTCCGCCTCGTCGATGGCCTGCTTGGCAAGCTCCATCGCCTTGTTCATGGCAGGCACGCCGCCGAACATGGCGGCCAGCCCGATGGTCTCGGCGACTTCCTGTTTCGTCGCACCCGCCTCGATGGCGTGGCGCACCGTCAGCCGGATCTGCGGCTCGGCGATCGCACCCTGGATGGTCAGCCCCTGAAGCGTCAGCAGAAGCCGCGTCTTTGCGTCCAGCCCCTCGGGGTTGAACTGCTTGCCGAAGAAGGCCTCCAGCATCTCGGAGGGCACCGTCGGCCACAGCTTGTCCATGCCCGCGACGTTGAAATGCGCCAACGCGGGGTTCATGGCCTTGACCCACTCCTGGGACATTTCCTGCGTCTGCCGGAACAGCGCCTCGAACGGGTTCTGAGGGGTGTCGGTCATCGGTAGGGCGCATCCAGCTCGAGGTTGCGGGCGATCTCCGCCTCCCAGCGCTCGCCGTTCTCCAGAAGCTTCTGCTTGTCGTAGTAGAGCTCCTCGCGGGTCTCGGTGGCGAACTCGAAGTTCGGGCCTTCCACGATGGCGTCGACCGGGCAGGCCTCCTGGCAGAAGCCGCAGTAGATGCACTTGGTCATGTCGATGTCGTAGCGCGTCGTGCGCCGCGAGCCGTCCTCGCGCGGTTCGGCGTCGATGGTGATGGCCTGCGCGGGGCAGATCGCCTCGCAGAGCTTGCAGGCGATGCACCGCTCCTCGCCGTTGGGATAGCGGCGCAGCGCGTGTTCGCCCCGGAACCGCGGCGAAAGCGGCCCCTTCTCGTGCGGGTAGTTCACCGTGGCCTTGGGCGCGAAGAAGTAGCGCAGCCCGAGGGACAGACCCTTCAGGAAGTCCTGAAGCAGGAAGTATTTCGCGGCGCGCGTGTAGTCGATCTGCGTCATGTCAGCCTCCGCGTCAAATGCCGGCCGCCCAGCGGGCATAGGCGCCGCCGAACATCTCGAACTTCGCGAAGAAGGCCACCAGAACCACCCAGAACAGCGAGAAGGGCAGGAACACCTTCCAGCCGATCCGCATCAGCTGGTCGTAGCGGTAGCGCGGCACGACGGCCTTCACCATCGCGAAGAGGAAGAAGAAGAACGCCATCTTTGCGACCATCCACAACGCCCCGTCCGGCACGAAGGGGATCGGCGACAGCCACCCGCCGAAGAACAGGAGCGTGATGAGCGCGCACATCAGGAAGATGGCGATGTATTCGCCCGCCATGAACAGCAGGAACGGCGTCGAGGAATATTCCACCTGGTAGCCCGCGACCAGTTCGGACTCGGCCTCGGGAAGGTCGAAGGGCGGGCGGTTCGTCTCGGCGAGTGCAGAGACGAAGAACAGCACGACCATTGGCAGGTGCGGCAGCCAGTACCAGCCGAAGATGCCGAGCCCCGTGTCCTGCGCCGCGACGATCGCGCCGAAGTTCATCGAGCCGGTCGAGATGATCACCCCGATGATGATCAGCCCGATCGAGACCTCGTAGGAGATCATCTGCGCCGCCGAGCGGAGCGAGCCGAGGAACGGATATTTCGAGTTCGACGCCCAGCCGCCCATGATCACGCCGTAGACCTCGAGCGAGGACACCGCGAAGACGTAGAGGATCGCCACGTTGATGTCGGCGAGAACCCAGGTGTCGTTGAACGGGATCACCGCCCAGGCGATCATCGCCAGCACGAAGGAGGTCATCGGGGCGAGCATGAACACGGGCCGGTCGGCACCGGCCGGGATCACGACCTCCTTGACGACATACTTGAGCGCGTCGGCCACCGTCTGCAGGAGGCCGAAGGCGCCCACGACGTTCGGACCCCGGCGCATCTGGACCGCGGCCCAGATCTTGCGGTCCCCGTAGACGAGGAACAGCAGCGAGATCATCACGAAGCCGATCACCAGAAGGCTCTGGGCCGCCATGACCAGCATGAGCCCCGGTGTGGTGGAAAAGAAGCCGTCCATGGGTCGTCCTCAAACCGTCGGTATACCTTGCTCGGCGCAGCCGGCCACCGTCACTTCGGCGTCGATCGTCTGCAACCCTCGCGGGAGCGTCGGCGAGACGGTGTAAACCGCATCCGCGATCCGAACGCCACCCTCACTTTGCACACTTGTGCGAACATGTCGCGCAAAGCCGTAACCCCGGTCCAGCGCATGGCGCGCCGCCGCGCACGAGGCGTAGGCCAGAAGATCGTCGTCCGATGCGGGCCCCGACATGCGGACCTTCAGGTTGACGATGTCATCGGCGAGAAGCAGCGTCTCCACGCCCTCGTGACGCGCAGCGACCGCCCCGGGCGCGCCCGCCGGCTGGCAGGCGCCAAGCACGACGCCCGCAAGGCCCGCCGCAAGACAGGTGGCTGCCGCAGGGCGCGCCACCCGGGGTCACTCCGCCGCCAGCGGGGCCTGAGCGCGCGCCCGAGCGGCCGCGCTCTGCTCGGCCATGAGCGCGCTGGCTCGGGCGATCGGGTTGACGAGGTAATGATCGGCGATGGCTGGCCGGAACTCGGCCTGTCCGAGCGGGCCGGCCGGCAACGCGGTCCACTCGTTCTCGACCACGTCGTCCACCATGCCGAGATGCGGCACGTCCCGCACCATCGCGCGGCGCAGCTCTGGCAGCGAGTTCCACGGCTGCGTCGCCCCCAGCTCGGCCGACAGCGCGCGCAGGATGGCCCAGTTCTCGCGCGCCTCGCCGGGCGGGAAGCCGGCGCGGAAGGCAAGTTGCGGACGGCCCTCGGTGTTGACGAAAAGCCCGGCCTCCTCGGTGTAGACCGCGCCCGGCAGGATCACGTCGGCGCGGTGCGCGCCCCGGTCCCCGTGCGAGCCCTGGTAGACGACGAAGGCGCCCTCGGCGATCTCGATCTCGTCGGCGCCGAGATTGTAGATGACGTCCGCGCCATCGACGGCGGCCGCGATGCCGCCCTCGGTCACGGCGCCCACGTCCATAGCGCCCACGCGGCCCGCCGCGGTGTGCAGCACCAGAAGGCCCGACCCCGTCTCCTCGGCCAGTTTCATCGCGGCCGCAAGCACGGCCTCGCCGTCGGCCTCGCGGATCGCACCCTGCCCCACGATCACGACCGAGCGTTTCTCGCGGATCGCCTCGCCGTGGTCGCCGTTCACCAGCCGCTCCAGCGCGGCGCGGTCGGCGCCGAGGTGCTCGACGTCGAAGGTCAGGTCCACCGCCGGGCCGACGACGGCGACGCTCGCGCCCTTCAGCCACGCCTTGCGGATGCGCGCGTTCAGGACCGGCGCCTCGATGCGCGGGTTGGTCCCTATCAGCATGACCGCCTCGGCGTCGTCGATATCCTCGATCGCCGCCGTGCCCACATAGGCCGAGCGGTTGCCCGCCGGAAGCTTCGCGCCGTCCGTGCGGCATTCGACGGTGCCGCCCTGCCCTTCGACCAGCTGCTTCAGCGCATAGGCCGCCTCGGTCGGGACGAGGTCCCCCACGAGGCCCGCAAGCTTCGAGGCGCCGCGGATCTTCTCGGACACCAGCCTGAAGGCCTCGCCCCACTTCGCGGGCCTCAGCCTGCCGTTCTCGCGGATGTAGGGCCGGTCGAGACGCTGCCGCCGGAGGCCGTCCCAGACGTAGCGCGACCGGTCGGCGAGCCATTCCTCGTTCACCCCGTCATGGTTGCGGGGCAGGATGCGCATGACCTCGCGGCCCTTGGTGTCCACGCGGATGTTCGAGCCGAGCGCGTCCATGACGTCGATCGTCTCGGTCTTGGTCAGCTCCCAGGGGCGCGCGGTGAAGGCGTAGGGCTTGTTGGTCAGCGCGCCGACCGGGCAGAGGTCCACGATATTGCCCTGCATCTCGCTGTCGAGCGTCTGGCCGAGGTAGCTGGTGATCTCGGCATCCTCGCCGCGGCCGGTCTGGCCCAGCTCGGGCATCCCCGCCACCTCGGTGATGAAACGGACGCAGCGCGTGCACGAGATGCAGCGCGTCATGTGCGTCTCCACCAGCGCGCCGAGGTCGAGATCCTCGACCGCGCGCTTGGGCTCGCGGTAGCGCGAGAAATCGACGCCGTAGGCCATCGCCTGGTCCTGCAGGTCGCATTCGCCGCCCTGGTCGCAGATCGGGCAGTCGAGCGGGTGGTTGATGAGAAGGAATTCCATCACCCCCTCGCGCGCCTTCTTGACCATGGGCGAGTTGGTCTTGATGACCGGCGGCTGCCCCTCGGGACCTGGGCGCAGGTCGCGGACCTGCATCGCGCAGGAGGCGGCGGGCTTGGGCGGGCCGCCCACGACCTCGACAAGGCACATGCGGCAGTTGCCGGCGATCGAAAGACGCTCGTGGTAGCAGAAGCGCGGAATCTCGATTCCCGCAATCTCGCAGGCCTGGATGAGGGTCATCGCGGGATCGACTTCGATCTCGCGTCCGTCGATCACGATCTTGCGCAGGTCGCTCATGGCTAGCCGGTCCTCGGGTTGGCCCGCGGCCCCCGCCCTCCCGGCGTCATGACCGGATCGGGCGCGCGACCGCTGGCTCACGCGTTCGACCGCCTTCTAACCCCCGCGAAGCAGCCTGCCAATGGGCGAGCCCGCGGCGATTTCGTCGCGGCCGACCCGGCAGACGCCCGACGGATCGTCCAGCGCGGCGCCGCGCGAGGCGAAATAATCCGTCGCGATCTGGCGATAACGCTCCTGATCGGCATCGTTGTCGATGTAGGCGCGGATCTCGGAACGGGTGAACCCGAGGTCCTCGGCGCGATCCACGAGGCTTTCCAGGAAGGTCATCGTCCTCAGGACCCGCCCGGAAATCTCGGGACAGCGCAGGTGGATCAGCCGCCCCACGGAAAACGCGGTGAGACCCTGGTGGATCACCGGGTCGTCGCGCAGGGGCTGGTAGGCGTCCGCCCGCGCAGAGCCCGCGCTTACCGCAAGCGCGAAGGTCACGACGAGGGCGCAGGCGCCCATGATTGCGGTTGCTGCCTTCATGTCTCCGGTCCTTCCGACTCGCTTTGTTCGCGTTGGTCGGGATCAGGGGCGCTGCGGCCGTGTCATTCAATAACCGAGGACGGATCGCGCGGAACCTGCGCGGGCATCCGCGGAAACACGCTCAGCGCCCGCGGAAATCGGCCGAGGGCGTCAGCCGAAGTCCCAGATCGTCAGGCTCAGCCAGACGAGTGCGACGGCGAAGACGACGGACAACAGGCAGAACGCCGCGTTCTCCAGCTTTTCCGCCGTGTCGAGCAGCGTCGCCACGCCAGCCGCCGCCATCGCGCCCAGCACCGCGCCGAAGACGGCGCCGCCAACCCCGAGCGACGCCCCGAGGGCTGCGCCCAGACAGCAGCACAGTACGAATACGAAAGTGAGCCCGTATCGATGAAAACGAACCATGAACCTGCCTCGATTTGCCTCGTGCCGTTCCGGTGCGGCGCGCAGCCTGCCCGGACGGTCATTGCAGCCAGGGTATCCGGGACGGGTTCCTCCGGCAACGATTCATCGGATGCCTCGGAGGGTCGGACGGGCCTGAGGCGGATACGTCACAGCCCCATCGGCCGGCGCGGCTTGCCGTGGCGCGGGCGGCCTTCTCCCGCGCGTCAGGTGCGGGCGGCCCCGAGATAGGCGAAATCGTAGGCCGCGTCGGTCGGTCCGTCCCGCTCCAGATCGGCGAGCCTGTCCAGCCCCTCGCGCACCTCCGGCAGATGGCCGGCCGGAACCGGCCAGATGACGTAGGTGCGGTGATCCTGTGGCCGGAACCACGCCTCGCGGCGCTTGAGGAACGTGCCGTGCAGCGTGCGCATCACGAAATGTTCCAGCGCCTCGGGACCTTCCCAGACCGAAAGCGTGCGAAGCGCGCAGGGATCGCCCGGATAGGGCGTCACCCCGTCGCGGAGGCTTGCCTGCCCGTCCTCGACCAGCCGCCAGACGAAGCCTGGGCTGCGGTCTGCAATGGCGTTGACCTTGCCCGCGTTGTCGGTGAACCCGGCCGTGCGAGGATCGTCCAGCGGGTGCCACAACTGCCCGACGTTCAGTTGGGCGACGTGGTGTCCCGCCGGATGGCGCATCACTCGGCCGCGATCTCCACCGTGCCGCCGCGCTTCACGCGGATGCGGTCCTCGATCTCGTGACGGAAGTGCCGGATCAGGCCCTGGATCGGCCACGCGGCGGCATCTCCGAGGGCGCAGATCGTGTGCCCCTCGACCTGCTTGGTGACGTCGAGCAGCATGTCGATCTCCTCGACCTGCGCCTCGCCCTTCACCAGCCGGTCCATCACGCGCATCATCCAGCCCGTGCCTTCGCGACAGGGCGTGCACTGGCCGCAGCTTTCATGCTTGTAGAACTTCGACAGCCGCCAGATCGCCTTGATGATGTCGGTGGAGTTGTCCATCACGATCACCGCCGCCGTCCCGAGGCCCGAGCGGTTCTCGCGCAGCCAGTCGAAGTCCATGATCGCGCCCTCGCGCATGGTCTCGCCGGGCAGGCAGGGCACCGACGAGCCGCCGGGGATCACCGCCTTGAGGTTGTCCCAGCCGCCGCGGATGCCGCCGCAGTGACGGTCGATCAGCTCGTCGAAGGTGATCGACATGGCCTCTTCGACGACGCAGGGATTGTTGACGTGGCCGGACACCGCGAACAGCTTCGTGCCCGCGTTGTTCGGCCGGCCGAAGCCCGCGAACCATTCCGCGCCGCGCCGCAGGATCGTCGGCACGACGGCGATCGATTCCACGTTGTTGACGGTCGTGGGGCAACCATAGAGGCCCGCGCCCGCCGGGAAGGGCGGCTTCATGCGGGGCATGCCCTTCTTGCCCTCGAGGCTTTCCAGAAGCGCCGTCTCCTCGCCGCAGATGTAGGCGCCGGCGCCGTGGTGCAGGTAGAGGTCGAAGTCCCAGTCCGAGCCGCAGGCGTTCCGGCCCAGAAGGCCTGCATCGTAGGCCTCGTCGATCGCGGCCTGGAGCGCCTCGCGCTCGCGGATGTATTCGCCGCGGATGTAGATGTAGCAGCAATGCGCGCCCATCGCGAAGGACGCGATCAGGCAGCCTTCGATCAGCGTGTGGGGATCGTTGCGCATGATCTCCCGGTCCTTGCAGGTCCCGGGCTCGCTCTCGTCGGCGTTGACCACGAGGTAGGCGGGCCGCCCGTCCGATTCCTTGGGCATGAACGACCACTTGAGGCCGGTGGGAAAGCCCGCGCCGCCCCGGCCGCGCAGACCGGACGCCTTCATGATCTCCACGATCCTGTCGCGGCCGAGGCCGATCAGGTCCTTCGTCCCGTCCCAGTGCCCGCGCGCCTTCGCGCCGGCCAGCGAGCGGTCGTGCATCCCGTAGATGTTGGTGAAGATCCGGTCTTTGTCCTGCAGCATCGTCATCTCTCCTGCCCCGGTCCGGCGGGGCCGCTTGCATCGCCGGTCAGCCCCGGCGGCGCTCTTTCCATACCCAGTACGTCACCGCCATCGACCAGACCAGTGCGGCAATCGCCGCAAGGTCCATGAGAAACGCGAAGCGCACGGGCAGTCCCAACTGCCCGCCGACGTATTGGCCAGCGATCCACAGAACCATCGTAGCGGCCATCACAATGGCGGCAATGCGGATCTGCCGGGCAAGACGCCGCTCGCGGTCCGTGATCTTGTCTTCGCGCCGTTTCGCCATGGGCGGGGTCCGAACTGATGTCGGTTCCGTGCCTATCCCGGAGGACCGGGCGCGCACAATCCCAAAGGACCGCGCGGCGTCGTCGCGCCCCCGGACGCGGGACGCGGCGACGCACCGGGCGGAAGACCCCGTCAGGAAAGCTTCGCCCTCGCCTGCTCCACGAGCTTGTGGCGGGCGCAGATCATCGCGAAGCCCGGCTGCCGGTCATTCAGCCACGCCACGGAATCGGGATCGAGCCGCGCGAGCTGGTCGAAGTGGTAGATGCCGGCCTCGTGCAGCGCGGCGCCGAGCTTCTGGCCGATCCCGGTCAGCGCCGTGAGATCATCCGCCCGGCCGCCGCGCGGCGCATCGAGGAGATGGAGGCCCGCAAGGTCGCCTTCAGGCCCGTCTGGCAGGTTGGCCGACACTTCGGCGGCGTCGGCAGGCGGCTCCGGCAGGGGCGCCGGGCGAAGCGGCGTTGCATCCGCAACACGAAGCTCCACCCCACCCGCGCGGCCGAGCGCCGACCAGAATCCTGTCGGCATGGACAGGCCGAGCGTCCATGCCTGGATCGCGGCGGTACCGGCGACGGCGGTGTTGTAGGCCATGAGATGCATCATCGAGGTCTGCGCGGCCTTCCCGCGCAGCCAGAGGTCTTCGGCGAGGTTCATACCCTTCTCCTCAGGTCGTGTCACACACCCTCCCGAGGATCAGTATACATCACCCTTGTCGACGCGCTTCGAAAAATCCGTCTCGCCGCCGGAGGCCAGCAGCTTGGCCTGCGTGACCCAGTCGTCGCGCGTCACGCGGCCCTTGAAGCCTTCGAGGTTGTCGTCGACCCACGCGACCTCTTCCGCCGTCCAGCTGGCGATCTGGTCGTAATGGTAGAAGCCCAGCCGGTTGCAGACCTGTTCCAGCTTGGGGCCGACGCCCTTGATCTTCTTGAGATCGTCGGCCTTGCCACCGCGGGGGGCATCGAGCCTTTCGGGACGGGCCGCCTCGCCTTCCGCCTGCGCGGGCGCCGCGGCAGCGGGTTTGGGCTCGGGCGCGGGGGCGGCGGCCGGCTTCGGGGCGGGCGCAGGCTTCGGGGCGGCGGCGGCCGTTGCGCCGACCGGATCGCTGTAGGCATAGCCCGCCGTTCCCGGACGCACGGGCCCCGGAAGCGGCTTGAGGAACCCCACCGAAAGAACGCCGCCTAGCACGAAGAAGACCACCGCCGCGGCGAAAATGCCCTGAACGAGCGTCCAGTCGCCCAGCACCATCAGCACCGCCATCGCAACGAACCCAGCCGCCGAGGCAACGCCCCAGACGATAAGCACGTTGATAAGACCGCCGGAATTCGAGTTCATGTCGGCTCCCCTCGTTTAGGTGTCTCTCTCCCTATGTTTAGCTGCCGAACGCGCTCTTGTCTCTCCCCTTTAGGACAAATCGCCGCGCTTGCCCTCATGCGCCTGCGGCGTCGCGTTCCGGGCGAGCACCGCGTCGTAGTCCGTCGCGAAAAGGAACTGGCCCAGCCAGCCGCCCACAAGCGTCGTCCCGAGCCCGGCGAAGGCGCCGACGGCCACCCACAGGCCCAGCGCGCCCACCGCCACCAGCGCCACGGTCAGTCCCGCGATGGAGGCCAGAAACCATACGGCCACGATTGCCGCGAAGCGGCGGAACGTCAGTGTCCCGTTCATGTCATTCCCCTGAAATCGTTTTGCTTTCAGGGCGAACTAGGCAGAAAAAAGGCCCGGTCGAGCCGGGCCTTCCGCGACATTTTCACCACTTGGGCGCGTCAGCTCTCGGTGGCGAGCGTCCGTGCCTGCTCGATCCAGCCTTCGCGCTCGATCCGGCCCCGGAACTTCAGGCGGGCATCGACCCACGCGGCGTCGTCCTCCGTCCAGGCCGCGATCTGGTCGAAATGGTAGATCCCCATCTCGTTCAACATCCGCTCGATCTTGGGACCCACGCCACCGATCCGCTTCAGATCGTCGGCCTCGCGTCCCGCGCGGGGCGCGTCCAGACGTTCGGGGCCGGCGGTGTCCGCCGCCTCGGCGGGCGCGCCGGTCCGGGGATGGCCCTTGCCCTGCACGGGCGCCTCGCGCTTGTCGATGCCGGTGGCGTCGGTCGGCGCGCCGCCTGCCAGAACAGGCTTCTTCGGCGTCGGCTCCACGTCCACGTCGCTGGCGGATTGCCTGCCCCAGGGCGCGCGCAAGGGCACCTCGGTGCCGTCGATGCGCTTGATCGTGTCGCCGATGTCCTCGGCGAGGCGCGCCGAGGCGTTCAGCGGGTCGCGCCCGGCTTCATTCGCGGTCAGCGAGGTCAGGCCGGACGCCGGCTCGGAGGCGTAGCGCCCGTTCTGCGGCCCGGGCACCGGCACGCGGCCGGCCGCCATCTCGTCGATGATCCAGCCCAGCTTCTCGGCCGTCAGGTCCTCGTAGTAATCCTTGCCGATCTGCACCATCGGCGCGTTGGCGCAGGCGCCGAGGCATTCGACCTCCTCCCACGAGAAGCGGCCGTCATCGGACAGCTTGTGCGCGTCCTTCGCGATCTTGTCCCTGCAGACGCCGATCAGGTCCTCGGCGCCGCAGATCATGCACGACGTGGTGCCGCAGACCTGCACATGCGCCACCGACCCCACCGGCTGAAGCTGGAACATGAAGTAGAAGGTCGCGACCTCGAGGCCGCGGATATGGGCCATTCCAAGCATGTCGCAGACATGCTCGATCGCCGGCCGCGTCAGCCAGCCTTCCTGTTCCTGCGCCCGCCACAGGAGCGGAATGATCGCCGAGGCCTGGCGGCCCTCGGGATACTTGGTGATCTGCGCCTTCGCCCAGGCCAGGTTGTCGGGCGTGAAGGCGAAACTTTCGGGTTGCTCGGGATGGAGCCGTCTCAGCATTGAGAGCCTCGTCTGGTCGGTCGTCCGTTCGCGGCAGGGGTTGCCAGAAGCCTGGCGGAATGTCCATGCGCGCCAACGGCGCATGTGCCCGGGCGCGCGGCGAAGGGCGTGGGGCGCGGCGCCTCAGCTGGTCAGCGTGTTGCAGGTGGTCAGGCGGGCGGTGCCCTCGTCGTCGATCCGCAATTCGCCCCGCTCCATCAGGAGGGGACCGGCGCGGAAACTGAACGCGAAGAGGCCGGCATCCAGATCCTCCGAGGCGGCCCGCGCATTGGCGTCCGACAGGTCGATCCCGAAATCGAGCGCGATGAACTCCACGATCGCGGCGCTGAAATCGGCGCGGTCGGCGCGGCGCACCTCGCAGCCCCACGACCGGATGAGAAAGGCGAGGTAATCGGCGGCCACGTCGTCGGAGGCCCGCGCGAGGTAGTCGAGCGCGGGCCCGGCATCCGCCGCCGCGGGCGCGGGCGCGGCGAGCGAGCAGGCGACGAGGCAGGCGGAGGCCGTCCGCCTCAGCGAAGCATAGCGCATCGTGAAAGTCCCAGCTTGCGGGCCGCGCCGTTGTCCCCGCGCCTCGCCCGCTCCTCTTGTTACGCCACGGCAGTCTTGTCAGCGAAACGATTAAGATCAAGCCCGATTGCGCGATGTTGTGGACTGGATGCCATAAAACCACATCATCTGTACGAAATGGACAAGGCGGGGCCCTCTCGGGACCGCGCCTTGTCCATTTCGCGCCGGAGGCCGGGGGGGCGTTAGCGGTCCACTTCCCCGAACACGATGTCGATGGAGCCGAGGATCGCCGACACGTCGGCCAGCTGGTGGCCGCGGCAAAGATAATCCATCGCCTGCAGGTGTGCGAAGCCCGGCGCGCGCAGCTTGGCGCGGTACGGACGGTTGGTACCGTCCGCCACGAGGTAGACGCCGAACTCGCCCTTGGGCGCCTCGACGGCGCAGTAGATCTCGCCCTCGGGGACGTGGAAGCCCTCGGTGTAGAGCTTGAAGTGATGGATCAGCGCCTCCATCGACGTCTTCATGTCGCCGCGGGCGGGCGGCGTGATCTTGCCGCGGGCCAGCACCTCGCCCTGGTTGGCGGGGTCGCGCAGCTTCTCGCAGGCCTGATGGATGATCTTTATCGATTCGCGCATCTCCGCCATCCGGCAGAGGTAGCGGTCGTAGCAGTCGCCGTTCTTGCCCACGGGGATCTTGAAGTCGAACTCGTCGTAGCACTCGTAGGGCTGCGCGCGCCGCAGGTCCCACGCCAGGCCCGAGCCACGAACCATGACGCCCGACATCGCCCAGTCCTGGATGTCCTCTTCGGAGACGACGCCGATATCGACGTTGCGCTGCTTGAAGATGCGGTTCTCCGTCAGGAGGCCGTCGATGTCGTCGAGCACCCCGGGGAACTGATGCGCCCATTCGTCGATGTCGTCGATCAGGCTGGGCGGCAGGTCCTGGTGCACGCCGCCGGGACGGAAATAGGCCGCATGAAGCCGCGCGCCCGAGGCCCGCTCGTAGAAGATCATGAGCTTCTCGCGTTCCTCGAAACCCCAGAGCGGCGGGGTCAGCGCGCCCACGTCCATCGCCTGCGTCGTGACGTTCAGGAGGTGGTTCAGGATGCGCCCGATCTCGCAATAGAGCACGCGGATCAGCTGCGCGCGGCGCGGCACCTCCACGCCCGTGAGTTTCTCGATCACGAGGCACCAGGCATGTTCCTGGTTCATCGTGCCGACGTAGTCGAGGCGGTCGAAATAGGGCAGGTTCTGGAGGTAGGTCCGGCTCTCCATCAGCTTCTCGGTGCCCCGGTGCAGAAGCCCGATATGGGGATCGCAGCGCTCGACGATCTCGCCGTCGAGCTCCAGCACCAGCCGCAGCACGCCGTGCGCCGCCGGGTGCTGGGGGCCGAAGTTGATGTTGAAGTTGCGGATCTTCTGCTCGGCCGTCTCGCGGTCCTGCGTGCCGTCGTCGTACCTGTTCCGCCGGATGTCGCCGTCCATCATGGGGTGGCTCCTCAGCCTTCGATGGCCGGACCGTCCATGGTCCGGAACACCTTGGTCAAAAGTTTCCACGCGCCGTTCTCGCGCACGAAGCCGAGGTGGTCCTCGAAGCGGCGCGGCGGCACGTCGACCCAGAGATGGACGCGCGCGATCTCGTCGCCGGCTGTGTCCACCGAAAGGATCTCGTAGGAGGGCTCGCCCGCAAACGCCTTCCGGCCCGCGACGCGGGCGAGGTAGGCGGGCTTGTCCCAGTAGAGGAGGTTCCCCCCCGGCTCGACCGCCGTCATGTTGAAACGGTCGTGGCACATCTCGACAAAGGTCTGGGCGTCAGCGTGGTGGATGCCTTCGCAATAGGCCACCGCCAGCGCGCGCACGGCCTCCTCGGAGGGGGTGTGCGTCTGCGTCATTTCGCCTTTTCCTCCGCCTTCTCGTCACCGGGAAGAATGTAGTCGGCGCCTTCCCACGGGCTCATGAAATCGAACAGTCGATATTCCTGCACCAGCTTCACCGGCTCGTAGACGACGCGCTTCAGTTCCTCGTCGTAGCGCACTTCCGTGTAGCCCGTGGTCGGGAAGTCCTTGCGCAGCGGATGCCCGCGGAACCCGTAGTCGGTCAGGATGCGGCGCAGGTCGGGGTTGCCCGAAAAGAGGATGCCGAACATGTCGTAGACTTCACGCTCGTACCAGCCGGCGCCGACATGCACCGAGGTGATCGAGGGCACCACGTCGTCCTCGCGCACGGCGGCCTTCACGCGGATTCGGTGGTTCTGGTACATCGACAGGAAGTGGTAGACGACGTCGAAGCGGCGATCGCGCTCGGGCCAGTCCACCGCGGTGATGTCGATCAGCGTGGAGAAGGCGCAGGCGCGGTCGGACTTCAGGAACTCGATGAAATGGTCGATCTCGGCCACGGCGATCTCGACGGTCAGCTCGCCGTTCCTGATCTCGTGGCCCAGGACGGCGTCGGGCTGCCGCTCGGCGACGTGGGCGGCCAGCTCTTGCAGGGCTTCGGTCATGAGGCTCGTCTCCAGTCTTGGCGCGGCCGGGATGCGCGGTCCTTCGCGCCGCTCAGCGCGTGATTGTGCCGGTGCGGCGGATCTTCCGCTGCAGCTGAAGGATGCCGTAAAGCAGCGCCTCCGCCGTCGGAGGGCAGCCCGGAACGTAGAGGTCCACGGGCACGATCCGGTCGCAGCCGCGCACTACGGAATAGCTGTAGTGGTAGTAGCCGCCGCCGTTCGCGCAGGACCCCATCGAAATCACGTAGCGCGGCTCGGGCATCTGATCGTAGACCTTGCGCAGCGCGGGCGCCATCTTGTTGGTCAGCGTGCCCGCCACGATCATCAGGTCGGACTGGCGCGGACTGGCGCGCGGCGCGGTGCCGAAGCGCTCGAGGTCGTAGCGCGGCATCGAGGTGTGCATCATCTCCACGGCGCAGCACGCAAGGCCGAAGGTCATCCAGTGCAGCGACCCGGTGCGCGCCCAGTTGATGATGTCCTCGGTCGAAGTGACGAGGAACCCCTTGTCCTGAAGCTCGCGGTTCAGCGTCTGGGTGGCGACCTCGCGGTCGGCCCCGGCGGTGTTCGCGCCCGTCATCACTCCCATTCCAGGGCTCCCTTCTTCCATTCGTACGCGAAGCCCACCGTCAGCACGGCGAGGAACGCCATCATCGACCAGAACGCCGCCATCGAGATGTCCTGCAGCGCAACGGCCCATGGGAACAGGAACGCGATCTCGAGGTCGAAGATGATGAACAGGATCGACACGAGATAGAAGCGCACGTCGAACTTCATGCGGGCATCGTCGAAGGCGTTGAAGCCGCACTCGTAGGCCGAGACCTTCTCGGGGTCGGGGTTGCGCACCGCCACGATCACGGCGGCGAGAATGAGCACGAGGCCCAGACCTATCGCCAGCCCGAGAAAGATCAGGATGGGGGCGTAGTTGGACAGAAGCTCCTGCATGGGCATTCCTCAAGCCTGCCGGGACCGCCGCGCGAGGGTACACGCAAAGCGGCGTCGGTCGATAGGGGTGATCTACTCGCGCCCCCCCTGAGCGTCAACGGGGCCGGGGGTGCGGCAAATCGAGGGCGGGCAGGTTCACGGCGCGGGGCTTGACGTCACGCGCCGGCCCGCGTCGTCTCGTGGCAGGGTTCGGCTCTGGGTGTCCCGGGCAAGGCGGGCCGCGATTTACCCGGTCCGCCTCGCACGCAGCAACACCGCCGCGGCCTCCGGCGAAGGCCCGGCTCGTGCGGGGCGGCCGCGCTGCACGTCACGGTCACGGGGGCATCGTGTTTTTCGCGCGGTCCCCAACGACCTGCGCGGCAGGCGTCGCGGCCTGCCGCGCAGATCCGCCTGGCAGAAAGGGCACCCCGCGCGCGACGCGCCCCCGCGCTCAGTCGGCGTCGGCGCCGCCGGGCACCAGCCGGCGGACCATACCGGCGTCGACCGCCGCATAAAGGCTTCCGTCGGGCGCGAGAACGAGCGACCGGAACCGGCCGGCGTCCATCGGCAGCGTCATCTCGGTCACGTCATTCACGGTCAGGTCATCGTCGAGATCCAGCACGTCGATGCGCTGGCCGATCGGCGTGCCACCGAAGCCGATACCCATGTAGCCCACGACCGCGTCGCCGTCCCATGCGCCCCACTGTTCGCCCTCGAGAAAGGTGATCGAGGTGATGCCCTGCGAGTAGTTGTTGTTCTCCCAGATCGGCGCCATGGCGTCGGGATAGGTCTCGAAGTCCGTCATCGGCATGAAGGACGCGCGCTCGTAGCGGTTCATGCCCTCCATCTGGTTCGGCATGTAGCCGCAATAGTCGTCGGGACAGTCGCCGCGCCCGGCCATGTTCGCGCGCGGATCCCAACCGCCGTTGCCGCCGGCCTCGAGCGGCGTGATCTCGTCGGAATGCCAGGGACCGTGCTCCGTGATGATCGGCGTTCCCGTGTCCGGGTCGAAGGCGATTCCCTGCACGTTGCGGTGTCCATAGGTGAAGATCCGCGGATCGAAGCCTTCGGGCGTTCCGTTGCCGGGCGCGGGCGCACCGTCCGTCGTGATGCGCAGCACCTTGCCGCCGAGGGTCTGCGGACCCTGCGGGAGTTCCGGATTGTGGTTGTCGCCGGTGGTCACGTGAAGGTAGCCGTCCGGCCCGAACCGGATGCGCCCTCCGTTATGCGCGCCGGGATTGCCGAAGGGGTGATCCGTCGGGTCGACCTTGTAGGGGATGTCCTCGATCAGGTCGGTCCGGTCCGACAGGCCGCTGAATGCCTCGTTCACCGTGAAGCGCATGACCCGGTTGGTGGGCGGCTCCGACATCTCGGAGACGGAATAGACGTAGATCCGGCGGTTTTCCTCGAAGTCCGGGTCGAGCGCCACGCCGTTCATGCCCGCCTGCCCGTTGCAGAACAGGTCGTCGGCCAAGGTGGCGTAACCCTCGGCGTCGCCCATCCCCAGAAGGCGGTTGATCCCGCCGTCGGGCATCCGCACCGACAGGCCCTTGCAGATCTCGGTGAAGAACAGCGTCCCATCGTCGAGAAACGCCATGTCCCACGGCACTTGCAGGCCGGACACGACGACCTCGTGGCCGAGGCTGGTGGTATTGGGCCCCGGCGCATCACCCCCTTGCGCCACGGCGGGCGCGCCTGAGGACAGGGTCGCGGCCATGGCGGTGGCCGCAACGAGAGGTGCCGCGAACGGCGTGGATCGTTGAATGGACATGAAACGTGCTCCCTCGGTCTTTCAGATCGGGGAATTGTCATCCCCGGCTCCCAACGGTCGCGCGCGGGGCGCGTTCCAGCGAAAGGCCGGCCTCGAGCTTCACGATCCCTTGAGGCAGGTCCGGGCGGCCGGCCCCGGCGACGGGGCGAACGGGCCGCCCCCGCGCCGTCAGCCTTCGGCCGCCATCAGGTCGCGGAGTTGCCGCCGCAGGATCTTTCCGGACGCCGATTTCGGCACGCTGTCCACGAAGCGGTATTCGCAAGGATGCTTGAAATGCGCGAGGCAGCCCTCGCAATGGGCGCGCAACTCCGCCTCCGTCACCTCGGACCCGGAAGGCCCCTGAGCGCGCACGACGAAGGCCACGGGAAGCTCGCCCGCCTCCTCGTCGCGCCGCGCGGTGACGGCGGCATCCGCCACGCCGGGATGGGCGATCAGCGCCGCCTCGACCTCGGCCGGCGCCACCTGGAAACCCTTGAACTTGATCAGTTCCTTCAGCCGGTCGCGGATGAACATGAAGCCGTCCCCGTCGATGACGGCCAGATCCCCGGTGCGCAGCCAGCCGTCCGGCGTCAGGCACTCGGCGGTGGCCTGCGGATTGTTGAGATAGCCCTTCATCACCTGCGGCCCGCGCACCCACAGCTCTCCCTCCTCGCCCGGCCCCATGTCCTGCAATGTCTCGGGGTTCACGATCCGGCATTCGGTCGAGGGCACGGCCTGCCCGCTCGAGCCATGCCGCGCGTCGCCGCCGATCGTCATGTGGCTGATCGGGCTCAGCTCGGTCATGCCGTAGCCCTGCACCGACGAGGCGCCCAGCCGCTCGCCCACCGCGATCTCCGTCTCCGGCCCAAGCGGCGCCGCGCCCGAGAACACCTCTCGGACCGACGACATGTCGTGCTCGGCCACCATCGGATGCTTCGCCAGCGCCAGCGCCACAGGCGGCACGATGTAAAGCCGCGTCGCCCGGTGCCTCGCGATCAGCCCGAGGAACAGCTCGAGGTCGAAGCGCGGCATCGTCACCAGTTTCGCGCGCCGCTCCAGGAACAGGTTCATCATCACCGTCATCCCGTAGATGTGGAAGAACGGCAGGAACGCCACGGCCACGTCGTCGGGCGTGATCCCGGCCACCGCGCCGGCCTGCTGCACATTGGCCACGAGGTTGCGGTGCGTCAGCATCACCCCCTTGGGCCGCCCGGTCGTCCCGCTCGAATAGGGCAGCACGACGACATGCTCGCGAAGGTCCACCGGCGCCTGCGCCTCCAGCGGCCGGCCCATCAGGTCGTCCAGCGACAGCCCGCTCTCTGCGCCGATCACCGCGACGTCGCGCACGCCCGTGCCCGCGATCGCCGTCTCGGCCAGTTCCGCGAACATCGGGATCGTGACCAGAAGCGTGGCGCCTGAATCGTTCAGCTGATGGGTGATCTCGGGGGCGGTGTAGGTGGGATTGATCGTCGTGACCGTCCCACCGCCCAGCGCCACGCCATGGAAGACGACCGGGTATTCCGGCATGTTCGGCGCAAGGACGGCCACCGTTCCGCCGGGCAGGACGCCGCGCTCGGTCAGACCGCCCGCAAGCCTCCGGATCTGCTCCATCAGCGCGCCCGCGGTCAGCGCGCGGCCGGTCGGCCCGTCGATGATGACCTGCTCGTCCTCGCGCCCGACAAGGCCCTCGAACAGCTTTTCGGAGATCGATACCTCGTCGACCTCGACCGTTCCGTGACGGCTCGGAAATCCAGTCATGCCACGTTCTCCCCCCGGCTCCCCCGGCGTGACGCAGCCCTCCCTCAGGACCCCGCGCCGCCCTCGGCGAGAAGGCTAGCACGATTGGCGGGTCAGGTGTCCAGAACCACCGTCCCGAGCTTGCCGCCCGACGCCACGAGGTCGTGGGCCGCGGCGCAATCCGCGAGCCCTCCGCCAGGCACGACGGCATGGGACAGCGCCCCCGCCTCGAGCCATTCGGCCAGCTGCCGCTCCCCCGCGCGCCGCATCCGCCCGGCCAGCTGATAGACGATCAGCATGTGCAGCCGGACGTTCTTGAACATGAACGGATAGAACTCCAGCCGCGGCACCATCTCGGCCGCGGACGCGTAGGCGGCGATCGTGCCGCCCGGTTTCACCAGCGCCAGGTCCACCGCCTGGTTGGCGCCGAAATCCACTTCCACGATCCGGTCGACGCCCGCGCCCTGCGTCATCTCCATGACGGCCTCGGCCACGTCCGCGTCGCGGTAGTTCACCCATTCGTCGGCGGTGGAATGGCGCGCCTTCTCCTCCGAGGAGACCGTGGCGATCACCCGCGCCCCGGCGGCGCGCGCCATCTGCACGGCATAGCGCCCGACGGTGCCCGCACCACCCGTCACCAGCACGGTCCGGCCCTCCACCGGGCCGTCGCCCATCACCGCGTACCACGCCGTCATCGCCGGAATGCCGAAACACGCGCCCTCGGCGAAGCTCGTGCCCTCGGGCAGGCGCACGGCCTGCTCGGCGGGCAGCGCGACCAGTTGCGCCGCGGTGCCAAACGCCCTTTGCCAGGCCGCGTTCCAGACCCACACGCGCTCGCCGACCCTGCCGGGGTCAACGCCCGCGCCCACGGCCTCGATCACCCCCGCACCGTCGGAATGCGGGATCACCCTCGGATGGGCCATCGCCGCTCCGGGACGCGCGCCGGCGCGCAGCTTCACGTCCGAGGGGTTCACGCCTGAAGCCCGCAACCGCACGAGCACCTCACCCGGCGCGGGCTCCGGGTCGGGCATCTCGCCAAGCGTCAGGACCTCTTGCGCGGGGCCGAACCGCTCGTACCAGACAGCCTTCATCTCTCGCTCCCTCCGATCCTCTCAACGGGCTTCATCCTTGCCGGTAAACTCCGGGGGAGCCGGCGTCAGCCGGCGGGGGCAGAGCCCCCTTCCCTTCGCCAACCGGCGCGTGCGCCGCGCCCCGCGCGGCGCACTCATTCCATCCAGCGCGCCTTGCGCTTCTCGAAGAAGGCCCCGATCCCCTCGGCGCTCTCCTCGCTTTCCCATCGGCCGACCAGCGCCTCGATCGTCATCGCGACCTGAGCCTCGTCCACGCCCGCCCCGAGGTCGGCCACCAGCTTCTTGCCCGCAGCCACCGCCCCCGGCGCCGCCGACAGGTAGGGCGCGATCTCGGCCTCGACCGCCGCGTCGAGCGCGTCGCGCGGAACCGCCCGCGCCAGCAGGCCCAGATCCACCGCCTCCGCCGCCCCGAAGATCCGCCCCGAGAAGAACACCCGCCGCGCCCGCGCCGCGCCCATGCGCGCCACGACATAAGGGCCGATCGTCGCCGGGATCAGCCCCAGACGCACCTCGGTCAGGCCGAACTTCGCCTCCTCGACGCCGACGGCCACGTCGCAGACCGAGATCAGGCCGACGCCGCCGCCGAAGGCCTGCCCCTGCACCCGCCCGATCAGCGGCTTGGGCATGGCGTCGAGCGCGCCCAGCATCTCCGCGAGGCTGCGCGCCTCGCGCGCCCGGCTCGCGGCGTCCGCCTCCATCTGCGCGCGCATCCATGCAAGATCGCCCCCCGCCGAGAACGACCGTCCCTCGCCGGTCAGCACCACGACCCGCACCGCGGGGTCCCGGCCCAGCCGGGCCGCGGCTCCGGCAAGCTCGGCGATCATTTGCGCGTTCATCGCGTTGTGCTTTTCCGGCCGCTTCAGGGTCAGCTGCGCGACCCCCCGCGGATCGACCGCGATCCCGATCGTCTGTTCCATCGCCCGTCCTCCCTCTCGCGTCCCGCGCGGCGCCGCCGCCCCGACGCTCATGCGTGGCCGCTCCGCATCGCGCGCGCCATGGCCGCCGCCGCGCCGACCCTGTCCATGTCGAGGCCGGTCTCGTAGCCCAGCGCCGACAGCCGTCCGGCCACGGCCTCTGTCGCGACGTTGCCCGCGGCCCCCGGCGCATAGGGGCAGCCGCCGAGGCCGCCCACCGCCGCGTCGAAGACCCTGAGGCCCCGCGCCAGCGCCACCTCGACATTGTCGAGCGCGTGGCCCGACGTGTCGTGGAAATGCCCCGCAAGGCGGGCGGCCGGAACCTCGTCCAGCACCGCGGCCAGCATGGCGTCCACGGCCTCGGGCGTCGCCCGCCCGATCGTGTCGCCCAGCGATATCTCGTAGACGCCCATGTCGCGCAGCCGCGCGGCGACGCGCGCCACGGCGGCGGGCTCCACCGCGCCATCGTAGGGACATTCCACGACGCAGGAGATGTAGCCGCGCACCGGGACCGCGTCGGCCCGCGCGGCATCCGCGACCGGAGCGAACCGCGCGAGGCTCTCCTCGATCGAGGCGTTTATGTTCGCGCGCGAGAACCCTTCCGAGGCCGAGCCGAAGATCGCCACCTCGTCAGCCCGCGCCGCGCGCGCGCGCTCGTATCCCTTCATGTTCGGCGTCAGCGCGGCGTAGCTCACGCCGGTCGCGCGCGCGATGCCGGCCAGCACCTCGCCGCTGTCGGCCATCTGCGGCACCCATTTCGGAGAGACGAAGCTCGCCACCTCGATGCGGCGGAACCCCGCGCCGCTCAGGCAGTCGATGAGCGCGACCTTCTCCGCCGTCGGGATCAGCCGCGCCTCGTTCTGCAACCCGTCGCGCGGGCCCACCTCGAAGATCTCCGCCCGTTCGCCCATCAGCGCGCCTCCGGCATCGGCCATGCTTCGTAGTAGTCGCGCATGTAGAGGCGGTCGGCGTCCTCGACCGGCAGGCTCGCGACGAAGCCGGGCCGCGCCGTGATGCGCCCATACCATGCCTGCAGCGCCGGAAAGGCCTCCGTCCGCACGAAATGCCGCGCCATGTAGACGGCCTGCCCCACGCTCACGTCCGCCGCCGAGAAGCCACGGTCGAGCAGATGCTCCCGCCCCTGCAGGCGCGCGTCCACCGCCGCAAGGCACTTCCCGGCCCGCTTCGCCTCCAGCGACATGATCACCGGCGAGCGCATGGCGTCCTCGCGCAGCGCGATGTGCTGCTGGGTCAGGGCCGCGACGTGCTGGCTCAGGGTCTCGGAGAAATGCACCCAGATCAGCCAGTCGATCCGTTCCGGGTCGTCCGGCGCGCGGCCCATCCCGGTCGCGGGAAAGCGCTCGCAGAGGATCTCGGTGATCGCCCCCGTCTCCCAGATCGCCCGGCCCTCGAACTCCAGCGCGGGCACCCGCCCGGCCGGGTTCAGCGCGAGAAATTCGGGCGAGCGCAGCGACCTGTCGAAAGGCCATTCGACGACCTCGAACTCCACGGCCAGCTCGTGCAGAAGCCACAGCGTCCGCATCGACCGGCTCTGCGGAACGTGATGGAGCCGGATCATGCCGCGTCCTCCGCCGGCTCGAGCAGGATCAGCGGCGCACCCGCCTCGACCTGCGATCCCTCGGCGAAGAGGACCTCCGCGACCACCGCGTCGCGACCGGCCACGAGCGCATGTTCCATCTTCATCGCCTCCAGAACCGCCAACCGCTGGCCCCGCTCCACGCGGTCGCCGGCCGAAACGAGAACCGCCTTCACCAGTCCGGGCATCGGCGCCTCCACGCGGTCCCCTCCCGCGCCCGCCTCCGCCGCGACGTCGAGCGGGTCGATCACGTCGAACTCGTGGGCGTCGCCGTCGAAGACCACGACGCGCCCCGGAAGGCGGACGGCGCGCATCGCCGTCTTGCGCCCCTCCACCAGCCAGTCCGCGCCCGCGCGCCGCAACCCCACGCGCCCTTCCTCCACCGTGACCTCGGAGTCGCCCTCCCCCCGCGTCTCGACCGCGATCGCAAGCGTCGCGCCTTCCCGGCCCAGCCGCACGGTCTGCCGCAACCCGTGCCACAGGCGGAACCCGCAAAGCGGCGGCGGGTCCGCATCGAGCCCCATCGCCGCCACCGCCGCGAGCGCGATGACGGCCGCGCCGGGCGCGGGCGGTGCGGCAAGCTCGTCCAGATGCGCGTCGATCAGGCCGGTGTCCACGTCGCCGCAGGCGAAGCGCGGATGGCGCACGAGCCGCCGCAGGAACGCGAGGTTGGTCACCGAACCCGCCACCTCCGTCCCGGCCAGCGCGCGGTCCATCCGGCGCAGGGCGATCTCCCGCGTGGGACCGTGCACGATCAGCTTGGCGATCATCGGGTCGTACCACGGGCTGATCTCGTCGCCCGCGCCGACGCCGGTATCCGCCCGCGCGCCCGCGCCGAAGGACAAGTGCGCAAGCCGCCCCGTCGCGGGCAGGAAGCCCTTGGGCACGTCCTCGGCATAGAGCCGCGCCTCGATGGCATGGCCCGCGATCGACAGTTCCTCCTGACGCGCGGGCAGCGCCTCTCCCGACGCGACGCGAAGCTGCCATTCCACGAGGTCCACGCCGGTGATCGCCTCCGTCACGGGATGCTCGACCTGAAGCCGCGTGTTCATCTCCATGAAGTAGAAGCGGTCGGGCCGCAGGCCGTCGCTCGCGTCCACGATGAACTCCACCGTACCTGCGCCCGCGTAGCCGATGGCCTCGGCCGCGCGCACGGCGGCGGTGCCCATCTCCTCGCGCATGTCGGCCGTCATGCCGGGCGCGGGCGCCTCCTCGATCACCTTCTGGTGCCGGCGCTGGAGCGAGCAGTCGCGCTCGAAGAGGTGCACCGCGCGCGCGCCATCACCGAAGACCTGCACCTCGATGTGCCTCGGCTTCTCGACGAACTTCTCGATCAGGACGGCGTCGTTGCCGAAGGCGGTCGCCGCCTCGCCCTTCGCGGAGGCGAGCGCGTCCATGAACGCCTCGGGGCCCGCGACCTTGCGCATCCCCTTGCCGCCCCCGCCCGCCACGGCCTTGATCAGGACCGGGTAGCCGATCGCGTCCGCAGCACCGAACAGGTGCTCGGGCTCCTGGTTCGCGCCGTGATAGCCGGGCACGACCGGCACCCCGGCCTCCGACATCAGCGCCTTGGCCGCGTCCTTCAGGCCCATGGCCCGGATCGCCTTCGCCGAGGGGCCGACGAAGACGAGGCCCGCGGCCTCCACGGCCTCGACGAAATCGGGGTTCTCCGACAGGAACCCGTATCCCGGATGGATCGCCTGCGCGCCCGTGGCCCGCGCGGCCTCGATGATCGTGTCGGCGCGCAGGTAGCTGTCTGCGGGCTTGGGGCCGCCGATCCGCACGGCGACATCCGCCATCCGGACATGACGCGCGTTCGCGTCGGCGTCGGAATGGACGGCGACCGTCGAGACGCCCAGCCTGCGGCACGTCTCGATCACGCGGGCCGCGATCTCGCCCCGGTTCGCGATCAGGATCCTGTCGAACATCAGCCCCTCCCGGCCTTTCCCGTCCCGGGCCGCGCGGCCCCCGTCATGTCCGGCGCCCGCGCGCCCGACCGTCTCATGGCGCACTCTCCGCCAGCGCCGCGTCGAAGGCCACCAGCAGCGCCCGCTCCACGGGCGCGCGCTTCTGCCCGAATCGTGGCGACCGCGATCCGCGCCGCCCGATCCGCCGGAAAGCCGTAGATCCCGGTCGAGATCGCCGGGAAGGCCACGCGCCGGTGGCCGATCTCGGACGCGCGGGCGAGGCTCTCGCGGTAGCACGAGACGAGCCGATCGTCCTCGGCCATGTCTCCGCCGCGCCAGACCGGACCCACCGTGCGGATCACGTGACGCGCCCGCAGCCCGTGGCCGCCCGTCACCTTAGCCTGTCCAGTCCCGCATCCGCCGAGCCCGCGGCACTCCGCCGGAAGCCACGGCCCCGCCGCGCGGCGGATCGCTCCGTCGACCCCGCCGCCGCCCGGAAGCGAGCGGTTGGCCGCGTTCACGATCGCGTCCACCTCGAACGCGGCGATGTCGCCCTCGATGACCTCGATCTCAGGCATCGTGCGCACCCCCGAGATCCTCGACCACCTCGAACCGCTCCCAGATCAGCGCCATGTCCGGCGCGAAGATGCCCGCGCGCCGGTAGTAGCGCTCGTGGCCCGCGCGCCAGCCCGCCAGCGTCTCGTCCTCGCCTTCCATCAGCGCCATCTCTTCCGTCATCTCCGCGAAGGTCGTCCGGCGCAGCTCCAGCGTCCGCGTGACGAGTTGCGGGCGATCCTCGAAGTCGAGAACGATGTCGCAGCGCCCGACAACCGGCTCGGCCTCGCCGGCCGCCAGTTCGGCGATGGCGGTGCAGGTGGCCCGCTTGCGCCCCGACCGCACCAGCGCGAGAAGTGCGTCCGACAGCGCCGGGCTGTCGCCGAAGCGATAGGTCTCGGCATCACGATACCGCGCCCTGATGTCCTCGACCCTCATGCCGCGCACCATGCCTGCCTGCGTCCGCCGAGACACAGGCGCGCATGGCCCGCCGCGATCATCTGCCCCCCCGGCGCGTGCCATGCGGGGCCGAGCATGAGCGCGAGCACACCGCGCGTGACCGCCATCGGGCCGAAACGACGCCCCCTCCCCGGACGCCGGGCCGGCAGGCCCATGCCCCATTTCGGGGGCCCGCGATGATCGCGGGCGAACGGCATGACCTTCTCGCGCCGTGCCATCGCCGTCACATCCGGAACACGCCGAAGCGCGTCTCGCCGATGGGCGCGTTCAGCGCCGCCGAGAGCGACAGGGCCAGCACCTCGCGCGACTTGCGCGGGTCCACGATGCCGTCGTCCCAGAGGCGCGCCGAGGCGTAGAGCGGGTGCGACTGGCGCTCGAACATCTCGATCGTGGGCCGCTTGAACTCCGCCTCGGCCTCGGCGGACCAGTCCTCGCCCGCCTTCTCCATCGCCGCGCGCTTGACGGTGGCCAGAACCCCCGCCGCCTGCGCCCCACCCATGACCGAGATGCGCGAATTGGGCCATGTCCACAGGAACCGGGGCGAATAGGCGCGCCCGGCCATGCCGTAGTTTCCGGCCCCGAAGGAACCTCCGACCAGCATCGTGATCTTCGGCACCGAGGTCGTCGCGACGGCCGTGACCATCTTCGCGCCGTGGCGCGCGATGCCCTCGTTCTCGTAGCGCCGCCCCACCATGAACCCGGTGATGTTCTGCAGGAACACGAGCGGCGTCTTCCTCTGCGAGCAGAGTTCGACGAAATGCGCGGCCTTCTGGGCGCTTTCGCTGAACAGCACGCCGTTGTTGGCGACGATGCCGACGGGCAGGCCCATCACCTCGGCGAAGCCCGTCACGATGCTTTCGCCGAACCGCGGCTTGAACTCGTCGAACCAGCTGTCGTCGACAATGCGCGCGATGACCTCGCGGATGTCGTAGGGCGTCGAGGGCGAGGCGGGCACCACGTCGAACAGCTCCTCGGGGTCGTGGGCGGGCGGGCGACCGCCGAGAACCGGACCCGCGCCCCCGGCATCGCCGAGCGACGCCACCGCCCGCCGCGCCAGCGCGAGGGCGTGCGCATCGTCCTCGGCGAGGTAGTCCGCCACTCCCGAAAGCCGCGTGTGAACGTCGCCGCCGCCGAGGTCCTCCGCGCTCACGACCTCGCCCGTCGCGGCCTGCACCAGGGGCGGGCCGGCGAGGAATATCGTCCCCTGCTCCTTCACGATGATCGTGACGTCCGACATCGCGGGCACATAGGCGCCCCCGGCGGTGCACGATCCCATGACCACCGCGATCTGCGCGATCGCCTTCGCGCTCATCCGGGCCTGGTTGAAGAAGATGCGTCCGAAATGGTCACGGTCGGGAAAGACCTCGTCCTGCTGAGGCAGGTTCGCCCCGCCCGAATCCACGAGGTAGATACAGGGCAGCCGGCATTCCTCTGCGATCTCCTGCGCGCGGAGGTGCTTCTTGACCGTCATGGGGTAGTAGGTGCCGCCCTTCACGGTGGCGTCGTTGCACACGACCACGACCTCTCGGCCCATGACCCGGCCGATGCCCGCGATGACCCCGGCGGCGGGGGCTGCGCCGTCATACATCCCGTGCGCCGCCGTCGCTCCGATCTCGAGGAAGGGCGATCCGGGATCGAGCAGGTTCGCCACCCGCTCCCGCGGGAGCATCTTGCCGCGCGAGACGTGGCGGGCGCGGGCCCTCTCGCCGCCGCCCGCGGCCGCGAGCGCGGCGGCGTCCTCGGCCGCGCGCAGCGCCTCGAGATGCGCGGCGCGGTTGGCGCGGGCCTCCTCGGACCCCGCGACGAGCGACGAGCGGAGCCTCACGAGCGGTACTCCGGGTTCTCGAAGCCAAAGCGCGCGCCCGCGCCCCAGGCGTTGCGGTCGTTGCCCTCGTTCGGCAGGCCGCCCGCGTCCTTCAGCAGTCGCGCCATGTGCATCAGGTTCCACGTCATGATGGTCGTGTTCCGCTTGGTGAAGTCATTGTCGAAGCCGACGCGCCCGCCCCTGCCGTCGTCGTCGCCGTAGGACGGGCCGGGCCCCGCCTCGCCGATCCAGCCGCAGTCCGCCTGCGGCGGGATGACGTAGCCGAGGTGATTGAGCGCGAAGCCCACGCTCATGGCGACATGCTTGATGCCGTCCTCGTTGCCGGTGACGGCGGTGCCGCCGACCTTGCCGTAGAAGACGGACTGGCCCTTGTCGTTCAGAAGACCCGACATCGCGTAAAGCCGTTCTATCAGCACCCTGCAGACCGAGCTCTCCTCGCCCAGCCAGATCGGCGTGCCCACGACGAGGATGTCCGCCGCACCGACCGTCTCCCAGAGTTTCGGCCAGTCGTCGCGGTCCCAGCCATGCTCGGTCATGTCGGGGTAGACGCCGGGCGGGACGTGGTGATCGAGCATGTGCAGCCGCTCCACCGCGACACCCTGCCCCTCCATGATGCGCGCCGAAGCATCGAGCAGAAGCTGCGTGTGGCTGTCCTTCGCGCTCTTCTTGAGGGAGGTGTTGACGTAGACGGCCTTCAGGCCTCGGAAGTCGCTCATGTCGCGGGCTCCTCGTCCAGGGTTTCGGGATCGACCGCCACCGCGCGGCCGCGGGCGTCGTATGCGCCCAGCCACCGCGCCCCGCCCTCGGGCTCGCAGGTCACGACCAGCCGCACGCCATCGACGGGCGAGGGCCGCGCATAGCAGTCGGTGCGCGCACCGCCCGTCTCGGCGACGTAGTCTTCCGCGGCGGCCTCGATGATCTCGGTCTCGCTCGGCACCCGCGCGTCGACGCCAAGCCTGACCCCCACCGCAAGCGCGATGGTCACGAGACCGGCAAGGGGCAGTGCGATGCCGCGTCTCATGCCGCCCTCACCGCTCGGGGTCCTTCTTGATCTCGCGGATCTCGCGGTCGAGGAAGTAGCTGATCGCCGAGCGGATCACGACGAGCAGGGCAAGGAAGACAAGGTCCTCCAGCCGGAGGCTCAGCGCCGTGTGGATGATGTCCGACACGATCAGCAGCTCCAGCCCCGACAGGATGTAGCGGCCAAGCTCCACCCGCTCGCGGTTGATGATCTTGGCGCGCGTCGGTTCTCCCCGCCGGACCTCGGCCGTGACGAAGCCGATCAGGAAACGCACGGCGCCGATCAGCATGACCGCGATCGCCAGAAGGTCGATGATCGCCGAGACCCATTCCAGCAGGTGCACGAGAGCCGCAAGATCCGTGTGCAGGATCCCTTCGCTCTGTTCCATGTCGCCGAAGCCCTCCATCCCGCGTCATCCCGTGGCCGCCATCAACTCCCTTCCGACCAGCATACGCCGGATTTCCGACGTGCCCGCACCGATTTCCATCAGCTTGGCGTCGCGGAACATGCGCGAGACCGCGCTGTCGTTCATGAACCCCGCTCCGCCCATCGCCTGCACGGCCTGGTGGGCGACCTTCATGCCCTCCTCGGAGGCGTAGAGGACGCAGGCGGCCGCGTCCTGCCGCGTGACCGCGCCCCGGTCGCAGGCCTTGGCGACCTCGTAGGCATAGGCGCGGGCAGAGTTCATCGCCGTGTACATGTCGGCGATCTTGCCCTGCATGAGCTGGAAGTTCCCGATGGGCTGTCCGAACTGGTGACGCTCCTTCATGTAGGGCATGACCTCGTCGAGGCAGCCGGCCATGATGCCGATGTTGACGCCCGACAGCACGACGCGCTCGTAGTCGAGGCCCGACATCAGGACACGCACGCCCTTGCCTTCCTCGCCAAGGACGTTCTCGAAGGGCACCTCGACGTCCTCGAAGACCAGCTCCGCCGTGTTCGAGCCCCGCATCCCCAGCTTGTCGAAATGGGGCGAGGTGGAAAACCCCTTCATCTCCTTCTCGATGAGGAAGGCGGTGATGCCCCTGGACCCCGCCTCGGGGTCGGTCTTGGCATAGACCACGAGCGTGTCGGCGTCGGGTCCGTTGGTGATCCAGTATTTCGTGCCGTTCAGGACGTAGCGGTCATTTCGCTTCTCGGCCCTCAGCTTCATGCCCACGACGTCCGAGCCCGCGCCCGCCTCGGACATGGCCAGCGCGCCCACATGCTCGCCCGAGACCAGCCGGGGCAGGTATTTCCGCTTCTGCTCGGGCGTGCCGTTCAGCTTGATCTGGTTGACGCAGAGGTTGGAATGCGCGCCGTAGGACAGGCCGACCGAAGCCGAGGCGCGGCTGATCTCCTCGACCGCGACCGTGTGGGCGAGATAGCCCATGCCGGCGCCGCCGAACTCCTCGTCCACGGTGATCCCGAGCAGGCCCAGCTCGCCCAGCTCGCGCCACAGCTCGTTCGGGAACGCATTGTCGCGGTCGATTGCGGCCGCCATCGGCTTCACCCGCTCCTGCGCCCAGCGATGCACCATCTCGCGCAGCGCGTTCACGTCGTCGCCCAGATCGAACGTCATCGAGGCCATGAACATGGCACCCGCCCTCCCCTTAATTGAACGGTTGTTCATTTAATAGGCGCCGCGCGCCGTCCTGTCAAAGGATTCGGGCGCTCGCCCCCCCCACGCCGATGGCCCGTTGCGCCCATGCGCCGATGCCGCGATGGTGCGCGCCGCGAACACCACCTGCGGACGGACCCCGGACAAATGCTGCGCTTCCATATCCACGACGTCTTCACCACGCGGCCCTTCGCGGGAAATCCGCTCGCCATCGTGGAGGGGGCCGACGCCCTGACCGACGCGCAGATGCAGACCATCGCGCGGCAGTTCAACCTGTCCGAGACGATCTTCCTCCAGCGCCCCGACGACCCGGCCCACACCGCGAAGGTCCGAATCTTCACGCCCGGCGCCGAGATCCCCTTCGCCGGCCACCCGACCATCGGCTGCGCCCTGTTTCTCGCCGCGCGCGACGGCCTTTCGCACGTCACGCTCGAGGAGGTCGCGGGCCTCGTTCCCGTGACGATCGCCGATGCCGCGGAGGGCCCCGTGGCCGAATTCACCGCCCCGCGCCTTCCCGCGCGCATCGGCCGGACGCCCGCGCCCGCCACCGTCGCCGCCGCGATCGGCCTCGCCGAAGGCGACATCGGCCCCCATGCGCCCGGCGCATTCGAGGGCGGGCCCGCGTTCCTGTTCGCACAGGTGACGGATCTGGACGCGCTGGCGCGCGCAAGGCCCGCCGAACCGGGATGGAGCGCCCTTCTGGACGAGACCGCGATCGATGACCGGGGACGCTCTCCGGTGGGCCTCTATGTCTACGCGGCGGACGCGCAATGCGACTACCGCGGCCGGATGTTCGCACCGCACGACGGCATCCCCGAGGACCCCGCCACGGGGTCTGCCACGGCGATCCTGTCCGCCCAGCTCCTCGCCAACGGGGCGCTGCGGGACGGAAGCAACGTCCTCGCCCTTCGGCAGGGCGTCGAAATGGGACGCCCGAGCGCGCTTCGCCTGACCGTGGAGGTCGCCGCAGGCGCGCTTCGCGAGATCCGCGTGGCCGGCGCCTCCCGTCCCGTGGCCGAGGGTACGATCCGCGCGCCGGACGCCCGAGGATGACGCCCCGCCTTTCCCGATCGCGGCCGGGGGCCTATATCGGGCATCATGATTGGTGATCTGCTCCGCCGCCTGACGGCGCCCGAACCCGAACCGCTGCCCTTCGACGACGCGCGCCTCGCGCTTGCGGCGCTCCTTGTGCGCATCGCGCGCGCCGACGGCGACTACGAGACCATCGAGGTCAGCCGCATCGACGCCGTGCTCGGCGCACGCTACGGCCTGACCCCGTTCGAGGTCGGCAAGCTGCGCGGCGAGGCCGAGGCGCTCGAGGCCGAGGCGCCCGACACCGTCCGCTTCACCCGCGCGATCAAGGACGCCGTGCCCTACGACGACCGCGTGAAGGTCATCGAGACGCTTTGGGAGATCGTGCTGGCGGACGGCGCGCGCGACCACGAGGAGGACGCGATCATGCGCCTCGTGGCCCCGATGCTGGGCGTCGGCGACCGCGATTCGAACCTCGCGCGGCAACGGGTCGAAGCCGGGCGGGGATGATCGCGACCCTGCCGATGTATCTTCGGCCCGAGACGAGGGACGCGACGGACGGGTTCTGGGCGCTGATCCGCGACAGCCTGCGCGACCGCGGCGTGGACGCGCCCGACGGGCTCGATCACGCCATGTCGCCGACGCAGGCATGGGCGCGAAGCGACCTCGTTCTCTCGCAGATCTGCAACCTGCCGCACCGGCTCGGGTTTTCCGGCATGGTCACGCTGGTCGCGGCGCCGGACCTGGGCCTGCCCGACGCGCCGCCCGGCACCTACTACAGCGTTCTCGTCGCTCACGCGGACGACCCGCGCGGGACGCTGGCCGACTTCGCGGGCGCGACCCTCGCCATCAACGGTGCCGACAGCCAGTCGGGCTGGGGCGCACCCGCGGCGGCCGCCGCCGCGGCGGGGATCGCGTTCGGGCGCGCTTGCGCGACCGGCGCCCATTCCGCAAGCGCCCGCGCCGTCGCCGCGCGGCGCGCGGACATCGCCGCGCTCGATGTGGCGAGCTGGCGCATGATCCGCCGCTGGGACGCTTTCGCCCGCGATCTCCGCGTCATCGGGCGCACCCCGTCCACGCCCGCGCTCGCCTACGTCACGGCCGCCGGCACCGACCCCGCACCGCACCGCGCCGCGCTGGCCGAGGCCTTCGCCGCCACCTCCCCCGAGATGCGCGGGATGCTCGGCCTCGCCGGCATCCTCGACCCCGATCCGGCGGGATACGCGGCCCTTCCGGTTCCCGCGCCGCCGCCCGCATAGGCAAAAACCGCTGCATTTGCCGCGTTTTGCCGCTTTCCGTTGCGGAAAGGTGCACAGGGGAATTGCATTTGCCCGCTTCATTGGCGCAAATTCCGGCGGATGACAGGGGGCAACGACCAGACGTGACCGACGCAAACGATCCGGTGATCGAGATCACCGGCCTCCACAAGAGCTTCGGCGCCCTTCACGTCCTGCGCGGCGTCGACCTGACGGCGCGGGCGGGCGACGTGGTGTCGCTCATCGGATCCTCGGGATCGGGAAAGTCGACGCTCCTGCGCTGCGCCAACCTTCTGGAAGACAGCCAGAGCGGCGAGATCCTGTTCGAGGGCGAGCCGGTCGCGTGGCGCGGCACGGGCCCGTCGCGCCATCCCGCCGACCGCGAGCAGGTGCGCCGCATCCGCACGAATCTTTCCATGGTGTTCCAGCAGTTCAACCTGTGGGCCCACATGACCATCCTTCAGAACGTCATGGAGGCGCCCGTCACGGTGCTGGGCGAGGACCCGCGCGAGGTCGAGGACCGGGCGCGCGGTCTTCTGGACAAGGTCGGCATCGGCGAGAAATGCGACGCCTGGCCGGCACAGCTTTCGGGCGGCCAGCAGCAGCGCGCGGCCATCGCGCGCGCGCTCTGCATGCAGCCGCGCGCGCTTCTTTTCGACGAGCCGACCTCGGCGCTCGACCCCGAACTCGAACAGGAGGTGGTGCGCGTGATCCGCTCCCTCGCCGAGGAGGGCCGCACCATGATCCTCGTCACCCACGACATGCGCATGGCGCGGGACATCTCCGGCCATGTCGTGTTCCTCCACGAGGGCCGCGTCGAGGAGGAAGGCCCCCCGGACCGCCTCTTCGGCGCACCCTCCTCGCCGCGCCTGCGGCAATTCCTCAGTCATGGCCAGGCGGCCTGACGGGCCGAGGCAGAACACTTACCGGGAAACCAGGGAGACCACCCATGAAACATCTGATCCTCACCGCCGGGATGCTGGCGATCTCCGCCGGCGCGGCGGCCGCCCAGGACACCGTCCGCATGGGCACGGAAGGCGCCTATCCTCCGTACAACTTCATCAACGACAACGGTGAAGTCGACGGCTTCGAGCGCGTTCTCGGCGACGAGATCTGCGCGCGCGCCCAGCTGTCGTGCGAATGGGTCACGAACGACTGGGACTCGATCATCCCGAACCTGACCTCGGGCAACTACGACACGATCATCGCCGGCATGTCGATCACCGACGAGCGTGACGAGGTCATCGACTTCACCCAGCCCTACATCCCGCCCGCCTCCTCGCTCTACCTCGCCATGGACGAGGACGCCGACCTCGAAGGCGGCGTGATCGCGGCGCAGACCAACACGATCCAGGCGGGCTACATCGCCGAGACCGGCGCGACCCTGATCGAGTTCGCGACCCCTGACGAGACGGTTGCCGCCGTGCGCAACGGCGAGGCCGATGCGGTCTTCGCCGACGGCGACTACCTCCTGCCGATCGCCGCGGAAGATGCCGATCTCATGATCGTGGGAGACCCCGTCCAGCTCGGTGGCGGCGTCGGCATGGGGATGCGCGAGGGCGACGAGCGCCTCGCGGCCTTCGACGAGGCCATCACCTCGATGAAGGAGGACGGCTCGCTGAACGCGCTGATCCTCGAATGGTTCGGCGAGGAAGCCCAGCTCTGGCCCTCCGAAGAGGAAGGCGGCCGCTGATCACGGCAGTCGACGACGGGCGGGGGCGCCGCAACGCGCCCCCCCTCCTTCATCTTTCCTGAAAATACGCAAGATCCGCCGCCGGCCAAAGGGCCCCGATGTTCGAGTTCTGCACCGATCCCGACACGCTCGACACCGTCCGCTGGTTCGGATGCTACCTGACCAATGGCGCGCATTTCCTGTTCTACCAGTCCTTCCTGGTGGTCTTCGCGCTTCTGGCCGTCACCGCGCCCACCGCGCTCGCGTTCGGCTTCGCCGCCGCCGCCGCCTCGCGCTCGCCGCTGCTGCCCGTCTCGCTGCTGGGCCGGGGCTATACCGCCATGGTGCGCGGCGTGCCCGACATCGTCTTCTTCCTGTTCTTCATCCTCGTCCTCGATCAGGGCATCGAGTATCTGCGCCACCAGATCGCCTGTCCCGACTGGACCGAGGATATCCGGCAGGGCGCGAACTTCCTCGTCTGCCCCGAGGCGCGCACGCCGCAGGGCGACGCGCCGCAATGGGTGCACGAAACCTACGGTTTCGCGCTTGCGGTCTTCACCTACGCCATCGTCTTCGGCGCGTTCTGCGGCAATGTCCTCTTCGGGGCCATGCGCGCCGTCCCGCGCGCCCAGCTCGAGACCGCGGAGGCCTACGGCATGTCGCGCCGCCAGGTCTTCTGGCGCATCCTCGTGCCGCAGATGTGGATCTTCGCGCTGCCGGGCCTGTCCAACATCTGGATGATCCTCATCAAGGCCACGCCGCTCCTGTTCCTGCTCGGCATCGAGGACATCGTCTACTGGGCGCGCGAGCTGGGCGGGTCGCGCACCTCGGCCTACCAGTACCCGCATCCCGACTGGCGGTTCTGGTATTTCCTCGCCCTCCTGATCTTCTACCTCGCCTTCACGCGGGTCTCCGAGATCGTGCTGAAGCGCCTGACCGAGCGTCTCAGCCACGGCCAGGCCACCGCCGCGGGCGAAGAGATGCGGAGGGCCGGCGCATGACGGACCGCACCGCCGGACCCAGGCCACCCGCGCGGAGGGCCGCGCGATGACCTGCGCCGAGGCGTTCCAGGCCTATGCGCTGCGCGCGCTCGGCATCGGCGAGCGGCTGCTGCCGCGCGCGGATATCGGGCTTTGCGAACAGATCGTCCTGATCGGCTCGGGCATGATCTGGAACGTCTACTTCGCCGTCCTGTCGCTGTCGCTGGGCTTCGTGTTCGCCGTGGCGCTCGCTCTCGCCAAGAACTCGCCGCGGCGCGTCCTGCGCAAGCCCGCGGAATGGTTCATCTTCGTCTTCCGCGGCTCGCCGCTCTTCATCCAGTTCTTCATGGCCTACGAGGCCTTCGTGCTGCTGCCGCGCCTGGGCGTCGAGTTCACGTTCCTCGGCATCGCCATCGAGGCCGAGACGCGCTGGCTCGCGCGGGCCTGGCTCGGGGCGCTGATCGTGCTGTTCCTCAACACCTCCGCCTATTCCGCCGAGATCTTCTACGGTGCGCTTCGGGCGGTTCCGCGCGGCGACCTCGAGGCGGCGGACGCCTACGGGCTGTCGGGCTGGAAGAAGTTCAGGCGCGTGGTCTTTCCCACCACCATGCGCCTCGCGTGGCCCGCGTACACCAACGAGGCGATCTTCCTGTTCCACTCCACTGCGCTGGTCTTCTTCTCGTCGTTCCCCGCCTTCCAGCAGAAGGGCGACGCGCTTTACTATGCGAGCTATTTCGCGGACCGGACGTTCAACCCCTTCGTGCCCTACCCGATCGTCGCGGTCTATTTCGTGGCCTTCACACTCGTCATCATCGCGGTGTTCGGCGCGATCAACCAGCGGCTGAACCGCCACCTTCCGCAGAACGCGCGCCCGCGCCTGCGCTACCGTCCCCAGCTCATCCGCTAGCGGCAGGCTGCCGGCATGGCTTGCCGTTTCCCGCGCGCCGCTTCATAGCTTTCGCATCATGAAGGACTATCTCGACCAGCATCCCGAAATCGCCTCGGTCCGCACCGTGGCGGCGGACCTCAACGCGCAGCCGCGCGGCAAGCGCGTGGCGCGGCGCTACGCCGACAAGGTGATCACCGAAGGCACGCGGTTCCCCTACTCGGTCATGAACCTCGACATCTGGGGCGAGGACATCGACGACAGCCCGCTGGTGTTCCGCGCGGGCGATCCCGACGGCGTGCTGATGCCGACCGAACGCGGCTTCCTGCCCATGCCGTGGCTCACGAGCCCCACGGCGCTCCTGCCGATCTGGATGTTCCACGAGGACGGCGCGCCCTACGACGGCGATCCGCGGCAGGCGCTCGCCCGCGTGGTCGAGCGCTACAAGGCGCGCGGACTGACGCCCGTGGTCGCGACCGAGCTGGAATTCTACCTCATCGACGACAAGGGCGCCGCGCCGCGCGTGCCGCCCTCGCCGCGTTCGGGCAAGCGGCGTCACCAGGCCGAGATCCTCGCGCTCAGGCAGCTCGACGCGTGGGACCAGTTCTTCACCCGGCTCTACGAGGCCTGCGAGGCGATGGACATCCCCTCCGACACCACGATCTCCGAGGCGGGGCCCGGCCAGTTCGAGATCAACCTGATGCACCAGGCCGACGCGCTGAAGGCGGCCGACGACGCGTGGCTCTTCAAGCTTCTGGTCAAGGGCCTCGCGCGGCAGTTCGGCGTCGCGGCAAGCTTCATGGCGAAGCCCTACGCGGACTATGCCGGCAGCGGTCTGCACGCGCATTTCTCGATCCTCGACGCGGACGGCGAGAACATCTTCGACGAGCGGCGTCCCGGCGGCGAGGCGCGGCTCGGTCACGCCATCGCGGGCTGCCTCGCGGCGATGCCGGGATCCATGCTGATCTTCGCGCCCCATTCCACGAGCTACGACCGTTTCGTGCCCGGCGCGCACGCGCCGACCGGCATCGCCTGGGCGCACGAGAACCGGACGACCGCGCTTCGGGTGCCTTCGGGCGGGGCCGCCGCGCGTCGGATCGAACATCGCGTGGCGGGCGGCGACATCAATCCCTACCTCTTTCTCGCCGCGATCCTCGGCGCGGCCCTGAACGGGCTGGAGGACGAGACGCCGGCGCAACCGCCGATCACCGGCAACGCCTATTCGCAGAACCTGCCGCAGCTTCCCTCGACCTGGGAGACGGCGATCACGGCCTTCGACAGAAGCCCCGAGATCCGCCGCATCTTCACACCGACGCTGGCCGAGAACTTCCTCGCCACCAAGCGGCAGGAACTTCACTACATGGCGCAGCTTTCGAACGACGAGCGCATCGAGCTTTATCTCGACACGGTCTGACCGCTCAGAGCGGGATTTCCCCGAAGCGGTCCCTCAGGATCTCGGCCGAGGCGCGCAGGCCCTCCGTCTCGCGCGCGTCGAGGTCCGGCCAGAGCGTCGCCGAGACGCCGTCCCGCCCCACGATGCGCGGCAGCGACAGGGCCACCTCGGCCACGCCGAGGACGTCCTTCTCGACGGTCGAGACCGAAAGGACCGCCTGTTCGTCGTCGGCCACCGCGCCCACGATCCGCGCAAGGCCGCCGCCGATGCCATACCAGGTCGCGCCCTTGCCCTCGATGATGGTGTAGGCCGCGTTGCGCACGCCCCCGTCGATACGCTCGCGCACGTCGCGCGTCAGCGCCGAGCCGACCTGGGCCGCGAACTCCGTCAGCCCGACCGACCCGACGCGCGCGTTGGACCAGGCCAGCACCTCGCTGTCGCCATGCTCGCCGAGGACATAGGCGTGCACCGACCGCGGCGAGATGCCGAGGTGGCGCCCCAGAAGCCAGCGGAACCGCGCGGTGTCGAGGATCGTGCCGGACCCGATCACCCGGCCCGGCGGCAGGCCCGAGATGGCCTGCGTGATCTGGCCCATGATATCGACGGGATTGGAGGCGACCAGAAGGATGGCGTCGGGGCAGACCTTCATGACGTCGCCCACAACGGACCGGAAGACGGCGGCATTGCGTTCGAGCAGGGCAAGGCGCGTCTCGCCCGGCTTCTGCGAGACGCCGCAGGCGAGGATCACGATCCCCGCGCCCGCAAGATCGGCATAATCGCCGTGCCGCACGATGGCGGGCGCGGCGAAGGGCACGGCGTGGGCGATGTCCTCGGCCTCGGCCCGCGCACGGGCGGTGTCGATGTCCACGAACACGATCTCGCCCGCCCTGCCCTGCTGGATCAGCGCGAACCCGGCGGCCGAGCCGACCATGCCCGCGCCCACGATACCGACCTTCATGGCGTCCTCCGTCACGGCTGCTCGGGCATCTCACCACGAAAGCGCCCGCGGCAGAACCCCGAAGCGGCGCGCAACCGGCCCCCACTTGTGCCGGCTGCCGCGCGCGCCTAGCTTGGCGGCACAATCACACGAGCAATTCATGATCATCGGCATCCTGCAGACCGGCCACCTGCCCGAGGCGATCTCGGAGCGAGAGGGCGAATATTCCGACATGTTCCAGCGGCTCCTCGGCGGCCGCGGGTTCGAGTTCCGCGTGTTCAACGTCGTGGACATGGAGTTCCCGGACGGCCACGGGGCCGCCGACGCCTGGCTCATCACGGGCTCGAGGCATGGCGCCTACGAGGATCTTCCGTGGATCGCCCCGCTCGAAGAGCTGATCCGCGGGATCCGCGATGCGGACAAGCCGCTGGTCGGCATCTGCTTCGGCCACCAGATCGTCGCGCAGGCCCTTGGCGGCAAGGTCGTCAAGTTTCCCGGCGGCTGGGCGCTGGGGCTTCGGCGCTACCGCATAGGCGACGCCGAGGTGCAGCTGCACGCCTGGCACCAGGACCAGGTGGTCGAACTGCCCGAGGGCGCGACCGTGCTCGGCCGCGGCGACGCGACGGCCTACGCGATGCTGGCAGTCGGCGAGCGCATCCTGACGATCCAGCCGCATCCCGAATTCGAACGCCCCGTCGTCGAGGGCCTGATCGAGCATCGCGGCGGCGCGATCGAACCGACGCTGGTCGCGGCGGCCGCGGCCAGCCTCGATGCCCGGAACGACAACGCGGCCATCGGCCGCTGGATGGGCGACGTGCTGCAGGGCGCGCCTGCGACGCGCGTGCCCGAGGCGATCACTTCAACGAAGGCCGAAGCATGAGCGCGATGGCGGACCTGATCGGACGGCTGCCGCCGATCGCACAGAACTGGCTTGGCGGGCGGTCGCTCGACGAGGTGGAATGCATCGTGGCCGACATCGCGGGCGTGGCGCGCGGCAAGGCGATGCCGGGCCTGAAATTCGCGCAGCAGACGCGCTTCTACCTGCCGAACTCGATCTTCTTCCAGACGATCACCGGGGACTGGGCGGACAAGGCCGTGAGCGACGGCTTCACCGAACCCGACATGATCCTGACGCCCGACTACTCCACCGCGATGCCCGCGCCTTGGACGGCGGACTGGACGCTTCAGGTGATCCACGACATCGACGACCAGGAAGGCCGTCCCGTGCCCTTCGCGCCGCGCAACGTATTGCGCCGCGTGGTCGAGCTGTACGCGGCCCGTGGCTGGACGCCCATCGTCGCCCCCGAAATGGAGTTCTACCTCGTCGCGCCGAACACCGACCCCGCGCGCGAGATCGAACCGCCGATCGGCCGCTCGGGCAGGCGCGCCGCCGCGCGTCAGGCCTATTCGATGAGCGCGGTGGACGAATACGGCCCCGTCATCGACGACATCTACGACTTTGCAGAAGCCCAGGGACTCGAGATCGACGGCATCCTTCAGGAGGGCGGCGCGGGCCAGATCGAGCTGAACCTGCGGCACGGCGATCCGGTGCGACTGGCCGACGAAATCTTCTATTTCAAGCGGATGATCCGCGAGTCTGCGCTCCGCCACGACTGCTACGCCACCTTCATGGCCAAGCCGATCGAGGGCGAGCCCGGCTCGGCCATGCACATCCACCATTCCGTGGTGGACACGAAAACCGGCCAGAACATCTTTTCGAACGCCGACGGCAGCGAGACGCCGGCCTTCATGCACTTCATCGGCGGGCTGCAGCGGCACCTGCCCTCGGTCATCGCGCTGCTCGCGCCCTACGTGAACAGCTACCGCCGCTACGTCCCCGACTTCGCCGCCCCGATCAACCTCGAATGGGGACGCGACAACCGCACCACCGGCCTGCGCGTGCCGGTCGCGGACGCGGCCTCGCGGCGCGTCGAGAACCGCCTGCCGGGCATGGACACCAACCCCTATCTCGGCATCGCCGCATCCCTCGCCTGCGGCTATCTCGGACTTGTGGAAGCGACCGATCCCGGCCCGGTCTGGACCGGCGACGCCTACAAGGGCACCGACGCGATCCCCAAGGGCCTCGGCTCGGCGCTGGAGTTGTTCCGGGCGAACGCCTCGATCCAGGAGGTTCTGGGCACCGAGTTCTGCCACGTCTACAGCGCCGTCAAGGAACTGGAGCACCGCGAATTCCTCCAGGTCATCAGCCCGTGGGAGCGGGAGCACCTTCTCCTGAACGTCTGATCCACCGGGACCGGAGCCCATGAACCCGCTCTACCGCAACGACCGACCGGGCGTGCACGCGCCGTCATGGTATGCCGCGAGCCTGCCCCCGCCGCCCCGGCGCGCGCCGCTCGACGGCGATGCGCGGGCCGATGTGGCGGTCCTCGGCGCGGGGTTCACCGGGCTCTGGGCCGCGCTGACGCTCGCGCGGGCGGGGCGGCGGGTCGTGGTGCTGGACGCGCACCGGGCGGGCTTCGGCGCGTCGGGCCGGAACGGCGGCCAGATCCATTCGGGCTTCAACAAGCCTCAGAGCTGGCTGGCCGGAAAGCTCGGCCCGGACCGCGCGCGCGCGCTCTGGGACCTGTCCGAGGCCGCCAAGGACCAGCTTCGCGACTTCTGCGCGGCCCATGCCCCCGAGGCCGCGTTCCGCCCCGGTATCGCGCATGGTGAATACAGTGCGGGCGACCTTCACCACCTGAGCGCGGAGGCCGAGTTCCTCGAGCGCGAGTATGGCTACCGGACCAGCATCCTGGAGGGCGACGATTTCCGGGCGCTGGTGAAATCGCCGCTCTATGTCGGGGGTGGCGTCGATCCGGGCGGCGGACATTTCCATCCGCTCGCCTACGCCTTCGCGCTCGCCCGCGAGGCCGAAGCCGCCGGCGCCGTGATCCACGAAACGACGGAGGTCACGGCGATCCGTCCGGGTGCGCCCGTGCGCCTCGAGACGGCGGCCGGCACCGTCACGGCGGACCACGCCATCATCGCCGGCAACGGGTATCTGCCCGGACTTCTGAAGCCGGTCGCCGCGCGGGTGATGCCGATCAACTCCTTCATCGCCGCGACCGAACCCCTGCCGGACCGCTGGACCGAGGTGCTGGCCGAGGACATAGCCGTCGCGGATTCGCGCTTCGTGGTGAACTACTACCGCTTCTCGGAGGATCGCAGGTTCCTCTTCGGCGGGCGCGAGAGCTATTCCATCGGCTTCCCCAGCGACATCTCGACCGCCCTGATCGCACGGATGGAGACGCTGTTCCCGCAGCTGAAGGGCACGCCCGTGACGCATGTCTGGGGCGGCTCGCTCGCCGTCACCACAACCCGCCTTCCGCATGTCGCGCGGGTGGGCCACGGCATCCTGTCGGGCGCGGGCTTCTCGGGACAGGGCGTGGCCCTTTCGGGCATGGCTGGACGGGTCATGGCCGAGGCCGTGCTGGGGCAGCAGGATGGCCTCGCCACGTTCGAGGCCCTGCCGGTCCCGACCTTCCCCGGTGGCGCGGCGTTCCGGGCGCCGCTTCTGACGCTTGCGATGACGTGGTTCTCGCTGCGCGACCGCCTCGGCGTCTGAGCCGACGGCCTGACGCGCCGGAAACCGATGCAGCCGTGCAACTCCATCGCACCCCGCGGACGACGAGCCTGCGGGCCGCGGCCATTCCGACTCGCCCGCAGCGCGTTAAGAGTGTAAGTTTTCCGAAATGGGACATTTCAAAAAGGTGAAACCATGGCGCTCGCACCCAATGTCTACGACGCCGAACCGATCCCCGAGGCCGCGCGGGCCGAGATCGACCGCCTGCTGAAATCGGGCGACCTTTTCCGCTACACCGCGCCGCAGGACGCGCCCGTGGCGCTGCTGGAGCGGGAATTCGCCGACCTGATGGGCGTGAAATACGCGCTCGCGGTCTCGTCCTGCTCGGCCGCGATCTTCCTGTCGCTCCGCGCCCTCGACCTCGCGCCCGGCGCGAGGGTGCTGATCCCGGCCTTCACCTTCGCCGCGGTGCCCTCGGCGGTTGTCCACGCCAATTGCCAGCCCGTTCTCGTGGAAGTGTCGGACAACTACCGCATCGACATGGATGACTTCGCGGCGCGCCTCGACGACGACATCTCTGCCGTGATCATCAGCCACATGCGCGGCCACACCTCGGACATGGACGCCATCATGGCGCTGTGCGACCTCCGCGGCATCCCCGTGATCGAGGACGCGGCGCATTCGCTCGGCACGCTCTGGCACGGGCGCAAGATCGGCACGATCGGGGCCATCGGCTGCTTCTCGTTCCAGTCCTACAAGCTGGTGAACGCCGGTGAGGGCGGCATCCTGATCACCGACGACGCCGATCTCGCGGCGCGCTGCGTGATCATGTCCGGCGCCTACGAGCACAACTGGAAGAAGCACAAGGGCCCCGACGGCCAGAACGATCCCGAGCTGGCCGAGGCCTTCGCGCGCTGGCAGAACATGCTGCCCCTCTACAACATGCGGCTTCAGAACCTGTCGGCCGCCGTGATCCGCCCGCAGCTGCCCGAGGTGGCGCGCCGGGTCCGCGACGGCCGTGCCAACCACGACTACGTCGCCGGTCGCCTGAACGTCTCGCCGTGGCTCGAGGTGCCCGACGCGCTCGGCCCCGAGGAGCGCGCGCCCGACTCGATCCAGTTCAACCTCGTGGACGTGCCGAGCGACGCCCACGCGACGGCCTTCGCCGAGGCCGCGGCGGCCCGCGGTGTGAAGGTTCAGGTCTTCGGCCTGTCGACCGACAACGCGCGCGCCTTCTGGAACTGGAAGTTCATCCCCGGCGAGACGCCGGACCTGCCGCGGACGCGCGCCATGCTGATGCGCGCCTGCGACGTGCGCCTGCCCGCACGCCTCAAGAAGCCCGAGCTGGACGTCATCGCCGAGGCGCTTCTCGCCGCGGCGGAAGAGGTCATGGGGGAAGAGGCGCGGGCCTACGGCACCTGAGGCGCCCCGTCCTCACATCTTGCTGAGCTTGGTCTGAAGCTCGGCAAGCTGCTTCTTGATGTCGGCCAGTTCGTCTTCCGAAGACGGCTCGGCCGCATCCTCGCTGTCGTCGGGCGAGGGTCCCGACCAGCTTTTCCCGACACCGCCCGTCATCGCCTTGAAGAACGCCTCCTGCTGGGCGCGCATGGCGTCGAAACCGGGCATGGAGGCCATCGGGTTCATTGCGGTCATGTTCTCGACCATCTTCGACTGCCCCTGCTTGAGCATCTCGAAGCTCATGGCGAGGAAGTCGGGCACCACGGATTGCGCCTGGGTCGTGTAGCTGCGCACGAGGTCGGTCAGGACACCGATCGGAAGCACGCTTTCGCCGCGGCTTTCGTGCTCGGCGACGATCTGGAGAAGGTATTGCCGGGTCAGATCGTCCCCGGACTTGAGGTCGACGATCTTCACCTCGCGGCCTGCGCGGATGAAACCCGCGATATCCTCGAGCGTGACGTAGTCGGACGTCTCGGTGTTGTAGAGGCGCCTGCTTGCATAGCGCTTGACCAGAAGCGGTCCGTCGGACGTTCCTGCGCGTGTCGCCTTGGCGTTGCCCATGGCCTGCCCTCCCCTCTCCTGCGATGCAGCATCGCTGAGCCTACGCCCATGATGGCAAAAAGCAATCGGGTTCTGCGGGGGCGAGATGCACCCATGCGAAGAAGGGCGGACCCGGTGGGCCCGCCCTTCCCGTGTTCATGCCGACGGGGAGGACGTCGGCACGAAACCATGACGCCTTTCGGCGATTACTTCGCGGCGGCCTTCTTGGCGACCGAGGTCACTTCGGCGGTCGCCTTCTTGACGGCTGCCGTCGCTTCTTCGGAAGCTTCCTTGCCTGCCGCCATCATCAGCTCGACCGTCTCCATCTGGACCTTCTTCGCGACTTCGGCGAAGGCAGCCATGGTCTCGGCGGTCATCTCGGCCTGTGCAGAGGCGAAATCGGTCATCGACTTGGTGTAGTCGGTGGGCTCTGCCTTCACGGCGGTGACGTCGCCGACCTTGGCGAGCGTGTCCTTCGTCCACTTCGACGAGATCTCGGTCGACTTCTCGGCGGCGTCGAGAACGACCTTCGACATCTTCTCGCCCATCGCGGCCGAGGTCTTGAACGCGTCGTTGTAGGCCGACATGTCCATCGGGAACGAGCCCATCATGTCGGTGAACATCTTGGTGTAGTCAGGGGTCTTCACGGCCATCGGTATCTCCTTTGCCAGCGCGCGTAGCGGTTCATGCTGCGATTGCGTCATATATGAATGCTGCGGCGCAGAAAGTCAAGCATTTGCTGCACCGCAGCATGACCCAGCGGAAGGAGAAGCTTTGGCGATTGTTTTCAGACGTTTGTCTTTTCGAGAACATAGGTTCCGGGCGCTGCGGCCATGACCGGATAGCCCGCCTCGCCCGGAATTCTGGCGGGAACCTGCCTGCCGGACCGACTCGCGAGCCACTCGCCCCATCGCGGCCACCACGACCCTTCGTGGTACTCAGCCGCCGCCAGCCATTCCTCTGGCGCGCCCGTCACCTCGGGGTTGGTGTAGTGGCCGTATTTCTTCTTGGAGGGCGGGTTCACGATCCCCGCGATGTGGCCCGATTCCGACAGCACGAAGGTCTTGTTGCGGGACCCCATCTGCGTGATCCCGCGGAAGCTGTCCTTCCATGCCGCGATGTGATCGGTCTCGCAGGCCACGGCATAGACCGGGATGTCCACGTCCCTGACCGACAGCGTCTCGCCGAACATCTCGAAGCCGCCCTCGCACAGCGCATTGGCCTGGCAGAGGCCGCGCAGGTACTGCACGGCCATTTTGCCCGGAAGATTGGTCGAGTCCCCGTTCCAGTAGAGCAGGTCGAACGCGGGTGGCGCCTCGCCCATCATGTAGCTGCGGATCGCGGGCCCGTAGACGAGGTCCTTGGCGCGCAGGAACGAGAAGGTCTTGGACATGTAGTGGCTGTCGAGGATGCCTTCGGCCTGCACCTGCCGTTCGATGGCGTCCACGAAATCGTCCTGCAGGAAGACCGTGAACTCGCCCTGGTCCGAGAAATCGGTGAGGGTGGTGAAGAAGGTCGCGGACTTGATCGGCTTTTCCTTACGCTTCTTCAGAAGCGAAAGGGTCGCGGCCAGCGTGGTGCCCGCGATGCAGTAGCCGATGACGTTGACCTGAGGCTCCTCGGTGATCTCGCGGGCGACGCGGATCGCCTCGAGATAGCCCTCCTCGATGTAGCCCTCGAGGCCGGTATCCGCGAAGCTCGCATCGGGGTTCTTCCAGCTGACGACGAAAAGCGTGAACCCCTGCTCGACGATCCACTTGATCAGGCTGTTCTGGGGCTTGAGGTCGAGGATGTAGAACTTGTTGATCCACGGCGGGAAGATGACGAGCGGCGTGCGGTGCACCGTCTCGGTCACGGGCGCATACTGGATCACCTCCATCAGGCGGTTGCGGAACACGACCGAACCCTCGGTGGTGGCGATGTTGCCGCCCACCTCGAAGGCGTTGGGGTCGGCCAGCGTCGGCAAAAGCTCGCCCTGGTGGCTTTCGATGTCGCGGACCATGTTCTCGAGGCCCTGCACGAGGCTTTCGCCCTCGGTCTCCACCGCCCGCTCCAGCGCGTCGGGGTTCGTGGCGAGGTAGTTCGTGGGCGAAAACAGATCGATGATCTGGTTGGCGAAGAACGAGACGCGGGCCTTGTCCCGCGGGTCCAGCCCCTCGAGGCGCGAGACAGCCTCCTCGATGGCCTTCGCGCCCAGAAGGTACTGGTTCTTCACGAAGCTGAAATAGGGATGCGTCTTCCACAGCGGGTTGGCGAAACGCTTGTCGGCCGGCGCGTCGGCCTCGTCCTGCGCCGCCGCGGCCTGCCCCTGCGACATGCTTTGCTGCATCTCCAGGAAATGCGTCAGCGTGCTGCTCCAGTATTGGACCTGGTGCTCCATGAGTCGCGCGGGGTTGGTCATCGCCTCCTGCCAGTAGGCCATGCCAGCCTTGAGATAGAGGTCGTGTCCGGGCCCCTCGAGGCCCACGTCGCCCGACGACCTGCGCGACAACGCGGCGACGAGTCGTTTAGACAATTCCTCTACCCTGACGAGATTCTGGTTCAGACGATCGAGGTTCTCGCCCATGCCCTGCTCTTCCCCCTGCATGTCGCCGTCACTTTCTGTCACCTTGATTTCGTCCCGCTTTTACGTCATTGCAGCGTAGCAATGCCGCGGTGAGGGGGCAAAGCGACGATTTGAACCGGACGCGAAATCCGCCTGTCCGGCGAGCCGCCCTCCGAGGCAGGAGAAAGACATGCGATACCTTCTCACCTACGACTACATGGAGTCCATGCGCGTCACGAACCAGTGGCTGGGCTCGACCGCCCGCGCCATGTGTTCGTTCCCGCAGCTGGGCATCTTCGCCAACCCCGCGATCCAGATGACCGCGGCCTGGGGCGAGGTCGCCGAACGCAGCTTCGCCCGCATGGCTGTCAAGCCCGACTGGGGCATCTACTCCGTTCCCGCCGACGACGGCCGCGACCACACCGTTTCCGTCGAGAAGGTGGTTCGCCGCCCCTTCGGCGATCTTATCCGCTTCAACGTGCAGGGGCGCGCGCCCACGGGCCGCAAGGTCCTGCTGGTCGCGCCGATGTCCGGTCACTACGCCACTCTCCTGCGTTCGACCGTCCTCAGCCTGCTGCCCGATTGCGACGTCTACGTCACCGACTGGCACAACGCGCGCGACATCCCCGTGAGCGAAGGCAAGTTCGATATCGAGGATTACACCCTCTACCTCGTGGACTTCATGCGCGAGATGGGCCCCGACACGCACGTCATCGCCGTTTGCCAGCCCGCGCCCCTTGCGCTGGCCGCCACCGCCTACCTCGCCGAGGAGGAACCCGCAGCCCAGCCGCGCACCCTCACGCTGATCGGGGGGCCGATCGACCCCGACGCCGCGGCGACGGACGTGACCGACTTCGGCCGCCGGGTCACGATGGGCCAGCTGGAGCGCTACGTCGTGCAGCGCGTGGGCTTCAAATACGCAGGCGCCGGACGGATGGTCTATCCCGGCCTGCAGCAGCTGACGTCCTTCATGGCGATGAACGCCGAGAAGCACGCACGCGCCTTCACCGACCAGATCATGCGCGTGGCCAAGGGCGAAGCGTCCGACCACGACAAGCACAACAAGTTCTACGACGAATACCTCGCCGTGATGGACATGACGGCCGAATTCTACCTCTCGACGGTGGAACGGATCTTCAAGGGCCTCGAGATCGCGAAGAACGAGTTCACGGTGGCCGGCAAGCGCGTGGACATCGGCAAGATCACCACCGTCGCGGTCAAGACCGTCGAGGGCGGGCAGGACGACATCTCGGCGCCGGGCCAGTGCGTCGCCGCGCTGGACCTCTGCACCGGCCTGCCCGACTCCAAGAAGGCGACCTATCTCGAGCCCAATGCAGGTCATTACGGGATCTTCGCGGGCCGCAGCTGGCGCGACAAGATCAGGCCGCTGGTCCTCGACTTCATCGACGCCAACTGCGACGTGCCCAAGTCTCCGGTGAAGGGCGTGGCGGCACGCTGACCACGCCCTGACATGGGCGCCGCCACGGAATCGCGGCCGTTCCCGTCCCCTCGATCAGGATGCGGCGAACGGACGCCTGCTCGAGGACGACGGATGGGAGCGGCGCAGGACCGTCGCCCCCCTGGCATTCCGGCTTGAGGCCCGCCGCACCACACGGCACGGCAGCCACACCGACGCCGGTCAGGGCACGCGGCAGGTCAGGGCGCGCGGCCGGTCGCCATCCAGCGCCGCATCGAGACCCGGAATGGCGCCGACGGGGCGTTTGGGGATTGTGCTTTTCGAATTTTTCTCTGCTCGGAAAGGCCCAATCAGGCTATCTTTGCACAGATTAATTACAATTATATCACATTTTCAGGCTTGCGCGCCGATCCCCTCACGACCAGCTCCGCCGCAACCTCGGTGACACGGCCGGGCGGCTGTCCCCGCTCGATCTCCGCCACCAGGATCTCCACCGCCGCCGTCACCATGCGGTCTACGGGCTGCCTGACGGTGGTGAGGTCGTAGGCCTTCCAAGCCGCCGGCGGCACGTCGTCGTAACCGACGACCGAGACCGCGCCCGGCACGTCGATGCCCATTGCGTGGCGCACCTCGTCAAGCACACCCAGCGCCATGTGGTCGTTCGCCACGAATATCGCGTCCGGGGGCTCGGGTCCCGACAGCATCGCCCGCGCCGCCGCCGCCGCGCGCTCGCGGTCGAACCCGCCATCGGCCAGCGCGTGGACCCCGCGCCCCGCCGCCTCCAGCGCCGCGCGGAACCCCTCCCAGCGGTCCACGCCGGTCGAGGCCGTCTGAAGCCCGCTGATATGGGCGATCCGCTCGTGCCCGCCCGCGATGAGGAACTCGGCCACCGCCGCGCCCCCTGCGCGGTTGGCCGACGTCACGCTCGACAGGCCCGACCCAGGCAGGCCGCGGTTGAACAGGACAACGGGCAGCCCCGCCGCCCTGCACCGCGCCACCAATTCGTCCGACAGGTGCACCGACGCCGTGACCAGCCCGTCGACCTGGTAGTCCATCAGTTCGCCGACCACGCGCTCGACGTCCCCCGCGTGCCCGCCCCCCGCCGCGTGGAACACGAGGATGTGGTAGCCGCGCGACTCCAGCGCCGCGGACAACGCCTCGAGCGCCGCCGGGTAGAACGGGTTCTCGAGGTAGCCCACGACCAGGCCCACCATCCGCGTCCGACCGGTGATGAGCGACCGGGCCAGCACGTTCGGCCTGTAGCCCAGCTCGTCCGCGGCCTTTCGGACCCGGTCGGCCATCGCCTTCGATACGCTGGCGCCCGGCGTGAAGACGCGGCTCACGGCGCTTTGGCTGACGCCGGCCCTGCGCGCCACATCGGTCGCCGTCGCCCGCCGCTCGGACATGCGCCCTCTCAGCCCGCCGTCCAGCCGCCATCGACCATCAGCGCGGTCCCCGTGACCAGCGCCGAGGCGTCGGAGGCAAGATAGACGACCGCGCCCATCACGTCCTCCAGCCGCCCGACGCGGCCGAGCTTGATCTTGCCCTCGATCCAGGCGCGCTTTTCGGGGTCCGCGAAGGTGGCCTCGGTAAGGGGCGTGCGGATGAAGGTCGGGCAAATCGTGTTCACGCGGATGCCGCGCGGCCCCCACTCGATCGCCATCGCCTTGGTCATCCCCTCGACGGCGTGCTTCGAGGCGCAGTAGACCGCCCGGTCGATACCGCCCACATGGCCCATCTGGCTGGAGATCTGGATGATCGAGCCCGACCGCCGCATCCGCCGCGCGGTCTCCTGCGCAAGGACGTAGGCGGCCTTCACGTTGACGGCCATGACGGCGTCGTAATCGGCCTCGTCGGTGTCGAGCGCGGGCGCGTGCCGCGCCGTCCCGGCGGAGTTCACCATCACGTCCAACGGCCCGACCGCGTCGAGCGCGCGGACGACCGCGCCGCGGTCGGTGACGTCGAAGACGAGCGGCTCCGCCGACAGCCCGGCCTCGACCATGTCCCCGAGGCTCGACGCAAGCTCCGCCTCGCCGCGCGCGGCGACGACGACATGCGCCCCGGCCTCGGCCAGGGCCACGGCGGCGGAAAGGCCGATGCCGCGCGATCCGCCTGCCACGAGCGCGCGCCGGCCATCGAGCCTGAAGGACGGCGTCCGGGGCAAGCTCATGTCATGTCCTCCGTCTCGCGGTGGGGGCGCCGGTCCGTGGCGTCACTCTGCCGCCTCGCGCCGGGGCGCGCCTTCGCCGTAGGGCACGTTGATCCCGCCGTAGCGGCGCACGCGGATGTTGCACTGCTCGGCATGGCCCACGAAGCCCTCCAGCATGCACAGCCGCGAGCCGTATTCTCCCACCAGCGTCGCCGCCTCGTCGGTGAGCACGCGCTGGTAGGAATGGGTCTTGAGGAACTTGCCCACCCAGAGCCCCCCGGTGTAGCGCCCCGCGCGTTTCGTCGGAAGCGTGTGGTTCGTGCCGATCACCTTGTCTCCGTTGGCCACGTTGGTGCGCGGTCCGAGGAAAAGCGCGCCGTAGTTCGTCATGTTCGCAAGGAACCACTCGTCCCGGTCGGTCATGACCTGCACATGCTCGTAGGCCATCTCCTCGGAGACGCGCAGCATCTCGTCATGGTCGGCACACAGGATCACGTCCCCGTAGTCGCGCCACGAGACCGAGGCCGTCTCTGCCGTCGGCAAGACGGCCAGAAGCCGCTCGATTTCGGCCATCGTCGCCTCGGCCAGCCTGCGCGACGTGGTGATCAGGCAGGCGGGCGAGTTGTAGCCGTGCTCGGCCTGCCCCAGAAGGTCCGTCGCCACCATCTCGGCGTCGACGGTATCGTCGGCGATCACCATGGTTTCCGTCGGACCGGCGAAAAGGTCGATGCCCACCCGACCGAACAGCTGCCTCTTGGCCTCGGCCACGAAGGCATTGCCGGGACCCACCAGCATGTCCACGGGCGCGATGCTCTCGGTGCCGAGCGCCATGGCGCCAACCGCCTGCACGCCGCCAAGGACGAGGATCTCGTCGGCGCCGCCCTCCTTCATCGCCGCCACGATGGCGGGATGCGGTGCGCCCCCGACCGGCGGCGCGGAGGCCACGATGCGCTTCACGCCGGCAACCTTCGCGGTAATGACCGACATGTGCGCCGAGGCGACCATCGGGAACTTTCCGCCCGGAACGTAGCAGCCGACCGAATTCACGGGAATGTTCCGGTGCCCCAGGATCACGCCGGGGAGCGTCTCGACCTCCACGTCCCGCATCGAGGATTTCTGGACCTCGGCAAAGCGGCGGATCTGGTCCTGTGCGAAACGGATGTCGGCCATCTCCCGGTCGGACACCTTCTGCATCGCCGCCTCGATCTCCGATGCGCTCAGCCGGAAGGCCCGGGGCTCGTATCCGTCGAACTTCGCCGACAGGTCACGGACGGCAGCATCGCCTCGCCTTTCGATGTCGGACAGGATGCCCTCCACGGTCGCGCGCACCTTCGCGTCGTCCTCCGCCCGCGCTTCCGCCGGTTTTCCGCGCTTGAGATACTCTGCCATGGCGTCCTCCCCGAAATGCCGTCAGGCAGGTGGCTAGCGGATTTTGCATACGAATGCAACAAGCGACGCGCACGCCATGGGCCCACGGCACGCCTGCCTCCGGGCTGCGTATTTGGGGAAAGATGAACCCCCTGCCCCTTCAGCTTTCCTGAAATACGCCGGGGAGCGCGAGGGGCGGCGCCCCTCGCATGACCGGGCGCCATCGGAGCGCCGTCAGTCCTGCAGGCCGCCGACCCAGTCCAGAACGAGGCCGGTCACCGGCACCGTCATTGCGGGGCTCACGATGTCTCCGGCGATCACGTGGCGGGACGGATCGACGCCGGAGCCCGGCAATTCCAGCGGCGCGAGCGTCACGTCGCCGCCCCAGCGCCCGGCCGCCCGACGCGTGGCGGCGGCCGAGACCACGCGGTCCCCATCGGAAAATATGAAAAGCGCCGGAGCCGTCGCGACCGAGAGATCGCGCGACCTCACCTCTCGAAGCAGCGCCCCCATGCGCACCAGCGCCGTCGTCGGGTAGCGTTCGGTCCAGTAGCGCGCCTGGCGCTCGTTCAGCGGCTCGAAGCCGCGCTCGCCCCCGAGGACGAGCCGCGTCCAGAGCCGGGCGAGGGGCCATTCGAGGATGCGGCCGCCCCGCGAGGCCACCGCGAAGTTCGGCGAGACGAAGACGAAGCCGGCCACGTCGGCGGCCATGTCGGGCTCGGTGGCAGCGAAAGCCGCCAGAGTTCCGCCCGTGGAGGTCGCGACGACGAGCACCCGTTCGCCCACGCCTCGCGCGATGTCGAGCATGAGGTCGGTATCGTCGATCCATTCGGTCGCGGTCGCCTCGCCCATGGCGGCGGCGCCGCGGCCGTGACCTGGCAGGCGGTTGAAGACGAGGTTCGCGCCCAGCGCCTCGGCGAGGCGGTCGGGGACGGGGCGTATCTCTTCCGAGCTTGCGGAGAAGCCGTGCAGGTAGAGGACGGCCCAGCGCGTGGCCTCGCCCGGCGCGCCGGCCCAGACGACGCGCGCCTCGGCGCCCGGAACGACGTCGCCCATGGCCGCTTCCCGCGCCGCGAGGATTGCGGGGTCGGCCGTGAGCGAGGCGGTGGCCGCCGCGCCACGGCCGGCAGGCTCGAGCGGGGCGAAGGCCCAGATGGCTGCGACAAGCGCGACCAGCGTCGCGACAGCGCGCGCAAGGACCCGCGCCGCTTTACGCACCGGCCAGCACCTCCTCCACCGTGCGGGTGATCGTGTCGAGGCAGGCCGGGTCGGAGAAGCGGTGATCGGCGCCCTTGACCAGCTCCAGCCTGACGTCGGCTCCGTCGATATGCTCGAGCAGCCGAAGCGCCACGTCCATACGGATGTCGGCGTCCGCCGTGCCCTGCAGCATCCTGACCGGCACGTCGAGCGGCAGGGGCGTGCGCAGCACGAGGTGATCGCGGCCGTCCTCGATCATCCTGCGGGTCACAATCATGTCCTCGCCGTACTCCGAGGCAAGCGCGACCTGCCCCTCGCTCATGCAGGCGGCACGCTGGTCGTCCGTCCACTCCGACCACATGCCGTCCTCGGTGAAGTCGGGGGCGGCGGCGATGGTGACGAGACCCGCCACCTTCTCCGGCATCCTCCGTGCCATCAGAAGGCTGATCCAGCCTCCCATGGACGAGCCGACGAGGACGACGGGCCCCTCGGTCAGGGCGGAGATCGCGGCCTCTGCATCCTCGGCCCAATCGCCGATGCATCCGTCGACAAAGCTTCCGCCGCTTGCGCCGTGGCCCGAATAGTCGAACCTCAGGAAGGCGCGGCCGGACCGGCGGGCCCAGTCCTCGAGGTGCACGGCCTTGGTTCCGGTCATGTCCGACCGCAGGCCGCCAAGGAAGACGACACCCGGCTCGCGACCCGAGAAGCGGTACCACGCAAGCCTCCGGCCCTGCTCGGTTTCAAGGTAGTTTGGTTCTGACATGGCGGCCTCCGGATTTCGCCGGGACCCTGCCCCGCGAGGTCGCGGCGCGCAATCCCCCGGCAGGCCCGCCGCAGGCGCGATGGGCGGGGTTGCGCGCATCGCGGACTGTCAGCGCTCGACCTCTTCGAGGCCGAGGGCCAGCACCGCGGCAAGGATGCAGAGCGCCGCGAACAGCGCCACGGGCAGGGCAGGGCCCACCATCGCGGCGAGCGCCCCGAAGGCTCCCGACGCGAGGAGCAGGATGCCGATCACCGTGTTCGAGACCGCGGCATAGCCCGCACGCGCGGTCTCGGGGGCCATGTCCACGAGGTGGGTGGAGCGCCCCGAGCGGACGCCGTGGTAGGCGAGCATCAGGCCGAACAGGCAGGCCGCGACGGGGAGGGCGCCCGCGAACAGGTCCGCCGAGCGAAGCGCGACCGCGGCGGCGAGTGCGGCCGCGCCAAGCAGCCCCGCGAAGATCAGGACCTTGCGGCTCGACCGGTCCGACAGGCGCCCCCAGACGTAGGACGAGGCGAAGGCGGCCACGGCCGAGGCGAGGACGAGCGCGCCGAGCTGCTCGAAGGGCGCGGCCGCGTCCCCGCGCGCCAGAAGCACGAGGAAGGGCGGCGCGAGGGCGGTGGCGGTCAGGCAGCCGCGCACCGCCACGAAGCGCGCGAGCTGCGGATCCTCGCGCAGGAGCGACAGGTGCCTCAGCGGATTGCCGGGGGAGGCCTCGGGCTCGGAGGCGGCCTCGTGCAGCGTCGCGAAAAGCGCGCCGGCCAGAAGCCAGAAGACCCCGGCCAGCGCGACGGCGCCGGTCACGAGCGCGAAGCGGTCGGCCGGCCCCGCCATCAGCAGGAGCGCGAAGGCCACCGTGCCGGCCGAGGCGATCGTGCCAGCAAGCCCCGTGACGGTGCCGCGCCTCGATTTCGCGACGGTCTTGCCCAGCACGTCCTTGAAACTGACCGAACAGAGGCTGCGGCAGATCGCGAGCGCGGCGAGACAGGCGCAGACCGCAAGACCGGCCGCCCACCCCGAAAGCGTCAGGGCCGCCGCCGCGATGCCGGCGGCGGCCACGCCCTGCCCCGCGCTGCCCGCGGCCCAAAGCCACTTGCGCCGCGCGACGGCCTGCACGCGACCGGCCACGGCGAGCTGCGGAAGAAGCGCGCCCGCCTCGCGGATCGGCACCAGAAGCCCGATGAAGACCGCCGGCACGCCCAGCGCCGTCAGAAGCCACGACAGGACCAGCTTGGGGTCGATGAGCCCGTCCGACAGTTTGGTCATCGACAGGCTTGCCGCCGCGCGCAGCGCGTTGCGCGGCTCGGCGCGGGCGGCGTCTGGCGAAAGGCCGCGCCCCTCTCCCGGACCGTCGGTGTCGAACGCCGCCTCGAACAGCGTTTCCTCGAAGCTCTCGCCCATGTCTCCCCTCCGCCTCTCCGGGCCCGTGCGGCGCCTCCGGCGGCAAGCTCATCCTGTGACCGGGGCGGTGGCATTGGACATATGGCCCGAGGACAGAAATCAAATCGGCGCCCCGAGCCCGGCCTGCACGCGGAGCGATGCGCGCCCGGTCTTGACGCCTTGCCCGGGTCCTGACATTTGAACCGCGACACATAACCCGCAACCGGGCGTTCCGTGGGCGCCAAACCGACGAGGAGATGGCCATGCCGGACGGCCAGCCGCAGATTTCCCTGACCCTTCCCGATGGCGCGAGCCGTTCCTATCCCGCAGGCGTGACGCCCGCGCAGGTTGCCGAGGACATTTCACCCTCGCTCGCCAAGAAGGCGATCAGCGCCACGGTGGACGGCAGGCACTGGGACCTGCAATGGCCGATCGAGGCCGATGCGGAGATCGCGCTTCACACGATGAAGGACGAGCGCCAGGCGCTGGAGCTGATCCGCCACGACCTCGCCCACGTCATGGCCCGCGCGGTGCAGGAGATCTGGCCGGACGTCCGCGTCACCATCGGCCCCGTCATCGAGAACGGCTGGTATTACGACTTCGACCGGAAGGAGCCCTTCACGCCGGAGGACCTCGGCCAGATCGAGGCGAAGATGCGCGAGATCATCAACCGCCGCGATCCCGTGACGACCGAGATCTGGGACCGCGAGCGGGCCGTGAAGTACTACGAGGCCAACAACGAGACCTACAAGGTCGAGCTGGTCGGCATGATCCCCGAGGATCAGCCGATCCGCATGTACTGGCACGGCCACTGGCAGGATCTCTGCCGCGGCCCGCACCTGCAACACACTGGCCAGCTTCCCGCCGACGCCTTCAAGCTGATGAGCGTCGCGGGCGCCTACTGGCGGGGCGACAGCGACCGCCCGATGCTTCAGCGCATCTATGGGGTCGGCTTCCAGAACCGCCAGCAGCTGAAGGATTACCTGACCTTCCTCGAGGAGGCCGAGAAGCGCGACCACCGCCGCCTCGGGCGCGAAATGGAGCTGTTCCATTTCCAGGAGGACGCGCCGGGCATGGTCTTCTGGCATCCCAACGGCTGGACGGTCTACCGGGTGCTCGAGGACTACATGCGCCGCAAGCTGACGCGCGCGGGCTATCAGGAGATCAGGACACCGCAGGTCGTGGACCGCAAGCTCTGGGAAGCCTCGGGGCACTGGGACAAGTACCGCGAGAACATGTTCATCACCGAGATCGACGAGGAACACGCCAACGAGAAGCGCGTGAACGCCCTGAAGCCGATGAACTGCCCCTGCCATGTGCAGGTCTACAACCACGGGCTGAAGTCCTACCGCGACCTGCCACTCCGGCTCGCCGAGTTCGGCTCCTGCCACCGCTACGAGGCGCATGGCGCGCTGCACGGGCTGATGCGGGTGCGCGGCTTCACGCAGGACGACGCGCACATCTTCTGCACCGAGGACCAGATCGAGGCCGAATGCGCGGCCTTCATCGACCTGCTGTCGGGCATCTACCGCGACGCGGGCTTCGAGAGCTTCGACATCAAGCTGTCCACCCGGCCCGAGACGCGCGTGGGCTCGGACGAGATCTGGGACAAGGCGGAGCAGGCGCTCGAGAAAGCGATCCTGTCGGTGCGCAACGACTACGAGATCGACCCCGGCGAGGGCGCGTTCTATGGCCCGAAGCTCGACTTCAAGCTGACCGACGCCATCGGGCGGGAATGGCAGTGCGGCACGTTCCAGGCGGATTTCAACCTGCCCGAGCGTCTGGACGCCACCTATATCGGCGCCGACGGCGAGAAGCACCGCCCCGTGATGCTGCACCGCGCGATCCTCGGCTCGTTCGAGCGCTTCATCGGCATCATGATCGAGAACTACGCCGGCCGCCTGCCGTTCTGGCTTGCGCCGCGCCAGGTCCTGGTGGCTTCCATCGTGTCCGAGGCCGACGCCTATGTCGGCGAGGCTGTGGCGGCGCTTCGGGAGGCGGGCCTGCGCGCCGAGGCCGACATCCGCAACGAGAAGATCAACTACAAGGTCCGCGAGCATTCCGTGGGCAAGGTGCCCGTGATCCTCGCCGTCGGCCGCAAGGAGGTCGAGGACGGCACGGTGACCGTCCGCAGGCTGGGCGAGAAGGAGACGCGGGTGCTTCCGCTTGCGGATGTCGTGGCGGACCTGAAGGCTGAGGCCGTTCCCCCCGACCTGCGCTGAGCCGGCCTGTGCCAACCCGGCGGGGTCTCAGACCTCCCGGAGCGCCGTGGCGATGTCGGTCACGACGGTCACGGCCAGCTCAGCCGGGAGGCTGCGCTGAAGGTCCTGCGCCGCCACGCCGCCCAGCAGGAGGCGGAACTCGTACGGCAGCGACCGCAATTCCCGGATCAGGTATTCGACGTGGTGCGGGCGGTCGTGGAAGCTCATGCTCAGCCCCACGGTTTCGGGACGCATCCGGCGCACCCGTTCCTCGACCTGGCGGCCGGGCGTGTCGAGAAGCAGGGTCACGTCCCAGTCCTCCTGCCGGAACGCCTCGGCGGCCAGAACGATGCCGAGGTTGTGCGCCTGCCCCGGAAGCGTCGCGAACAGCGCGAGCCGCCGTCCCGGCCTGCGCTTCCACGGTGCGTTCCGTTGTCCGAAGGTCTGGTTGAGGCGGAAGATCTGCGCGACCGCGACCGACATCTCGCCGAAGGAGGTCTCGTCGGCCTCCCACTTTTCGCCGAGGTGGCGGGCCGCGGCGGTCAGGATGCCGTCCGCGACGCCCGTATAGCCGGGCCGCCTGCGCTTCATCGTCCTCAGGATGCGCTCGGCCGCGCGGTAATCGCCGTCGGCAAGCAGGGCGCAGAAGCTGTCGAGGAACGCGGGCGAAAGATCCGCCTTCACGTCGCGATCCGCGAGCCGGCCCAGCGCTATCCGCGCGAGGCCTTCGACCGCGTCAGGGTTCGCGCCGCTGCGCCCCCCGCCTCCCCGTGGGCCGCCATCTTCCGACCGTGCCATCGCGATGTCCCTCCACCGCGGCCGATTCCCTCTCGTGTCGCCGCGGAATGTCAGGGTGAAGCCAGGCAGCCAGACGTCAAGCCATTCCTGCACAATTTCCATGCATGAACGGAACCGCCCCGCCGTCGCGGGGTCTCGTTTCAGAAATGCGCCTTCTCCTCGTCGGGCCGGCCCGCAGCGATGGCAAGGATGCCCGCGAGCCCGCAGAAGGCGATGGGAAAGATCGTGAACACGCCGATGCCGAAGGCATGATACATGCCTGCCGTCGCGACCAGCAGCAGGATGCCGCCCCAAAGCGCCCGAGCCCGCGCCATGGCCGCCCCGGCAATGGCCAGAAGCGGCGAAAGGATCGCCACCGTCCGGAAAAGCGCCGGATCCTCGACCTGCCGCGCGAGGTCGGGAACCTCGCCGAACCAGTCGACGAATGCGATGTAGCCGTAGACGAAGAAGCCGACGACCATGATCCAGAGGCCTCCGATCAGCCCCAGCACGAGTGCCGCGTTGCGCATGTGCCTGTCCTTCCAATGTCTCCCGTGACCTTGACATAATCGCTCGCACCGCCGTGCCCAAGGGCGCGCGTGCGTCCATGTCCGGTGAAACAATGGCCCCGTTTCCCCCTCTGCCAGCGCGTAGGGGCCAAGGCGGGCGGCGCGCGGCGTCAGGCAGCGCTCGGCGGATCGCTTTGTTTCGGATGGCTTTTTTCACGGCCTGCCCATCTCACGAAAGCTGACGCAGCGTAACGGTGCCGTGCGACACGTCGCTGTGACTGGCCCGTTACCGAACGGATCGCGCACCTTCGACACAGCGGCGCCGCGAGTGTCGCCCACCCGGTTCAACCCAAAAGGGAGCTTCGTGAGACCCATGACCACCGCAACCAGATCCTTCGCCCTTCTCGGCGCCGTCGCCGCCGCCGTGACCGCCCATGGCGTGACCGACGCGCAGGCGCAGGAAAACGAGAAATGCTTCGGCGTCAGCCTCGCCGGCGAGAACGACTGCGCAGCCGGGCCCGGCACGACCTGCGCCGGCACCTCGACCGTCGACTACCAGGGCAACGCCTGGACGCTCGTTCCCGCCGGCACCTGCGCCGACATCGAGCTGCCCGGAGACCGCATGGGCGTGTCCGAGGGCGAGCTGATGGCGAACGGCTACGACGGCATCGCACGCGACCTGCCCGAGGGCACGGATGCGTCGAACTACATGCCGACCACCATGTGAGCCCTGCCGCCCCGGCCGGCGCGATCCGGTCGGGGCGCACACGCCCGATCCGCCCCAGCAAGGGACAAGAGGCCCATGTTCGACACGACCCCACCCTCCGCCCTTCCCGCAGCCGCCGGCGTCGGTTTCAAGGCGCGGCACTTCGCGGAGCTGATGACCGACCCCGGTCCCGTGAGCTGGATCGAGGTTCATGCCGAGAACTACATGGGCGACGGCGGCCGCCCCCTCGCGCAGCTTCGCGCGCTGGCCGAGCGGATGCCCGTCTCGGTCCATGGCGTGGGCCTGTCGATCGGCGGCGAGCGCCCGCTCGACCGCGATCACCTCGCCCGCCTGCGTCGCCTCGTGGACTGGCTGCAACCCGCCAGCTTCTCCGAGCATCTCGCGTGGTCCACCCACGACACCGGCTTTCTGAACGACCTTCTTCCCCTGCCCTATACCGCGCGCACGCTTGCCCGCGTCGTCGAGCACGTCGGCCGCGTGCAGGACGCGCTCGGCCGCAGGATGCTTCTGGAGAACCCGTCGAGCTACCTCGCCTTCGCCGAGAGCGAGATGGACGAGGTGACGTTCCTCGCCGAGGTCGCGCGGCAGAGCGGCTGCGGCCTGCTGCTCGACGTGAACAACGTCTTCGTCTCCGCGACGAACCAGAACAGTGACGCGCGCGCCTACATCGACGCCTTCCCGCTTCATGCCGTGGGCGAGATTCACCTCGGCGGCCATGACACCGACGCGGACGACCACGGCGCGCCCCTGCTCATCGACAGCCATGCGCGCCCCGTCGTCGATCCGGTCTGGGCACTCTACGCCCATGCCCTCGCCCGGGGCGGCCCGCGTCCGACGCTGATCGAATGGGACACCAACGTGCCCGACTGGCCGCTGCTGCGCGCGGAAGCGGCGCGCGCGGCATCCCTTCTGACCCCGGCGGAGGCCTGACCCCATGTCCCCGACCGTCTCGCAGAGCATGTTTGCCGGCGCGCTTCTGGACCCCGCGCGCGCCGCACCGGCGGGCCTGACCGACGCGCGGGGCCGGCCCGCCGGACGCCGCTTCGACGTCTACCGCAACAACGTCGCGTCAAGCCTCGCCGAGGCGCTCGGCACCGGGTTCCCCGTGGTCCGGCGTCTGGTCGGGGCCGAGTTCTTCCGCGCCATGGCCGGCGTCTTCCTGCGCGAGCATCCACCCGAGGATCCGCGCCTCCAGCTTTGGGGCGGGCGCTTTCCCGGCTTCCTCGTCCGTTTCGAGCCCGTGGCCCACCTGCCCTACCTCCCCGACATGGCGCGGCTGGAGCTTGGGCTGCGGCAGTCCTACCACGCGGGCGACGCGCGCCCCCTGCTTCTCGCGGGCCGCGACCCGGCCGAGGTTCTGGACCTGCGTCCGCGCCTCGCGCCCGCCACGCTGATCCTGCCCTCGCGCTTTCCGGTCCTGTCGATCTGGCGGAGGAATTCAGGCGACGCGGGCCTCACCATCGGGCGGGGGCCCGAATGCATCCTGATCTCGCGCGCGGGCTACGACCCCGAGCCGCGCCTCTTGCCCGAGGGCGGCCGCACTCTCGCCCGTCATCTCAAGGGCCGGCTGACGCTGGCCGAGGCGCTGACGGCCACCCAGGCCGCCGAGCCGGACGCGGATATCGCGGGCCTGATGCGGCTTTTCCTCGGCCCCGGCATTCTGACCCTGCAGGAAGGATCCTGACCCATGCGACAGCTCATCGAGCTCCACGACCGCGCCTTCGCAGCACTCGAGGCCACGGCCCACTGGACGATCCCCACGCTCGCCCGGCTCGTCTTTGCGGGGACGCTACTGGTGCATTACTGGAATTCCGGCCTCACCAAGTGGGGCTCAGGACCGTTCAGCCCCGACCTCGGCGCCTACGTCCAGATCCTGCCCCGCGCCTTCGAGGCGGCCGGGTTCGATCCCTCGGGGCTGGGGCCGCTGGCCACGCCCATCGTCATCCTCGGCACCTGGGCAGAATTCGCGCTGCCCGTCCTGATCGTAGCGGGCCTGTTCACCCGCCTTGCGGCCCTGGGGATGATCGGCTTCATCGCCGTTCAGACGTGGGTGGATGTCGTCGGCCACGGCGTGGGGGGCGACACGCTCGGCGGCTGGTTCGACACCGGCGCGGCGTCCCTCGCCGATGTCCGCGCGTTCTGGATCTTCCTTCTGGTCGTCCTCGTCCTGCGCGGCGGCGGGCCGGTCTCGCTCGACGCGGCGGCGCGGCGTCAGAGAAGTGCAGCCCTCACGGCCGCGTCCCACCCGAGGTGAAGCGTTCCCTGCGCGTCGATCACGGGCCGCTTCATGAGGGTCGGATGCGCGGCGAGGAGCGCGTCGGCGGGGGCCGCGCGCTCGGCCTCCGACAGGCCCCGCCACGTCGTCGAGCGCGTGTTCACCGCCCGATCACCGAAGGCTTGCAAAAGGCGCTCGCGCATCGCTGCGTCCAGCGGCGTCTCGCGCACGTCCACGAACTCCACCTCGCGCCCCGCCGCCTTAAGCGCCCCCAGCGCCTTGCGGCAGGTGTCGCAGGTCTTCAGACCGTAGAGGATCATTCCAGCCTCGCACAAATTTCGGTTGCTGCTGCGCAAATTAGCGCCTGCGCCGCGGGGCGCGGGAAATTGAGTCTTGTAATGAACGATGATTCCGCCACCATCAAGCGCGTGACGACAGGTCTTTCCCTGTGAACCGCCCTCTCGAGAAGGCAGCAAAAGCGGTCACACGGACCCTGCTGCACCGGAGCGCCGCGAAGACGCGGGCGCGGACTGTGACTTGAGAAGGAAATACCGATGCCGACGGGCACCGTTAAATGGTTCAACACCACTAAAGGCTACGGATTCATCGCCCCCGACGATGGCGGGAAAGACGTCTTCGTGCACATCTCCGCCGTGGAACAGGCCGGAATGACCGGCCTGCCCGACAACACGAAGGTCAGCTACGAGCTTCGAGAAGGCCGGGACGGCCGCGCCTCGGCTGTCGAACTCAGCAAGGTCTGAATACGCTTTCGGGCCGGCCGGCGCGGGCCCCGCGTCGGCCGGCGCCCGTCCGGTGGCGGTGCGAGGCGCAGCCACGCCGCGCGGATGGGCCGCGCAGCCCTAGCCCGTGACCGCGCGGGCCACCAGCACCCCGCCCCATGCCGCGCCGGCCGTCAGGACGGTGCCCCATGTCAGATCGACCGCCACCATCTGCGGATGCCAGTCGCGCATCACCGCCCATGACGTCAGCTCGTAGGTGCCGTAAGCCACGAAGCCCAGGATCGCGCCGTTCAGAAGCGCCATCTGCGGCGCGCCGTCGCGCAGCGCCGGGACCGAGGCGAACCAAAGGATGCCCAGCATCATCACGAGGTAGAACAGGACCGCCGGCACGAGACGGAAGCCGCCTTCGTAAAGCTGGTCGCCGAGGTGTCTGGCGAAGATCGGCTGGACCACCGCGCGCAGCATGAGCGCGTCGGCCACGAGGAAGATGACCGAGGTGGCGAGGAAGAGGACGACGTAGGACATGGGCGCTCCGGTTCGGGGACGAGGCGAGAGGTAGGGCCTCGGATGCCCCTGTCGAGGTGGCGCGAAGGCATCGGGTCACGCCCCGCACGGGCACCGCCCACGGCCGCCGTCCGAAACGAAAAAAGACCCCGAGAGGGGCCTTTTTCCGTCATGTCGGGCGCGTCATGCCTTGCGGTTGCGGCGCCAGCCCATCGCGCCGAGCAGCGCGATCGCGGGGGCCAGCAGGCCCAGCGACGCGGGCACCGGAACCTCGCTCAGCGAGACGTCGTCGATGAACCCGCCCAGCGTGTTCTCGGTCCCGCCCGCGAGGAAGGTGATGCCGTAGTCGTTGTCGGTCCCGTCGACGTAGAACCGGTAGCTGACCGGCAGCCACGTCGAGATCTGCGAACGCGTGCCGTTCTCCTCGCCGATCAGGTTGGTGCCGACCGCTTCGCCTGCGCCATCGACGAAGACCGAGATCAGGTTGTCGTTCGCCGTGTTGGTCCGGGGAAGGTAATACCACGTCAGATTGTACCAGCCCGCGGTCAGGCTTACGGTGCGCGTCATGGACGAGTTCGTGCCCGAAGCCGTTCCGTCGCCGCCGCGTGCCGTGTCGCTGTCGAGCTCCACATACTGCACGCCGCTGTAGGCGCTGACGCCGCCGACGGCGCCGGTTCGCTGAACCTCGATCCCGGTTCCGCTGTTGGAGGACCACGCTCCGAACCCGTCGGCATAGACCTGCCAGTTCGAGGTGTTCGAGGGCGTTTCGAAATCATCGAAGAAAATGACAGATGCCGATGCGGCCGATGCCACCGTCATGGCGAGAACCGCCGGCCCCAATCCGAGGCCCGTGGCTTTGAGACTATTATGAATCATGACAAACTCCTTGCTGCCTCATCTAGACCTCATTTTCGCCACGATTGCCAGAAGTCAGTTCCACCTCCCCTCCCCAGGCGCGGAAATTGACTGTTTCACGATAGACCAGCCGGCCTTTGCACCGGCCGGGCCCAAGCGCGGTCCAGGGTACCTGGCCGGGAGAGAGCGGCGTGAAGCCGCTGGAACGGCAATGCGAGGGACACGCCCCCGCAAGTCCGGGATGACCGGCGACGGCGCGCGGTCGGCCCGTTATCCGCCGGTCCGTCCATCGGTGGCGCAGACGTCGCCCTCCGAGGCTATTGCGAAGGCAAAATCCTTGTAGGTGTTTCCCACGGCAACGCCAAAGATGCTCGGTCGTGTCAAATGGAACGCGTTTGCAAGAAGACACTCCCCCGCAAGGAGCATCGGAGCGAGCCGCCCGGAATGCGCCTGAACGATCAACCTGTAGGTGGGGCCATCCAAGCCTTCCGAGGCAGCAGCATTTGCCATTGCGAGATGTCCCCGGACCGTGACGCGCCGCGCATCCCACGGGTAAGTTGGGACCGCGTCACCCAATGCGGACATGACCAGAGGCGCACTTCTTGCTTCGAAAACAAGCCGACCGTTCGTAGGCAAACCGTCCAGCGCATCGAGGAAACCCGCAGCGTTGCGTCCGTTCTGAAGGTTGAGAACGCTCATCGCGCCCGTTCTCGCCAAGGCGATGGAGGAGGTCAGTGCCAGAACGGCCATGCTGCCGATGACGGCGCTCCTTGCGATCATGAAAAAACGGCGCTGCCGCTCCAGCAAGTCGACAAGCACCAACGGTGTCAGCGCAAGCAGGTTGTAAACCGTTGACGGATCACGGATCGCAAACAGCCAGATCGACACCACGAACATCGCCAGAAGAACCGAAGACAACGCTTGCCCTCGCTGGAAACGGGACAAGGCGAGGATCAGGGCCAGAACGATGGTCAGCACCGACATCGGAAATTCAGTCAACCTTATAAAACAGTCGATGAATTGGCCATCACTCCGCAATACGACCACCGTCCCGTGCGTTGCCACTCCCCGGATCCACTCGAATGGGTTCAATCCCGCGAGGAAGAGGGTCAGAGCCCCCGCCAGGAGCGGAACGACAACGCAGAGCCTGGCGATGTGGTAAAGAAGATCGCGACCAACCGGAAAATCGTCGGCACGGCGCAGCATCATCAAAATACCGATCATGAACCCGGCCACCGGACTTGTCACGGCCAGCAGGGCAAGGACCAAGCCGTCGAGGATCAGCCGATCGGCCCGCTCGAAAAGAAGCAGGTAAGCCAAAATCAGCCCAGACAGCAGCAATTCCGGTCTGCCTGCCTGATACACGAAGAGCGCGCCCAATATCGGGACGCAAAGGATCGCGGCGGACATGCCGAACCGCTTCACTATGAACCACGCATAGCCTCCAAGCATCGCAAGAGCGAGGACATGCGCGGAAAGCTTGATATGCGCGTAGCCTGCAAGCGGCTGCAATGCCCCGAGAAGAAGCGGGGTCAGCCAGCCATGCCAAATCAACTCCCCGTTCGGATTATCAGGAACAGGCGTCGCAAATGGATGGAAAAGCATCCCCGTTTCCGAGTAGGCCCAGGATATCGGAAAGAACCAATTCTCGTCGCCCGAGGTAATTGCCACGCCGTAGACATCTTCGAGCATCAGGCAAAGCAGTACGAGAAAACACAGGCCAAGAACTGACGCAAACGCAAACCTGAGCACCATTTAACCGGATTACCTTTTTCGCGACATCATGAAATCAACGGTATCGCAATATATTCCGCTTTTCCATCTACCCAAACACCTCCTCGAACTCCCGCCATTCCCCCTTGCTCATGCCGGACGTCTCCTGCGTCACCGTCTCGCCCGCAAGCCTGCGGCGCAGGACCTCGACCCCCTTCGCCGATAGCGACACGCCGCCCATCCGGTAGTCCTCGAAGGCGCCGTAGGCCGCCGGCACCCAGTCCTTCACCATGTCGCAGATCGCCTCGGCATAGACGCGGATCTCGTATTGCGCGTGCGCGTCCGACCGAAGCCGCAGGAAGTGGAACAGGTTGTGCAGGTCCGTCTTCCAGTACCATTGCGTGTAGATGTTGGCCGGCAGGTTCATCCGGGCAAGCTCGCGGGCGAGGCCCTGCTGGCCCTCCTGGCTCAGCATCTCCTCGTAATGGTCGTAGGACCGCGCCGCGTCGCCCTTGAGCATCTCAAGGACGCGTGCGGCCTCCTCGCCCTGCAGCGTGTCGCCCCGGCCCTGGTTGTTCACGGTGGACTGTGCGGCCAGCGCGTCGGGCTCGGGGATGTAGAACTCGCGGTCGAGGATCGAGTAGCGGGCGGAGTACTCGTTCACGTTGGCGGTGCGGTGGCGGATCCACTGGCGCGCGACGAAGACCGGCAGCTTCACGTGCAGCTTGATCTCGCACATCTCGAAAGGCGTGGAGTGCCAGTGCCGCATGAGGTAGCGGATGAGCCCGCTGTCGTCCCGCGCCTTCTTCGTGCCCGCCCCGTAGGACACCCGCGCCGCCTGCACGATCGCCGCGTCGTCGCCCATGTAGTCGATGACCCGCACGAAACCGTGGTCGAGCACGGGATGCGCCTTGTAGAGATGCGCCTCCATGCCGGGGGCGACGGCGCGCAGGGTGGGTTGCGGATTGGCCCGGGCGGCCTCGATCTCGGCGAGCTGGTCTTGGGTGAGCGGCATGGACACGGCCTTTCGGGTCTGGGGGGGATTCGCGCGCGGCTTCGCCCCAGATTTTGCATCAGGCGGCCTATCAACCGCAAGATGCTGGGCCGATGCGGCCCGAGACCCCTGGCGGCGCGAATTTTCCGCCGAGACCGGGCTGTTCCGGCGGACGCTTCGCGCTAACCTGCGGGACAGGTTTCAGGGAAAGGGAGATCGAGACATGGGTATCCGCTATCTGCACACGATGGTCAGGGTGAAGGATCTGGAGACCTCGATGGCCTTCTACCAGCTTCTCGGCCTGCGCGAGACGCGGCGCTCGGAGAACGAGAAGGGGCGCTTCACGCTGGTGTTCATGGCGCCGCCCGGACAGGAGGACTGCCCGGTGGAGCTGACCTACAACTGGGACGGGGACGAGGGGCTGCCGTCGGACAGCCGCCATTTCGGCCACCTCGCCTACCAGGTCGACAACATCTACGAGACCTGCAGCCACCTGATGGACAACGGCGTGACGATCAACCGCCCGCCGCGCGACGGGCGTATGGCCTTCGTGCGCTCGCCCGACAACATTTCCATCGAGCTGCTGCAGGAGGGCGAGGCGCTGGCCCCGGCCGAACCCTGGGCCTCGATGGAAAACACGGGCCATTGGTGAGGTGAGGCGCGCGGCCTCCCTCGTCCTCGCGGCGCTGGCCGGACTGGCCGGCCCTGCGGCCGCGCAGGAGCAGTGCCGCCTAGCCCTGCTGCTCGGGCTCGACGTCTCGGCGTCGGTGGACGAGACCGAGTACCGGCTGCAGATGGACGGGCTCGCCGCCGCGCTCATCAACCCCTCGGTGATCGAGGCGGCGCTGTCGGGCAACGGCGCCGTCGCGATCTCGATCTACGAATGGTCGGGGCGGTTCCAGCAGGACCTCCTGATCGACTGGACCTTCGTCAGGAGCGAGGCGGACCTTGTGGGGATCGCCGAAAGGGTGATCGGAGCGACCCGCAGCCACGAGGATTTCCCGACCGCCATCGGCTACGCGCTCGGCTATGCCGCGACGCACCTGCAGCGCGGGCCAGACTGCCTGTTCCGCACGGTGGACATCTCCGGCGACGGGCAGAACAACGACGGCTTCCCGCCCCTCGCGGCCTACGAGCATTTTCCCTTCGACGGGGTGACGGTGAACGGGCTCGCCATCGGCGGCGCCTCGCGCGGGATCGAGGACTACTACCTCGCCGAGGTCATCCACGGGCCCGGCGCCTTCGTGGAATACGCCGCCGACCACGAGGATTTCGAGGAAACGATGCGCCGCAAGCTGGAACGCGAGCTCAGGGTGATGATCCTCGGGGCGGCCGGGGACTAGGCGCGCGCGGTGCCCCGTCAGCTGACCGGCAGAAGCGCCGCGCCGACGCGGCGGCCCTCGGACAGAAGCACGTTGTAGGTCCGGCAGGCGGCCGCGCTCGCCATCGGCTCGACGCCGATGCCAGCGTCCTCCAGCGTCTTGCGGAAGGCCGGGGGCGGGTGCGCGATCGCGTCGCCCGTTCCCACGATCAGGAAATCGATGCTGCCGGCCGCCGCGAGGATCGGCTGCACCGCCTCGTAGCCGTCCCAGCGCGATGTCGCGCCGGGCAGGATGAGGGCCGCTCCCTCAACCACGGCGCCGTTCACCCGGAAGTAGCCCGGCCCGTATCCGTCGACGGGCGCCCCGGTTCCGAAATCGACCTCGGTGATGCGCATGGCAGGATCTCCCAGTCCTTCAACTCCAGATCGGCAGCGCGGCAAGCCCCGCCGCCCCGATCAGACCATAGGCGAAACGGCGGTAGAACCCAGCCCTCTCGGGACGAAACAGCCGTGCACCGGCCCAGGTTCCAGCCGCGTAAGGCACCAGAAGCACGAGGCCAAGCCACAGCGCGAAGGGCATCAGAAGCCCCTGAAGCCAGAGCTGAGGCACGAAACTGAGCGAGGTCAGCGTCAGGAACACGGCGAGGTTCCCTCGCGTGACCGCGACCGGCTGGCCCCCGGCGCCGAGGTTGAACAGGATGACCGGCGGACCGTTCAGGCCCGTGCTGCCGCCGGTCAGGCCCGCAAGGGCGCCGACCACGAGCTTCGGGCCGGCCCCTGCCCCCACCGGCAGCCGGAAACCGGCCACGAGGGCCGCGAGCGTGCCCAGCGTGACGAGCGAGATCGCGGTGCGGATCGCCGTCTCGGGCGCGAGGCGAAGCGCGGCGACGCCAAGCGGCGTGAAGACGAGGCAGGCCGCGATCATCACGCCCACGCCGCGCTTCTCTGCCACCTTCCACGCCCCCGGCACCACGGTCACGAGCGACGCCAGCGCCGACAGCGAGAAGGCGGCAACCGCGACCGGCGGCGGGACGAACAGCGTGGCCAGCGGCATGAAGACGAGGGCCGAGCCGAAGCCCGCGAAGCCGTAGACCAGCCCCGCCACGAGCGAGGCGAGACAGACGAGGGGCAGGCCGGGATCGACGAGGACGGCCCCGAGGGCCTCAGGCATCGATGTTGGCGAACTGCGTCCCTGCACCGCCGCCCGACGAGGGTTTGGACCAGTCGCGCTTCACGCCGATCATCAGGACCACGTTCTTGGCGACGTAGATCGACGAATAGGTGCCGACGATCACGCCCCAGAAGATCGCGAAGACGAAGCCCCGGATCACGTCGCCGCCCAGCACCAGAAGCGCCACGAGCGCCAGAAGCGTGGTGCCCGACGTCATGAGGGTCCGGCTCAGCGTCTCGTTGGCCGACAGGTTCATCACGTCGCGCAGGTCGCGCTGCTTGTACTTCACGAGGTTCTCACGCAGCCGGTCGAAGATCACCACGGTGTCGTTGATCGAGTAGCCGATGATGGTCAGCAGCGCGGCGATGGTCGCAAGGTCGAAGCGGATCTGCAGCAGGCTGAAGACGCCGATGGTCAGCACCACGTCATGCACCAGCGCGGCCACGGCGCCGATCGAGAACTGCCATTCGAAACGCAGCCAGATGTAGACCAGGATCGCGGCGAGCGAGGCGCCGACCGCGATCAGGGCCGTCATGATCAGCTCTCCCGAGACCTTGGGGCCGACGGATTCGACACTCGGGAAGGTCATCGCGGGATAGACGCCGCGCAGCGCGTCCTGCACCGCCTGGATCGTCTCGGGCGTGACGCTTTCCTGGCCCTCCTGGGCCTGGATGCGGATCATCGCGACGTTCTGGTCGGCGTCGAAAGTCGGGTCGAAGACCTCGGTGATCGAGATGTCGCCCAGCTGCAGCGGAACCAGCGCGTCGCGGTAGGCGGCGACGTCCACGGGCTCGGACGCCTCGGTGCGGATCGTCGTGCCGCCGAGGAAGTCGATGCCGAAATTCAGACCCATCGCAAGCCAGATGCCGATGGACAGCACCATGGCCACCAGCGACGCGCCGAAGGTCAGGCGCGCGTACTTGAAAAAGTCGATGTTGGTCTCGTCGGGAACCAGTCTCAGGCGCATCTCAGACCTCGATCTTCTTCGGACGTGCCCGGTCGAACCAGGTCACGATGAACAGGCGTGTGACGTAGATGGCGGTGAAGACCGACGTCAGGATGCCGATCCCCAGCGTCACCGAGAAGCCGCGCACCGGGCCGGAGCCCAGCGTGAAGAGGATCACGGCGATGATGAAGGTCGTCAGGTTGGCGTCCACGATGGCCGACAGCGCGCGGGAATACCCCAGCTCGATCGCGCGCGCCGGGCCCTTGGCGCTCTTCATTTCCTCGCGGATACGCTCGAACACGAGCACGTTGGCGTCAACGGCCATCCCGATGGTCAGAACGATGCCCGCGATCCCCGGCAGCGTCAGCGTCGCGCCGATCAGGCTGAGGACCCCGAAGATGAGGCCCACGTTCAGCACGAGCGCGAAGCTCGCGAAAAGGCCGAACAGGCCGTAGCTCAGGATCATGAACGCCAGCACGGCGACGAAGGCGACAAGCGCAGCCGTTTCGCCGGCCGCGATGGAATCCGCGCCAAGCTCGGGGCCGATCGTTCGTTCCTCGAGGAACGTCATCTCGGCCGGCAGCGCACCGGCCCGCAGCAGGACGGCGAGGTCGGTCGAGCTTTCCACCGTGAAGTTGCCCGAGATCTGCCCCGAGCCGCCGGTGATCGCCTGCCGGATCACGGGGGCCGAGATCACTTCCTCGTCCAGCACGATGGCGAAGGGCGCGCCCACGTTCGCGGCGGTGTATTCCCCGAAGGCGCGCGCCCCCGTGGGGTTGAACCGGAAGGTGACGACGGGCTGCCCGGATTGCTGGTCGAAACCGGGCTGGCTGTCCACAAGGTCGTCACCGGTGACGACGGGCGTTTCCTCGAGGATGTAGAACACGCCGTCTTCGTCGAGCGACGGAAGGACGATCTGGCGCGGCTCCACGCGCTCGTCGGCGCTGTCGGCGCGGCCCACGACCGGATGGAAGGTCAGGCGCGCCGTCGTGCCGATCAGGTCCTTCAGCTCCTGCGCCGAGCCGATGCCGGGCACCTGGATCAGGACACGGTCCTGGCCCTGCCGCTGGATCGTGGGTTCGCGCGTCCCCGCCTCGTCGACGCGGCGGCGCACGATCTCGACGGATTGCTGCATGGTGCGGTTGTCCGTCGCCTCGCGCTCGGCCTCGGACAGCGTGACGACCAGCGTGTCGCCCTGCCCCGAGACGTCCAGCGACGAGGCGCCAACGCCCGTCAGGCCGGACACCGGCTGCGAAAGCGCCCGGACCGCCGACACCGCCTCGGCCAGGCCCTCGGGCTGGCTCACGCGGACGTGCAGTTCGCCCGGAGGCGCGTCGACCCGGCGGATCGTGCCGACCGTGGCGCGCAGCTCGCGCAGGCTGTCGCGCACCTCGGGCCACAGCGCGTCCATCCGCGCCTCGTAGACATCCTGGACCCGCACTTCGGCCAGAAGATGCGCGCCTCCGCGCAGGTCGAGCCCGAGGTTGACCAGCGTGGAGGGCAGGAAGTCCGGCCATCCGGCCAGCGCGGCCGCGTTCTCGTCCGTGACGACGCCGGTCGTCTCGACCTCGGCGGCGGCGTCGTTGTACTGTTCGACCCGCTCGTAGAACAGGTTCGGCATCGCGAAGGCGAGGCCGGCCAGAAGCACCAGAACGATGAGCATCCGGTTCCAGATCGGGATTTGCAGCATGGCGCGCGTGACCTCTGGGCGTCGGGTCGGAACGGGGCCGAACGTGCCCCGTCACGTCAGTCTTCGGCGGGTTCGGTCTTGGAGCGGACCTGAGCGATGGTCGGGCGCAGCACGCGGACCTTCACGCCCTGGCTCAGCTCGACCTCGACCTCGTTGTCGTCCTTGACCTTGGTGATCTTGCCGATCAGGCCGCCCTGGGTCACGATCTCGTCGCCCCGGCGCAGGGCCTGGACCATCGCCTGATGCTCCTTCACCTTTTTCTGCTGCGGCCGGATGAGCAAGAAATACATGATCGCGAAAATCAGGATCAGCGGTACGAACTGGGCGAAGGCTTCCATCGGTGTCCTCTGTTGTCGTGTCAGGGGCGAACCCTGCATTGGCCGGTTGTCGCGGTTTGGGCCGTCCTTCCGGCCCCGGTTGTCCCCCCGGGCCCGAAAGTCGCGGCACCGTAATTGCGAGGTCCCGGGAAGGCAAGGCGACTGCGCTCACGGCCAAATGGCGGCTGCGCAGGCGCGGCGCAAGCGGGAAACCGGCGTCATGCGCCGAAATGCCCATGCGACGCTCCGCGCTTGGCCCTTGCCCTGGCGGCGGGTAAGCGTGGCGTCATGACGAGAATGCTCATCGCAGCCCTGGCCCTTCTGGCCCTCGCCGCGCCGCGTGCGGCGGCGCTCGACCCCACGGCGCTTCCGGGCCTCGCGCCACGCTCGGCCGAGGTGTCGCTGGCGGCTGTGGCGCGCCTGCGGGCAGCATCGCGCGCGGCGGGGGGCTGCACCGCCGTCCTGATCGCCCCCGACCTCGCCCTGACGGCCGGCCACTGCGCGCGCGGGGCCGTCAGCGGGGCGGACGCCATGCAGCTGATCTTCCGCCCCGACCGCAGGCCGCCCGCCTTCCGCGTCACGGTGCGCGGCGTGGCCTTCCACGCGGACAACGACCGCGGCCCCCTGACGGCGCGCAACGCCCACGCCGATCTCGCGCTCCTGCAACTGGCCGTGCCGGTGCCGCCGGAGGTCGCGCGGCCGATCCCGCCGGGCGCAGGCGCGCAGGCGGGCCGCGTTGCGATCTACGGCTACGTCAACGGCGGGGCCGAGGTCCTGCGCGGGCATCCCGCCTGCCGCCTCGGCACCCTGGCGCCCGGACTTTTGGGCAGCGACTGCCGCGTGGTCTCGGGGCTTTCGGGCTCGCCCGTCCTGTCGGGCGGGCCCGGCGACTGGCGGCTCGAGGGGATCGCCGTCGCCACGGTCGGCGGCGGAGAGCTGCGCGCCTTCATCGCCGACGTGGTGCCTTGGCCCGAGTTCGCCGGCCCCTACGCGCTGGACGCGCCGCCAGCCCCGCAGGCAGCCCCGCAGGCAGCCCCATAGGCAGCCCCCCTTCCGCAGTGCCGCAAACTTCGCCATAAGCGCGCCTCGAAAGACACGCCAGCGACGAGGCCCCTGATGCACGACATCCGCGCCATCCGCGAAAACCCTGCCGCCTTCGACGCCGCGCTCGCCCGGCGCGGCGTGCAAGCGCAATCGCCCGCCATCCTCGCCCTCGACGAAGAGCGGCGCGGCTGCATCCAGAAGGCCGAGAGCGCGCTCGCCGAGCGGAACGCGGCCTCGCGGGAGGTCGGACAGGCGAAGGCGGCGGGCGACGAGGCCGGATTCGAGCGCCTGCGCGCTCTGGTCGCGCAGAAGAAGGACGAGATCGCCCGCCTCGAGGAGGAGGCCAAGGCGAAGGACGAGGCGCTGCGCGAGCTGCTCGCGGGTATCCCCAACCTGCCCTACGACGACGTGCCCGAGGGCGCGGACGAGGCCGGCAACGTCGAGATCCGCCGCTGGGGCGCGCCGCGCGACTTCGACTTCACCCCGAAAGAGCACTTCGAGATCGCCGCCGCCGGGCCGGGCCTGGACTTCGAGGCCGCCGCGAAGCTTTCGGGCTCGCGGTTCGTGGTGATGTCGGGCGCGGTCGCGCGCGTCCACCGCGCGCTTGCGCAGTTCATGCTCGACGTCCACACGACCGAGAATGGCCTGACCGAGGTGAATGGCCCGGTCATGGTGCGCGACGAGGTCATGTACGGCACCGGCCAGTTGCCCAAGTTCGGCGAGGACAGCTACCGCACCACGAACGGCTGGTGGCTGATCCCGACCTCCGAGGTGTCGCTGACCAACCTGGTGGCGGGCGAGATCGTGGAGGAGGGCCACCTGCCCCTGCGCTACACCGCCCATTCGCTGTGCTTCCGCTCCGAGGCCGGATCGGCGGGCCGCGACACGGCCGGGATGCTCCGCCAGCACCAGTTCGAGAAGGTCGAGATGGTGTCGATCACCCATCCCGACACATCAGACGACGAGCAGAAGCGCATGTTGCGCTGCGCCGAGGGGATCCTCGAGCGGCTCGGCCTGCCCTACCGCACGGTGGTGCTGTGCACGGGCGACATGGGCTTCGGCGCGCGCCGGACCTACGACATCGAGGTCTGGCTGCCGGGACAGGACACCTACCGCGAGATCTCCTCGGTCTCGACCTGCGGCGATTTCCAGGCGCGGCGGATGAACGCGCGCTTCCGCCCCGAGGGCGGCGGCAAGCCCGAATTCGTGCACACGCTGAACGGGTCGGGCCTTGCTGTGGGGCGCTGCCTGATCGCGGTCCTCGAAAACGGGCAGGAAGCCGACGGCTCGGTGGTTCTGCCCGAGGCGCTGCATCCCTATCTCAACGGCAGGACGCGCATCACGCCCGAGGGACGCCTTGCCTGACCCGACCCCGCTCGAACGCCCGGATGACCCAAGGGACACCGCGAAACTGAAGGCGGTGCTGGTCCTCGTGGCCGCCCTCGCCTTCGCGGCGTCGCCCTTCGTCGTGGAGCCCTTTACCGGCTTCGACCCCGCGCAGATGCCGGTTCCGGTGGACGACCCGCCGATCCAGCCCGCGGGCTGGGCGTTCTCGATCTGGGGGGTGATCTACCTGTGGCTCGTGGCCTCCGCGGGCTACGGCCTCGTCCGGCGCGACACCGACGCGGGCTGGGACCGCACGCGCTGGCCGCTTTTCGCAAGCCTCGCCGTCGGCGCCTCGTGGCTTGCCGTGGCCGGGCTGGCGCCCGCGACGGCGACCTTCCTCATCTGGGTCATGCTGGCTGGCGCGCTTCTGGCGCTGCGCGCGGCGCCCGCGCGGGACGGGGCATGGCTCGCGCTTCCCTTGGGCCTCTATGCGGGCTGGCTCACTGCGGCGAGCTGCGTCGCGCTTGCCAACGTGGCGGCGGGCTACGGGCTGGGCGGGGTCGTCGCGCTCAGCTGGGCGGGACTTGCGCTCGCGGTGGGGATCGCGGTCATGGCGGCGCTGTCGCTGCGCGTCGTGACCTATCCGCTCGCCGTGGGCTGGGCGCTTTTCGGCATCGTGGTGGCGAACGCGGCCGCCGCTCCGGCCTATGCCGCGGCCGCAGGCGCCGGTGCGCTCGCGATGCTGTGGCTCGCGTGGCGGGACAGGCGCGGCGCCGCCTGAGACCGCAGCCCCGGCATCCGGGCAACGGTCGGCGGCACCACGGCGCGCGGTCCGGCAGTCGCCTTGCCCACGCTCCGGGCAGCCGCTACACGCGGAACAGAGCAGTCCGCCGATGCCACAAGGGGCCGTGAATGCGCATCCTCATCACCAACGACGACGGGATCAACGCACCCGGCCTCGAGATCCTGCGCGCCATCGCGGAGGAGGTCGCGGGCCCCGGCGGCGAGGTCTGGACCGTCGCGCCCGCCTTCGAGCAGTCGGGCGTCGGCCACTGCATCTCCTATGTCCACCCCACGATGATCGCCGAGCTTGCGCCCCGCCGCTACGCCGCCGAGGGCTCTCCGGCCGATTGCGTGCTCGCCGCCCTGAACGACGTGCTGGCCGACGCGCCACCGGACCTCGTGCTGTCCGGCGTGAACCGGGGCAACAACGCGGCCGAGAACGTGCTTTACTCCGGCACCATCGGCGGCGCGATGGAGGCGGCGCTGCAGGGCCTGCCCGCGATCGCGCTGAGCCAGTATTACGGGCCCGGGAACGCGGGCCTCGACAACGCCTTCGAAGCGGCGGCTGCGCATGGCGCGGGGCTGGTCCGCCAGCTCTGGGAACAGGGGCATTGGGACCGCTCCGACTACCGCGTGTTCTACAACGTGAACTTTCCGCCGGTCGCGGCCGCGGACGTGCGCGGCACGCGGGTGACCGCGCAGGGCTTCCGCCGCGGCGCGGGCTTCTCGATGCAGCCCCATGTCGCGCCGAACGGGCGCCGGTTCCTGTGGATCACGGGCGGGCCGCAGAACATCCCGACCGAGCCGGGAAGCGACGCGCACGCGAACCTCGAAGGCTACATCTCGGTCACGCCGATGCGCGCGGACCTGACCGCCCACGAGGCGATCGAGGGACTGAAGGCGGCCCTCGAATGACGCATTCCGTGCAGGGCCCCGCAACGATGGACCGCCGATGATGGACGATGCCGAGCGGAAGATGCAGTTCCTGTTCCAGTTGCGCCAGAAGGGCGTGACCGACAGCCGTGTCCTTTCGGCCATGGAGCGCGTCGACCGCGGCGCCTTCGTGCGCGGCCATTTCGCCGACCGCGCCTACGAGGACATGCCGCTGCCGATCCCGTGCGGGCAGACGATCAGCCAGCCCTCCGTCGTGGGCCTGATGACGCAGGCGCTGGACGTGCAGCCGCGCGACACCGTGCTCGAGATCGGCACGGGCTCGGGCTACCAGGCCGCCGTCCTGAGCCATCTCGCGCGGCGCGTCTACACGATCGACCGGCACCGGGGCCTGACCCGGGCGGCGGAGGTGCTGTTCACCGGGCTGGGCTATTCCAACATCGTCGTGCTGACCGGGGACGGAAGCTTCGGCCTGCCCGAACAGGGACCTTTCGACCGCATCCTCGTGACGGCGGCCGCCGAGGACCCTCCGGGCCCCCTGCTGCGGCAGCTGAAGGTGGGAGGCGTCATGGTGGTGCCAGTGGGGCAGTCGGATACCGTCCAGAGCCTGATCCGCGTGACGCGCTCGGAGGCGGGGTTCGACTACGACGAGATCCTGCCGGTGCGTTTCGTGCCGCTGGTCGAGGGGCTGGCGGAGGACTGAGACGTCGCCTTCGGGGGCCTTCGGGGGCCTTCGGGGGCCTTCGGGGGCCTTCGGGGGCCTTCGGGGGCGCGGGGCTGGAAAGCGGGCGCGGCTCGGGTATAAACGGACGGAGGTCAGCAGCGAGCGCTCATGCGGGCGCCGGACAAGGTGGGATCGGATGTCAGCAGGCGACGACACGACGAGACTGGACGGAACGCGGCAGGACCGGTGGCGGCCGCGCGCGGCGCCGGGACACGCGGCGCAGAGGGCTGCCGCGTCGGGCGGCCC
>NZ_JARRSA010000016.1 GCF_029624655.1 Roseicyclus salinarum
AGGCGCCTGCCGCGGCGGCGGCGGACGTGGATCCTGCGGATCTCGATGGTGCTGTTTCTCGGCCTCGCCGTCGCGGTCATCTGGGTGTCGAACATCTGGCTGACCGACCGCTTCACGGAAAGCACGCGAAACCGCTCGGAGTTGCGCCTTGCGCTCTATTCCGGGTCGATCATGTCCGAGCTGCAGCGGCACTCGGTGGTGCCGCTCCTGCTGTCGCGCGACCCGGTCCTGATCCGCTCGCTCGAGCAGAACGACTTCACCTCGACTTCGCAGCGGCTGATCTCCTACGTCGACGAGATCGGGGCCGCGTCGCTGATCCTCCTGAGCCGCGAGGGGCGCGTGGTGGCCGCGACCGACCGGCAACGGATCTCGGAACTGCGCTCGGCCGATCCGTTCTTCGTGGAGGCGCTGCGGTCGGCGGATACCGTATTCACGACGAACGAGCCCGAGACCGGGCGTTTCGACTTCACGTTCTCGCGCAGGATCGAGGTCGACAACATGCTGCTCGGCGTGATCCTCGTGGAGGTCGATCTGGGGCGCATCGTGGACCGCTGGCGCGGCACGACGGAGGCGGTGTTCCTGACCAATGCGGCGGGCGAGATCATCCTGTCGACGGAGCCGCGCTGGCGCGGCCGCACCGAGGAGGAGGCGCTGACGTTGCAGCCGGCGCCCTCGGCGATCGAGCGCGCCATCGAGGCGACGGGGAACTGGGCCTTCGGCGACCAGAGCGCGCTGTTCTTCGGCAACGACACGATCCGGCTGGAGGCGCGGATCCCGTTCCGCGGCTGGCGCATCGTCAGCTACACCGCCTACGCCTCGGTGCGGGAGCGGGTGAACGGGGTGCTGGCGCTCGAGATCATGGGATTCGCACTGCTGCTTGCGGGCGGATTCTACGTCGCGAGCCGGCGGGCGCGGTTGCAGTCTGCGGTGTTCCAGCGCGAGTCGGCGGAGCTTCGCCGGCTGAACGCGCGGCTGCAGCGGGAAATTGCCGGCCGGCAGAAGGCCGAGCGGAACCTCGTGGAGGCCGAACAGAGCCTCGCACAAAGCCAGAAGCTTGCTGCGCTTGGCGAAATGTCGGCGGCGGTGAGCCACGAGCTGAACCAGCCGCTTGCCGCGATGAAGACCTACCTCGCCGGCGCGAAGCTGCTTCTGCAGCGGCGGCGCTTCGACGAGGCGGGGTCGTCGTTCCAGCGCATCGACGACCTGATCGAGCGGATGGGCGCGATCACGCGGCAGTTGAAATCCTATGCGCGCAAGGGCGGCGAGGCCTTCGAGCCCGTCGATCTGCGCGAGGCCCTGAAGGGTGCGATCACCATGATGGAGCCGCAGCTCAGGACGATGCGGGTCGAGATCACGCAGAACCTGCCGCGGCGTCCGGTGATGGTGCTGGCCGACCGGCTGCGGCTGGAGCAGGTGATCATCAACCTGCTGCGCAACGCGCTCGACGCGATGAAGGACGCCGAGCGGCGCGAGCTGGACCTTCTGATCGCCGAAGGGGACGAGGCGGTCCTGACGGTGCGCGACAGCGGCGAGGGGATCGCGGACCTCGAGAACCTGTTCGAGCCCTTCTACACGACGAAGCAGCCCGGCGACGGCGTCGGGCTGGGGCTTGCCATTTCCTCGGGGATCGTGTCGGACCTCGGCGGGCGGCTGACCGCGCGCAACGGCGAGACCGCGGGCGCGGTCTTCGAGATACGGCTGCCGCTTCTGGCCGAGGACGCGACGCGCCCCGGCGGCCAGGCGGCGGAATGACCATGAAAGGACACCCGCGATGAAGATTGCGATCGTGGACGACGAGCAGGACATGCGCCAGTCGATCAGCCAGTGGCTGACGCTGTCGGGCTTCGAGACCGAGACCTATGCCTCGGCCGAGGACGCGCTGAAGGCCATCGGCTCGGACTATCCGGGCGTCGTGGTCACGGACGTCAAGATGCCGGGCATGGACGGCGTGACGTTCCTCAAGCGGTTGATGGCGCAGGACAGCGGGCTGCCCGTGATCCTCATCACCGGTCATGGCGACGTGCCGATGGCTGTCGAGGCGATGCGGATCGGTGCCTACGACTTTCTCGAGAAGCCATTCAACCCCGACCGGATGACCGAGCTTGCAAAGAAGGCGGGACAGCAGCGCCGCCTGACGCTCGACAACCGCGCGCTCCGGCGCGAATTGTCGGACGGCAAGGCGGTGATGAAGAAGCTCATCGGCTCGTCGCCCGAGATGGAGCGGCTGCGCGAGGACATTCTCGATCTCGGTCAGGCCGACAGCCATGTCCTGATCGATGGCGAGACGGGAACGGGCAAGACCCTCGTGGCCCATGCGCTGCACGCCGTGGGGCCGCGCGCGTCGCGGAAGTTCATCTCGGTGTCGTGCTCCGCCTGGGCGGAAGAGCAGCTGTCGCAGAAGCTGTTCGGACCGAACCCCGACGATTCCCTGCCCCTCGTCGAGGAGGCGCGCGGCGGCACCCTGTGCCTTGAGGACATCGAGGCGCTTCCCAACGCGCTGCAGGCGCGGCTCCTGACCTTCATCAACGAGCAGGAAAGCCCCCCGCAGACCCGCATCATCGCGATCTGCAACGAGCACGCGCAGGGCCGGACGCTGGAGGATTCGCTGCGTCCCGACCTGTTCTTCCGGCTTTCCGCGATGACGATCATCTGCCCGCCGCTGCGCGCGCGCGGCGAGGACATCCTGACCCTCTTCAACCGCATGTCGGAAATCTTCTCCGAGGAATATGGCTGCGACGCGCCGCAGGTGACCGCGCAGGAGGCCGCGCAGCTTCTGCAGGCGCCCTGGCCCGGCAACGTGCGCCAACTCGTCAACATCGCCGAGCGCGCCGTCCTTCAGAACCGCCGCGGCTCGGGGTCGATCACCTCGCTCCTGATGGCCGACAACGAGGCGACGGGCCCGGCGATGACGACCGAGGGCAAGCCGCTGAAGGAATACGTCGAGGCCTTCGAAAGGATGCTCATCGACAACACGATGCGCCGCCACAAGGGCTCCATCTCGGCGGTGATGGACGAATTGTGCCTGCCGCGCAGGACGCTGAACGAGAAGATGGCGAAATACGGGTTGAGCCGGTCCGACTATCTCTGAGAACGGGGCATCGCGCGAACATCGCGCGCGCGCCGGGCGGCAGGTCTTTTCGGGCGGAAGTCCCGTGTTTTCCGGGTCATGGCCCGTGTCTTGAACGATTCCGCGCGAATTGCCATTGCCATGACGCGCGCCACCCCTTTAATGTGACACAACTGGCAGTTTGCCAGTCCAACCAGTTTCTCTGCATCCCCGATCCGCGCCGCATTTTACCGCCGCGAGAGGGGATCGCAGGTCACTCGGGCCACAGGACGCTCATGCCGTCCGGCCCAACCGGAACCGCCCCAAAGCGGGGTTTGATTGGTCGACCACGGGACATGCTCCCGCAGCGGCCGGAGACAGATGCGATGCACGGCGCACTTGCAGTCGAGGCGAGGGAAAGCGGGGCCATGTCGCCGCGCGGCACACGCCCCGCGTTGCGCGCCGCAGGCATCGCTGATCAGCACAATCGCAACCGCCTCACCGATCCCCCCGGCGCTACGCCGCGCGGGGACGTGCCGGGCGGTTCGCGGGCAAGGACAACATGGCAAAGAAGATGCTTATCGATGCCACGCACCCGGAGGAAACCCGGGTCGTCGTGGTCGACGGAACCAAGGTCGAGGAGTTCGATTTCGAGTCGCTGAGCAAGCGGCAACTGGCGGGAAACATCTATCTGGCGAAGATCACGCGGGTCGAACCCTCGCTGCAGGCCGCCTTCGTGGATTACGGCGGCAACCGCCACGGCTTCCTCGCCTTCTCGGAAATCCACCCCGACTACTACCAGATCCCCACCGCGGACCGTGAGGCGCTCCTCGCCGAGGAACGCGAGATGGCCGAGGCCATGGCCGAGGAGGCCGAGGAGGAGGCGAAGTCCAAGCGTCGCCGCTCGCGTGGCCGCAAGCCCGCCGCCTCGAAAGCCGCGAACGGCGCCTCGGACGCGGTCGCGCGCGGCACGCCCTCGGGGATGGACGTCGTCGACCTCGACGACGAGGACGAGACCGCCGGCACGACGCCGGTCGAAGGCGCCGAGGAACTCTCGGCGGCGGTGGCCGAGGATACGGCGGGCGTCACCGGGGCTGCCCCCGGCGAGCCAGTCGCAGCGGCACGCGACGACAGCGAGGGCGACAGCGAGGGCGACGGCGACGACGAGGATGGCGACGACGCCGCCCCGACCGCCGAGACGGTCGCCGACGACGACACCGAGGAGGACATCCGCCCGGTCCGCAAGGTCAGGGCGCGCAAGTACAAGATCCAGGAGGTCGTCAAGGTCCGCCAGATCATGCTGGTGCAGGTCGTCAAGGAAGAGCGCGGCAACAAGGGCGCTGCGCTGACCACCTATCTCAGCCTCGCGGGCCGCTACTGCGTCCTGATGCCCAACACCGCGCGCGGCGGCGGCATCAGCCGCAAGATCACCAACGCCGCAGATCGAAAGAAACTGAAGGAGATCGCGCAGTCGCTCGACGTGCCGCAGGGGGCGGGCCTCATCATCCGCACCGCCGGAAGCCAGCGCACCAAGACCGAGATCAAGCGCGACTACGAATACCTGCAGCGCCAGTGGGAGCAGGTGCGCGAACTGACGCTGAAGTCCATCGCGCCCGCGCCGATCTACCAGGAAGGCGACCTGATCCACCGCACGATCCGCGACCTCTACAATCGCGACATCGACGAGGTGCTCGTGGAGGGCGAGGCCGGCTATCGCCAGGCCAAGAACTTCATGAAGATGATCATGCCGAGCCACGCGAAGAACGTGAAGCACTACAACGACCCGCTTCCGATCTTCGCGCGCTACAAGGTCGAGGGCTACCTCGCCGACATGTTCAACCCCGTCGTGCAGCTGAAGTCGGGCGGCTACATCGTGATCGGCGTGACCGAGGCGCTGGTGGCCATCGACGTGAACTCGGGCCGGGCCACCAAGGAAGGCTCGATCGAGGAGACGGCGACCAAGACCAACCTCGAGGCGGCCGAGGAGGTCGCCCGCCAGGTCCGCCTGCGTGACCTTGCCGGCCTCATCGTCATCGACTTCATCGACATGGACGAGCGGCGCAACAACGTCGCCGTCGAGAAGCGCATCAAGGACAAGCTGAAGACCGACCGCGCGCGCATCCAGGTGGGCCGCATCTCGACCTTCGGTCTCATGGAAATGAGCCGCCAGCGCCTGCGCCCCGGAATGCTCGAGGCGACGACGCAGCCTTGCCCGCATTGCCACGGGACCGGACTTCTGCGTTCGGACGACAGCCTCGGGCTGTCGATCCTGCGCCAGCTGGAGGAAGAGGGCACCCGCGGCCGCGCCAAGGAGGTCCTGCTGACCGCGCCGGTCGGCATCGTGAACTTCCTGATCAACCACAAGCGCGACTACATCGAAGCGATCGAGGGCCGCACCGGCCTGTCGATCCGCATCGAGGCCGACGCGCAGATGATTTCGCCCGACTTCAAGATCGAGCGTTTCAAGACCGCGACGCGCCGCGTCACGGCGACCGCGCCGATCATGTCGATGGACACCGCCCTGATGGACGACATCGAGGAGGAGAACGTCGTCGAGGAGGCCGAGGTCATCGAGGCCGAGGAAGCGCCGCAGGCGCCCGCCGCGTCCGAGACCGACGAACAGCCGAGGAAGAAGCGCCGGCGCCGCCGGGGCGGCCGCGGCCGGCGCAAGGGTGGCGCGGACGATAACGGCGAGGACAATGGCGACGAGGCCGGCCGTCCCCAGCACGAGCCCCGCGACGAGACCGAGGACGCGGCCGAGGCGCAGCCGGCCGAGCCGGAAGGCGAGAGCGGCGGCGAGGCCGAAACCGGCGACGACGAGCCGAAGAAGAAGCGCCGGAGCCGGCGTGGCGGACGCGGCCGGCGCGGTGCCGCGGGCGGCGACGAAGGCCAGGGCGATGAAGGCCAGGGCGCCGAGGGCGAGACCGTGACCGCGGAGGCCGCAGAGGCCCCGGCCAAGGAAGAGGCCGCCGTGGCCGCGACCGAGGACCGGACCCCCGAGCCGCAGGAAGCCGCGGCGCAGGAAGCCGAGCCCGAACCCCAGCCCGAACCCGCCGCTGCGGAACCGGTCGAGACGGCGGCCGAGCCCGAGCCGGAACCCGCAGCCGCCGAAAAGGCGCCCGAGCCGGAAGCCGCACCCGAACAGGCCCCCGAGCGCGAGCCGGAGACCGAAGGCGCGGGCGGCGAGGGCAAACCCAAGCGCCGCGGCTGGTGGTCGCTCGGCTGAGCCGGACGGCAGGAAAAAAAGGGCGCCCGACGGGGCGCCCTTTCCATTTCGTGGTGCAGCGCGTGGCCGGGCCTCTCTCGGCATGAGGCAATGTCCCAGAGAGGCCCCCAAAAAAATCTTCGGGAGCCTCTTGGTGCGAAGGTCGGCTCGGCGGGCTTGGCAGTGGTCAGAGCGGCTTCGGTTTCCCGCGCGATCTGCCCGTCCACGTCACCTGCGAAATCGGCCCTTGACGGACGTCGGTGCTGGAAGCTGCGAACGGCCAGGAGGAGCCCGGAGCGGACGCGACGGCATTCGCGCTTGCCGGATATCGAACTGTAAAGTTTAACTGAAGGGCCACAGCGTGGTCGGCGTCCAAGGGGGGGAGCCACATGCCGGATGCTTTGCGGATGTTCGTTCCTGCGGCAATCCGGGCCATAATGAAGCGCCTCGGACCGCGCGTGGAAGCCGAGACAGCTGTGAGGCTTTTGCAGAAAGTTGAGCTTAACCCGCTGATCCCCGAGCGGATCAGAGCCGGGGAACCCTATGATATCGCTCTGACAAATCCCCCTTACGTAAAGCCCTTGATCGAAGACGGATTGGCGGACGGCGGTAGCCATCGCGCGTTCGGTCGCGTCCCGCTTGCGGTAGCACGCAGGAGCGGTGCGCAGAGCGAGTTCGTCGAAGATGAAAAGGACATCGCGGCGCTTCTCGGCAACGCGAAAAGCATTGCCTACACGGGTGCCGGGACGAGTGGCCGCACGTATCTGGATGTCCTGGAGCGCATGGAGTTGACCGGGTCCGTCTTGCCGCGAAGCCACGCCATGGCTGGCGGCGTGCCGGCGGCATCGGTCGCAGCTGGCGAATACGAGCTCGCGATCGCCCCTCTTACCACTGTGCTTGCCACGCCTGGAGTTGTTCCCGCAGCCGTATTCCCGGAACACCTTGGGACCCATATCGACATGTCGGTTTTTCGGAGCGCCGCATCACCGGTCGCTGCGGCAACGGTGATCGATTTCCTCACGGATCACCGTCTCGACGATGACCTCAAGGCGGCGGGAATTGTGCGTTTTGAACTTGCGTGACCGCGTTTTGACGTTCCAGCCATATCTCATGCTGATGGGAAAGGCCCTCCGTTTCCTTTGTCCGCACTTCGGCACTTGGACAGCGGTGCAGCGAAAGGCAAAGGGCGCCCCTCGGGGCGCCCGTCTTCGTTCCGGCCGCGTCGCGGCGTCGCCCGGCGCTCAGTTCGTCTCGGACCGCACCGCATCGACGATCTGGAGCATGTCGTCGAGCGGAACGTAGCCCCGAACCAGCTGGTCGCCGAAGACGAAGGTCGGCGTGCCGGTGATCGCCAGTCGCTGCGCGAGATCGCGGTTGTAGGAAATCGTCTGCGCCACCAGCGGGTCGTCCATGGCCGCGAGGATCGGCGCGGGGTCGAGACCCAGCTCGTTGGCCGTGGCCGCGAGCGACGCCTCGGTCATGTCGCCGCGCATCACCATCAGCGCGTCGTTCATCTCGCCGTAGGCTTCGTCGCCATGGGCGATGCGGGTTGCGATGGCGAAGCGCGAGGCCAGCACCGACTGTTCGCCGAGGATCGGGAATTCCTTCACGACGTAACGGATGTCGCCGTCCATCTCGACGAGGCTGGACACCTCGGGATGGGCGCGCCGGCAGAAGCTGCAGCGGTAGTCCATGAACTCCACCAGCACCACGTCGCCCTCGGGATTGCCCCCGACCCAGTCGAAGGCCGAATTGAAGATCGCGTCGGCATTGGCGGCGAGCGACATGGTATCGCGCTCGGCCTCGGCGGCGACCTGGCGCTGCTCGAGCACGCCGATCGCCTCCATCAGGACCTCGGGGTTCTCCAGAAGATACGCCCGCACCTCGGCGCGGAAGGCGTCGCGTTCGGCGTCGGTCAGGTCGGTCAGGTCGGCGGCGGCGGGACCTGCCGCGATGGCGCCGGCCAAGGCCAGCGGTGCGAGAAACTTCATGCGCTCATCTCCGTCTCTGGGCGGCTTCGGATACGCCTAGCACATATGGGGCCTGAATCCAGCCGGGCGAAGCCCCCGGCGCGCACGGGCGGGCGACGCCATTGACGATCCGCCCCGCGGCTGCTTTGACGCCCCCCATCCATGAACGGAAGGGGCGCGGGATGCGGCATTCAGGAAGGTCCGGGGTCGATCCCTTCATCGTGATGGACGTGATGGAGGCCGCGCGCGCCGCCGAGGAGGCGGGCCGCGACATCGTCCACATGGAAGTCGGTCAGCCCGGAAGCGGCGCGCCCGAGGCGGCGCGGCGGCGGCTCGCGCAGGAGATGGAGAAGGGGCCGCTGGGCTATACGGTGGCGTTGGGCAGGCCCGACCTGCGCGCGCGGATCGCGGATCTTTACGGCGAATGGTACGGCATCGACCTCGACCCCGCGCGCGTCGTTCTGACTTCGGGCGCGTCGGGCGGTTTCCTGCTGGCGTTCACGGCGCTGTTCGACGCGGGCGAGCGCGTGGGCCTGGGCGAGCCCTGCTATCCGTCCTACCGGCAGATCCTCACGGCGTTGAGCCTGACGCCCGTGGGCCTCGTGACCGACGCCGCGGCGCGGTTCCAGCCGGTGCCGGGCCAGCTTTCGGACGATCTTTCGGGACTGATCGTGGCAAGCCCGGCCAATCCGACGGGCACGATGCTGTCCCTCGACGCGATTGCGGCGCTGGCCGGGGCCTGCCGCGACCGCGACATCGCGCTGATCTCGGACGAGATCTACCACGGCCTGCAATACGAGGGCCGGGCGGTCAGCGCGCTGGAAGCGACGGACGAGGTCTACGTCATCAACTCCTTCTCCAAGTATTTCTCGATGACCGGCTGGCGGCTGGGCTGGATGGTGGTCCCGCCCGAGCATGTGCGCATCGTCGAGCGGCTGGCGCAGAACATGTTCATCTGTCCCGCCCATGCCAGCCAGGTAGCGGCGCTGGGCGCGCTCAGCCCCGAGGGGCGCGCGGAACTTGACGAACACCGCAAGACCTATGCCCGCAACCGCGAGGTCCTGCTTGCGGGCCTCGCCCGCGCGGGGCTGACCCGGACGGCCCCTGCCGACGGGGCCTTCTACGTCTATGCGGACGTGTCCGACCTGACCGCGGACAGCAAGGCGCTGTCCGATCGCATCCTCGCCGAGGCAGGCGTCGCGGTGACGCCGGGCCTCGACTTCGACAAGACCCGCGGGCAGGGCACGCTGCGCTTTTCCTACGCGCGCTCCACCCCCGAGATCGAGGAGGGCGTCGCGCGCCTCGTGCGGTTCTTCAAGGGCTGAGGGCCGTCATGCGGGCGCGCTGGCCCGAAACGGCGCTTGGGTCGGGCGCCGCGATCTGCTAGGCGTTCCGCAGCCAATCCGACCGGGAAAAGCCCGTGCGCCGAGCAGTCCTGAGCCTCATCCTCGTCGTCCTGACGAGCCTTTCCGCCGCCTCCGCGCTGGCGCAGGGCTTCGGCGCGCTGGCGCGCGTCGTCCCGGATGCGACGGAGGTCGAGGCAGGGGAGGGCGTGCTTTCCCTGTCGCTTGGCCTCAGCCAGCCCGTTCCGTTCCGCGTCTTCACGCTGGCCGATCCCTGGCGCGTGGTCGTCGACTTCCGTGAGGTGCTCTGGGACGGACTGCCGACCGGTTTCGGGGACGACGTGCCAAACGTGGTGTCGGTCGCCACGGGCGCGGCCTACGATCCTGGCTGGTCGCGCATGATCGTGACGCTCGCAGCACCGATGCGTCCGCGCCTCGCGGCGATGGAGACCGACAGCATCACCGGCGCGGCCCATGTGCGCCTGACGCTCGAGCCTGTCGCGCCCGCGGCCTTCCGCGCCGCGGCGGGGCTGCCCGATGGTCTGGTCGCGGACCTCGCGCCGCCCGAGGCCCCGGCCGCGGGACGGCAGGACGGGCGACTGGTCGTCGTGCTCGATCCGGGCCACGGCGGCGTGGACCCCGGCGCGGTGCGCGGCGATCACACCGAGGCCGTCCTCGTCCTGACGTTCGCGCGGGAACTGGCCGAGGCGCTGCGCCGCACCGGCCGCGCCGAAGTCGTGCTGACGCGCGAGGCCGACATCTTCGTGCCGCTGCCGACGCGCGTCACCATCGCACGCGCGGCCGGCGCCGACGCGTTCGTGTCGATCCATGCCGACGCGCTCGCCGAGGGGCGCGCGCAGGGCGCTACCGTCTACACGCTGTCCGAAACCGCGTCGGACGCGGCGAGCGCGGCGCTCGCCGAGCAGCACGACCGCGCCGACATCCTGCAGGGCATCGACCTGTCGCAAAGCGACGACGTGGTGGCGGGCGTGCTGATGGACCTCGCCCGTGTCGAGACTGCGCCGCGGGCCGAGACGCTGGCCGACGCCCTCGTGGGCGCGATCGGCAACGCTGACGTGCGCCTGCACGGGCGCCCGCGCGGGGAGGCCGGTTTCACCGTGCTGCGCGCGGCCGACATACCCTCGGTGCTCGTGGAGATCGGCTTCATGTCCGACGATTCCGACCTCGAGAACATCCTCGACCCCGAATGGCGCGCGCGGATGCAGGCGGCGCTGGTGGAAGCGGTCCTTGCATGGGCCGACGCCGACGCGGCGCGCGCGGCGCTGTTGCGGCAGTAGGACGGCGGCATCGCGCGGGATCGCGGAGGCGCCTCCCGGCGCCGCCCGCGCCCGCCCCCTTTCGCCCCACGCGGAAAGCCGCTGTGCACGCGTTCGCGTTTTGACCGTGACGGGCGAGGCGCGTATAAGGCGCGGACCGGGGCGCCCGGCCGTCACGCGCGGGCGGGGGCGGCCCTGACGGGCGGGCATGGCGAAGACCCGGCAGCGAAGGATTTTGGATGTTCCGTTTCGTTTTTGGCTTTTTCGGCTCGGTCTTCAGCACGGTCGTGCTGGGCCTCGTCTTCGCGGCGCTCGGCATCGGCGGGTTGCTGTTTCTCTACAGCCACGACCTTCCCGACCACGAGACGCTGTCGAACTACGCGCCGCCGACGATCAGCCGGATCTACTCGCGGGAGGGCGTCGTGGTCGACGAATTCGCCGCCGAGCGCCGCCTCTTCGTGGGCGCCGAGGAGATCCCGGACGTGGTCGCCAACGCCTTCGTCTCGGCCGAGGACCGCAATTTCTGGGAGCATCAGGGCTACGACCCCCGCGCCATCATGGCGGCCTTCGTCGAGGCGGTCCGCACCCGCGGCCAGTCGGTGCGCGGGGCCTCCACGATCACGCAGCAGGTGATGAAGAACTTCCTTCTCGACGGCTCGCGAACGGTCGAGCGGAAGGTGCGCGAGATCATCCTCGCCGCCCGGATCGAGCAGTCGCTGTCTAAGGAGCGCATCCTCGAACTCTATCTGAACGAGATCTTCCTCGGCCAGAACTCCTACGGGGTCGCGGCGGCGGCGCAGACCTACTTCAACGCCCCGCTCGAGGACCTGACGCTGGAGCAGGCTGCCTACCTGGCCGCGCTTCCGCAGGCGCCGTCGAACTTCCATCCGGTGCGCGACTACGACCGCGCGGTGAACCGGCGCAACTATGTGCTGCGCGAGATGTTCGAGAACGGCTACATCTCCGAGACCGAGATGGAGCGCGCCAGCGCCGCGCCGCTCGAGACGGTGCAGGGTGGCCATATCGAGCCGTACCGCGCGACGGTGCCGCCGCGGAACTACTTCACCGACGAGATCCGCCGCCAGCTTTCGGCCGAATACGGGCAGGACGATTTCTTTACCGGCGGCTATGCCGTGCGCGCCTCGATGGACGAGGATCTGCAGCGCGTGGCCGAACGCGCGCTGCGCCGCGCGCTCGAGACCTACGACCGCACGCAGGGCCGCTGGCACGGACCCGAGGCCCGGATCGACCCCGAGGTCCTGGCGGGCGGCGAGGAGGCGTGGCGCGCCGCGCTCGCCGAGGCGGACATTCCGCGCGACATCGACGGATGGTCGCCCGCCGTGGTGCTGGAGGTCGGCGACAGTTCGGCGCGCATCGGGATCGAGGGCGTCGCCGAGGACGAGGACGGCCATTTCATCCCCGCCGAGGACGTCACATGGGCGCGGCCCGTCGACGAGGACGGCAACGCCGGCCCGCAGGCGCGGGTCGCGGGCGACCTTCTGTCGGTCGGCGACGTGGTGCATGTCCGCGCCATGACACGCGACAGCGACGGGTCGTTCATGCGCTGGACCCTGCGCCAGATCCCCGAGGTTCAGGGAGCCTTCATGGCGATGGACGTGAACACCGGCCGGGTGATCGCGATGCAGGGCGGCTTTTCCTACCAGGAGTCGAGCTTCAACCGCGCGACGCAGGCCACCCGCCAGCCGGGGTCGTCCTTCAAGCCCTTCGTCTATGCCGCGGCGCTTGATTCAGGCTACGGGCCCAACACCATCGTCATCGACGCCCCCATCGAGGTCGAGACGCCCGACGGCATGTGGCGTCCCACGAACGCCTCGAACCAGTTCTACGGCCCCGCGCCGCTGCGCACCGGGATCGAGCGGTCGCGGAACCTGATGACGGTGCGGCTGGCGCAGGACGTCGGCATGGACACCGTCGCCCGCTATGCCGAGCGTTTCGGCGTCTACGACGAGATGCAGTCCTTCCTCGCCAATTCTCTGGGCAGCCAGGAGACGACGCTCTACCGCATGGTCGCGGCCTACGCGATGTTCGCCAATGGCGGCGAACGGGTCGAGCCGACGCTCGTCGACCGCATCCAGGACCGCTACGGGCACACCGTCTACCGCCACGACCAGCGTCTCTGCCCCGATTGCGAGCTGGCCTCGCTCGATCCCGGGATGGGGCCGCGCATCGTGTCGAACCGCGAGCGGGTCATCGACCCCGTCACCGCCTACCAGCTCACCTCGATGCTGGAGGGCGTCGTGCAGCGCGGCACGGCGGCCGGCAGCGTGGGCGGCGCGGGCATCCCCGCAGCACTCGCGGGCAAGACCGGCACCACCAACGACGCCCGCGACGTCTGGTTCGTCGGCTTCTCCTCGACCATCGTGGCGGGCTGCTACATCGGCTACGACCAGCCGCGGAGCCTTGGGCGCGGCGCCTCGGGCGGCGGCATGTGCGGCCCGGTCTTCGCGGAATTCATGCGCGAGGCCGTGCGTGAATACGGCGGCGCGCCCTTCGCGGTGCCGCCGGGCGGCGTGTTCTACCCGATCGACCGCTACTCGGGCCAGCGCCTGCCGCCCGGCAGCGCGGGCGAGCATGTGGTCTACGAGTTGTTCCGCGAGGGCGAGGCGCCCTACGAAGGGCTTCTGGCGGTCATCGACGGTGGCTGGAGCATGGGATCGGACCTGCCGATGTTCGGCCGCGGCGAGGGCCAGGCCGAGGGCATGGAGATCCAGCCGGGCTCGGCCGCGACGGAGCGCGAGGAGACGACCGTGAACACCTCCACCGGCGACGCGGCGCGGGTGCCCACGGGCACGGGCTTCGGCACGCTGTCGTCGGGCGGCCTCTACTGACAGTGGCCCCGCGACGGGATGCGGTCCGTCTTGAGGGGCGGGCCGCGATCCACTATCTCTCGCCCACCCGACCGAGGAGGCAGACCCATGCGCGCCGAGACGCAAGCTCACATCGAAAAGATCCGCAAGTCGCTGGCTCTCCTGGGGCAGCGGATGGACCTCGAGACCGCGCAGCACCGGCTGGAGGAGTTCAACGCCCGCGTCGAGGACCCCGACCTGTGGAACGACGCCGAGCGCGCGCAGAAGCTGATGCGCGACCGCCAGTTCCTCGTCGACCAGATCGGCACCTACGAGGCGATCCGGTCGGGGCTGAACGACAATGCCGAGCTGATCGAGCTGGGCGAAGCGGAGGACGACAAGGAGGTCGTGGCCGAGGCCGAGGCGGCGCTGGCGGAGCTGGCACAGAAGGCGGCGGCAAAGGAGCTCGAGGCGCTGCTGGATGGCGAGGCGGACGCCAACGATACCTTCCTCGAGGTGAATGCCGGCGCGGGCGGGACGGAAAGCTGCGACTGGGCGGGGATGCTGGCGCGGATGTACACCCGCTGGGCCGAGAAGCACGGATACGAGGTCGAGCTGCAATCGGTCAGCTACGGCGAGGAGGCGGGCATCAAGTCGGCGGTCTACAAGATCTCGGGCCACAACGCCTATGGCTGGCTCAAGTCGGAGTCGGGCGTGCACCGGCTGGTGCGAATCTCGCCCTACGACAGCGCCGCGCGGCGTCACACGTCGTTCTCGTCGGTCTGGGTCTACCCCGTGGTGGACGACAACATCGAGATCGAGGTGAACCCCTCGGAGATCCGCATCGACACCTACCGCTCCTCGGGCGCCGGGGGCCAGCACGTCAACACGACGGACTCCGCCGTCCGCATCACGCACCTGCCCACGGGCATCGTCGTGACCTCCTCGGAGAAGTCGCAGCACCAGAACCGCGACATCGCGATGAAGGCGCTGAAGTCGCGTCTCTACCAGATGGAACTGGAGCGCCGCACCGCCTCGATCCAGGAGGCGCATGACGCCAAGGGCGAGGCGGGCTGGGGCAACCAGATCCGCTCCTACGTCCTGCAGCCCTACCAGATGGTGAAGGATCTCAGGACGAACTACGAGACGTCCGATACCCAAGGCGTTCTGGACGGCGATCTCGACGGGCTGATGGCGGCCACGCTCGCCATGGACGCCAGCGGAAAGAGCCGGTCGGAGGCGCGCGCCGAGGCATGAGCCGGTGATGCGCGGCCTCGGGCCCCCGTGCCGGGAGCTGCTCGGCCGCGCAGGGCCTCCGGCGGGAGTTTCCTGCAAGGATGAAGGAGAGGCGTTTGGAGCTTGTCGGGCAGGGCGCGCGGGCGCAGGCGGCGCGGATCGCGGGCGGTGAGGTCTCTCCCGTCGAACTGATGCGGGAGACGCTGTCGAGGATCGACGCGGTCAACGGCCGCGTGAACGCCATCGTGTCGCTGCGCGACCGCGAGGCCCTGATGGGCGAGGCGCGGCTGATGGAGGCCGAGTTGCGCAGTTCGGGCCCGCGTGGCTGGCTTCACGGGATCCCCATCGCGGTGAAGGATCTTGCCGATGTGAAGGGCCTTCCGACGAGTCGCGGCGCGCCCTTCCTCGCGGCGCGAAAGGCTGCGGCGGACGCGCCGGTGGTGGCGCGGCTGAAGGCGGCGGGGGCCATCGTCATCGGCAAGACCAACGTGCCAATGTTCGCGCTCGGAGGCCATTCCACGAACCCCGTCTTCGGGGTGACGCGCAACCCCGCCGACACCTCGCGCACGGCCGGAGGCTCGTCCGGCGGGGCCGCGGCGGCGCTGGCGACCGGGATGGTGGCGGTCGCGGACGGCACCGACATGATGGGATCGCTTCGCAACCCGGCGGCATGGTGCGACGTCTACGGCTTCCGGCCGACGCCGGGCCTGATCCCGCGCGAGGACGCGGGCCTCGCGCTGGCGCCGCGCATCTCCACGATGGGGCCCATGGCGCGCGGCATCGAAGATCTCGCGGCGCTTCTGGAGACGATGTCGGGCGGGGCCTTCGCGGGCGTCGCGGACGCGCCCGCCCGGCCGCGCGTGGCCTGGCTGGGCGACTGGGGCGGGGCCTATGCGACGGAACCGGGGATCCTGCATCTCGCGGAGACCGCGCTTGCCCGGATGGAGGCGCTCGGCTGGGTGGTGGAAGCCGTGGCGCCGCCCGTCCCGCGCGACCTTCTCTGGGACAGCTGGACCGACCTGCGAAGCTTCATCCTCGCGCTCGAGCTGGGCGTGCACGCCCGCGACCCCGACCGCCGCGACGCGCTGAACGCGCAGGTGCGTTGGGAGGTGGAGCGTGGTTTCGCCATGACCGGCGATAGGGTGGAACGGGCGGTTGCGCTTCGGGGCGAGTGGCTGGCCGCGCTGGAGACGCTTTTCGCGCGGTTCGACGCCCTGGTGCTGCCCTCGACCCAACTCTGGCCGTTCCCGGCCGAATGGGACTGGCCGCGCGAGATCGCGGGGCAGGGGATGGACACATATCACCGGTGGATGGAGGTCGTGGTGCCGGCCTCGCTGGGCGGTCTGCCGGCGCTGGGGATGCCGGCGGGCACCGGGCCGGGCGGGCTTCCGGGGGGCGTGCAGCTGATCGGGCCGGCAGGCTCGGACGCGCGTCTGCTGGGCATGGCCGAGGCCTACGAGACCACGATCGGGCCGCGTCCCATCCGCCTCTGATGCGCCGAGCGCCTTGCCGCGCGACCGCTCTCTCCGGTAGGGTTTCCGAACGTGGGGGAGGGTTCAGCCATGGGCGCATTTCCATGAGCGACGCATCGGGCCAGCATCTCGCGCCGTCCAGGGTGCCGCAGATCCGCGAGATTGCGTTCGCCGACATCGGCGCGGCGCTGCGGCTGGGGTTTCGGGATTTCCGGCGGAAGCCGATGATGGGCCTCTTCTTCGCCAATGTCTGCGTCATGGGCGGGTGGCTGATCTACCTGATGCTGTTCTCGTTCCGGATGGAGTGGCTGGCGATCCCGCTGACCTTCGGCTTTCCGCTGATCGGGCCGTTCATGGCCGTCGGGCTCTACGAGGTGTCGCGGCGGCTGGAGGCCGGCCAGACGCAATGGCGGCGGAACGACATCTTCGGGGTCATCTGGCGGCAGCGGCTGAGGCAGCTTCCGCTGATGTCCTGGGTGATCATCGTCTACTTCCTGTTCTGGTCGTTTTTCGCCCACATGCTCTTCGCGCTGTTCATGGGGCCTTCGGCGCTGACGAACGTGACGTCGTCCTATGCCTACCTGTTCCAGCCGGAAGGCCTAAGGATGCTCGTGGTGGGCACGACCTTCGGGGCGGTCTTCGCCTTCCTGCTCTTCGCGCTCACGGTGGTGTCGCTGCCGCTCCTGCTGGAGAAGGAACTCGATTTCGTGACGGCGATGATCACCTCGGTCGCGGTGGTGAAACGCAACCCGGCGGTCATGCTGGGCTGGGGCGCGACCATCGCCGCCCTGACGTTCCTCGGCATGGCGCCGCTTCTGCTGGGGCTTTATGTCGTGCTGCCGGTGCTGGGCCACGCGACGTGGCACGTCTACCGCCGCGCGCTCATCCCGCTCGACTGAGGCGGGCCGGGGGCGGGACCCGGCCGGGGCTCCGTGCCGCGACCGCACGGACAGAGCCCCCGGAAACGCGGAAGCCGGGCACTGGGCCCGGCTTCGCTGGTGTCGTTCATCGGTGGGCCGCCGTGCCGGGATGGGCAGGGGCGGCAGCTCCCGGTCAGTCCTCGTTCGACTTCGCGGGCGCCGCGGCGGCCATGGGGCGCGCCATTCCGGGGCCGCCCGGACGCTGGGACTGGCTGCTGGAGAAGGAGGCGCGCGACGATCCGCCGGCCTCGCTGCTGCCCGCGAGCGGGTCCTCGGCGCGCTGCACCGAGCCCTCGAAATGGGCGCCGGATTCGATCGCGATCGTCTTGTGGATGATGTCGCCCTCGACACGCGCGGTCGAGGTCAGGCGCACCTTGAGGCCGCGGACGCGGCCGGTGACCTTGCCGGTCACGACGATGTCGTCGGCGACGATTTCGCCTTCGATGTTCGCGCTCTCGCCGACGGTGAGCAGGTGCGCGCGGATATCACCCTGGATCGTGCCCTCGACGTTGATGTCGCCGGTCGTGCGCAGGTTGCCCACGATCGTCAGGTCGGCGCCGAGCACGGACGGGGCTGGCTTGGACTTGGTGCCCTGAGTGGCTTGCTTGTTCATGGAATCTCCCGGAGTGGTGGAGCCGGACGATGCCGCGCCCCCGGTGCCCTGCGCGTCGCCGTCGGCGCCGCCCTGCTTGGGACCGGGTTCGTTGATCTTGGATTTAGAAAACATCGCGTCCTGCCGTAATGAAGGTCATGGGGTTCACGGGGTCGCCGTTGCGCCGCACCTCGTAGTGGAGGTGCGTGCCCGTGGACCGGCCCGTGTTGCCCATATCACCGATGCGATCCCCGCGCGAGACCCTTTCACCCTCGTTGACCCGGATGCGCGACATGTGGGCGTAGCGCGTGGTCAGTCCGAAGGGGTGGCGGATCTCGACCATCAGGCCATAACCGCTTTGCCTGCCTGCGAAAATTACGGTGCCTTCGCCGCCTGCGTAGATCGGGGTGCCGCGTGCGCCGGCGAAGTCGGTGCCGGCGTGAAGCCGCCGACCGCCGTTGATCGGATCGCGGCGGTAGCCGAAGCCCGAGGTCAGCCGGAAGTTCGATCGCACGGGCATCGAGAAGGGAAGCTGCTCGGCCGCGATGCGGTAGAGGTTCAGCTCGTCCAGGGTCGAGATCACCTCGTTGGCGCGCAGCGACATGGCGTCGGGCGCCTCGCCGCGCGTGGACATGGTGATCGGCATCAGGGGCCCGCCCTGGCCGGAATAGGTCGAGCGGACCTGTCCGATGATCTGATCGGTGGCGAGGCCGGCGGCGCGGAACATCTCGTCGAGCGGCTCCATCGACATGGCGACGGCATCCTCGATCTGACGGAACACGCGTTCCTGCCGCTCGGCGGCGAGCGCCGCGGCGAAATGCAGTTCCTCGACCTCGGCGCGCGCCTCGGCGACCTCGGTGTGGCTTTCGTCGCGCTGGTGCGCCGTCTCTTCCAGCGCCTCGTTGAGGTAGGCCAGCGTCTGCGCCAGCTCGCGCTCGCGCGCGGCGGCGGTCTGGACGGTGCCGGTCTCCGCGCGCAGCTCGGACTGCAGGGCGGCAAGCTCGGTGCGGGCGGCCTCGCGGTCCTGGCGGGTGTCGCGCAGGCTGAGCTGGATGACGTCGATCGCCGTCTCGAGTTCGCGGCGGCGCTCCTCGCTCTCAAGCAGGCGCGTCTGCATCAGCGAGACCTGGTCCATCGCCAGCGCGAAACGTTCCTGAGCGGTGCGGGCGTCGGCGGCGCGGGCGTCGCGGGCTTCCTCCAGTTCGCTCAGCCGCTCCTGCACGCGGAACTCCTCGCGCTGCGCCTGGTCCCGCGCATTTCCAGCCGAGATCGTGTCGATCAGGAAGATCGAGGTGACGATGATGGTCCAGCCCACAAACAGGCTCATGCCGCCGATCAGCGCGGCCTGCGTGCCGGGCCGCAGCCGGATGAACCGCGTGCCCTCGTCGGATTTCAGGAATAGCCGTTGTTCCGGCAAATGCCGCTCGAGCATCGCGTGGATGCGGGTCGTGAGCCTTGAAGTCACTGTCAGCGCCTCGTGTTCCCCGGTTTTTTGTTCTTCGCTGTCCCGCTTGCGCAACCTGCCCGTCTTGCGCGGGCGAGGTGATGCGTGCCTGTGGCAGGCGCGGGTATCGTCAAGCCTGCCGCCGGGGATAAGGCAGCATGACCCTCGCCTCAACAGCTTACCCATTCGCAAACCTCGTGGCAGCCTCATGCGTCGGATTTGAGCGAAATTTCGCCGACGCGCTGCCCCATTACGGAGCGTTTCCGCCCATATCTTGTGCAGACATGCCCGAGGGCGCCTCAGATCCCGTCGCCTTGGCCCTCCGAGAGCGGCCAGTAGAAGTCCGGCGGCAGTCCTGCCTCGGCGCGTTTCTCTTCGTTGAAGGGCGGCTTCAGCGCGCCGTGGAAATAGCGCCGCACGAGGCCGTGGAAGGCTTCCTTGGGATCCAGGTCCTCGCGTCCGCAAAGGAAATGGAACCATTTCGAGCCGTAGGCGACGTGGTGGACCTCTTCGGAATAGATCACCTCCATCGCCGCGACGGCCTCGGCCGCGGCAGGATCGTCGGTGGCCTTGCGGAAGATGTCGATCATGCCCGGCGTGACGTCGAGGCCCCGCGCCTCGAGCACCATGGGCACCACGGCGAGGCGTCCCATCAGGTCGCCGGCCGTGTCCTCGGCGGCGCGCCACATGCCGGCATGGGCGGGAAGCGCGCCGTAGGGACAGTCCATTTTCTCAAGAACACTCGATACAAGTTTGAAATGCTTTGATTCCTCGTCGGCGGCGCGCACCCAGTCGTCGAAGAACCCGATGGGCATCGGAACATGGGCGAAGCGGGCGATGATGTCCCAGTGAAGGTCCACCGCGTTCAGTTCGATATGGGCGACGGCGTGCAGGATGGCGCGGCGGCCCTGCGGACTGCCGGGGCGGCGTCGCGGCACGTCGCGCGGCGCGAGAAGCTCGGGGCGTTCGGGGCGCGCGGGACGGTCCGGCGGTGCCGCGCGGCCCACGGGCGGCGTCTCGCCCCGCGCGCGCGCCGCCTGCCATTCTGCGGCGACGCGGCGCGAGAGGTCGGTCTTCGCCTGGCCGTCCGCGGTGCGCAGGACGGCCTCGGCCATTTCGGCGAGCGGTGTCATGCCGCCCCGTCTGGAGACTGGCGGCGCGGCCGTCAAGACGGCGGGCCGCGCCCCTCAGAGGCTGCGCACGGCCTCCAGGACCTCCTCGGCGTGGCCGGGGACCTTCACCTTTTCCCACGCTCGCGCAATCCGGCCCTCGCCGTCGATCAGGAAGGTGGAGCGTTCGATCCCCATGTATTTCTTGCCGTACATGCTCTTTTCCTTCCAGACGTCGTAGCGCTCGCAGACGTCCGAGGCCTCGTCCGACACCAGCGCGACGCCGAGGTCGTGCTTGGCCACGAACTTGTCGTGCTTGGCGACGCTGTCCTTCGATACACCCACGACGACCGCGCCCGCCGCCTCGAACTCGGCGCCGAGGCCGGTGAAGGCGATGGCCTCCTTCGTGCAGCCGGACGTGTCGTCCTTGGGGTAGAAGTAAAGCACCACGGCCTTGGGCCGCATCGCCGACAGCGTGATCTCGCTGCCGCCGTCGCGGGGCAGGGTGAAATCGGGGGCCATATCGCCTACCTGTGGCATCGACCGTTCTCCTTTGCTCGAAATTCGGATGCGCGCCGTGCGTGACCGCCTCGGCCGCGTTTGCAAGCTAGCCGGTTTGGCGCGAGAATAAAGGCCACGAGCGGACCGAGGGACGACCGAGGCAGGACAGCCCCCAGCGATGAACGACGCCCCAAAGAAGACGGACGGGACGACGCCCGGGCAGCCCGCGCGCGCGCAGCGTCGCGGCCCGTGGTGGTGGGCCGGCGTGGGCCTTGGCGGCGTCGCCCTCACGATGCTGGCGGTCGTGGCGGCCGCGTGGGTCCGGCTGTCGCTCGGGCCGGTCGACTTTCCGCAGCGCATCGAGGACCGGATCGAGGCGCATCTCGACGCGGGCATGACGGCAGGCCGCCTGACGATCGGCGACATGGTCCTGGACGTCCCGGAAGGCGGGCGCGCCCCTGTCATCGAATTCCGGGACGTCCAGCTTTCCGACCCCGGCGGCGCGCCGCGAGCGGTCTTTCCGGCGCTGCGGGTGCAGCTTGAACCCGGCCCGATCCTGTCGGGGCAGGCGCGCCCCCGCCGCGTCGAGATCGCCGGCGCGGGCCTGCGGCTGTCGCGCGACGCGCAGGGGCGGCTCGACCTCGACCTGACGGGCGGCGCGGCCGACGCGCGCGTGACGCTGCCCGAGACGATGGCCCGGCTCGACGCGATGTTCGCCTCGCCCGTCTTCGACGCTCTGCAGGAGGTCACGGCCAGCGGCCTCCGCCTGTCGATGGCTGACGAGATGACCGGCCAGATCATGCGCATCGACGAGGCGACCGCCCGCCTGACGCGCAGCGGAGGACGGCTTGCGCTGACCGTCGGCGGCGCGTTGTCGGGCAGCCGCGACACCACGCTCGACATCGCGGTCCTGCGCGACGGCGAAGGCGACGCGACCGAGATCGCGGCCGTCTTCCGCGACCTCGCTGCGCGTGATCTCGCCACGGCCAGCCCCGCGCTGGCCTGGCTCGACCTGATGCGGGCGCCGATCTCGGGACGGCTCGCGCTCAGGCTTTCGGACGACGGGACCGTCGGCGACATGGAGGCCCGCCTCGACATCGGGCCGGGGCGCGTGCGGCTGGCCGAGGGCGACGCGCCGCTCGGCTTCGACCGGCTGGCCGCCGACATGGTCTACGACCCTGCGACGCGCCGGATCGATTTCGGCGGCCTGCGCCTCGACGCGCCCGCGATGCGGCTTTCCGCCAAGGGCCATGCGGACGTCGCGCAGGACGGCAATTCCTTCGTGGGACAGTTCGGCATCTCGGGGATCGAGGCGCAGCCGGGCGACCTTTACGAGGCGCCGCTTTCGATCGACGGGGCGCGCGTGGACATGCGCCTGACGCTGGCGCCCGATCCCACGATCGAGATCGGCGAGGCCGTTATCTTCGACGGCGACCTTCGGCTGAGGGGGAGCGGCGTGGCCGAGGCGGGCGCCGATGGGCTCTCGCTGTCATTCGACGCCGCGCTCGAGGAGGCCGAGATCGGCGAGATCCTGGGTTACTGGCCCGAGGCCGTCATCCCGCGGACGCGCCGCTGGGTCGCCAACCGGATCGAGGCCGGTCGTGCTGTCGGCCTGAATTTCTCGGTCCGCGCGCAGCCCGGGCAGGAGACCCGCCGCCATCTGCAGACGGGGTTCGCGGGCGTGGTGATGCGGCCTCTCCGCGACGGGCCGGCGGTGCGCGGCGCGGCGGGATACCTCGACCTGCACGACGCGCGCATGGTGGTGCGGATGGACCGCGCGACCATCGCGGCAGAGGCCGAAGGTGGGGGCGAGGTTGCGCTGGCCGGGACGACGATGGTCGTGGACGACACGCGCCCGCCCGGACCGGAGGCCGCCTTCCACATCGAGGGCGAGGGCGCGCTGGCCGATCTGCTCCGGGTTCTGGACGCGGAGCCGATCCGCATCTTCCGGAACGGCGCGATGACGCCCGAGCGCGCGGGCGAGGGGCGGATCGCCTTCGCCGCCGATTTCCGCAGCCGCCTGATGCCGCGCGACCGGCCCGCGACGCTGGAGGAACTGGGCCTGACGGCGTCGGCCGAGGTGACGGGCTTCGCCTCCGACAGGCTGGTGCCCGACATGCGGCTGGGCGCCGAGGCGCTGCAGGTGTCGCTGGTGCCCGACCTTCTGACCGTCAGCGGCCGCGCCTTGGTCGAGGGCGTTCCCCTGACGGGCCGCTGGCAGCGCCCGCTTGGTCCCGATGCGCCCCGCGCCTCGTCGGTGGAGGCCAGCGGGGTCGTCGGCCGCGACAGCCTCGCGCGGCTCGGCGTGCAGCTTCCCGAGGATCTCCTGTCGGGGCGGGGCGCCGTCTCGGTCTCGGTCGCGCTGCCCGACGGGGCGCCGCCGCGCCTCGAGTTGTCGAGCAACCTCGACGGCATCGCCCTGTCGATCCCCGCGCTTGGCTGGCGGCTGGAGCCGGACGAGACCGGACGGCTGCAAGCCGCGCTCCGGCTGGGATCCGACCCCGAGGTGACGTCGCTGTCGCTGGCGGTTCCGGGCTTCGACCTGCGCGGACGGGTCAGCCTCCTGCCCGGCGGAGGGCTTTCGCGGCTGACGGCGGAACGGCTGGTGGTGGGCGACTGGCTCGACGTGGGCGGTGCGCTGGTCGGCCGCGGCCCGGACGTGCCGCCCGCCGTCGAGATCACCGGCGGCCGCCTGACGCTGGGGCGGATGCCGCCGCAGAACGCGCCCGGCGAAGGGGGCGGGCCGCTCAACGTCCGGCTCGACCGGCTGGAGATCTCGTCGGGCATCGCCCTGACCGACCTCACGGGAAGCTTCGTCACGGGCGGCGGGCTGCAGGGCGAGTTCGAGGCCGCGGTCAACGGGGCCGCGCCGGTCACGGGCGTCGTGGCGCCCGGCCGCTTCGGGCCGGCGGTCCGCGTCACGGCCCCCGACGGCGGTGCGGTGCTGCGGGCGGCGGGAATATTTCGCAGGGCCCATGGCGGCGCGATGACCCTGACGCTGCAATCGGCCGAGGCCGCGCGCAGCTTCGACGGCGCGCTCAGGATCGAAGGGCCGAGGCTGCGCGACGCGCCGGCGATGGCCGAGCTTCTGAACCTCATCTCGGTCGTGGGCCTGCTGGAGCAGCTTTCGGGCGAGGGGATCAACCTCGGCACGGTCGACGCGCGCTTCCGGCTGACGCCGGAGCGCCTGACGCTTGCGGAGGGCACGGCCGTCGGGCCCTCGCTCGGCCTCTCGATGGACGGCGTCTACGACATCGCCGATCGCCGCTACGAGATGCAGGGGGTTGTCTCGCCGCTCTACATGGTCAATGGGCTCGTGGGCGCGCTCTTCGCGCCGCGGGGCGAGGGGCTGTTCGGGTTTTCCTACCGGCTGACCGGCACCGCGGAGCGCTCGAACGTGTCCGTGAACCCATTGTCGATCCTCACGCCGGGCGTGTTCCGCGACATCTTCCGTCGCCCGCCCCCCGACCCGTCCGGCACGCCAGCGAACTGACCCGAATGAAACTCGACGATTTCGACTTCGACCTTCCCGAGGCGCTGATCGCGACGCGTCCTGCGCGGCCCAGGTCCTCGGCCCGCCTGCTGGTCGCCGAGGGATCGCTCACGCGCGACGCACACGTCTTCGACCTGCCGAAGATCCTTCGGCCGGGCGACCGGCTGATCCTGAACGACACCCGCGTGATTCCCGCGCGGCTTGCGGGCCGGCGCTCGCGACAGAGCGCGCAGGGCGAGGTGAGCGCGAAGATCGAGGTGACGTTGATGGAGCCGCAGGCCGACGGCACCTGGACGGCGCTCGCCAAGCCCCTGCGCAAGCTTGCGCAGGGCGAGACGGTGGTCTTCTCGGACGCGCTGTCGGCCGAGGTCGCGGCCCTGGAGGGCGGGCTGCGGCTGCGGTTCAACCTCGCGGGCGAGGAATTCGACGCCGCGCTCGAGGCATCCGGCGCCATGCCGCTGCCGCCCTACATCGCCGGCCGGCGCGCGCCCGACGAGCGTGACCGCGAGGACTATCAGACGATCTGGGCCGCGCGCGCGGGCGCCGTCGCGGCCCCGACGGCGAGCCTCCATTTCGACGAGGCGCTGGTGTCCGCGCTGACCGAGGCGGGGATCGACTTCACCTTCGTGACGCTTCATGTGGGCGCGGGCACGTTTCTGCCCGTCACCGTGGACGACGTCACAACCCACCGGATGCACGCCGAATGGGGTGAGGTGCGCGAAAGGGCTGCGGACGAGATGAACGCGACGCGCGCGGCGGGCGGCCGGATCATTCCCGTGGGCACCACCGCGCTGAGGCTGATCGAGACGGCGGCGGATGCGGACGGGACGATGCGCCCCTTCGAGGGCGACACCGATATCTTCATCTATCCCGGCTACGGATGGAAGATCACCGATGCCCTGATCACGAACTTCCATCTGCCCAGGTCGACGCTGATGATGCTGGTCTCGGCCCTCATGGGGCACGCCCGCGTCAACGAGATCTACGCCCACGCCATCGCGCACGAATACCGGTTCTTTTCCTACGGCGACGCATCCCTTCTGATTCCGTCGCGAATCTGACACACCCGTAGGGCAGGCCCCGGACCGTCGCGGTCCTTCCGGGCGCGACAAGCCGGCCATACGCAAGGAGTTACCTCGATGCTTGGTGTCATGCGCGCCTCATGGGCGCTGCTCATGGGCATGTTCCTTCTGCAGATCGGAAACGGCCTTCAGGGATCGCTGATGGGTGTGCGCGGCGCGATCGAGGGGTTCTCCACCTTCGAGATCTCGCTCATCGCGTCGGCCTACTTCGTGGGGTTCCTGGGCGGCAGCAAGGTCGCGCCGCTGATCATCGCGCGCGTGGGCCATGTGCGGGTCTTCGCGGCGCTGGGCTCGCTCATCTCGGCGGTGCTGGTCAGCTATCCGGTGATCACCGATCCCTGGGCGTGGATGGTCCTGCGGGTGCTGATCGGCTTCGCGCTGTCGGGCGTCTACGTCACGGCGGAGAGCTGGCTCAACAACGCCGCGACGAACGCGACGCGCGGGCAGGCGCTGTCGGCCTACTCGCTGGTGCAGATGGTCGGCCTCGTGGGCGCGCAGGGTATCCTGTCGGCGGGCGATCCTTCGGGATACATCCTGTTCATCATCCCCTCCGTGCTGGTCTCGCTCAGCTTCGCGCCGATCCTTCTGTCGGCCACGCCGACGCCCGCCTTCGCCGCCTCGCGCCCGATGAGCCTCGTGCAGCTCTACCGCGCGTCGCCCTTCGGTGTCGTCGGCATGACGCTGATGGGCGGCGTCTTCGCGGGGCAATTCGCCATGGCCGCCGTCTACGCCACGCAGGCGGGCCTCGGCCTTGGCGAGCTTTCGGCGTTCATCTCGTCGTTCTTCGTGGGCGCGATCATCCTGCAATACCCGCTCGGCTGGCTGTCGGACCGGATGGACCGCCGCCTGCTGATCGTCACGGCCTCGGGCCTCGGCGCGGTGGTGGGCATCGGGGGGCTGCTTTTCGGGCACGTCTACGCGGTGCTTCTGCTGATCGGCGTGCTTTCGGGCGGGCTGGCGCAGCCTCTCTATGCGATGCTGATCGCCTATACGAACGACTACCTCGAAGCCGAGGACATGGCCGCCGCATCGGGCGGCCTCGTCTTCGTCAACGGCCTCGGCGCCATCGCTGGGCCGCCGATCATGGGCCTTCTGATGGCGCGGATCGGGCCGGGCGGCTTCTGGCTTTTCCTGTCGGTCGTGCTTGCGATCGTGACGGCCTACGGGCTTTGGCGCATGACGCAGCGGCAGACGGCCTATGCCGGCGAGGGCGAATACGAGGCCGTGTCCTATGCCAACCTGCTGCCCGGATCGGCCTCGGTGGTTGCGGTCGAGGCCTCGCAGGAGTTGTATGCGGAAGCGGCCGAGGAGCTGGCCGACGGCGCGGAGGACGCCGAGGGCGGCGGGCCGACGGCTCCGGCCGGCTGAGACGGCGACAAAGGGAGGAATTCACGCATGGCGACGCAGGACGACGCGCAGGCCGACGGGGTCGAGGAGGTCCTGGCCTTCTGGCTCGGGGCCGGGCCCGAGGCCTGGTACAAGCAGGACGACGCCTTCGACGCGCAGATCTCGGAGCGTTTCGGCGCGCTGTGGGAGGCGGGCGCGCGGGGCGATCTGGACGAGACGTGGGCCACGAACCCGCGCGGCGCCCTGGCGCTGATCGTCCTGCTCGACCAGTTCCCGCGCAACATGTTCCGGGGCGACGCACGCTCCTTCGCAAGCGACGCGCGCGCGCGCTCCACGGCGTGCTACGCGCTCGACCGGGGGTTCGACATGCGCATCGACCCGCCAGAGCGGCAGTTCTTCTACATGCCCTTCATGCATTCCGAGCGCCTGACCGACCAGGATCACTGCGTGCGCCTGATGGCTGAGCGGATGGAGGGGTCCGACAACCTCCTGCACGCACGCGCCCACCGCGAGATCATCCGGCGCTTCAACCGCTTTCCATACCGCAACGCGGCGCTGGGCCGGACCTCGACCCATGCCGAGCGGGATTTCCTCGAGAACGGCGGCTATGGCAGGATCGTGGAAGCGCTGAAGGCGAAATGAGGGCCTTTCGCCGCCGCCGTGCCTGCCCGCCCTCCTGCGACGGAAGGGGCCTTTGCGCGGCTTGAGCGAAAGGTTTAACGTTGAACGAACGGGATCTTCCAGGAGAACAACAATGGCCGCAGACACCTTTGACGTCGTCGTGATCGGCGCCGGCCCCGGGGGCTACGTCGCCGCGATCCGCGCCAGTCAGCTGGGCCTGAAGACAGCCATCGTCGAACGCGAGCACATGGGCGGCATCTGCCTGAACTGGGGCTGCATTCCCACCAAGGCGATGCTGCGCTCGTCCGAGGTGTTCCACCTGATGGAGCGCGCCAGGGACTTCGGCCTGAAGGCCGAGAACATAGGCTACGACCTCGACGCGGTGGTCAAGCGTTCGCGCGGGATCGCCAAGCAGCTCAATTCGGGCGTCGGGCACCTGATGAAGAAGAACAAGGTGACCGTCGTCATGGGCGAGGCGACGCTGCCCGCCAAGGGCAAGGTCAGCGTCAAGACCGAGAAGGGCACGCAGGAGCTTCAGGCGCGGAACATCATTCTCGCCACCGGCGCCCGCGCCCGCGAACTGCCGGGCCTCGAGGCCGACGGCAAGCGCGTCTGGACCTACAAGCACGCGCTCACGCCGCCGCACATGCCCAAGAAGCTTCTGGTGATCGGTTCCGGCGCGATCGGGATCGAGTTCGCCAGCTTCTACAACACGCTCGGTGCCGACACGACGGTCGTCGAGGTCATGGACCGCATCCTGCCCGTCGAGGACGCCGAGATCTCGGCCTTCGCCAAGAAAAGCTTCGAGAAGCAGGGCATGAAGATCATGGCCAAGGCGATGGTCAAGAAGCTCGACCGGGGCGCGGACAAGGTCACCGCCCATATCGAGGCGAACGGCAAGACCGAGACGATGGAGTTCGACACCGTGATCTCGGCCGTGGGGATCGTGGCCAACACCGAGAACCTCGGGCTGGAAAAGCTCGGCGTGAAGATCGACCGCAGCTTCGTCGTGACCGACGAGTATTGCCGCACCGGCGTCGAGGGGCTGCATGTCATCGGCGACGCCACCAACGGGCCGTGGCTGGCGCACAAGGCGTCCCACGAGGGCGTCATGGTGGCCGAGCTGATCGCGGGCAAGAACGATGTCCACCCCGTAAAGCCCGAGAACATCGCCGGGTGCACCTACTGCCAGCCGCAGGTCGCGAGCGTCGGGCTGACCGAGGCCAAGGCCAAGGAGCAGGGCTACGAGATCCGCGTCGGCCGCTTCCCCTTCATCGGCAACGGCAAGGCGATCGCGCTGGGCGAGCCCGAGGGCATGATCAAGACGATCTTCGACAAGAAGACCGGGGAGCTTCTGGGCGCGCACATGATCGGCGCGGAAGTCACCGAGCTGATCCAGGGCTACATCGTCGGCAAGAAGCTGGAGACGACGGAAGAGGACCTGATGGAGACGGTCTTCCCGCATCCCACGCTCAGCGAGATGATGCACGAAAGCGTGCTCGACGCCTATGACCGCGTGATCCACATCTGAGCGGTCCGCATCCGGGCCGAGGCGCAAACGAAAACGCGGCCCCGAGGGGCCGCGTTCTTCGTTTTCAGGGCGTTCGTTCCGCCCGAAGATCAGGCCTTCTTGCGGCGGCGCAGCGCGGCGAAGCCGCCGAGGCCCGCGGCAAGCAGCAGCGCCGAGGCCGGAAGCGGCACGGCCGCCGGCATCACGGAGATCGCGTCGATGTCGTAACCGTCCGTCGAGTCGGTGCTGTTGAAGTAGCTCGCGGAGATGTCGCGGAAGCCGAGATACCTGTAGCTGCCGGCGAACACGATCGTCGTCAGCGTGCCACGGGTGCCCACGGCGTCGCCGGTTTCGTTCGTCGCGGTCCCGATGCGCGTGAACGAGATGCCGTCGTTGGAACCGAAGACATCCATCGCCTCGCGGTGGCTCGAGTTGCTCCGGCCGTTGGTGATCTCGACGATCGAGGTCGAGGTGCCGATGGCGCCGCTGAACTCGATCACGAGCGACCCGCCGAGGCCGAGCGAGAAGAAGTCGTCGTCGCCCGTCGGGGGCGTGCCGTCGAGGTTGATCTCGATGTTGCCGAGATCGTCGCGGCTGCTGTCGCTGTAGCAGCTGAACGTAGCGGACAGCCCGGTCGTGCCCTGGCCTGCGCCAGAGGCGCAGTCCGCGGTCATGTTGCTGACGGAAATGGCCGATGCCGTGCCGGCGGTGCCGAGGGTCGCCGCAAGGACGGCGGCGATGAACGCGATCTTCATGCAGAACTCCTTCGTGATCGGAAATGGAATTATGGCGAAATATTGTCTGAGGTTAGCGCCTTTTGTGGCGCCCGGCAAGCATCGCGTCCCGCCGGTGCGGGGGCGCATGGCCGTTCGGCCTTGCCGCGATCCGCGTCCGACGCCATAGCAGGGCCCATGTCCCGACCCGACCGCACGCCGTTCCTTCTGATCTTCGCGCTCTATGCGGCCGGCCTGCTGGCGGCGGGGCAATTCGCGAAGGTGTCGCTGACCCTCGGCCCGCTGGCCGAAGCCTACCCGCAGGCGCCGGTGGCCTTCGTCGTGTCCGGCGTCGCGGTCATGGGCATCGTGTTCGGCGCGATGGCGGGCGGGATCACGGCCTCGATCGGGCCGCGCCGGGCGATCCTGGCGGCGCTGGCGATCTCGGCAGTCGCCGGTGGCGTGCAGGCCTTCCTCCCGGCCTTCCCTCTGATGATGGCGCTGCGCGTGGTGGAAGGGGCGGGGCATCTCCTGCTCGTCGTGGCCATTCCCACGCTGATGGCCGCGCTTGCCGCCGAGCGGCACCGCGCGCTCGTTCTCGGCGTCTGGGCGACGTTCTTCGGCATGGGCTTCTCGATCTACGCCCTCGCGATCGGCGAGGCAGGGGTCGCGCCGGTCTATGCCGCCCATGCGGGCGTCGCCGCGGCCCTCGGCCTCGTGCTGTGGGTCATGCTTCCGAGGGGCGTCGCGACCGGGCGGCGGACGCTGCCGAGGCTGTCGGACCATTTCACGATCTACACCACCCCGCGCCTCTTCGCGCCGGGGCTTGGCCACGGCATCTACGCGCTCCTGTTCCTGGCGCTCGTGACCTACCTGCCGACGGCGCTGGGCGCGCCGTGGCTGGCGCCGGTCCTGCCCGTCGTGGGGCTGCTCGGATCGCTGCTGACCGGGGCGCTCGCCCGGCGCATCGTGCCGGGGCGGCTGGTCTGGTGCGGCTTCCTAGCGATGGTGGCTCTCTTCGCGTTGACGTGGGCGGCCGGCCCGCTCGCGCCCTACGTCGCGATCGTGGCGATGGCGGTGTCGGGCATCGTGGCGGGCGCGGGCTTCGCGGCGGTGCCGTGGCTCAACGCGAACAACGCCGACCGGGCGCTCGCCAATGGGGCACTGGCGCAGCTCGGCAACGTCGGCACCTTCTCGGGCACGCCCGTGCTCGCCGCGCTGGGGGTTGGCGCCGCGATCCCGATGGCGGTGGTTCTGGGGCTGGCGGGGGCGGGGGCGACCGCGCTCGCCTACCGCGCCGCGACGCGCGGCCAGACCGTCCCGGGGGTCATGTCCGCTTCCGGTTCTCCAGAAGATCCAGCAGCCTCCGACGGCGCCAGACCGACCTGATCTGCCGGGTCAGCGCCGTCTCGGGCTCGAACAGGGTGCGTCCGTCGGCCAGGTGCCGCGCGGCGAAGACCTTGGACGCCGCCACGAGGTGTTCGCCCTGGTTCGAGATCGCCACCGCAGACACCCGCATGTTGCGGATCTGGTCGCGGTCGATCTCGACGTCGAGCTGCCCGTGGGCGCGGTGCATCAGGTCGGCCAGGCTGCCGACGTCGCGCGCCTCGCCCTGCGAAAGCGGCCCCCGGGTGGTGCGCTCGATCGGCACCGACACCTCGGAGACCTCGTCGCGGTCGGTGACGACGGCGCGCGACGTGCCGTCGTCCTGACCGAACTCGACCGTCACGGCGAGCAGGTAGATCGGCTCCTGCCCCATGTTGGTGATGATGCAGCGCGCCGTCGCGTCGGTCGCGCCTCCCCGGTCGATGAGGATCGAGGACCGCCGCTGCCTTCGATAGGTCATGAAGAACAGTTGCAGGTAGACGAGCCAGATCAAGACGATCGACACGTTGCTGAGCGCGTTGATCAGCGGCTCATGGTCCGAGATGAAGCCGAACATCGAGCGATTCCCCCTTGCCTCGGGGGTGTAAACGCACAGCGCGCGCCGGGGGTCCGACCGCCCCGCAGGTGCCCGCCGATCGGGCAACGGCGCACTCGCCTGTGGATGTTCGCGTTGCGTTCTCTCTTTTCGGTTGGAGACTCGGGCCGGGACGCCTATCTGTGGCCGAACCATCAATCACAGGCAGTTCCCCATGCCCGAGCTCAAGTCCATCGAGGTGCGCGGCGCGCGCGAGCACAACCTCAAGAACATCGACCTCGACATCCCCCGCGACCGGCTCGTGGTGATCACGGGCCTGTCGGGTTCGGGCAAGTCCTCGCTCGCCTTCGACACGATCTACGCCGAGGGCCAGCGCCGTTACGTCGAAAGCCTTTCGGCCTATGCGCGGCAGTTCCTCGACATGATGGAAAAGCCCGACGTGGACCATATCTCGGGCCTCTCGCCGGCCATCTCGATCGAACAGAAGACCACCTCGAAGAACCCGCGCTCCACCGTGGGCACCGTGACCGAGATCTACGACTACATGCGCCTTCTCTTCGCGCGCGCGGGCACGCCATACAGCCCCGCCACCGGGATGCCGATCGAGGCGCAGCAGGTGCAGGACATGGTCGACCGCGTCATGGCGATGGAGGAGGGCACGCGCGCCTATCTTCTCGCGCCCATCGTGCGCGACCGGAAGGGCGAATACCGCAAGGAGTTCCTCGACCTGCGCAAACAGGGCTTCCAGCGCGTGAAGGTCGACGGCCAATTCCACGAGCTCGACGACCCGCCGACGCTCGACAAGAAGTTCCGTCACGACATCGACGTGGTCGTGGACCGCATCGTGGTACGCGAAGGCGCCGAGACGCGCCTCGCCGACAGCTTCCGCACCGCGCTCGACCTCGCAAGCGGGATCGCCATCCTCGAGACGGCGCCGAAGGATGGCGAGGGCGAGCCCGAGCGCATCACCTTCTCCGAGAATTTCGCCTGCCCCGTCTCGGGGTTCACCATCCCCGAGATCGAGCCGCGCCTGTTCTCCTTCAACGCGCCCTTCGGGGCCTGCCCGTCGTGCGACGGCCTCGGGGTCGAGCTGTTCTTCGACGAGCGGCTGATGGTGCCCGACGCGGCCCTCAGCCTGGAGGACGGCGCCATCGCGCCGTGGCGCAAGGGCAAGTCTCCCTACTTCGTGCAGACGATCCAGTCCATCGCGAGCCATTACGGCTTCGACCCCAGGACGCCGTGGAAGGACCTGCCCGAGACGGTGCAGCAGGTCTTCCTTCGCGGCTCGGGCGAGGAGGAGATCCAGTTCCGCTACGACGAGGGCGGCCGCGTCTACCAGGTCAGGCGCAGCTTCGAGGGCGTGATCCCCAACATGGAGCGCCGCTACCGCGAGACCGACAGCGCGTGGATCCGCGAGGAGTTCGAGCGCTACCAGAACAACCGCCCCTGCGGCGCCTGCGGCGGCTACCGCCTGCGGCCCGAAGCGCTCGCCGTGAAGATCGCGGGCCTGCATGCGGGCGAGGTCGTGGAGATGTCGATCCGCGAGGCCTACCGCTGGTGCGAGACGGTGCCCAAGCACCTGAGCAAGCAGAAGAACGAGATCGCGCGCGCCATCCTCAAGGAGATCCGCGAGCGGCTCGGGTTCCTCAACAACGTCGGGCTGGAATACCTCACGCTCAGCCGCAACGCCGGCACGCTTTCGGGCGGCGAGAGCCAGCGCATCAGGCTCGCAAGCCAGATCGGCTCGGGCCTGACCGGGGTTCTCTACGTCCTCGACGAGCCTTCGATCGGCCTGCACCAGCGCGACAACGACAGGCTTCTCACGACGCTCAAGAACCTGCGCGACCAGGGCAACACGGTGATCGTCGTCGAACACGACGAGGAGGCGATCCGCGAGGCCGATTACGTCTTCGACATCGGTCCCGGCGCGGGCGTCCATGGCGGGCAGATCGTCGCGCGCGGGACCCCGGCCGAGATCGCCGCCGACCCCGCCTCGATCACCGGCCAGTATCTCTCGGGCACCCGCGAGGTTCCGGTGCCCGCCGAGCGCCGCAAGGGCAACGGCAAGGCGCTTACCGTGGTCAAGGCCACGGGCAACAACCTGAAGGACGTGACCGCCGAGTTCCCACTCGGCAAGTTCGTGTGCGTCACCGGCGTCTCGGGCGGGGGAAAGTCGACGCTCACCATCGAGACCCTGTTCAAGACGGCCTCCATGAAGCTCAACGGCGCGCGCCAGACGCCCGCGCCCTGCGAGACGATCAAGGGGCTTGAGCACCTCGACAAGGTCATCGACATCGACCAGCGCCCCATCGGCCGCACGCCGCGCTCGAACCCCGCGACCTACACGGGCGCCTTCACGCCCATCCGCGACTGGTTCGCGGGCCTGCCCGAGGCCAAGGCGCGCGGCTACAAGCCCGGCCGCTTCTCCTTCAACGTGAAGGGCGGCCGCTGCGAGGCCTGCCAGGGCGACGGCGTCATCAAGATCGAGATGCACTTCCTGCCCGACGTCTACGTCACCTGCGAGACCTGCAAGGGCGCGCGCTACAACCGCGAGACGCTCGAGGTGCAGTTCAAGGGCAAGTCCATCGCCGACGTGCTCGACATGACGGTCGAGGACGCGCAGGAGTTCTTCAAGGCGGTGCCCTCGATCCGCGAGAAGATGGACGCGCTCTGCCAGGTGGGCCTCGGCTACATCAAGGTCGGACAGCAGGCGACGACGCTTTCGGGCGGCGAGGCGCAGCGCGTGAAGCTGTCTAAGGAGCTGTCGAAGCGTTCCACCGGCCGCACGCTCTACATCCTCGACGAGCCGACGACGGGCCTGCATTTCGAGGACGTGAAGAAACTCCTCGAGGTGCTGCACGAGCTGGTCGAACAGGGCAACACGGTCGTCGTGATCGAGCACAACCTCGACGTCATCAAGACCGCGGACTGGATCGTGGACATCGGCCCGGAGGGCGGCGACGGCGGCGGCGAGATCGTGGCCGTCGGCACGCCCGAGGACGTGGCCGATGTCGAGCGCTCGCATACGGGCCGCTACCTCAAGCCGATGCTGGCGGCGCGCAAGCACGCGGCCGAGTGACGGGGCGCCGCGTTCGCGCAAGCGGCGGGCGCCCCCGCGAACCCTTCGCGGGACGCGCGCCGCCGCGGCTGGGTCCTCCTGCCGCGCAAGCCGCCTGGTCCGGGCCGGCTGCCTGAGGCTTTCCGTTCGCGCTGCTTCATCCGCGCTGCCCGTTGAGGCCTTCCGCGCCCAGCCCTCGAAGCCGAGCCCTGCATCCAGGTCTTCCGCCCGCGCTGGCGGCCCGCGGGCGAACTGCACCGTTCCTCGACACCTTCCGTCCACGGGCTTTGGGCCGCATGATCCTGTCCGCGCGCTCCGCCCGCACCCTCCGTGCGCCGTGCGGTCCTCGAGGCGCGATCGGCGTCATCCCCTCGGGCACCCGACGCGCGCCCTGCGGTCCGCGCCGTCCGTCCGCACCTCCCGTGCGCCGCGGGGCCGATGGCGGAACTCATGCGCGGCCCGTTCCCGACCGCGAGGGCCGCGATGCCCATTCCGCACGCAGTGCCCCGCGCGATCCTCCCGTACGGCCGCGACCCGCCGGGCACGGCGCGCAAGCCCCCCGCCGCCGCCGCCCGCCCCGGTCCGCTGTCCCCGATCGCCCAGCTCCGCGGCCTCCCGTCTTCATCCTTGCCGAAAAACTCCGGGGGGAGGCCGCAGGCCGGGGGGCGGAGCCCCTTTCGACAATCGCCTTTCCGCGTTGCCGCCCGCCCGCTACGCTCTCCGCGGGCATCGGAGGGAGGGCTCCATGGGTCACAAACCGAAGGTCGGTCTCGCACTCGGCTCCGGCGGGGCGCGGGGTCTGTGCCACCTCGGCGTCCTCTCCGTCCTCGAGGAGATGGGCATCGAGGCCGCGATCATCGCGGGCTGCTCCGCGGGCGCGCTCGTCGGCGCGGCCGAGGCCGGCGGCAAGCGGCATGATCTCGAGACCTGGGCGCGCGCCCTGACGCAGGGCTCCTTCCTTCAGCTCGTCGATCTCAGGCCCTCGCGCGGCGGGCTCTTCGCGGGACGCGAGATCTCCAACGTGCTCGGCCGCTGGGGTCTCGACTGCGATATCGAGGAGCTGGACCGGCGCTTCGTGGCCGTCGCCACCGACCTCGAGACCGGCCGCGAGGTCTGGCTCCGCGAGGGGCCGCTCCTGCCTGCCGTGCGCGCCTCGGTCTCCATGCCCGGGCTCTTCACGCCGCAGCTTCTCGACGGGAAGTGGCTGGTCGACGGGGGGCTGACAAATCCCGTGCCCATATCGGTCGCTCGCGCGCTCGGGGCCGATGTCATCATTGCGGTCAATCCCAACGCCAAGCCCACGGGCCGCATCTGGGTGCCCGAGCGCGGCGGCGACATCTGGGACGCCATCGGCGAGCGGCTGGGCGACTTCCTTCCGGCCGGGTGGCTGTCGGCGGGCGAGGACGGGCCGCCGCCGCCGCAGGGGACGGAGGTCGTCAACGCCGCCCTCGACATGCTCATGGAATACCTTCGCCGCACGCGGCTCGCCGCCGATCCGCCCGACGTGATGATCGACGTGGACCTGCGGGACCTGTCGGTGATGTCCTTCCACGAAGCGGCGAGGGCCATAGACGCCGGCCGCGCCGCGGCGGAGGCCAGCGCGGGCCTGATCCGCGAGGCGCTGGAGGCCTAGCGCGCCCGCACGGCGCCCGCGGACACCATCAGCGCCTCGAGCCCGTGGAAATGGTAGATGCCGGCATAGCGCGGCCGCCCCGCGAGCCCGAGGTCCGGGCATCGCCGGAACAGGATCGGCAGGGCGATCTGCAACTCCAGCCGCGCGAGCGGCGCGCCCACGCAGAAATGCAGGCCCGCCCCGAAGGCGAGGTTGGAGGGACCGTCCGCCCGGTCGCCGCGGAAGACGTCCGGGTCGTCATAGGCGGCTGCGTCGCGTCCGGCCGAGGCCAGAAGCAGGCCGACCTCGTCGCCGCGCCGGAAGGTGTGGCCGAAAAGCTCGACCTCCTCGTAGGCCCAGCGGGTGAACAGGTGCAGAGGCGGGTCGTGGCGCAGCACCTCCTCGACGAAGCGCTCGGGCATCGCGGGGCGCGCGCCCGTCTCGAGCGCGGCCTTCACGCCGTTGCCGAGCGTGTGCACCGTCGCCTCGTGGCCGGCGTTGAGCAAGAGGATGCAGGTCGTGATCATCTCGTCGGTGGTCAGGCGGTCGCCCTCCTGCTCGGCGGCGATCAGCGCCGAGATCAGGTCGTCGCGCGGCTCGCCTCGGCGGCGTTCGACGTAGCCGCGCATGAAGTCCGAAAATTCCCCCGCGGCGGCGGCGGCGGCCCCTTCGTCCTCGCGCGTGCGTCCGGCCTGGTACATCAGGACCATCGCGTTCGACCAGCGCAACAGCTCGTCGGCCATGCTTTCGGGCACCCCCAGGAGCCGCGCGATCACGATGACCGGGATGGGGCGGCAGAAGGCGTCGAGAAGGTCGAAGGGCCCATCGGGGAAAGCGTCGACGAGGTCATGGACCAGCGCCTCGATCTCGGGCGCCATGGCCTTGATCCGTCGCGAGGTGAAGGCGCGCACGACGAGGCCGCGCAGCCGCGTGTGGCGGGGCGGTTCCAGCTCGAGCATCGAATGCGCCTCGACGTCGTAGAACGGGGCGAGGTGCGCGGGGATCTCGGGCGGCGTCACCGGCTCGCGCCCGAAGCGCCTGTCGCGCAGGATCGCGTTGACGGCGGCATGCGTCGTCGCCACCAGCATTCCATAGTCGCTCCAGCGGCACAGGGGACCGGCGGCGCGCGCGCTGGCGTAGAACGGGTAGGGGTCCTGGACGAAGGCGTCCTCGGTGGGAGATTGCGAGAGGCTTTTCATGACGCTGTTCTGGCAGGCCGCCGTGGCCTTGGCCATGGTCGGATTGCGTATTTCTGGAAAGATGAAGGGCGGGGTGCGGCAAGGGGCGTGATGCCGATCCGTCGCGTGGTCCGGGCCCGTCGATGCCGGGGCTGGGCAGGGGGCGCAGTTGTCTTGGACGCGGTCGGGGCGTGGGCGCACCGGGGCAGCGAATGCGCGCCCGCTCGCCGGCATCTGGCAGGCGCGGGAGGGCGGCGGGCGGTGGCATCGAGGTCGGGGCCGGGGCGCGGCTCCGGGCCCGATCGGCGGTCAGGACGCGTCGAGGGCCGCGATGATGGCGCCGAAATCGGACGCCTTCAGGGATGCGCCGCCGACGAGCGCGCCGTCGACGTTCGGCACCGCGAAGATCTCCTGCGCGTTCGAGGGCTTCACCGAACCGCCGTAGAGGATGCGGATCGACCGGCCGGCCTCTGCGCCGAGGCGCTCCTCGAGCCTTCCGCGGATGAAATCGTGGACCTCGCCGATCTGAGCGGTGGTGGGCGTGCGGCCTGTGCCGATGGCCCAGACTGGTTCGTAGGCGATGACGAGGGTTTCGCCCGTCGCGCCGTCGGGAACGGATCCGGCAAGCTGGCCCGCGATGACGTCGAGCGTCTCGGACGCATCGCGCTGCGCTTCCGTCTCGCCCACGCAAACGATGACCGAAAGGCCGGCCTTGAGGCCCGCGCTCGCCTGCGTGCGGACGTCCTCGTCGCGCTCTCCGTGATCGGCGCGCCGTTCGGAGTGGCCCGCGATGACGTAGCGCGCGCCCGCGTCGGCCAGCATCGCGGCCGACACGTCGCCGGTGTGCGCGCCGCTTCCGGCCGGGTGGCAGGATTGCCCGCCGACCTTGACCGCGGTGCCCTCGGCGCGCGCCGCCATGGGCGCGATCAGCGTCGCGGGCGGACAGATCAGGACCTCCGAGCGCGGCTCGGGATGGGCCTGTGCCAGGCTGTCGATCTCGGCCAGGTCGGCCGCGAGGCCGTTCATCTTCCAGTTGCCGGCGGCCATTTTCACGCGCATCGGGGGGCGCTCCTCGTTCGGGATGGGTGGCCACGGGATGGCAAGGTTGGCGGGTCCCGTCAACCGCAAGGCCCGCCAAGGGGCCGGGACGGAGCGGGTCTTTACGCTCCTGCCGCAATCCTTATATGTTCGCTCAGGTTTCCGGCGACGGACGCAACGCAACGCGAAGGATGGCGCCAATGTCCGACAATCCCGAGATGATGGAAGGCGCGCCGCTGATCCGGCCGTCGAGCACCGATCATCCCCTCTACGACACCGTCGTGGAGGCGTGCAGATCGGTCTACGACCCCGAGATCCCGGTGAACATCTACGATCTGGGCCTCGTCTACACCATCGACATCTCGCCCGAAAACGCGGTCAACATCGTCATGACGCTGACGGCGCCGGGCTGTCCGGTCGCGGGCGAGATGCCGGGCTGGGTCGCGGATGCGGTTGAGCCGCTCGAGGGGGTCAAGCATGTCGATGTCGAGCTGACCTGGGATCCGCCCTGGGGCATGGACATGATGTCGGACGAGGCGCGGCTGGAGCTGGGCTTCATGTAAGGCGCGCGACCGGGCTTCGGTCGCGCTTCCGGGCATTTTCACGCGGCTGCCCTCGTCGGCCGGCAAGGAACCGGCAAGGAAATCGGATGGCAGCGTTCTCATCGGAGCTGATGGGCGGTCGCGGAGGCTCGGCCCGGCCGGGTGGCGGCAAGTTCCGGCGCCCTGCGCAGGCGGTCGCGCCGGACCGCTCGACGCGGCGCCACTCTACCGGCGGGCGCGCATTCGCCGACGCTGCGTCAAGGGGTGCAGACTCGATCTCGACAGGGCATCGGCGATCTGCAAGAGATACGTATGCTTGAGACTCTGGCCGCCCTAGCCTTTGCCCACGTGGTGGCCGACTACCTGCTCCAGACCCGTTGGATCGTGGAGAACAAGCGGGGGGCCGGCTTCGCGATACACATCGCGATCGTCTTCGCCGCGGCCGTCGCCTGCCTAGGCCAGGTGTCATGGATCGTCTTGTGGATCACGGCCGCGCATCTCGCGATTGACGCCACGAAAACCCTTCTGCTGCCCGATCGCCTGTGGAGCTATCTCGCCGACCAGGCGGCGCATTTCCTGTCCGTCGCGCTTTTGGCCGCGCTGTTTCCGCTCTCGTGGGAGACCGGCGTCTGGGGCGGCGTCGCGCCTGCCTGGGTGCCTGTCCTGATGGCAGCGGCAACCGGCTTCGTCTTCGCGACGCGCGCGGGGCAGTTCGCCATCGGCCTGTTCCTGCGCGAGGCGCTGCCATCGGCCACGTCGCAGCCCCTCGCCCCCTCGGCGGCGACGATCGGGCTTCTGGAGCGCGCGATCATCGTGCTTCTGGTGCTGGCGGGCGCGCCCTGGGCGGTCGTCCTGCTGATCGCGGCGAAGGCTGTCTGGCAGTTCGCGATCCCCGCGCAGGGCAAGGCCGCGCGCGAGCAGGTCATCACGGGCAGCGTGGCGAGCTTCGCATGGGGCATCGCCGTCGCGCTTGTGACGCAGGTGATGGTTACCTCGATCGATCAGGCAGGCATCCAAGGTCCTTGAGATCGCCCGAGCGCGCCCATACATTGCCACCTGAACCAACGGAGGCCCCATGTTCGGCATTCCAGGCAAGCAAGCCGTCACCCTGACGCCCGCCGCATCGGCCCAGATCTCGAAGCTCATGGCCAGGGGCGAGACCCAGGGTCTGCGCATCGGCGTGAAGAAGGGCGGCTGCGCGGGCATGGAATACACCATGGATTACGTCAGCGACGTCGATCCCCACGACGAGGTGGTCGAACAGGACGGCGCGCGGGTGATGATCGCCCCGATGGCGCAGATGTTCCTGTTCGGCACCGAGATCGACTACGAGGTTTCGCTGCTGGAGGCGGGGTTCAAGTTCCGCAATCCCAACGTCAGCGACGCCTGCGGCTGCGGCGAGTCGATCAAGTTCAAGGACGTCGAGGAGCTGGAGGCCGAGCGGGCCGCGCGCGACTGACGCGGGCGCTTCCGCGGGGACCTGCTCGCGGCCGGACGGCCTCGGCGCGGCAAGGCGGCCTCGCCGGCTTGAGCTGTGCCGTCTTTTGCGGTTCACGCGACGACGAGGGCCTGCATCAGGCCGGGTTGCTCGGGCCCTTGTTCGATCCACGCAACGCGCGCCACCCGACGCGGTATTGCATCCTCAGGACCGCGGGGCTTGGCAAGGCGCGGGATTCGCGCCACAGAGCGCGCATGTTCCAACGCTTCTCCTTCGCGCTCCACGGCACCTCCGGCAAGGCCCGGACCGGCGTCATTTCGACACCGCGCGGCGAGATCCGAACGCCCGCTTTCATGCCCGTGGGCACCGCCGCCACCGTCAAGGCGATGCTGCCCGAAAGCGTCGCGGCGACGGGCGCGGACATCCTTCTGGGCAACACCTATCACCTGATGCTGCGTCCCACCGCCGAACGGATCGCGCGGCTGGGCGGGCTGCACCGGTTCATGAACTGGGACAGGCCGATCCTGACCGATTCGGGCGGTTTCCAGGTGATGAGCCTCGCCGACCTGCGCAAGCTTACGGAAGAGGGGGTCACGTTCCGCTCCCATATCGACGGCTCGCGGCACACGCTGACGCCCGAACGCTCGATGGAGATCCAGAAGCTTCTGGGCTCGGACATCGTGATGTGTTTCGACGAATGCCCCGCGCTGCCCGCGGCCGACGAGGAAGTGGCGCGCGCGATGCGGCTTTCGATGCGGTGGGCCGAACGCTCGAAGGAGGCGTTCGGCGACCGGCCGGGACATGCGCTGTTCGGCATCCAGCAGGGCGGCGTCACGCGCGAACTGCGCGAGGAAAGCGCGCAGAAGCTGCGCGAGATCGGCTTCGACGGATACGCGGTCGGCGGCCTTGCCGTGGGCGAGGGGCAGGAGGCGATGTTCGGCGTCCTCGACCATGCGCCCGACATGCTGCCCGCGGACAGGCCGCGCTACCTGATGGGCGTGGGCAAGCCCGACGACATCGTGGGCGCGGTGAAGCGCGGGATCGACATGATGGACTGCGTGCTGCCCTCGCGCTCGGGGCGCACGGGGCAGGCCTTCACCCGCCACGGCGTCGTCAACATCAAGAACGCCCGTCACGCCGACGATCCCCGTCCCCTCGACGAGGCCTGCACCTGTCCCGCCTGCCGCGGCTACAGCCGCGCCTATCTCCACCACGTCTTCCGGTCGGGAGAGATCATCGCTTCGATGCTGATGACGTGGCACAACCTGCACTACTATCAGGAAATCATGGCAGCCATGCGCGAGGCCATCGCCGCGGACCGCTTCCCGGCGTGGGAGGCGGCGTTCCACGCCGCACGGGCCGAGGGCGACATTCCGCCCCTCTAGCCAGTCGGACGCACACGGGCACCCGCACGGGCCCGACCACGGGGACTTGCACGGCCATGGGCGCGGGGGAACCGCGGGGGCGGGGCGGACATTGGTCCGTCGATCCCATCCGAAGCGGAGGTCCCGATGGCCAGACACCTCATGCCCCTCGTCCCGATCGCGGTCGCGCTTGGCCTCCAGCCCCTCGCGGCGCAGGAAAGGGCCGGGGAGGCCGATCCCGGCGCCTTCGCCTTCTTCGATCCGCAGGGCGGAATGCAGCTTGCCGAGGGTGCCTGCGGCGAGGGATCGGCGGAATGGCTCAACACGACGATGATGGACCTCGACGGGACCTGGACGATGGAGGTCGGGCCGCCCCAGGACGGCGCCGCGCCGCTGGCCGGGGCGGGTTCCGACGTTGTGGTGATCAGCGCCTCGGCCGGGGATCGCAGCATCGCCCTCGGGGGCGCGGCCTTCGCGGCCGAGGTTCCGCTTCGGGCGTGGCAGGGCGGGGACATCCCTTTCGCCGAGCTGCCGGGCGGCCTCGACCTTACGTCTTCCGGCGCGACCGCGGCGCTTGGCTGCGCCTTCGACCGGCTGCCCCGCCTGACGGCGCGCGGCGTGCTGTCGGCCGAGAATGGCGCCGCGCCCTTCGTGCTCGCGGTCGCGGTCCCGAACGCGCGCAGCCTCTTGGGCGTGCTTCGCACGGGCGAGGGCGAGGGCGCGCGCACGCGCCTCGTGCGGATCCTTCGCTGAGGCTCGGAAGCCTGAGTGAACACCTGGCATACTTGGGCGAAAGGCCTGCTGCTGTCCGCACCAGAGGACCCGCCGGTGGCACGTGAAAACCCGGCGGGTCCGCCGGGCGGGAACAGGGGTTTTCCCGACCGGATCTGGAAATGGCCCGGCGGCCGAGGGACGGGATGCAAGAATCGCGTTCAGGCGGACCGAAGCCCCAACTCGCCGGCGAAATTGCCGGCCCCCTTCCTCGCTCGCGCCCTACCCACCCTTTGGTCGCCACCGGGACAGCGGACATATTGCGCAACGCGGACGGGACGGCATTGATTTCGGTCAAGCGCCCCCGCGCTTCGCTGTTAATGCCTGTGGAGAAGCCTGCCGTGGCGCGCGTCGGCGCGGACCGGCCAGATTGGCATTGTCCCATGGCGGTTGTGACGGCACACTGCGCACAAGATCGAGGCCTGTGACAGCAGCGCTTGAAACCGCCCCCGGCGTGCACCAGATTCCAGTATCCTGACCGGGGAGGGCCAGGAGGCCGCCGCCGAGCCGGGGCCGAAAACACCGCAAGACACGGTGGGCCCTTCTGCCATAAATCGAGGAAGGCAAGATGCCCGAGCAAACCGCAACATATCCCGTCCTGCCGCTGCGCGACATCGTGGTGTTCCCCCACATGATCGTGCCGCTCTTCGTCGGCCGCGAGAAATCCGTCCGCGCGCTCGAGGAGGTGATGCAGGACGACAAGCAGATCCTGCTTTCGAGCCAGATCGACCCCTCCGTCGACGATCCCGCACCCGACGGGATCTACCGCTCGGGCGTGCTGGCCAACGTCCTCCAGCTCCTGAAGCTGCCCGACGGCACCGTGAAGGTGCTGGTGGAGGGCCGCGTGCGCGTGCGCATAGAGGAATTCACCGCGACCGACGAGTATTTCGAGGCGCGCGCCGTCGAGCTTGCCGAGGACGAGGGCGACCCGGCCTCCGTGGCCGCGCTCACGCGGTCGGTCGCCGAGGAGTTCGAGAAATACGCCAAGGTGAAGAAGAACATCCCCGAGGACGCACTGACCAGCGTGTCCGAGACGACCGATCCGGCCAAGCTGGCCGACCTCGTCTCGGGGCATCTCGGCATCGAGGTGGCGCAAAAGCAGGACCTGCTGGAGACGCTGACCGTCGCCGAACGGCTTGAGAAGGTCTATGGCCTGATGCAGGGCGAGATGTCGGTCCTGCAGGTCGAGAAGAAGATCAAGACCCGCGTGAAATCGCAGATGGAGCGGACGCAGCGCGAATATTACCTCAACGAACAGATGAAGGCGATCCAGCGCGAGCTGGGCGATGGCGACGAAAGCGGCGAGATCGCCGAACTGGAGGAGCGTATCGCGGCCACCAAGCTGTCGAAGGAGGCGCGCGACAAGGCCGAGGCCGAGCTCAAGAAGCTCAAGTCGATGTCCCCGATGTCGGCGGAGGCCACCGTCGTGCGCAACTACCTCGACTGGATCCTGTCGATCCCGTGGGGCGTGAAGTCGCGCACCCGCAAGGACCTCGGCCGCGCCCAGAAGGTGCTGGACGACGACCATTACGGCCTCGAGAAGGTCAAGGAGCGGATCGTCGAATACCTCGCGGTGCAGCAGCGTTCCAAGAAGCTGAAGGGGCCGATCCTGTGCCTCGTCGGCCCTCCCGGCGTGGGCAAGACCTCGCTCGGCAAGTCGGTGGCGAAGGCCACGGGCCGCGAGTTCATCCGTATCTCGCTGGGCGGCGTGCGTGACGAAAGCGAGATCCGCGGCCACCGCCGGACCTACATCGGCTCCATGCCCGGCAAGATCATCCAGGCGCTGAAGAAGGCCAAGACCACGAATCCGCTCATCTTGCTCGACGAGATCGACAAGATGGGACAGGACTTCCGTGGCGATCCGGCCTCGGCGATGCTCGAGGTTCTCGACCCCGAGCAGAACTCGACCTTCTCGGATCACTACCTCGAGGTGGAATACGACCTCTCGAACGTGATGTTCATCACCACGGCGAACTCCTACAACATGCCGGGTCCGCTTCTGGACCGGATGGAGATCATCCCGCTCGCCGGCTACACCGAGGACGAGAAGCTCGAGATCGCCAAGCGGCACCTGCTTCCCAAGCAGGTCAAGAACCACGGCCTGAAGGCGAAGGAATTCCACCTGACCGACGCGGCGCTGCTCGACGTGATCCGCTACTACACCCGCGAGGCGGGCGTGCGGAACCTCGAGCGCGAGCTGGCGCGGATCGCGCGGAAGGCCCTGACCCGGATCCTCAAGAACGAGACGGCGACCGTCGAGGTCACGCCGGACAACCTCGAGGAGATGCTGGGCGTCCGCCGGTTCAAGTACGGACTGGCCGAGAAGGAGGACCAGATCGGCGTCGTCACCGGCCTGGCATGGACGTCGGTGGGGGGCGACCTTCTGTCGATCGAGGCGCTGCGCCTGCCGGGCAAGGGCCGGATGAAGACGACCGGGACGCTGGGCGACGTGATGAAGGAGTCGATCGACGCCGCCGCGTCCTACGTCCGCTCGATCGCGCCGCGCATCGGGGTCAAGCCGCCGAGCCTCGATCACTGGGACATCCACGTCCACGTGCCCGAGGGCGCGACGCCCAAGGATGGGCCGAGCGCGGGCATCGCCATGGTCACGTCGATCGTGTCGGTCCTGTCGCAGATCCCCGTGCGCAAGGACATCGCCATGACCGGCGAGGTCACTCTGCGCGGCAACGTGCTTCCCATCGGTGGCCTGAAGGAGAAGCTTCTGGCGGCGCTTAGGGGCGGCATCACCACCGTCCTGATCCCGCAGGACAACGAGAAGGATCTTCCCGAGATCCCCGACAACGTGAAGGAGGGGCTGACCATCATCCCCGTGAGCCACGTTCGCGAGGTCCTGGAACACGCCCTTGTCCGCAAGCCCGAGGCGATCGAATGGGACGAGGAGGCCGAGGCGGCCGCCGCGACCCGCCGCCGCCTCGAGGGCGGGAGCGAGGCCGCGACGGCCCACTGACGCGGGCCTGAAGCCGATGAAAAAAGCCCGCCGCGAGCGATCGCGGCGGGCTTCTTCTTGGCGGGCTGCAGAAGCCGCCTGCGGTCTTGGGCCTCGCGGGCGGCTCGCGCGCGCCGGTCTCAGCCGTGCGTGACGGCGAGCGAGAAGATCAGGAACAGGACGGGGACGAGGATCCCGCCGTTGCTGGTTGCGGTGTCCTCGATCACGACGGCGGGTGGAACCATCGGTTCGGCCATTCCGCCGGCATGGGCTGCGCCCGATGCCAGTGCGAGGCTCAGGGCGGAAGCGGCGACAAGACGTTTCATTGGGTGCTCCTGGCAGCTGGAGTGGTTGATGTGGACGCGCCTCTCGAGGGTGCGGCGTCGTGCCGATTACGCGGACGGGGACAGCCCTGCACAAGCCCTCGGCGGATTTCTGCCGGCGCCGAGTCACCGAAATGCCACGAGCCTTCCCGCTTGCGCGTCGAAAGGGGCAGGGCGCGGGGCGGTGCGCGCCCCCGGCTGGAGCCGCGACGCAGGCGACCGTGACGGGGATCGGTGGGGCCCATCCGCGCGTCCGGTCCCCCATCGCGGGGCCCTGCGCGGCCGCGCGGGGCAGGGCGCGCGATCGGCGGGATTGCCCTCTTGCGGAGGGTCGGCAGGATGGCTAAACCGCGTCCACCCGGCGGGTGATTAGCTCAGTGGTAGAGCGCTTCGTTCACATCGAAGATGTCGGGGGTTCAAATCCCTCATCACCCACCACCTTCCCCCTTTGCTTCGCACGCCTTCCCCGCACGGGCCCGCAGGCGTCACCTGCAGGCCGGACGCCGCCCTGCACCGTGGGATCGCCCCCTTCGCGCTATGGACTTTCGCACCGCGACCATGTCCAAACTCGCAGGACGCCCAAGGCTGGAGACGACGGGGATGGACGACGACGCCGTGGTGGCCACGCTGATGCGCTGCCTTCGGGAGGGCGAGCGCATCGCCCCCCTGACGGCGGGTCCTGGCGGCCTCGGGATGGCGCGGGCCTATCGCATCGCCGCCCGCGTCGCCGCGCTTCGCGAACGCGACGGCGAGCGACCCGTGGGCCGCAAGATCGGCTTCACCAACCGCACGATCTGGGACGAATACAATGTCTCGGCAACGATCGTGGGCCCGATGTATCACACCACGGTGCGCCCGCTGGATGGCCGCGCGGTGGCGATCCCGGGGCTGGCCGAGCCGCGGATCGAGCCCGAGATCGCGTTCCGGCTTGCCGCGCCGCCCGAGCCCGGAATGGACGCGCACGAGCTGCTCGGCTGCGTGTCGGGGATCTGCGCGGGGTTCGAGCTGGTGCAATCGATCTTCCCCGGCTGGGTCTTCGGGGCCGCCGACACGGTCGCGGCCTTCGGCCTGCACGGCGCTTTCCTGCACGGCCCGATCGTCGAGCTTCCGGCCACGGGGCGTGCCGACTGGATCGCGCGGCTGGCGGAGTTCCGCACGACGCTCCGGCGCGATGGCCAGGTCGTCGATCGGGGCGATGCGCGGAACGTTCTGGGGGGCGGACCGGTGGCGGCGCTGGCCCATCTTGCCCGCCTCGTGGCCGAGACAGCCGACGCCGCGCCGCTCGCCGCGGGCGAGCTGGTGACGACCGGCACGCTGACCCGCGCCCTGCCGGTGTCTCCGGGCGAGACCTGGCGCGCGAGCTTCGACGGCCTGCCGCTCGATCCGATCGAAGTGGGGCTGAGCTAGCATGACGGGACTTCTTCCGGCCTTCGGCCTTCTTCTGGGCTGCCAGCTGATCGGCGAGGTGGCGGCGCGCGGCGCGGGCCTGCCGGTGCCGGGCCCGGTGCTGGGCCTTGCGCTCCTGATCCTCGCGTTGCGGCTGAGGCCCGCGCTGGCCGGAACGCTGCGGCCGACGGTGGGGGTGATCCTCGCCAACCTGTCGCTCATGTTCGTGCCTGCGGGTGTCGGCGTGATCGGCAACCTCGAGGTCCTTTCGGACGACTGGTTCGCATTGCTCGTCATCCTGACGGTCTCCACCGTGCTGGCGATGCTGGCGGCGGTGGGCACCTTCATCGGCGTGCGCCGCCTGACCGAAAGGACGCGGCCATGACCGGCGTCGCCGAGCTTTGGAGCTACCTGTCCACCACGCCGCTTCTGTGGCTGACGGCGACCGTGCTGGCCTACCTTGCCGCGGACGCGGCGGCGCGCAGGCTGGGCAATCCGCCATGGGCCAACCCGGTGCTGATGTCCGTCCTGCTGATCGCGCCCGTCCTGTGGGTCACGGGCACGGACTATGCGACCTATTTCGAGGGCGCGCAGTTCATCCATTTCCTGCTCGGCCCCGCGACGGTGGCGCTTGCGGTGCCGCTTTGGGACAACCTCGACACCATCCGCCGCTCGGTTGCGCCCATCGTGCTGGCGCTTCTGGCCGGGTCCGTCGTCGCGGCGGGATCGGCGCTTTTGCTGGCGCGGGCCTTCTCGCTGCCGCCCGAGGTGATCCTGTCGCTCGGTCCGAAATCGACGACGGCCCCCGTCGCGCTCGGGATCTCCGAGGCGGTGGGCGGCATTCCGACCCTGACGGCCGTCCTCGTGATCCTGACCGGCATCATCGGCGCGGTGACGGTGACGCCGCTGATGACGATGCTGCGCATCACCGACTGGCGCGCGCGCGGCTTCGCGGTGGGCGTGGCCGCCCACGGCATCGGCACGGCGCGGGCGTTCCAGGTCAATCCCGTGGCCGGGGCCTATGCCGGGATCGCGCTGGCGCTGAACGCGCTTCTGACCAGCCTGATCGTGCCCGTGCTCGTGCGCTGGATGCTGTAGGCGCGCGCCTACCGCGCCAGCCAGCCGCCATCGACCGGCAGGACCGCACCGTGTATCGCCGACGCGCCGTCGCCGCACAGGAACGCCACGGGCCCAGCGATCTCTTCGGGCCGCAGCCAGCGCCCGGCCGGGACCCGGTCGAGGATCGCGGCCTCGCGCGCCGGGTCGTCCTGCAGCGCCGAAGTGTTGTCGGTCGCGACATAGCCCGGCGCGACGGCGTTCACGTTGACGCCGCGCGCCGCCCACTCGTTGGCGAGCGCGCGCGTGAGATTGGCGATGGCCGCCTTCGCCGCCGCGTAGCCCGGCACGAGGATCCCGCCCTGGAAGCTCAGGACGGAGGCCACGTTCACGATCTTCCCATCGCCGCACGCGGCCATCTTCGCGCCAAGGGCCCGGCACAGCATGAAGGGCGCGTCGAGGTTCACGGCCATCACGGCGTCCCAGTCCGACATGGCGTGCTCGGCGGCGGGCGCGCGCCGGATGATCCCCGCGTTGTTCACGAGGATGTCGATGCGCCGTCGGTCGAGACCGCGCAGGAGGCCCGCGATCGCATCTCGGTCCGACAGGTCGCAGTTGCGCGCCTCGATGCCGCCGGGGGGCGCGTCCTCGATCCGCGTGCCGACGCCGATCACCTCCGCGCCCGCGTGGCGAAGCGCCGTGGCGATGGCCGCCCCGATGCCGCGGCTCGCCCCCGTGACGAGCGCGGTGCGCCCCGACAGATCGCTCACAGGTCGGTCAGCGTGCCAAGCGCGCGCTCGGCTGTGAAGGCCACGGTCTCGGACAGGGTGGGGTGGGCGTGGATCGTCAGGCCGATGTCCTGAAGCGTGGCCCCCATCTCGATCGCCAGGGTCACCTCGCCGATCAGCTCGCCGGCGTTGCGCCCGACGATCGCGCAGCCAAGGATGCGCCCGGTCTCGGGATCGTGGACCAGCTTGGTCACGCCGTCGCCGCCGCCCGATGCGAGGTTCCGCCCGCTCGCGGCCCAGGGGAAGCTCGCGACCTTGACGCGCCGCCCCTCGGCCCGGGCCTGCGCCTGCGTCAGGCCGATCCAGGCAAGTTCGGGGTTGGTGTAGGCGACGGAGGGGATCAGGACCGTGCCGAGCGCGGCGCGGTGCCCCGCGGCGACCTCTGCCGCGACGTGACCCTGGTGCGTCGCGCGGTGGGCCAGCATCGGATTGCCGGTGACGTCGCCGATGGCGAAGATGTGCGCCACCTCGGTGCGGCCCGCGTCGTCGGCCGCGATCTCTCCGCGGTCGCTGACGCTGAGCCCAGCGGCCTCGGCGCCGATGCGGTCGCCATTGGCGCGCCGGCCGACCGACTGGATCACCGCGTCGGCCTTGAGCTGCCCCTCGAAGGCGCCAGCGCAGGCGAGGGTGAGGGCGGCCTTCGTGGCCTTGACCTCGGTCACGCGCGTCTCGGTGTGGATCGTGACGCCGTCCGCCTCCAGCGCCGCGCGCAGGATCGCGACGGCCTCGGCGTCAGCGCCGGGCGCGATCTGGTCGGCCAGCTCGACCACCGTGACCTGCGCGCCGAGCGCGCCGTAGATCGTCGCCATTTCCAGCCCGATGATCCCGCCCCCCACGATCGCGAGGCGTTTGGGGATCTCGCGCAGCTCGAGCGCCGCGGCGCTGTCCCAGATGCGCGGATCCTCGGGCCAGCCCGGCAGGCGCACGGGCGAGGAGCCGACGGCGATCACCGCCTTGTCGAAGGCGATCTCGGTGCCGTCCACATCGACGGTGTTCGGGCCGGTGAAGGTGGCGGTGCCGCGAAGGGTCGTGACCTTGCGCCGCCCGGCGAGGCCCGTCAGGCCGCCCGTCAGCTGACCCACGATGCCGTCCTTGCGCGCGCGAAGCCGTTCTAGGTCGATCCTCGGCGCGCCGAAGCCGATGCCCCAGTCGTCCATGTGGCGCGCCTCGCGGATCACCTCGGCGGCGTGCAGAAGCGCCTTCGAGGGGATGCAGCCCTCGTTCAGGCAGACGCCGCCAAGGGTGGCGCGGGCATCGACCAGCGTCACCTTCTGCCCAAGATCGGCGGCGCGAAAGGCGCAGGCATAGCCGCCGGGGCCCGCTCCGATGACAAGAAGCTCCGTGTGATCTCCCATGCCGCGCCTCAGACCAGCATGGTGCGCGGGTCGGAGATCAGCGCGGCGTATCGCGACAGGAAGCGCGCGGCGTCCGCCCCGTTGATGACCCGATGATCGTAGGACAGGTCCAGCGGCACCATCGGCACGGGGCGCGGCGTGTCGCCGTCCCAGACGGTCACGGTCTCGGTCCGCGTGATGCCGAGGATCGCGACCTCGGGCGGGTTCACGATGGGGCTGAAGGCGGTGCCGCCGATGCCGCCGAGGTTGGTGATCGTCATCGACGCGCCGCCCATCTCGTCGGGGCCGATCTTTCGTGCCTGCGCGCGGGCGGCGAGGTCGGCGATCTCGGCCGCGATGGCCCATAGCCCCTTGCGGTCCGCGTCCCGGATGACGGGAACCATCAGCCCGTGCTCGGTGTCCACGGCGATGCCGATATGGACGAAGTCCTTGAGGATCAGCGTCGCGCCATCCGCCGAGAGCGACGCGTTGAACCTGGGAAACGCCCTCAGCGCGCGGGCGAGCGCCGCGACGTGGAAGGCCAGCGCCGTGAGCTTCACGCCGCGCGCCTGCGCCTCGGACTTCCACGCCGTCCGCAACGCCTCGATGGCCGAGACGTCGGCGCGGTCGTGGTGCGTCACCGCCGGGATCAGGGCCTGCGCGGCCGCGAGGTTCCTTGCGGCGACCTGCGCGAAACGGCTCATCGGTTCTTCGGTGACGGGGCCGTATTGCGCGTGGTCCACCTGCCAGTAGGAGGTGTCGCCGGTGGCGGCGGCGGGTGCGGACCCGCCGTCGAGGTCCTCGGGGCCGATCGTCGTGCGCCCGAGCTTTCTGGCGAGCGCGTCGAGATCGACGCCCTTTTCCAGCGCGAGACGCCGGGTGGAGGGGCTGGCTGCGATGTCGCTCATGTCCGCCCCCTCACCAATCGGCCGAGATGTACTGGGTTTCCATGAACTCCAGCATTCCCTCGTGGCCGCCCTCGCGGCCGAGGCCGGACTGCTTGGTGCCTCCGAAGGGTGCGGCGGGGTCCGAGACGAGACCCCGGTTCAGGCCGACCATGCCATAGTCGAGGCGCTCGCAGACCTGCATGGCGCGCTTGAAGTCCGCGCTGAAGACGTAGGCGACGAGGCCGTATTCGGTGTCGTTGGCGCGACGGATCGCGTCCTCCTCGTCCGAGAAGGTCTGGATCGCGGCCACCGGTCCGAAGATCTCGTCATGCACGCAGTCCGCGCTTTCGGGGACGTTCGACAGGACGGTCGGCGGATAGAAGAAGCCCGGCCCGTTCGGCACCGTGCCGCCGCATTCCAGCTTCGCGCCCTTGGCGAGCGCGTCCGAGACGAATTCGGCCACCTTGTCGCGCGTGTCGGCGTTGACCAGCGGGCCCACGTCCACCGAGGGGTCGGTGCCGTCGCCCACCTTCAGCGCCGACATGCGCTCGGCGAGGCGGGAGGTGAAGGTCTCGGCGATGCTGTCATGGACGTAGATGCGGTTCGCCGCCGTGCAGGCCTCGCCGAGGTTGCGCATCTTCGCCAGCATCGTGCCTTCGATCGCGGTGTCCATGTCGGCGTCCTTCAGGACCAGCACGGGCGCGTTGCCGCCAAGCTCCATCGCGGGCTTGAGGACCTGGTCGGCGGCGGATTTCAGAAGCTTGCGCCCCACGCCGGTGGAGCCTGTGAAGCTGACCACGCGCACGCGCGGGTCGTGCAGCATGTGATCGACCAGCGCGCCGGTCTTCTTCGAGGGCAAGACGTTGACGAGGCCCTTGGGCACGCCCGCCTCTTCGAGAAGGGGCATCAGAGCCAGCATCGTCAGCGGCGTCTCGGAGGCGGGCTTAATGATGACGCCGCAGCCCGCGGCGAGCGCCGGCGCGATCTTCCGCGTGCCCATCGCGGCGGGATAGTTCCATGGCGTGATCAGGACGGCGAGGCCGGCGGGCTTGTGCTGCACCACGATGCGCGCGCCGCTGGAGGGCGCGTGGGTGATCAGGCCGTCGGCGCGGACCGCCTCCTCGGCGAACCAGCGGAAGAACTCTGCGGCGTAGGTCGCCTCGCCCTTCGCGTCGGTGCCCGCCTTGCCGTTCTCCAGCGTGATCAGGTTGGCGAAATGGTCGAGCCGCGCGGTCATCAGCTCCCACGCCTTGCGCAGCACCTCGGAGCGTTCGCGCGGCTTGCGCGCGGCCCAGTCGGCCATCGCCCGCTCGGCGGCATCGAGCGCGGCGTCGGCGTCTGCGATGTCGGCCGAGGCGACGGAGGCCAGGACCTCCTCGGTGGCGGGGTTGATGACGTCGAAGCGCTCGGATCCCTTGACCCAGGCGCCGTCGATGTAAAGGTCGGTGTAGTCCATCGGGGTCACTCCGTTGATCAGAGCAGGTGGCGGAGCGGTTGCTCCATCCGGCCCGCGAATTCGGTGAGAAGGCGGATAGCCGCCCCAGCATCGAGGTGCGATGCGGCACATTCAAGCGTGACGGCGAGGCCCGCCCCATCGTCGGTGATGGTCAGGACGGGGGTCGCCTCGGCGCCCATCGACACCGTGGAGACGGGGGTGCCGCGCAGGTCGCGCACGACGAGCGAGGGCGTGTCCTCGGCCTCGGCCCTGGTGACGGAGGACAGGACCCGGCCGGGCGGAACGGCGAAGCCGCGCGAGACGCCGAAACGCTCGACGGCCACCGTGACCGGACCCTCGGTCCCGAGGCTCGCCCCGGCAAGGCCCGCAAGCACCGCGTCGGGACCGACGCCCTGCGCCTCGGCGGCCCAGGCCGTGAAGGCCGCGAGACCGTCCGCGGCACACGTCGCCGTCACGCGGCGGGGCACCTGGGTCGCCGCCTGGGTGGGGGCCGCGGCCGGCATGGCGCGCAGCACCTCGAGATCCGCGACGTGGAACGGCTGCGGGTGGCCGGCCTCGGCCAGCCTGCCGAGATCGAGGCCCTGTTCCATCGCGAGCCGCCGCGCCTTGGGCGAGGCGAGGATGCGGCCGCCGGCAGGGGCCGGTGCGGCCTTCGCAGGGCTCGCCGTCTTGGGCGGCGCGGCCTTCCGCTCGGCTGCGGGTTCGGTGGCCGCGGGTTCGGTGGCAGCGGGGGCGGGGGCGGCGGGCGCCGCCTTGCCGTTCTTGACCGAACGCGCCACCAGCGCATCGGGCCGCGCGTCGGAGATGATGGCGACGGGGTCGCCCACCGGCACCTCCTCGCCCGCCTCGGCGAGCGTGGCGGCGAGGAAGCCGTTGCGGCCCGCCTCGACCTCCATGACGCTCTTGTCGGTCTCGACCTCGAAGAGCACGTCATCCGCCGCGACCTCGTCGCCCGGCGCCTTCAGCCAGTTGACCAGGAGCCCGGTGTCCTGCGCCATGCCGAGCTGCGGCATCGTGACGGAATGGCCCTCGGGCAGTCCGCCACCGGTTTCGGCCGCGGCCTCGGAGGGCGCCGTGCCGGGGGCGGGCCCGCCGTCGTCTTCGGCGCTGTCGGAGATGCGCGCGATGACCTGGCCCACGGGCACGTCCTCGCCCTCGCCATAGGACACCCCCACGAGAAAGCCGTCGGCGGGGCTTTCCACTTCCATCACGGCCTTGTCGGTTTCCACCTCGAACAGCGCATCCCCGCGAGAGACCGCATCGCCCGGGCTTTTCAGCCAGGACACGATCTTGCCTGCGTCCTGCGCCATGCCGAGCTGGGGCATGGTCACGTCATGCGGCATGGATCAACTCCCCGGCGCAGAGCTTGCGGGCGTTCTCGACGACGGCTTCGGGCGTGGGCACCGTAAGGTCCTCGAGCGCGGGGCTGAAGGGCACGGGCACGTCCATCGCGCCCATCCGCAGGACCGGCGCATCGAGGTGGTAGAAGGCCTTTTCGTTCAGCCGCGAGGCGATCTCGGCGGTGACGCCATAGCTCTGGTGGCCCTCGTCGATGACGATGGCGCGCGAGGTCTTCTTCACGCTGTCGAGCAGCGTCTTCTCGTCGAGCGGCACGATCGTGCGGGGGTCGATCACCTCGGCGTCGATGCCCTCCTTCTCGAGGATCGCCGCCGCCTTCTCGGCCACCTGCACCATCGAGGACGTGGCGATCAGCGTGATGTCGCGGCCTTCGCGCTTCACGTTGGCGACGCCGAAGGGGATCAGGTATTCCTCTTCGGGCACCGGCGCCTTGTCCTGGTACATCAGCTTGTCCTCGAAGATCACGACCGGGTTGTTGTCCCGGATCGCGGTCTTCATCAGGCCCTTCGCCTCGTAGGCCGAGGATGGCAGAGCCACCTTCAGCCCGGGGATATGCGCCACCAGCGCCTGCAGCGACTGCGAGTGTTGCGCGGCCGAGCGGCGGGTCGCGCCGAGGTTGGTGCGCAGGACCATCGGCACCGTCAGCTTGCCGCCCGACATGTAATGCTGCTTGGCGGCCTGATTGCAGAGCTGGTCCATCACCAGGTAGATGAAATCCCCGAACATCAGGTCGACGACCGGCCGCGCGCCGGTCATCGCCGCGCCCACGGCCAGGCCAACGAAGCCCGGCTCGGAAATGGGCGTGTCGAGCACGCGGTCGGTGCCGAACTCCTCGACGAGGCCCGACAGGACCTTGAAGGGCGTTCCGGCCTCGGCGACGTCCTCGCCGAGGATGAAGACCGTGGGGTCGCGCCGCATTTCCTCGGCAAGCGCCTCGTTCACGGCCTGGGACAGTGTGATCTCTCGCATCTCGTCTCTCCTCAGTCCGCGTAAACGTGCATGTCGACCTCGTTGGCCGGCGGGTAGGGCGCCTTTTCGGCGTAGGCCACGGCGTCGGCCGCGTCCTTCTCGATCTCGGCGTTCATGGCCTCGATCTCCTCCTCGGTCGCGATGCCCTCGGACACGAGCCAGCCCCGGAAGCGGACGATCGGGTCGCGATTGTCCTTCCAGTCCTTCTCCTCGGCCTTGGAGCGGTAGTATTCGCGGTTGATGTCGCCGACGTGGTGGCCGTGGTAGCGGTAGGTCATCAGTTCGATGAAGAACGGGCCTTCGCCCTTCCGCGCGCGCGACACCAGCTTCTGGGTCAGCTCGTTCACCGCCAGCACGTCCTGCCCGTCGACCTGGTGGCTTTCGATGCCGAAGGCCTCGGCCCGCGCCATGATCGAGCCCGCCGCGATCTCCTCGGTTTTGGTATATTCGGAATATCCGTTGTTCTCGCAGGCGTAGATCACCGGCAGCTTCCATAGGGCGGCCATGTTCATGACCTCGTACCAAAGGCCCTGCGCCGTCGCGCCGTCGCCGAAGAAGCAGACGGTGACGTCGTCCTTGCCCTGAAGCTTCGCCCTCAGCGCCGATCCCGTAGCGATCCCCATGGACCCGCCCACGATGGCGTTCGCGCCGAGGTTGCCGTGGCTCTGGTCGGCGATGTGCATCGAGCCGCCCTTGCCGCGGCAATAGCCTTCGGCCTTTCCCAGAAGCTCGCAGAACATCGCCTTGAACTCCGCGCCCTTGGCCACGCAATGGCCGTGGCCGCGGTGGGTGGAGGTGATGCGGTCGTCGTCGGTCAGCGCCTCGCAGATGCCCACGGCCACCGCTTCCTCGCCGGAATACATGTGCGTGAGCCCCGGCATCTTGGCCGAGAGATAGAGCTGGTTGGCGTTGTCCTCGAAGGTGCGGATGCGGACCATCTGGCGGTACATCCGCAGGTAGTCCTCGGTGTTTGTCTTGGCTTTGGCCATGATGGTCCTCGCAGGAACGGCACCCCGGCCCCGGCCGCCCGCGACGCGCGCGGGGCCGGGACCGGTGCTGCCGATCTCAGTAACGGTTGGCGATCGGGAGTTCTTCGGCGGGGAAGAGGCTGATGACCTCGCACCCTGTCTCGGTCACGACGACCTCCTCCTCGATCCGCGCGGCGGAATAGCCGTCGGTGGCGGGGCAGTAGGTCTCGAGCGCGAAGACCATGCCGGTCTTGATCTCCATCGGGTGATCGAGCGAGATCGCCCGGCTGATGATCGGCCGCTCGTGCAGCGCGAGGCCTAGGCCGTGGCCGAACTGGAGCCCGAAGGCCGCGTCCTCGTTCGGGAAGCCGAGCGATTCCGCCGTCGGCCAGACTTCCGCCACCTTGTCGGTGGTGACGCCGGGCTTGATCATGGCGATCGAGGCGTCGATCCATTCCCGCGCCTTGACGTAGGCGTCGTTCTGCGCGGGCGTCGCGCGGCCAACGTTGAACGTGCGGTAGTAGCAGGTCCGGTAGCCCTGGTAGCTCTGCAGGATGTCGAAGAAGGCCTGGTCGCCGGGGCGGATCAGCCTGTCGGTGAAGTTGTGCGGATGCGGGTTGCACCGCTCGCCCGAGATGGCGTTGATCGCCTCCACGTCGTCGGATCCCATCTCGTAGAGGAGCTTGTTGGACAAGGCGACGATGTCGCTTTCGCGGACGCCCGGCTTCAGCTCCTCGTAGATCATGTGGTAGACGCCATCGACCATCGCCGCCGCCTGCGTCAGAAGCTGGATCTCGTCCCAGTTCTTGATCTCGCGGGCCGCAAGCATGATCTGCTGGCCGTCCACGACGTTGATGCCTTCTTCCTTGAGGGCGTGGAACATCGCCGTCTCGGCATAGTCGACGCCGACGGGCATGTCGGCCATGCCCGCCTCCTTGATGAGGCGCGCGATCTCCTTGGCGTATTTCTGCATGAGGCCGAATTCCGGCGGGATCGTCCCGCGCATCCCCACCACGCCGGCGAGGCAGTGGTCGGGCTCCAGCCAGTCGGAGTGACGCTTGTGGTGCATGGCGGCCGACCCGAAGTCCCACACGTAGGGGCTGTCGTCACCGGTCAGCAGGCAGAAGCGGCACATCTTGTCCCGTTCCCACTCGCCGATCTTGGTGGCCGAGACGTAGCGGATGTTGTTCACGTCGAACAGCAGCAGCGTGCCCGCGTTCGACGCCTGCAGCGCCTGCCGGGTGCGGGCGAGGCGATAGCGGCGCAGGCGGTCGTGGTCGATCCTGCGTTCGAAGTCGACCGAGGTGTGGCCCCACGCGGGCAGGCGCTCGCGCCATTCCCAGTTGGGGTCGAGGTCCTGCGGGGTGAGCATGTTCGGCATCAGGGCGCGAGACATCGTGAACTCCTTTCGGGTGCGCATTGGCGCGCCCATTGTTGTCGAGAAATCAGGGGGAAGCGGGTTACTTCGTCACCCAGCCGCCATCGATGGAGATCATCTGACCGGTCATGTAGTCGCTGTCGTCCGAGGCAAGGAACGACGCTGTTCCGATGATGTCCTTGGGGTAGGAGACACGCTTGATGACGAGGTTGTTCTCCACGATGTCGTCGTAGGCCTGCCCCTCGCGCTCCTTGAAGCCGATCTCGACGAGGTCCTTGTCGAGCTGTTCCCAGAGCGGTGTCACCACGACGCCCGGCGCATAGCCGTTCACGGTGATGTTGTGCTCGGCCAGTCCCAGCGCGCCACATTCGGTCAGCGCGAGACAGCCATACTTGGACGTGCAGTAAACCGTGACGTCCACCAGTGGCTTGCGGCTGGCGATGGAGCCCACGTTGATCAGCTTGTAGGGCTTTTCCTGCGGGCCCTGGGCGATCATCTGCTTGGCCGTCTCCTGCATGCCGAGCCACATCGCCTTGGTGTTGACGTTCATGATCATGTCCCAGTTGTCTTCATCGATATCCATAAAGAACCGGGGCTTGTTCAGACCCGCGTTGAAGACGCCCACGTTGATCGAGCCGAAGGCGTCGACGGTCGCGGCGACCGCGTTGGCGTTGTCCTCGCGCTTGGTGACGTCCATGCGGACGGCGATCGCCTTGCCGTTGCCGGCGGCGTTGATGCGGTCCGCGACCTGCTGCGCCGCGCCCTCGTCGAGGTCGCCGAGCGTCACGTTGGCGCCCTGGGCCGCGAAGGCCTCGGCGTTTGCGGCGCCCATGCCGCGCGCGGCGCCGGTGATCAGGATGTTCTTACCCTTGAGGCGATTGGGGTCCATGTCTTCCTCCCTAGTGGACTGGTTCTTGCAAGGCTTCCTCGGCACGCGCCTGAACGCGCGCGAGCGCGTCCTCCGGCGTGACGAGGCCGCGCAGCATGTCGTGAAGCTCGTGGCCGCACAGGCGGATGAGCTCCGAGATCTGCGGGATCGGCGGGCGCGGCCAGAACTGAAGCTCGTCGCGCCACGACATCTGGTCGACGGTCTCGAAGATCGGCGACAGGCGGCGCACTTCGGGGTCGGCGCCCACGGAATATCGAGGCGCCGTGCGGCTGCCGTTCTGGACGTAGAGCTTTTGCGCGGCGGGCGAGGTGAACGCGATCAACGCCTCCACCGCATCCTCGATGCGTTCCTCCGACAGGTTGGCGGGGATGCAGAAGGCGTAGCCGCCGACCGGCGCGATCGGCGCGCCCTCGGGACCGTGCGGGTGCGGCAGGTAGCCGGTGTTGCCATGCGCGGGGCAGGTCTCGTCCAGCTCGAAGTAGGGAGCGAGAAGCGTGTAGCCGTAAGCCATCGCGACCCGGCCGGCGGCGTAGGGGCGCACCCGCTCGTACCACGACATCGAAAGGATGTCGGGGGGCGAGTATTCCAGAAGATCCATGAGATAGCGCGCCGCCGCGAGCGCCCGCTCGGTGTTCAGCGTCGGCCGGAAGGCGCGGGCGCCGAGGTGGTCGGCGTCATAGCCGCCCGCGACCTTCGGCAGGTCGATGATCGGCTGCCCGAAGGCCGCGCAGGTCATCATGAACGTGTGTCCGAGCGCGGTGCCGCGCGCGGCGTTCCACGCCACGCCGTAGCGCCCGTTGCGCGGGTCGTGGAAGTGGCGCGCGGCCTCGACGACATCGGCGCTGGTGGCGGGCGGGGGCAGGCCGTCGCGCGCGAACCAGTCCTTGCGGTAGAACATCAGCTCGGGCGTCGTCTGGCTGGGCACGCCGTAGGGCACGCCGTCCCAGTGCGTCGCGCGCCAGCCCGCCGTGTGGAAGTCGCCGGGGTCGATCCGGTCGGTGTCCATGATGTCGGTCAGGGGGCGGATGACGCCCTTGGCCGCGAACTCGCCGATCCACGGCAGGTCGACGGCGATCAGGTCATAGGCGCTCTTCTTGCGCTCGGCGTTGCGCAGGGCCTCCTGGTGGAGGCGGTCGATCGAGAAGGCGCGCTGGTGGATGTTGGTGCCGACGATCTGTTCGAACTGCCGCTTGAGCGTCTCCATCACCATGAAGGTGGGATCGCCGTGCACCAGGATGCGCACCCCCCCGGCAAGCTTCAGCGGCGAGAGCAGGGCGGCGGGCGGGGCGATGGCGGATTTTCCCGGAACGTAGGAGCCGCCGTAGAAGTAGTCCTCTCCCTCCTCGACGGGCGCGAAGGTGGCACGCGCGATGCGGCCGATCCGGCTCGAGACCTCGCTGAAGCGGTCCAGAAGCGCGGCGCTGGGATGCAGGGAGAAGCTGCGGCCCGACTTGGTGCGCGGGCGCTGCTCGACCATCCCGCCGCGCTGGATCTCGGCAAGCTTGCGCATGGCGGTTGCGTAGGGCACCCCCGAGGCCGCCGCCATGGACGAGGCCGACACGAGCCGCCCCTCGATATGGCCGCGCAGCAGGTGGAGTATCATGTTGAGGTGCGGGTTGGGGGTATTGGGCTCGAGCGAGTTGTCGAGTTCGAGCGAGAGATCGCCGAGAAACCCCACCACCTGAGCAAGCTCGGCTTCGGGCGCACCGCCGGACACGCGCCCGCCGAGCGGCGTGGCGTCCTGTCCAAAATGGCTGTTTTCGGTGGCCTGCTGGTTCATTGTTCCGTGAGCGCGAGGCCCCACGGCCCGACTCGGGCGGCGTGTCATGGGCGATCCTCCATGCAATGTTCAATTTGATATCCATGCGCGATGCCTTAAAATATCCATAACGGACAAAAATACATCCACTTTGGATAAAAATACGTCGCCCCGCCGTCGGCAAAAAGCGCTGACTAGACGGAAGATTGCACCGGGCGATTCCCCGGGCTGAGAGGACAGCGGCAATCACCAGACCAACTCAGGGAGGAAAGACATGACCCGTACGACCAAGTTTTCACTCGTGTGCTCCACGGCGCTCGTAGCCTTCGCAGGCGCGGCAGCCGCGCAGAGCGTCACGATCGGCATCACCCAGAACAACGTGGGCGTGGACAGCTACCAGACGACCTACGAGCAGGCCTTCATGGCGGCAGCGGCCGAGAACCCCGATGTCGAGGTCGTCGTGCTTGACGCAGGCGGCGACGTGGCCCGCCAGATCGCTCAGATCCAGGACCTCATCCAGCAGGATGTCGACGCCATGATCATCTGGCCGACGAACGGCCAGGCCGTGATCCCCGCCGTGCGAGAGGCATTCCAGGCAGACATCCCCGTCGTGATCACGAACTCGAACATCGCCGAGGACGGCTTCGACTTCGTGCGCTCGTTCTCGGGCCCCGACAACGTCACGCAGGGCGCGCGCTCGGCCGAGATCATGTGCGACCGCTTCACCGAGCTCGGCATCCAGGACGAGGCCCGCATCGTGCAGATCACCGGCCAGCCCGGCTACACGACGGCGATCGAGCGGGCCGAGGGCTTCGAGCAGCGCCTGCCGGAAGTCTGCCCGAACGTCACCCTCGTCGAGAGCCAGCCGGGCAACTGGAACCGTGAGGACTCGCAGCGCGTCATGGAGGCGTTCCTCGTCCAGTACGACGACATCGACGGCGTCTACTCGGGCGACGACAACATGGGTGTCGGCGCCCTGAACGCGGCGCTCGCCGCCGGCCGTGCCGACGAGATCACCTTCGTGGGCGCCACGAACTTCGCCGTCGGCTACGACGCGATGGGCCGCGGCGAGTACTGGGGCTCGATCTACCAGTCGCCGGTCGACGATGCCGAAGCCGCCCTCCAGACGGCGCTCGACATCCTCGCGGGCGAGGACGTTCCCTTCCTGAACTACTTCGACACGCCGAAGATCACCCAGGAAAACATGAGCGAGTTCGACCGCCCGGTCTTCTGATCTCCTCCCGGGATGGGGGTCGGCCATGCCTGGCCGGCCCCCTTCTCTTTCCGGTCAGCGAAAACGAACAAGGGAGAGCCCTGTGGCCCAACCTCGTGGAGTTGAGGGGCGCGTGTGCATCGTCACGGGCGCCGCACGCGGCATCGGTCGCGCCATCGGCGAGGCGCTGCTCGACGCGGGCGCCAAGGTCTGCTTCGCGGATATGAACGCCGAGCAGGCCGCAGCCGTGGCCGAGGCGAACGCGGCGCGCGACGGCGTCACGCCGGGCTCCGCGATATCGGCGGGGGTGGACGTGCGCGACCGCGCGCAGGTCCGCGCGATGATCGGCAAAACGGTCGAGGCCTTCGGGCGGCTCGACGTCATGTTCAACAATGCCGGCGTCAACAAGCCGATGAATTTCCTCGACGTGGACGAGGGCAACTGGCACTTCATAATGGACATCAACGGGCTGGGATGCCTGATCGGGATCCAGGAGGCCGCGCGCCAGATGATCGCGCAGGGCCCCGCACCCGATGGCACGGTTGGCAAGATCGTCAACACCGCCTCCATCGCGTCGCGCCAGGGCTTCGACAATGTCGCGCCCTACTGCGCCTCGAAATGGGCGGTCGTCAGCCTGACGCAATCCGCCGCGCGCGACCTCGCGCAGCATGACATCACGGTGACGGGCTTTGCGCCCGGCGTCGTGGCCACGGAGATGTGGGAGCAGGTCGACCGCGACCTCATGGAGATCGGGGCCGCCGAGCGTCCGGGCCAGGCGATGGAGGAATTCTCGTCCGAAATCCTCAAGGGCCGCGTCGCGCGCCCCGAGGACATCACCGGCACCACGACGTTCCTCGCCGCGCGCGAGAGCGACTACATGACCGGCCAGATCGTCATGATCGACGGAGGCATGACACTGGTCTGACGCGGGCCGTCACGCAGGAAGCTGCGGCACCGCGAGGGGGAGGGGGCGTCCGGAGGCGCCTCCGAAAGGGAGGAACGGCAATGGCCGACACGGCTATGAAATCGCTCAGCGGGGTGCTGGCGCGGCAGGGTATCCTCGTCGCGTTCATCCTGTTCATGGTGGGCTTCACGCTCTGGAACCCGCGGTTCATCGACATCGACAACGTCTTCGGGGTCGTCCGCTCGTCGGCGATCCTCGGCGTCATGGCGCTCGGCGTGACGTTCGTCGTGATCGGCGGGAACCTCGATCTTTCGGTGGGCTCGATGCTGTCGTTCTCGGCCATCGTCGTGCTCGACCTGCACGAGAATCCCGCCTTCGGACCCGCGCTCGCCATTCCCGCGATGTTTGCCATGACGCTGTGCCTCGGGGCGATCAACGGCTTCCTGATAGGATACCTCAGGCTGAACTCGCTGATCGTGACGCTGGGAATGCTGTCGGCCATCCACGGCCTCACGCTCACATATTCGGGCGGGCAGAACATGGACATCGCCAACCAGAGCGACACGTGGTTCGACGTCTTCGGGCGCGGCTCGGCGCTGGGGGTCCCGATCCCGGTCCTGATCTTCGTGGGGCTGGCGGCCGTCCTTGGCATCATGCTGGCAAAGACGCCCTTCGGCCGGAAGGTCTATGCCGTCGGCGGCAACGGCACCGCGGCGACGTTCTCGGGCATTCCGCGCGCACGGGTCGTCTTCTTCACCTACATGATCTCGGCGTTCTGCGTCGCGACGGCCGGCCTGATCCAGGCGAGCCGGACGATGGGCGCGCAGAACACCGTGGGCCAGGGGCTGGAGCTCGAGGTGCTGGCAGCCGTCATCCTGGGCGGCGCGTCGCTGCTGGGCGGGTCGGGCACGATCTTCAAGACCGTGATCGGGGTGCTCATCCTCGGCTTCATCCAGAACGGCCTCCTGCTGGCGGGTCTGCAATTCTACGTCCAGTTCGTCGTGACCTGGGTCATCATCATCCTCGCGGTCTGGCTCGACATCGCCACCAAGCGCGGAAAGCTCTGGTCGCCGATCTCCTGAGGAAGACGAACATGAAAAACGACACGCTAAAGACCCTCGTGAAAGGCGGCGCCATCTGGGGCTTCATCATTCTGGAGCTCGCCTTCTTCGAGATCGCAGGCCGGTTCTGGTCGCTGTCCGACAGCGCCTTCATGGACCTCGACAACATGCTGCTTCTGCTCAAGCAGTCGGCCCCCATCGGGATCATCGCGGTCGGCATGACGGTGATCATGATCAACGGCAACATCGACCTTTCGGTGGGCGCGACCTACGCGCTCGCCGGGATCGTGATGCTCGACTCGATGAACTGGCCGTTCATGGAGGCGATGGGCGACGGGGCGATCCCGCTGGCCTGGGCCTTCGCGCTGCTGACGGGCTGCGTCCTTGGCTTCATCAACGGCATGGTCGTCTGGAAGACGGGGGTCGACGCCTTCATCGTGACGCTGGGCGCGATGCTGGGCTATCGCGGCCTCGTGTTCATGTACAACGGCGAGCAGCCGACCTACCACCTGAACTGGACGATGGTCGACATCGCCGAGGCTCAGGTCCTGGGGCTTCAGACGCCCGCGATCGTGTTCCTCGGCGTGGTGCTGATCGTGTGGCTGGTGATGACGCGCACCATCCACGGCCGCAACGCCTACGCGATCGGCGACAACCGCGAGGCGGCCGTGAACGCGGGCATCCGCGTGGGCCCGCACTTCGTGCTGAACTTCGTCCTGATCGGGTTCCTCGCCGCGCTGTCGGCGGTGGCGTTCTACTCGGGCAGCGGGTCGGTCAACCCCAACGACGGGATGCTCTTCGAGCTCTGGGCGATCACGGCGGTGGTGCTGGGCGGCACCAAGCTGACCGGGGGCAGGGGATCCGTGATCGGGACGCTCGGGGGCGTCGTGGCGATCCAGCTGCTGCGCAAGGGCCTCGGCCATATCGGCGCGGACAGCGAGACGGTGAACCTCGTCATCGGCACGATCCTGATCGTGGTCCTCTTCCTCGACAGGCAGCTCAACCGGAAAGGCGCAGGGGAGTTGAAAGTATGACCGACACGGCACCGGCACTCCGCCTCGAGGGCATCGTCAAGACCTTCCCGGGCGTTCGCGCGCTCGACGGGGTGAGCTTCACGGTCATGCCCGGAGAGGTCCACGCCCTGATGGGCGAGAACGGCGCGGGCAAGTCCACGCTGATGAAGGTGCTGGGGGGCATCTACCAGCCCGACGAAGGCCGCATCTTCATCTCCGAGCGCGAGACCGTGATGAAGGGCCCGCTGGAGGCGAAGGCCAACGGCGTGATGTTCATCCACCAGGAACTCAGCCTCGCGCAGGAGCTTTCGGTGGCCGAGAACATCTATCTTGGCGAGCTGCCCAAGCGCAGTTTCGGCCGCGTCGACTGGGCCACGCTCTACGATCGCACGAACGCGATCCTCGAGAAGCTGCGCGTGGGCTTCAACGCGCGCACGGTCGTGGGCGATCTGTCCATCGCCAACCAGCAGATGGTCGAGATCGCGCGCGCGCTGACGGTGGACGCCAAGGCGGTCATCTTCGACGAGCCCACCGCTTCGCTGACCGATGCCGAAAAGGTCGTGCTGTTCGACGTGATCGCGGACCTCAAGGCGCAGGGCGTCGGCATCATCTACATCTCCCACCGCATGGAGGAGATCTTCAAGATCACCGACCGCATCTCGGTGCTGCGGGACGGCGAATATCGCGGGACGCTCGAGACCGCGGCGACGAACGAGGACGAGATCACCCGGATGATGATCGGCCGATCGCTCGATCTTACCCGCAACGAGGAACCGGTGCAGCTTGGCGAGGTGGCGCTGAAGGTCCAGGGGCTGTCGTGCGGCACACTGTTCCAGGACGCGGACTTCGAGGTGCGCGAGGGCGAGGTGCTGGGCTTCTACGGCCTTGTCGGAGCGGGGCGCACCGAGATCGCCGAGACGCTATTCGGCCTGCGCAAGCCGACAGGCGGGCGTATCCTCCTGAAGGGGGAGGAGGTCACGATCTCCTCGCCGATCGACGCCATCGCCAAGGGCATTTCCCTGGTTCCCGAAAGCCGCAAGGAACAGGGCCTCGTGCTTGGCATGAACTGCCGGGACAACATCACGCTGCCGCAGGTCGACGACCTCACGGCGGGGCCCTTCGTGTCGGACGGGGCGGAAATCTCGATCTACGACCAGTATCGCGACCGCCTTTCGATCAAGAGCCCAAGCTGGCGCGCGCAGGTGGGCAACCTTTCGGGGGGCAACCAGCAGAAGATCGTGATCGGCAAGTGGCTTTCGATGAAGCCCGAGGTGCTGATCGTGGACGAACCCACGCGCGGCATCGACGTCGGTTCGAAGTCCGAGATCCACAACCTGCTGCGCGATCTCGCGAAACAGGGCTACGCGGTGATCGTCATCTCCTCGGAGATGCCCGAAGTGCTGCGCGTGTCGGACCGCATCGTGGCCATGCACCACGGCCGGATCGTGCGCGAGTTCACCTCGGCTGAAGTGACCGAGGACAGCCTTATCCAGGCGATTTCGGGGATTTCCGGGGAAGCCGCCTGATGCGGGTCGGGTTCGCGGGTCTCGGGCGGATGGGCCGCGAGATGGCGGCGAACCTCGGCGCGGCGGGTCAAGCGCTAACCCTCTGGAACCGCACCCCCGAGCGCGCCGCGGCGCTGGCCGCCGGGATTGGCGCCGAGGCGGTGGCCAGTCCGCGCGCGCTGGCCAACCGCTGCGAGATCGTGGTGACGATGCTCGCCGACGACGCGGCCTCGCGGGAGGTACATTTCGGCGACGAGGGCCTTTTCGCCGGCAAGGCCGCGCGCCTTTTCGTCGAGATGGGCACGATGAGCCCCGATCACATCGCCGAGCTGGGCGCGTGCGCCCCGAAAGGCACGCAGGTGATCGACGCGCCGGTCTCGGGCGCCACTCAGGCCGCGCGCGAGGCGCAGCTACTCATCATGGCGGGATGCGACGAGGCGGCGGGCGCCCCCCTCGCGCCGCTTTTCGGGGCGATGGGCCGCCGGACCGTTTTCCTCGGTGCGCCCGGCGCGGGCGCGGTGATGAAGCTCGGCGTCAACATGCTGATCCACGGGCTGAACCAGACGCTGGCCGAGGCGCTGGCGCTGACACGCGCCGCGGGCATCCCGCGCGAGGCCGCCTTCGACGTGATCGAGGCCAGCGCCGCCGCCGCGCCGATGCTGTCCTACCGCAAGCCGCTCTATCTCGACGATCTCGCGGGGGACGTGACCTTCACGGTCGCGCTCGCCCTCAAGGACATGGCCGTCACCGCCGAGCTGGCCGACCGCCTCGGCGTGGCGCTGCCGCAGGGGGCCGCCACGCTGGCCGAGCTCCGCTCGGCCGTCGCGCAGGGCTTCGCCGAGCGCGACATGGCCGCGATGGTTCCGTTCATGGAGGCAAGGTCGCGATGAAGGCAGTTCTCTTCGCCGGCGGCTGGGAAGGCCACGATCCCACCGCCTTCGCCGACTGGTGCCGAGACCTTCTGATGGAGGACGGCTTCGAGGTGGACATCCACGACACGCTCGAGCCCCTGGCCGATCCCGAAAGCCTTGCGGATGCCGACCTCATCGTGCCGATCTGGTCCTCGGCGCGGTCCGGCCACAGGCCCGAGTTCGGCAACATGACCAAGCCGCAGGAGGATGGCCTCCTGAAGCTGATCGGAGAGGGCAGGGGCCTCGCGGGCTGGCATGGCCACATGGGCGACGCCTTCCGCGACCGGCCGACCTACCACTTCCTGATCGGCGGCCAGTTCGTGGCCCATCCGCCTGGCTGGCCCGACAATCTCCAGCCGCGCGAGGACTACATCGACTACGACGTGACGGTGACGCGGCCCGCCGACCCGATCATGGAGGGCATCCGCAGCTTCCGGCTGCGCTCGGAGCAATACTACATGCTCGTCGATCCCTCGAACGAGGTTCTCGCCACGACGACCTTCTCGGGCGAGCACCTGTGGTGGATCGAGGGGACGGTGATCCCCGTCGTCTGGAAGCGCCGGTGGGACAAGGGGCGGGTGTTCTACTGCTCGATCGGGCACGAGCTGGACGACCTGCGCCACCCGCAGGTCACGACGATCGTCAGGCGCGGAATGGCCTGGGCCGCCCGACGCTGAGGCCGGGCCGGACGCGCCTCATTCGAAGTCGAGCGTCTCGTCCGAGGGCATGCCCAGCCGCGCGCTGCCGACGAAGACCGGATCGTGGCCGATGAACAGGTTGCGCCCCGAGCGCTTGGCCTCCAGCAGGCGGCGGTCGGCATGTCTGGCAAGCTGGTCCAGCGTCGGGCCGTCGGTTGGCCATTCGGCGATGCCGGCCGAGAAGGTCATGTTGCGCGCGATCACGCCGTCCTTCTGGACGGTTTCCTGCAGGCGCGCGCGCGCCATGCGCAGGCGGTGCAGGAGCGCGCGTTGCGGCATCCCCGCGGCGATGATCATGAATTCCTCGCCGCCGACGCGGAACACGGCGTCGTTGTCGCGGAAGACGCCACGCAGGGCGTTCGCGACGAAGACGAGGGCCTTGTCGCCCTCGTCGTGGCCGTAGGTGTCGTTGATCGACTTGAAGTGATCGACGTCGACCATGGCAAGCTGCAGCGTGTCGTCCGCGGCTGCGGCCTCGGCCACCAGTTCCCTGAACCGCGGCTCCAGCGGGCGGCGGTTGGACAGGCCGGTGAGCGGGTCGCGCTCGGCGTCGGCGGCCGCGTTTTTCGCCGCGCGCGCCAGTTCCGACTGCAGGAGCACCGTCGCCGAGACGTCGTCGGCGATCATGATCCAGCCCAGCGGCGGGTGATCGCGGCCCACGGCGGGTTCGATCGGCTGCACCTCGACGTCGTAGAAGCGATTGCCGACCGGAAGCGCCACGCTGCGCCGGCGCTGGTCGGCGCGGGCATGTTCGAAGGCCTCCAGAATGGCGCTTTCGCCGTCCTGGGGCCCGTCTTCCGGGGCGGAGTAGTTCTCCAGAAGGTTGCGCGCCGCGCGGTTCCCGCTCATCAGCCGGTCGCCGCCGCTGACCACGAAGATGGCCTGCGGCAGGAAGTTGTAGACGTGCCGCCGCGCCACCGCGCTGAGGTCGAGGCTGTTGTCGCTGATCAGCATGAACGCGTAGATCACGATGACGATGGAGAACATGAAAGGCGAGGGATCGTAGCCCCAGAGCGTCAGGCCGAAGAACATGTGGCTGAAGCTGCCGAGCGTCGGCACGAGCCCCAGCATCAGCAGGAGCCAGTAGCGCAGCTGTCCGGTGTGCTGCGCCGACGCCGCCGCCTTCAGCAGCAGGATGAGCGACAGGCACACGGCCGAGTAGACGTAGGTGAGCGCAACGTAGAAGAGCGGCCCGTGGTCGTAATCCATGTAGGCGCCCGAGGCATCGGCCACGAGGCGCGTGGCGGGGGTGTAGAACATCCCGTGCACGTCGCTCGTCAGCGCCATTCCCGCCGCCGTGACCGGGACGGTCAGCATCAGCATGTTCTGGGCGCGATGCCCGGCGATGGAGACGCCGACGGTGTAGCGGTAGACGAAGCACAGCCACGCCGTGCCCACCAGCGCGATCCCGGCGTGGGACACGGCACTGGCAAGGATCTTGCACGGGGCCTCGGGCACGGCGAGTTCGAAGGCCGCCGTCCACAGCCACCACATCGCACCGATATGCGCGTAGGTCAGGGCGTGCTGTCCGGGGAAGTTCTGGTGGCGCGAAAGCCACACAGCGAAGGGGATCAGGGCCGTGGCGAGAGCGGCCGCCACATAGCTCGGAGCGCCGGGCGAAAAGGTTCCGAGGCACATGCCGAGAGAACCGATCTCAAGCACCGCAAGCTCCTGTTCCGGCGAAGAAAAATTCGGTTTTCCGTGCGCCTGCTCGTGTCTGTCCCTGGCCGTGCCTCATGGTATGTGCCGTGTTCTGGCTTCTTGTTTCGATGTCCCGGGATGCCCAAAGCGCTTCGACGCCGCAAGGGCAGACCCACTTCTCACCCAGATCTTTTCCGTTTGCCATCTTCTTTTTGCCACAGGCCTGTAGCAAAACACTGATCAAAAGAGGCAGAGCAACGACGTGAACATGCCAAGAACAATACTCACGTCACCCTTTCGCATGCGTTTCGCCTTCAGAGCCATCTGGCTTCTGCCGGCGGTGCTGATGCTTCCGGCGTGCAACGCCACCCTCATGTCGCCCGCGGCGCTGGAGGATGGTGTGGCCCGTGCCGAATGGGTGATGGTGGACCCCGAAGACGCGTGGGTGAACGTGCCCGACGCGACGATCGTGCTTGAACGGCGTTTTGCCGACGTCCGCGAACAGCGTCTTTCGCTGCCAAACCGCAGCACGCTCAGCGGCGACAACTTCGCCCACATTCGCGCCGTCCCCTCCTCGCAGGGCGGCGTCTTCGACCAGGACCGTGCGCTGGCGAGTGCGGGCGGCCTGCCGGTGCCCTTCGCCGCGGACGACCTCGGCACGATGCGCTCGCGCGAGGATGCGGCGGGCGCGGTTGCGTGGACGGAATGGACCGACGGGGCGGGGACCTACTGCGTGCTCGCGCTGCGCCGCCTGACGTCGGGCGCGCGCGTGCTGCCCGAGGGCGCCATCGCGCTCGACGTGGTGCTTCGCAACTGCGTGCCGGGCGGCGTCGAGACCGCGCTCGCGCCGGTCCAGCCTTCGGCGGTGGCCTTCGCCGCGCCCCGAGGCATCGCGCAGGGGGCGAACGTTCTGACGCTGTCTCCGCTGGCGGCGCCGGCCCCATGAGCGCGCCGCGCCAGAAGACGGCGGTCGCGCCGCTGGCGCTCGGAACGCTCTGGGCACTCCTGCTTGTGCCGATCGCGCTCGTGGCGAGCCTGCCGACCTCGACCGATGTTCAGGCGCTGCTGGGGCTGGTCGGGGTTCTGCTCGTCGCGGCGCTCAAGCCCTTCACCCGCAAGAGCCTGCTCGCCCGCCTCGCACTCCTGGCGGTGGCGAGCCTTCTGGTGCTGCGCTACTGGATCTGGCGCCTGCTCGAGACGCTTCCCTCGGTGGACGCGCCCCTGTCGCTTGCTGCCGCGCTCCTGCTTTTCGCGGTCGAGACCTACGCCATCGCGATCTTCTTCCTCACCGCCTTCATCAACGCCGATCCCAGGACGCGGCCGATGCCCAAGCGCGTCCATGCCGACAAGCTGCCCACGGTCGACGTCCTCGTGCCGTCCTACAACGAACCCTCCGAGATGCTCAGCGTGACGCTGTCGGCGGCCAAGCACATCTACTATCCGCGCGAGAAGCTGCGCGTGGTGCTGTGCGACGACGGCGGCACGGACCAGCGCTGCAACCATTCCGATCCCAAGATCGCCGAGGCGGCCCGCGCGCGGCGCGCCGAGTTGCAGAAACTCTGCCGCGAGCTCGACGTCATCTACAGCACGCGCGCGCGCAACGAGCACGCCAAGGCCGGCAACATGAGCGCCGCGCTCTCGCGCCTCGACGGCGAGCTTGTCGTCGTCTTCGACGCCGACCACGTGCCCAGCCGCGATTTTCTCGCGCGGACGGTCGGTTATTTCGTCGAGAACCCGCGTCTGTTCCTCGTGCAGACGCCGCACTTCTTCCTCAACTCCGATCCGATCGAGCGCAACCTCGGCCTCGCCGCGACCTGCCCGGCGGAGAACGAGATGTTCTACACCGACATCCACCGCGGCCTCGACCGCTGGAAGGGCGCCTTCTTCTGCGGCTCGGCCGCCCTTTTGCGCCGCAAGGCCCTGAACGAGGCCGGCGGCTTCTCGGGCGAGACCATCACCGAGGACGCGGAAACCGCGCTCGACATCCACGCGCGCGGCTGGGAAAGCCTCTATGTCAACCGGGCGATGATCGCGGGCCTCCAGCCCGAGACCTTCGCCTCGTTCATCCAGCAGCGCGGCCGCTGGGCCACGGGCATGATCCAGATGCTCCTGCTGAAGAACCCGCTGTTCCGGCCGGGCCTGAAGCTCGCGCAGCGGCTCTGCTACATCAATTCCATGAGCTTCTGGCTGTTCCCGCTGGTGCGCCTGAGCTTCATGATCATCCCGCTGTTCTACCTGTTCTTCGGCCTCGAGATCTTCGTGGCCACCGGGCAGGAGGTATTGGCCTACGCGATCTCCTACCTTGTCGTCAGTTTCATGGTGCAGAACGCGCTTTTCGCGCGCGTGCGCTGGCCGCTGATCTCCGAGGTCTACGAGGTCGCGCAGGCGCCGTATCTGGCCACGCAGATCTTCAAGACGATCCTGAGGCCGCGCGCCGCCAAGTTCGCGGTGACGGCCAAGGACGAGACGCTGGCCGAGGATTTCATCTCGCCGATCTACGCGCCGCTCCTGATCCTCTTCCTGATCATGGCCGCGGGCGTCGCGGCCGCGGGCCTGCGCTGGTTCGCCTTTCCGGGCGATCGCGGGGTCATCGCCATCGTGGGCGCCTGGGCGGTGTTCAACCTCCTGCTGACCAGCCTCGCGCTGCGCTCGGTCGCCGAGAAGCAGCAGCGGCGCAGCGTGCCGCGCGTTGCGATGGATGTGCCTGCCACGGCCTGGCGGCCGAACGCCGACGGGCGCGGGCCCGACCTCAGCGCGCGCATCTCGGACGCCTCGACCAGCGGCCTGCGGCTGGAGCTCGAGACGCCCCCGCACGGGACGCCCGCCGCCGAACGCCTTGCCGGGCTGACGCCGGGCGAGGAGCTGATCTTCAGGCCGAGGTTTCCCGAGGCGCCGGACCTCGAACGCGAGATCCGCGTCAAGGTGCAGGCCGTCATCAACGGTGCCGAGGGGATCGTCCTCGGCCTTCGCTACGTTCACGACCAGCCGATGTCGACGCGCGAGGCGGTGGCCTACCTGATCTTCAACGACAGCGAGAACTGGCGCCGCCGCCGCGAGGACGACAGCAAGCCGCGCGGTCTGATCGCGGGGCTGCTCTACGTGCTATGGCTGTCGGTGATGGCCATTCCCCGGACCTTCGCCGACTTCGCCCGCGAACCGGGCCGCCGCCGCCGCAAGGCCGAAACCACCAGCGAAGAGCAGGTGCCCGTGCATCTTCTCGCCTTCGGTGCGGACTTCGACGCGGGCCCGTCCGGCAACGTCGCCGAGGCGCGCGACACCTCGGATGGCCTCGACTTCATCGTGGCCGGGGCGAAAAGCGCATGACCGGGCGGGGGCGCATCCTGGCGGGGGCGCTTGCTGCCCTGTGCGGCCTCTTGGGGCCGTCGCAGCTTCCGGCGCAGATCATCCAGCTCGACCCGCCGCCCGGACAGGATCTGTCCGCGCCTGCCGAGGCGGCCGAGGCCGACCCCCTCGCGCCGCCCGATCCCGCCGCGCGCGGACGCCATGCCGAGGCCGCCGCCGCCGCCGCTGCAACGCCCCCCGAAAGTGAAGCGCGCCGCGTGCCGTTGCGCCGCGCCGCCGTGCGGCTCGACGATGGCCCGGCCGCGCGTCTCGCCGGCGAGGTGGCGGTGGAGCGTTTCGTCATGTTCCTGCCCGCCGATCCCGGCGCGGCCGAGCTGCGCCTCTTCCATCGCAGCAGCATCGACGTCCTGCCCGAGGAAAGCGCGCTTCGCGTGCGGGTGAACGGCACGGACGTCGGCACGCTCGCGCCCGACAACTTCTCGGGCTTCGCCGAGGATGCGATGCCGGTTCCCGCAGGCACGTTCCGGCCCGGCCGAAACCTTGTGGAGGTCACGGCGCGGCACACCCACCGTATCGCCTGCGGACCCGACGCCTCCTTCGCGGTCTGGACCGAGATCGAGACCGGCCTGAGCGGTATTTCGATGCCAAGGGCCGCGTTCCGCCCGGACCCGCAGGGGTTCCTTTCGGCGCTTGCCGCCGAGATCGCGCAGGGCGGGTCGATCCCGGTCAGGCGCGCCGATCCCGGCGCGCCGCTTGTCGACGCGGCACCCTTCATCGCGGAAGTCTCGGCCATGCTCGGCGGAATGCCGCCCGAGGTCGAAAGCGGTCCCTACTGGACGGTCGCGGGCGGCCCGGCGCCGATGGCGCGCATCACGGTCTTTCCGGCGGGCGAGGGGCCTCCCGCCCCACGCTTCGCCCGGGGTGGCGACGGCGCGCTCGTGCTGCTTCTGGACGAAGGCGTCGACTGGGCGGAGGTGAGCCGCCTGTTCCGTGCCGCGGCCGACATGCCCCAGGCCGAGGGGCTGGCCGTGCTGCGGCCGGGGCGGCCCGCGCCGCTGGCGGCCTTCGCGCCCGACGGGCTGACCGCCGAGGGGCGCTACGCCCGTGTAAGCGCCGCCTTCGGCCTGCCGTCCGACTGGCTGGTGCTGACCTCGCAGAAGGCACGGCTCGACCTCGATTACCGCTTCGCGGCGGGCCTGCCCGAGGGCGCGCTGATGCTGGTGAAGGTCAACGGGACCACGGTGCGGATGCTGCCGCTGGACGCAGGCGACGGCGCCGCGCTTCCGACGCTGCCGGTCACGTTTCCCGCCCGCCTGATGCGGCCGGGCGCGAACCTTCTCGACTTCGAGGTGCTTGTCCCCGGCAATCCGGTTGACAGGGCCTGTCCCGCGCTCGGAACGCCGGTGGTCGAGGTTTCGACGGCCAGCGTCCTGCATGTGCCCCCCACGCCGCGCATGTCGCTGCCCTCGATCGACCGCGCGCTTGCGGGCGTGACGCCGGATCATCTCGCGCCGACCGACCGCGCCGCCGCGCAGGTCGCGCCGGGCTTCGTGCCGCAGCTCGCCGCGGCGCTGATGCCCACCGAGGTCGCCGCGCCCGACGCCGGCGAGGTTCGGCTGACGGTCGCGACCCTCGCCGATCTCGAGGTGATGGACCACGGCGTCCTCGGCCGCGACCTGAGTGCGCTTGCCGAGACGCTGAACCGGCCGCGGTTCCCCGAGGCCGGGCCGCTGGCGGCTGCGGCCACGGCGTGGGACGTCCTCGATGGCGAGGACGCCGCCGGCCCCGCGGGCGGGATCCGCGGGCTGGCCGATCGTGGCCTTGCCGTCCTGCGGCGCATGGCCTTCGGCGCGTCGCAACCGCTCGACGTCTGGCTTGCCGAGCGCACGGCACAGGCCGCGCTGGTTCAGCCCGACCCCGCGCGTCCCGGCGAGATCTGGCTCGTGCTCGGACCGCAGGCCGAGCCCGCGGAAATCGCGCGCGCCGTCGCCGTCGGCCGCGGCCGCTTCGACGGGCCGACCGGCCAGCTTGCCGTCTACGACAGCGCCACCGGCTGGCAGAGCTGGGTCTCGCCCGAGCGGCAGCTGCGCCTGCACGAAACCATAACGGCAAGGAACCTGAGGGAAATCATGGGAACCTACGCGACGCTCGTCCCCTTGCACTTCATCGCTGCGACGCTCCTGCTGACGGCGCTGTCCGTCGTGGTGGCGGTGGGCTTTCTCATCACGTCGCGGGGGCGCGGCGCATGAGCCGGCGCGCGTTTCTCGCGTCGATGGCCGCAAGCGGCGCCGCGCTGGGGCTGGGGCTGGGCCGGGGCGGCCGGGCGCTTGCGCAGCAGGCCTCGGGCATGTCGCATCCGCTCTGGCCGCTCTGGGATGTCTGGCGCAGCGCGAACCTCGAGTTCAGCGGCCGCGTGATCGACCGGCCGCAGGGCAACGCCAGCCATTCCGAAGGGCAGGGCTACGGCATGTTGCTGGCCGCCGAGATCGGCGACGGCGACGCGTTCCGCCGCATGGCGGACTGGACCGACGCCAACCTCGCGATCCGGGCCGACAGCCTGCTGGCGTGGCGCTGGCAGCCCGACGTGCCCGGCCGGGTGGCCGACCCCAACAACGCCAGCGACGGCGACCTGTTCTACGCCTGGGCCCTGGTCCGCGGCGCCGAGCGCTTCGGCGAGCCGCGCTGGTCGCGCCGCGCGACCGAGATCGCGATGGACCTCGCCGCGAAGTGCATCGCCGTGCGTCCCGACAGGCCCGGAACGCCGATCCTGCTGCCCGCGGAATACGGCTTCGTCTCGGAGACGGGCGTGACCGTGAACCCCTCCTACATGATGCCGCGCGCGATGCGCGAGGTCGCGCAGGCGACCGGCGTGCCGCAGCTCGCCGAAGCCGCGCGTTCGGGGCTCGAGCTGATGGCGCAGATCGCATCGGTCCAGCTGGTCCCCGACTGGCTTGCGATCACGCCCTCGGGCATCCGCCCCGACGAGCGCTTCTCGTTCCAGATGGGATACGAGGCCCTGCGCATCCCGCTGTTTCTCGCGTGGTCGGGCGAGCGGGGGCATCCCGCCCTGCGCAGGGCCGCCGCGGCCATGGCCGACGCGGCGGCGCGTCTGCCTGCCGCGCAGCACGCGACGGTCATCGACGCGCGGACCGGCACCGTCCTGGAATCGAGCGCCGACCCCGGCTACGCCGCGATCACCGGCCTCGTCGATTGCGCGGTGAACGGAGGCTTCGGTGCCCCGATCCCGGGATTCAGCCCCGAACAGCCCTACTACCCCGCAACGCTCCACATGTTCGCTCTACTGTCACAAACGGAACAATACCCGTCATGCCTTCCGATCTGATGCACCGTTCCCTGCGCGGCGCGCGCCGCGCCGTCGCGACCGCAATCGTCCTTGTCGCCGCCCAGTCGGCGCTCGCCCAGACGCCCGCGCAGGGCGATCTCACGGCGCTTCGCTACTACTACGAGCAGGACAACGAGGCCGCCATGCGCTCGGAAGTGCGGCGGCTGATGACGGAGTTCCCCGACTGGATGCCGCCCGAGAACATCGGCGCGCTGTTCGCCGCCACCGGCCCCGAGCGCATCGACGAGGTCTACCGCCTGATCGAGGCCGGCGACTTCGACGCCGCGCGCGGTCTCATCGCCGAGATCGACGCCGAGACCCCGGACTGGATGCCGCCCGCCGAGATGATGGAGTTCCTCAACCTCACGCAGGCGCAGGCCGAGTTCGACACGGCCGAACGCGGCGGGGACGTCGCCACGATGGTCAACATCGTGCGCGGCGTGCCGAGCCTCCTGTCGTGCGAGCGCGTCAACAACGCATGGCTTCTGGCCGACGCGCATCTCGCGGTGGGCAACACCACGCAGGCGATCGCGGTGTTCCGTGCGGTGACGCAGAGCTGCACGTCGCCCGATCTTCTGATCGCGACGCTCGAGAAGGCGGCCGAGATCGCGCCCTCCGAAACGCTGGCCGAGCTGTCCGACATCGCCCAGGCCCGTGCGCCCGAGGCCGTGGCGCGGATCCGCCAGACCGAGGATCGCCTGCGCGCCGGCCGCCAGGAAGCGCCGCGCTGGATGCAGGGCGACAGTGTGATCGCGCTGGACGGCACCACCGCCGCGCCTGCAGCGCCGCCGGCCGCCGCGCCAGCCGCTTCCGCGG
>NZ_JARRSA010000017.1 GCF_029624655.1 Roseicyclus salinarum
CGACGCCGCGGCCGCAGCCGCGCAGGCCGAGGCCGAGGCAGCCGCCGCCGAAGCCCGCGCCGAGGCCGCGCTGCAGCGCCTGCGCCTCGCCGTGGCCGAGGGGGGATCCTTCGCCGACGCTCTTGGCTCTGTCGCCGAAGTGGCCGAAGTGCCCGAGGCGCTTTCGGCAGCCGCCGACAGCGGCGTGCCCGGTCTCGAGGAGCTGCAGGAGAGCTTCCCCGCCGCCGCGCGCGACGCCCTTCCCGTCGCACTGCGCGAGACGGCCGGCGACGGCGCGATGGACCGCATCGGCGCCTTCCTGCAGGGTCAGATTGGCGGCCGCTCCATCGAACCGCGCGAGGGCGACGACCCCGACGCCATCCTGTCCCGCGCGCAGGCCGCCGTCTCGGAGGGGGATCTGCAAGCCGCGCTTGCCGAGATTTCCGCCCTGCCCGATGGCGCGCGCGCCGCGATGGCCGACTGGATCTCCGCCGCCGAAACCCGCGTCGCGGTCACCGACGCGCTCGACACGGTGGCGCAGTCCGTCACCGGCGCGAACTGAGGGAGGCGGGATCATGCTCTGGTCGTTGCTGAAAGTTCTGATCTTCATCGCCATCGTCGCGGGTCTCGCCATTGGCGTGGGATACCTGACCGAGTTGGACGAGGCCGCCATGCTGACGGTCGCGGGGCGCGAATTCGTCCTGACGCCGATCATGGCAATCGTCCTCGCGCTGGTGCTGCTGCTGGCCGTATGGCTTCTGTTCAAGGCGGTCGCGCTTCTGGTCGCCACGCTGCGCTTCCTCAACGGCGACGAGACGGCGATCAGCCGTCACTTCAACCGCCGCGCCGAGCGCAAGGGGTTCGAGGCGCTGGCCGAGGGGATGATGGCGCTGGCCGCGGGCGAAGGGCGCCTGGCCATCCGCAAGGCCGAGCGGGCCGAGAAATACCTGCACCGCCCCGAACTCACCAAGCTCATCCTTGCGCAGGGCGCCGAGATGACCGGCGACCGCAAGCTGGCGATGGAGACCTACAAGGCTCTGGTCACGGACGATCGCACCCGTTTCGTGGGCGTGCGCGGCCTGATGAAGCAGAAGCTCGAGGCGGGCGACACCGACACGGCGCTGAAGCTGGCGGAGAAGGCCTTGGCGCTGCGCCCCCGGAACGAGGAGGTGCAGACGACGCTCCTGCAGCTTCAGGCCCGCCACGAGGACTGGGCGGGCGCACGCGCCACGCTGTCCAAGGCACTCAAGGCCGGCAACCTGCCGCGCGACCTGCACAAGCGGCGCGATGCGGTCCTCGCGCTCGCCCATGCCCGCGAGGCGATGGCGCAGGGCAAGATCGCCGAGGCCACGCGCGACGCGACCGAGGCCAACCGCCTCGCTCCCACGCTGGTGCCGGCCGCCGCGATGGCCACGCGTCTCGCCATCGCCGAAAAGAACCCGCGCAAGGCGGCCAAGATCCTCAAGGCCGCCTGGGCGAACGAGCCGCATCCCGACCTCGCCGCCGCCTTCGCCGAAATCGAGCCGAACGAGACGCCTGCCGCGCGGCTGAAGCGGTTCCAACCGCTTCTGGCGAAGCATCCCGGCCATCCCGAGACGAAGCTTCTGGAGGCCGAGCTTCAGATCGCGAGAGAGGACTTCCCGGCCGCCCGCCGCGCGCTGGGCGACCTGGCCGAGACGAAGCCGACGACGCGCTCGCTGACCATCATGGCAGCGATCGAGCGCGGGCAGGGCGCCGAGGACCGTGTCGTGCGCGCATGGCTCGCACGGGCCGTCACCGCGCCGCGAGGCCCTCAGTGGCTGTGCGGCAACTGCGGGCAGGTCCATGCGGAATGGCGCCCCGTCTGCGCGAATTGCGAAAGCTTCGACACCCTCGCATGGGCGGAAGCGCCGCAATCCGAGGCCGCCCTCGCCGGCCCCGCCCAGATGCTTCCGATGATCGTCGGCGCGCTGGAGGACCGGAGGGACACGCAGGCCGAGGACGCCGAAACGGTGGAGGACGCCACGCCGCCCGAGACGGACGGCACGCGGGCGGCGGACGCCACGGCAGGCCCGGACGCGACGGGCGCGGAGCCTTCGGAAGACCGTTCTTCGGACACGGCGGCGGCCGAGCGAAATTAGGTCTCGCCAAGCGGCGCGGCCCTTGCTATGTCGCGCCCCGTGCCGGTGTAGCTCAGCTGGTAGAGCAACGCATTCGTAATGCGTGGGTCGGGGGTTCGAGTCCCTTCACCGGCACCATCCTTCCAAAGACGCCGATCCCCCTCGCGGGATGTGTCCGCGCTTCCGGAGCGGCGGCGATCTTCGCCGGGCTCAGGTGTGGCGTCGGCCTGCACGCGGCATTCGTCGCGGAGGACGCCGCCCGTGAGCTTGGAAATGTTGGCCCCCGGCCGGCTTCGCGACCAGTTTCCTTAACTTTGATAAAGGTTCGGAATTATTGGATTTGGTAATCTCCTCCCGTGCAACCACAGGAGACTTATCCAGATGAAGCGTATCCTGGTCATGGGCGCGACGCTGGCCGCTGCGGGCGTCGTCGCGGGGGTGGCGTCGGCCGAAACGGTCGGCGTCAGCCGTTGCGACAGCCAGATCGACGGCGGCTATTTCGCGCCCGGCCTGATGACGGTGGATGCCTCGGGCAACCGCCAGTTCTTCCCGGTGGGAGAGAACGACCTTACCGAAGCCATCGTGTTCGAGAGGGCGCTTGCCTTCGCATGGGTCGAGGCCCAGGGCCTGTTCCCCGAGGGCACGGTTTTCACGGACTATGACGGCTACATCTGCGGCGTGGCCAGCGAAGATGCGGGGAACCGGGGCGGAAACGATGCCGGGACCGACAGCGACAGCGATGGCGACGACACGTCCACTGACCCAGACGACGACGGCTCGGACGACGGTGACGACCGGGGCAACCGGAACCAGAACGAGAACAGGAACGAAAACAGGAACACCGGCGGCTGAGACCGGTGGCACCCACCCCTCGCCGGTCAGGTCCGGCGAGGCCAGGTCAGGCGGATCGCCTCAGGCTTCCTCGTCGAGGACGCGCTCCATCTCGTCGAGGAAGGCGTCGATGATCGGGCGCGAGGCATCCCAGCTTGGGGTTCTGCCCGGTGACATGAGGCGCTCCACCTCGAGCGCGCGGGCGCCCAGCGCCGCATAGCCGAAAGTCGCGGCCACGCCGACGGTCTTGTGGGCGTGCTGCGCGATCTCGGCCCGCTCGGCTTCGGTGGGGCAGATGCTTTCGGCACCGGCGAGGATGCACTCGATGGTCATGCAACGGTCCGCGACACGCTCGAGGAAACCTGCGCGCAGATCTTCGAGACCGGCCTTCATTCTGATGGTGGCTGCGGTGACGGTCACGGCGAAAGCTCCTCCTGGTGACGAGGCGGGACGGGATCAGGCGCTGGTGGCAAGGCCGAGGTTCTTGGCTTTCACGCTCGCGATCGCCTCGTCGATGATCCGCGTGGGCGACCCGAGCTGCATTGCGCGGATGTTTATCGGCGGACCGACCGAGATGGTGGGCAGCTGGATGTCGAGATCGCGGTAGATCTCCTGGAATTCCATGATGTACTCGCGCAACTGCGCGGCCAGCAGTTCGGGATCCTGTATCTCGGCGCGGGGCAGCAGGCAGACGAAGACGCCGCCGCCCGCATAGGCGATCATCCGGTTCGTCGGCTTCAGGCAATCCGCGAGGCAAGTGGCCACGTCGATCATCACCTCGCCGAAGACGTAGCCGCCCTCGAGGTCGTGGATCTGGCGCGCATTGGTCACGCGAACGCCGACCGCACAGACCGAAAGCGCCCGGAACATCCCGAGGGTCTTGAGGTAGTTGCCCATCGCGAAGAGATCGATGGCGCCGTCCACGCGCTTCAGCGGGATGCCGTCCATGAACCCGTAGGAGGGCGCTGCGAAAGCGTCGGTGCCAGGGCTGGAAAGGGCGATCTGCGCGCGCAGGCGTTCGCTGACCAGCCGCTCGATCACGCCCAGCCGGGCCTTGATCTCGACCGCGTCCACGGGCTTGGTCAGGTAGTCGGTCGCGCCAGCGGCGAACGCGGCGTCGATATGCTCGCGGTCGCCCATCGCGGTGTTCATGATGACGGGCGTGTCGCGGTATTCCTCGATCGAACGGATCTTGCGGCACAGCGCGATCCCGTTCATCTCGGGCATCTGGATGTCGAGAATGAAGCAGTCGAACCCGGCGGGCGTCTTCTCGATCAGGTCGAGCGCCTCCTGGCCGGACCCGGCCAGCACGAGGTCCTCGTGACCGAGACCCTGAAGGACCGTCTGGAACACGGCGAGGAAATCGGGATCGTCATCTACTGCAAGAATTTTCATTGCCGAAACCCATCTGCGGGGCGGAACACGGTTTGCATCCAAAGACCCATCAATTTGAATCGGTATCGATTAAAGCTGTCGGAAATTAGGCATAACTGGGGTCATGCAAGGCCTGCTCAGAGCCGCGCCCACGCGGTCCTGATCTGCGCCCCGAGCGTCATCGGATCGAACGGCTTGGTCACGACATCGAGCGCGCCGCGGTCGCGCAGGTCGCTGGTGACGCGGCTTTCGGCCTTCGCCGTCACGAAGATGACGGGGATGTCCGCACGCCCGGGTCGCGTACGGATGCTTTCCCACAATTCGGGCCCGGTCATGCCGGGCATCATCACGTCCAGAAGCAGGAGGTCGGGCTGCGTCTCGTCCACGGCTTCGAGCGCCGCGGGACCGGAATCGAACTGACGCAGCTCGAAATCATCCACGATCTGAAGCGCCATCCGCGTGATCTCGAGGATGTCGCCGTCATCATCGACGTGCAGGATCTTCTTCAGTTCTCGCATGGTGGTTTTTCTCGCGTCCATCCCGTCCGGCGAGCGGTCAGGCGACACTGGCCGCCTGATCCACCGTGTGAAGGCCGGCGGCAAATTCCTTTTCCAGTTCGAAATAGAAGACGGATCCCTTCCCGACCTCGGTCTCGAACGCGATGTGTCCCTTGTGGCGCGCCATGATCTCGCGGCAGATCGCGAGGCCGAGGCCGGTGCCCTGCTGCTTCTTGGAGTCGACGCCTTCCACCTGGGTGAAGCTGTCGAACAGGGTCTTGCGCGCATCTTCGGGGATGCCGGGACCGCTGTCCTCGACGCAGACGCGCCAGACCTCGCCGCGATCCTCGATCCGCAACGCGATGCTGGAACCCGGCGGCGAGAACTTCGCGGCATTCGACATGAGGTTCGACAGGACCTGCATCAGGCGATCGGGATCGCCGTTGACGAAGGCCGGCAGGGCCGGGTCCTCGACCACGAAGCGCACCTCGCATTCCGCCGCGAAGGCCGCGTTCGCCTCGGAGGCCTCGGCCAACAGGTCGCGCAGGTCGACCTTGCGCGGCGCGATCGCTATCTCGCCCGAGGAAAGCTTCTCGAGCACCAGGATGTCGTTGACGATCGCGAGCAGCCGGTCGCTGTTGCGCCGGGCCACGTTGACCATCCGCGCGGCGTCGCGCGACAGCTCGCCCACGACGCCCGACTCCATCAGGCGCAAGGCCCCCTTGATCGAGGTCAGCGGCGTGCGCAGTTCGTGGCTGACGGTGGCGACGGAGCTGAGCTTCAGGTGCTCGGCCTTCTTGCGCGCAGAGATGTCGCGCACGACCGACACGAGATTACGCCTTCCATCCGGCCCGCAATCGACGTGGGTCAGGATTTCGACGGGGCCCGCCATGTGATCGATCTCGATCCTCGAGATGTCCGTCTCGCCGGACAGGAGCGGGGCGATGTGGCGGCGGAACCGGCTTTTCTCGTCGTCCGTGAAGAAGTCGGACAGGGTGGCGCCACGAAGCACGCCAAGCGGCTGGCGCAGGCGTTCGCGCCCCTTCGCGTTGACGTAGGTGATGCGGAAGGTCTTGGCGTCGTAGATGTAGACCTCGTCGGGAAGCCCCTCGACGACCGCGTTCCGCCCCTCCTCCGCGCCTTCGGCCATTGCGCCCGAAAGGTCGGTCCGGATGGTGATCGTGTTCTCGAAGGCGCCGGTGTCGTCGAACCTTGGCAGGACGGTGGTCTCCATGGCGATCAGGCGCCCGTCCTTCGCCCGGATGCGCTCGGTGCCCTTCCAGATCTGCCCCTTCGAGACGATCTCGCGGACGCGGTCGCTTTCGGTCTGGCCGGCCTCGCCGGGGAAAAGCATCGTGGGCTTGCGGTTCATCACCTCTTCCGGAGCGTAGCCCAGCGTGTTCACGAAGTTCTCATTGACCAGCAGGATGGTTCCGTCGGGCTGCGCGACGCTGACGATGGTGTGCTCGTTCAGCGCCTGCTCCCGGAGGTAGATCGCGAGATCGCGCGCCGCGATCACGCGCTTGGCGGCGGCGTTGGGCTTGGCAAAGGACAGGCTGACGACGGTCACGAGCGCGACGACCGCCGATGTCACGACGAACAGGACGACGAACCCCTGCAGGCCCAGCGCGCTGATGCTGGGGGCCCATGACACGACGAACATCGTGACCACGAAAGAGATCGTGACGTCACTGAGCACCAGCGTCAGGGAGGACATCGCTTTCATCTTCGTCATTGACAGGCCCAAGGCTGGAAACGCGGTCTGTGTCGCCCGCGCGCCGACAGAACATGGCCCGAAAATTGAGGAAAATTCGGGCTTAAATAAGACACAACCGGCAACACATACGGGCATTGTTGAGGGAAGCGGGTGTCTGTTCCGGGGCTCAATCGGGCCGTCGATGGGTGCGCAACTCCAGTCGGAAGACGCTGCCTTTTCCGAGCTCGCTCTTCGCCTCGAGACGCCCCCCCTGCAGCTCCGCAAGCTCGCGCGCGATGGCAAGTCCGAGGCCGACGCCGCCATGCCTGCGGCTATCGGAATGGTCGGCCTGCCGGAAACGGTCGAAGATGAACCCAAGGTTGTCCTCGGCGATGCCGCAACCCGTGTCCTCGACCTCGACCCACGTGCGATCCGGCCCGCCGACGGCGCGCACCGTCACGCGCCCGGCCTCGGTGAACTTCAGGGCGTTGTCCATGAGATTGAACAGGATCTGGCGCAGGCGCATCGGATCCGCGACGACCTCGGTGCAATCGGTCTCGACGCTCAGGGCGACGCCCTTGCGCCTCGCGATCGGGCAGAACTGCTCGATCACGTCCCGCACGAGCGGGCCAAGCGGGATGACATGAGCGTTCAACCTGAAGTTGCCGTCTTCGAGCGATGCGAGATCGAGGATGCCCGAGATCAGGTGCAGGAGGTGCTGCCCGGACCTGTCGATCTGGTCGGCGTGACGGACGATCTCGGCCCTCAACGCCTCGAGCTGGATCAGCGCGGTGGCCCGGTCGCCCTCCTCGATCGCCTGCTTCAGCGCGACAAAGCCCGGCATGGTCTCGGGGTGCCCGAGAAACGCGTTGTAGCCAAGCACGACGGTCAGGGGCGTGCGCAATTCGTGGCTGACGGTGTTGAGGAACGTGGTCTTCGCGGCGTTCGCCGCCTCGGACCGCTGAAGCGCCTGTTTCAGCGCGGTGATGTCCACGCGGAAGCCCACGATGCTCCCCGAGGGGGTCCTCCGCTCGACCACGCGCGTCCAGCGGCCGCCGGCCAGTTCCTGCTCGATCGGGTCGCCGGGATCGCGGTGCTGCTCGAGACGCTCTTCGATCCAGTCCTCCTCGCGGCCGATGGCATCGACGAACTGGCCCGAGTGGGCCGCGTGGCGTATGATGTCCTCGAACCGCGCGCCTTTACTGATGGCGCCCGCCGCCTCGGCGTAGAACTCCTTGTACTTTCCGTTGAACATCAGCAGGCGGTCGTCGACGTCGAACAGCGCGAAGGCGTCCTCGAGCGCCTCGATCGCCTCGGCAAGCTGGGTCTCGGCCCTCTGCTTCCTGCCAAACGCCCAACTGAGCGCCCAGGTCAGCGTGAGGACGGCGACGGCGATCGCGGCGACGATCGCCCACATCCGGTTCGACGTCGGCGAGACCGTGGCCCAGCCGCCCACGGGCATCGCCGAGACGCTCCAGCGGACCCCCGGCCCGGTGACGGCGGTCCGCATGGGCGCGGCGTCCTCGGTCATGTCGGGGCCGAACAGGAGGGCACCCCGCGAGTCGTGCACCGAGATCGCGATCGTGGGCGGCACCCGGTCGAGGCCCGCCTCCTCGAAGAGACGCCGGGCATCGATGGCCAGCGAGATCACGCCCCAGGTCTCAAGCCCGTCCTGCGGCGCCGCAGGATCCGGCACGGCGGCGCGGGTGATGAAGCCCAGACCCCCCTGCACCAGCTCGAACGGTCCAGTGAGGATCGTCTGCCCGGTGCCGATCGCCTGCTCGACGCCCGGCCAGAAATCGGGTCGCGCCGCGAGGTCGAGGCCGATCGCGGCCCTGTTCGGTTCTTCGGGGTAGACGTATTCGATGACGAAGCCGGGCGCGGCGGCGACGTTGATGACGTCCGGCGCACTTCTCGTGAGCTGGCCCACGAGTTCCACGAAACGGCTGCGCGACAATTCCGCATCGGCGAGAAATGCGGCCGTCACGCCTTCCGAAATCAGGATCTTCTCCGCGATCTCGCGTTCGATCGCGGCGGCGGCGGCCGCGCTCATGCGCGTCATCTGAAGCTGCTCGCGGGCGCGATGGCGCTCGGCTGCCATGGCATCGAGCCCGATCCCGACGGCGAGAGCGACGAGGACGATCGCTATGTATCTGCCATTCCGATCCATACTGGTCACCGCACTTGCCGACCGCACGACGCCTCCGCATCAGCTCCGGCGACGGTCCGGACATTGGACAGCCGCCAGTGCGGAGTCTCTCCACCAATTCATGACGAATCGATGGCACGGACGTTGTTCAGGAAATCGTCGGCGTCACCCGCTTCGGCATTCCGAAAGACGAGTGACGGTCTGCTTGCTCCGCCGTACGCGGAATTCCGCCTTGGCCCGATCTGGCCGCATCAGAAATTCGCGGGGCTTTTGGATCCAATGCGAATGAGCGTCAAGTGAAAAAACGCATTGCCTTGAAAAGGGCTATTTTGAGTCCGGACCCGCCCCGGCCCGTTTCCGATGCGGGCCGAAAAGGCACGCAAGCCAGAGGATCGCGCCCGCAACGACTGCCGTCATGCCGGCCGCGCTGACGGCGTCCGTCCCGCCAAGCCAGAGGGGTCCGTAACCCGCCAGCACATACCCGAGCGTCGCGGAAAGCGCGGCGAAAAGGACCGACCACAGGACCTGCGTCTCGAGCCGCGATGTCATCAGGCGCGCGGCGGCGGGAGGGCAGATGAACATGGCGATCACGATGATCGAGCCGACGGCGTCGAACGCCGCCACCGCCGCCAGCGCCGCCGCGATCACCAACCCGAGGCCGAGCGCCGCCGCCGGAATGCCCAGCGCCTCGGCGAACCCCTCGTCGAAGGTCGAGATCTTCAGCCAGCGCCAGAACACCAGCGTCAGCACGGTGACGATGGCGCAGGCGACCGCCATCCGGCCCAGCTCGGGCGGAAGCGTCGCCAGCGCCTCGGGGTCGAGCAGCGAATGCCACCCCTCTGCCCGCAGCCAGATGAGCGACTCGAGGTTGCCCATCAGCGCGTGCTCGACGTCGAGATGCACCGAGGACGTGTCGGTCTGCTCCAGCAGGAGAACGCCGGCCGCGAAGAGCGTGGTGAAGACCACCCCCATCGCCGCGCCCGGCTCCACGCCGCCGACCCGCTTCACCAGCTCGATCAGGATCACGGCGACGACCGCCGCGCCGGCCGCCCCCAGCAGCATCGGGATTGCCGAGACCACGCCTGCCACGAGGAAGGCCACCACGATGCCGGGCAACACGACGTGACTGATCGCGTCGCCGATCAGGGCCTGCCGGCGCAGGATCAGGAAGTTGCCCGGTAGCGCGCAGGCGATCGCGGCGAACGTCCCGATCAGGATCGGCGTCAGCGAGAACTGGACGAAGTCGGCCCCCATGCCCCTAGCCTCCGACCGGTGCGGGCGGGCCGAGCCTGCGGTCGAACTCCCGGATCTCGTCGGCGGTGAACACTTCCTCGATTGGGGTCAGTCCGTCGTAGCGCCCGGTCAACCCGGCGTCCTGGTGCACCTGCCGCGCGACATCCCAGCGCCGCTCGTCCCGCGAGACCTTGGCGGCGGCGGCCCGCCCCTTGTCGGTGGGCACCCCGTCGCGCCGTATCAGCCGCTCGCGCTGCAGCAGGCGCAGCGTGTAAGGCTCGCGGACCGGATCGTGCCGTGCAAGCGCCAGAAGGCCCTGCCGGCGGTGGACGCGCGCCTGGAACTGCCTGCGTCGCAGGAGGGCGGCGGCAAGCCCCCGAACCGGCGCGAACAGCAGCGAGACCGTGAAGATCGCGGCCGCGACCAGAACGATGATCGGCCCGGTCGGAAGGTTCGGCGCAGAGGCCGAAACCGCCGCACCGACATAGCCCGAGACGCCGCCGACGAGTCCCGCGATCCAGAACATGCGATGCACCCTCTCGGTCCAGAACCGCGCCGCGACAGGCGGGATCACCAGAAGCGCCACGATCAGCACCAGGCCCACGACCTTCAGGCCGATCACCGTCACGGCAAGCACCGAGGCCATCATCATCAGGTCGATGCGCGACACATCGTAGCCCGCCGAAGCAGCGTAGTCCGCATCGAAGGAGACAAGCGTCATCGGCCGCCGCATCACCCATGTCGCCAGCACCGCAAGCGTGCCACCGGCGGCGATCACCATCGCGTCCTGGCGCAGCATTCCGGCGGTCGAGCCGAGAAGGAAGTCCTCCAGCCCCGCCTGCCGCCCTGCATTCATCGTCTGGATCACCGTAAGAAGGACGATCCCGATCCCGAAGAAGACGCCGAGGACCGCGCCGATGGCGGCATCCTCGGCCAGCCGCGTCCGCCGCACCATCCACTGTATCGCCAGAAGGCCCAGCGCCGCCGTCACGGCCGATCCGAGCAGGAGGCCCGGAAGGCTCCGCCCGTCGCCGCCCAGCGCGACCATCGCCATGAACGCGAGCCCCACTCCGGGCAAGGTCGCATGTGCCACCGCATCCGAAACGAGCGCGCGCTTGCGCAGGAACAGGAACGTGCCAGTGGCGCCCGCCGCCAGCCCCAGGAGACCGGCCCCGATGGCCACCAGCGCGGCATTGTATCCGGCCTGCAGCAAAAGCGCGTCGAGGACTGCGCTCAAACCGGCCCCCGCGCCATGGCGAGCTGATCGAGATGCGTCGCCTGCAGCCGGCCGCCATAGGCCGCGGCCAGCGCCTCGCCGGTGAAGGCCTCGGCGACGGGGCCCTCGGCGATGGCGCGCACGTTCAGGAGGAACACGCGATCGAAGTAGTCGGCCACCGTCGCGAGGTCGTGGTGAACCGCGACGACCGTCCTTCCCTCGGCCTTGAGGTGCTTCAGCACATCGACGATGGCGCGCTCGGTGGCCGCGTCCACGCCGGCGAAGGGTTCGTCAAGCAGGTAGAGGTCGGCGTCCTGCGCCAGCGCCCGCGCAAGGAACACGCGCTGCTGCTGACCGCCCGAAAGCTGCCCGATCTGCCGGTCGGCGAAATCGGCCATGCCAACGCGGCCAAGGCAGTCGCGCGCCGTCGCGTCCCAGCGCCCGGACAACCGGCCGAACAGCCCCACCTTGCGGTAGAGCCCCATCTTGACCACGTCGAGGACGCTTGTCGGGAAATCCCAGTCGACGCTCGCGCGCTGCGGGACATAGGCGATCCGGTCGCGCGCCTCGGCGAAGGGACGGCCGTGAACGCGCACCTCGCCCGACAGGCGGGGCACGATCCCGAGGCAGGCCTTCAGCATCGTGGACTTGCCCGCGCCGTTCGGCCCGACGATCGCCGTCATCGTGCCCTTGGGAAACGTGGCGTCGACCGAAAAGACCGCGGGCTTCTCGGCATATGTCACGGTCAGGCCGGCGACGCTCATCGCCGCGTCCGCCGCGGGCAGGCTTCCGGCGGCGGGTCCGATGCGCGCGGCGACGATGCGGCCGGCTTCGGGGCGCGGGGACGTCAATTCAGCAACCCCTGCATCCCCCGGTCGGGCACGTCGCCGCCCAGCGCCGCCGCGATCGTGGAGGCGTTGTGGTCGATCATGCCGATGTAGGTGCCCTCGTAGGAGCCCTCCTCGCCCATCGCGTCCGAGAACAGCTCGCCGCCGATGGCGACCTCGTGGCCCCGCGCGGCAGCTCCCTCCACGAGGGCGCGGATGTTTCGATCGGACACCGAGCTTTCGACGAAGACCGCCCCGATGCCGCGCTCGACCAGCATGTCGACAAGCTCCGCGATCCGCTGCAGGCCCGCCTCGCTTTCCGTGGAGATGCCCTGGATCCCCGCGACCTCGAAGCCGTAGGCTGATCCGAAATAATTGAACGCGTCATGCGCGGACAGGAGCACGCGGGCGTCCACGGGCACCGTCGCGAGGATGTTGGACGCGTATTGCGCCAGTTGCGCGATCTCCGCGAGATGCGCGTCGGCGTTGGCCCGGAACGCGGCCTCGGCCTCGGGATGGACCTCGATCAGGGCGTCGCGGATCTCGAGCACGACACGGGACCAGAGGTTGGGGTTCATCCAGACATGCGGATCGTATCGCCCTTCGTAGTCGTCGTGCCCGATCAGCAGGTTGCGCGGCAACGCTTCGGCGACGGCGACGACGGGCATCGTCCCGGCGAGATCGGCGAGGAAATCCTCCATCTGCGCCTCGAGATAGAGGCCATGCCAGAGCACGATGTCGGCGTTGGCCGCCGCGACGATGTCGCTGCGCGTCTGGCGGTAGGCATGGGGATCGACGCCGGGGCCCATCAGCGCCCGGACGTCCACGAGATCGCCGCCGACCTCGCGCGCGGCGTCCGCGATCATTCCGGTGGTGGCGACGATCTCCAGCCGCTCCTGCGCGAGCGCCGGCCCTGCTGTGGCCGAAAGCGCCATGGCCGCAACGGCGGCGAAAACCCGTGATTTCCGAAAAAACACCCCTTGCTCCTCTTCGTCATGCTCTTGGTCGCGCCAGAACCGCTGCCGTCAATTAGTTTTTAGTGCGACGCATTCGCAAAGTCAATGTTATTGCGAGTCATTCTCATAAAGGCCCGCTCATGATGGGCGGGGGGGAAAGGCACGCGAACAGCGCGACTGTCGGACCTTCCGCTTCACGGACTGTCCCGCGGCGACCTCAATGGGAAACGGTTAGAAAAGGTATGGCGGTGGATGCGGCCCCGACGGCGGACGATCCCTCAGCCATCGGCCGGAAACGACCGGTTCGACAGGCCCGAGGAGACACCTTGCGCACCCTCGATGTGCCGAGCCGCATCGCACCGGGACGATGCGCGCGGGACCCCGGCACTCACGATCAGGCGTCGCGGCCGCCCTCGCAGCGGCCTCGGCTGGGAAGCCGACGCCGCATGTCCATCCGACCTGCGATGCCGCTCTCCTGGCCCCGGCGCTTTCGATGGCAAGGAAACAGGCGGTTCGACAACGCAAGGGAGGCTTTCGCGCCATGTACAAGAGGCGAGCCGCGGCACCGCATCTGGGCGCGCGACCCGCGGCCAACTCACGAACCGGCGTCTTGGTCGATCCTGCATCGGTCCGGGCTCCGGGTCGGACCGCGCACGTCCACCCGGCCGGCGTTTCGAGGTGCTCTCGTCAGCCGGGTGAAATGCCTTGGAAGGAAACCCATGTTCGATCGACAAGATGCGGCACCTTCGCCGTGTCAAAGCGTTCAGCCGTGCAGTGCCGGGTCTGCGCGCGAACCACGGCCAGCTGATGAACCGGCATCTTGGTCCATCCCGCACCTGTCAGGGCTCCGGAGGGCACCGCGCGCACCCACCCGACCGGCGGTTCCAGGACTGTTCGAGTGCGCGGACATATGTCCCTGAGGAAAGACACTGGCTCGACAAGGCAAGGTGACATCCGCGCCATGTCGAGGGCGCGAGCCCTGCCCCTTCGGATCGACGCTTGCGGGTAGCGCGAACCACCTGAGAACACGCGGCCCGGATGGTCGGGCATCGGGAGGAAGCCGCCAGTTCTGTCAATCAAATCGGGCCTCTGCGCCATGTCAACGCGGTCGGCCCTGCCACGCCCGGTCAACACGCACCGCGAACGCGATGCCCGCGACGGCGTCGCATTCCGTCTCGCACCGGTCCCCAGCCCGAAGCAGCCTTTGCAGGTCCATCCAGACCGCACTTGCACGACCCGCCTTCGGTCCCGGCATTTGCCCTCTTGGCCAGTCACCCCGAGTGGACCCGCCAACGGCAGAGGGGCTCAGATCGCGGCGGCAACTGCCATCGCGAAGGCCCTGCATTCGTAAGCGCGGCTTCCCCGAGCTTCTGCCGGTTTTCAGAATTCGTGCCATGAACCGCCGCTGTTCACCGCTTGCTTCTGCGCGCGCGGCGCCTTGGCCGCCGCGTCGGCTGCGGCGCTCCAATCGGCGACCCGGGGTGTCACGTCGAGGTCAGGCGCATCGGCCGGACGTGCGGCGCCATCGGAAAATGACGGAGCGCCGTCCGCCTTCGCCGCCGCGCCATCGACGCGAAATCCCGCCAGGGCCGCAAGAAGATCGTCGGCCTGCGCGAGCAAATCGGCAGCCGAAGCCGTCGTCTCCTCCGCGACCGCACGGTTCTGCTGGGTCGCGTGGTCCAGCTGGTTGATGCCGGTATTGATTTCCTTGAGCCCGCTGGCCTGCTCGGATGCGGCAGATGCGATCTCGGCGACGAGGCTCGCGGCCCTCTGCGCACGCTCGAGAATGTCCGACAGGCTGCCGCCGGCCTTGTTGACGAGATTCGATCCGGCCTCGACCTGGCCCGCGCTTTCCGAGATCAGATCCTTTATCTCGCGCGCGGAATCGGAGGCCCGCTGCGCGAGCAGCCGCACCTCCGATGCGACCACGGCGAAACCACGTCCGGCTTCGCCAGCGCGCGCAGCCTCGACGCCGGCATTCAAGGCGAGAAGATTGGTCTGGAAAGCGATATCGTCGATGACGCCGATGATGCGGGTGATCTGCGCCGAGCTTCTTTCGATCCCCTGCATCGCCTCGACGGCCTGCCCGACCACGGATGCCCCGGTCTCCGCGCCGCCCCGGTTCTGTTCGCTTGCCTCCTTGGCGCCCGACGCGCTTTCCGCGGTCGATCGCACGCTGACGGTCAACTGGTTCAGGGCCGCCGCCGATTCCTCGAGCGTCGCAGCCTGGCTTTCCGTTCTTGCCGAAAGGTCCCTGCTCGCCTGGGTGATCGCCTGCGAGCGCTTTCGCACCCCCTCCGCGATGGAGGTGATCCGCCCCATCACGCCGCCGATACGGTCGATGACCGAATTGTAGCTCTCCCGCAGCGTTTCGTAGGTTTCAGGGAAGGGGTTGTCCGGCGGGCTTTCGATGCGCCGTGTCAGGTCGCCCTCGGCGAGTCGCGCGAGGGCGTTCTTGAGTTCGTTCACGACACGGATCTGTTCGAGCCTCTGGCGCTCCCGCTCCGCTTCCTGCGATGCCGCTTCGGCCGCAATTCGCGCGCCCGTCACAAGGTCTTCCCGCAGATCGGCAACCGCGCGCGCCATCCGGCCGACCTCGTCGCCGCTCGTGCGCCGTGGCAAGGTGACATCGAAGTCCTTGCGCGCCATCGCGGTCACGACCTTCGTGGTTTGCCGCAAGGGTCGCAGCATGACGAGCAGTGTTGTGACCGTTGCGGTGACGCCTACAGCGAGCGAAACGGCAAGCCAAACGGCGAGACGGCCCATCACTTCGCTCAGCGTTTGCGCCATCGATCCCTGGGGTATGGCGGCCGCGACCGCGCCGACCACCTGGCCAGACGGCGAAAGGATCGGCTCGTAGATCGTGAGAAACGGCTCACCGAGGACATCGGTATACCCGTCGAACCGGCGGTCGGCCACGAGCGCCCGGTGGGACGCGCTCTGGGCATCGAGCAGGGTTCCGGTGGCCGTCGTTCCATCTTCCTGGCGCACGTTGGTGAATTCCCTGCGGAACGCACCGATGGACCTGTCGAACGAGAAGAGCGTAAGCTGCGCGCTCGTGAGTTCGGTCAGCCGTTCCAGAAGCGCGACCGACACGTCGAGCTCCGTCCCGTTCCATGTCATGGCGGTGACGTGGCCCGGGCGGGCGCCGTCCAGCTCGATGCCGTCGCTGGATCCCGCGAGGCTGTCCGCGAAGACCCTGAGCGCCGTCTGCGCCTGGACCAAAGCGGTCTCCCGGACCTTTTCATAGGTCACCTTGTTGATCACGAAGATCATCATGCCCGCCATCAGCGTCATGGACAGCCCGGTAAGGATGGCCAGTTTGGGCACCAGGCTGAGGCTCCGGAATGGCCACATATTCATTCTCCTTCGATGCGGGTGCGGACCCGGGTCGGTTCAGAAAAGCTCGATCGAGCCGGATGCGCACCTCGGCCTCTCGCGCGCGATTTCGGCATTCTGCACGGCATCCTGCCGGTCGATCAGGAGCTGTTGCGCCCGGCCCGTCGCAGGCCAGAACCGGATGCGGCGCGCCTGCGCGCCGCCAAGACTGTGGGACTTGCACGCGATGCCCTCGTTGCTGAGGAACGCGAGCGCCGCCTCGCCGTTGCGGCGGCCGATGTCGGGAAGGTTCGGCATGATGCGCGCGCCGCCAAAGAGCTTTGCCTGCAGCCGCTCGCGTGCCGCTCCACGTTTCAACAGAGCGTTCACGAGTTGCTCCATCGCGGCGGACGCGTAACGAATGTCGGTGGCGCCGCCGGAATCGGGGAGCAGGAAGTGGTTCATGCCCCCGATCCCGCGCACCGGATCGTGAAGACAGGCCGAGACGCAGGATCCGAGGACCGTCTGCATCGTGGCATCGGCCGCGTCGGACACAGCCTGCTCGCCCTGGATCACGTGAATGTCGTGGAACGCGAGGCCGGTCATCGCACGACCTCCGTGCGCGAGGGGCGGTCGGTCATGCAGGGTGCCGATGACGGATCGCCCGACCCGATGAGCGCACCCGCGATTCGCTCCAGCGGAAGAACGCTGCAGGCGGCGCCGATCTCGACCGCCACGCGCGGCATTCCGTAGACGACGCAGGTCGCTTCGTTCTGGGCGATCGTCATGCCCCCCGCAGCCTTGATCCGGCCCATGCCGGACGCTCCGTCCGCCCCCATGCCCGTCAGAAGCGCCGCCGCCACCCGGCGCCCGTAGGGGGCCGCGGATTCGAACAAGACATCCACGGATGGCCGGTGGCCGTGACGCGGCGGATCGGCGCGGAGCCGGCAGCGAAGGGCCGCACCGCCCTGAAGCGACAGGTGCGTGTCGGAATCGGCCGCGACGTAGATGTGACCCGCCGTCACCGGCATTCCGTCCCGCGCGGCCAGAACGCGAGGCCTGCAGCGCGCGTCGAGCCGCGCGATCATTCCGTCGATGAACCCCGTCCGGATGTGCTGGACGACGAGGGTGGGCGGGCAATCGGCGGGAAAGCCCGTAAGCACGGTTTCGAGGGCGCTGACGCCGCCCGTCGACGCCCCCACGACCACCAGTCCGGGCATCGATCCCTCCGGCGCGGCGGCGATGCGGCCCTTCGCCCCCACCTCGACGCGCCCGAGGATTCGTTCCAGCCCGTCGCCTCCGCCGTATGCAGCAAAGTCCACGGACTTTCGGAATCTGAGCGGAAGCCGGTTCGCGCGTTCGTCGCCGTACATGACGAACGACGCCGACAGGGCATCGACGAGGTGCAGGAACATCGGCAACCCGGGATCGCCGGACAGCTCGACGGCCATGATGATGGCGTCGGGCTCCTGCGATTCGGCGAGATCGAAGGCCTCGGCCAGCGATGCGGCTTCGATCGCGCCTGCCCCTCTGAACTGCGTCAGGAGGCGTCCTCGCCTTGCGGGATCCGGATCCGCGACGAGCAGACGCAGACTGCTGGCTCTCGACTTCGACATCTGTGGCTGCCTTCGGATCACCTGGCGGAACACGTCGCCACCCGATTCCCTGCCACATCCCCGTAAAGAAAACCTTGCCTGCCCGAAGGCGGCGCGCAGGCCGGGCCAGGCCTCACGGGGCAACCAATCGTTAAGCGCCGTGTGCCTATCTATCGGTCGATACGCCGTCCGCGCCGGATTCGCTGCCTCGCCGCGCCGGGCGTTCCATGGCCCATTCCCGCACGGGCCGATTGTTGTTCGCGAAGGAGAGACCGAGTTGCAAGAGGTTCTCAAGCTCCCCGAAAGACTGGACGTCGCAGGCGCGAGGTCATTGCACGAAGCGATGCTGCCCATGCGCGGAGAGGCGCTGATGATCGACGCGGCGGCGGTGGAAAAGATGGGCGCGCTCGCCATCGAGGTGCTGCTTTCCGGCGCAAGGCAATGGGCGGAGGACGCGCGGCCGTTCTGCATCGTCGCCGCCTCGGCACCCTTCCGCGACACATGCAAGGGGCTCGGACTGACCGCCGAATTCCTCACCGGGATCGCGGACACGTTCGAGGGGAATGCGAAATGACCGTCAGGATCCTTGCCGTCGACGATTCCCCCACGATGCGTGGCCTGATCGGCGCCGCGCTCACTCCGAATGGGTTCGAGGTCCATTTCGCCGAAGATGGAATGGACGGGCTGGAGCGTCTGGCCGAGGCCTCGCCCGACCTCGTGATCACCGACATCAACATGCCCAGACTTGACGGCTTCGGCGTGATCGAGGGCGTGCGCAGGGACCCGGATTTCGGAAGCCTGCCCGTTCTCGTCCTGACGACGGAAAACGGCGAGGACCTCAAGGCACGGGCGCGCAAGGCGGGCGCCACCGGCTGGATCGTCAAACCATTCGACGACGAGCGGCTCGTCAGTGTGATCAACCGCGTTCTGGGAGTGTGACGATGTCGGGCCTCGACGAATTGCGGGTGTCCTTCTTCCAGGAATGCGAGGACCTGCTCGACAGCCTGGGCGAAGGCCTGAGGGAAATGTCGGAGGACGGCGAGGAACAGGACATCGAAACGGTCCACGCCGTTTTCCGCGCGGTGCATTCCATCAAGGGCGGCGCGGGTGCGTTCGGCCTCGACGACCTCGTGACGTTCGCGCACCTCTTCGAGACGGTCCTCGACCAGATGCGTTGCGGCAAGATGGCGACCTCGGAGAGCGTCATGCGGACGCTCCTGCGCGCCGGCGACATGCTGTCGGACCTGGTCTTCTGCGCGCGGGACGAACGCGCGCCGGAGGAATCGCGCCTGTCGGAAGTGCTCGCCGAACTCGACGCGCTGGCCGATGGCCATGGCGAGGACGACGAAGCACTGCCTTTCGAATTCGTCCCCAGCTCTCTCTCGATCGGTCCAATCGAGGCGGCGGAGGATGTCGACGACCCCATGATCGCGGAAGGCGAGTCAGGCACGATGTCCGGCCCCGCGGAATACCGGATCCATTTCAAGCCCAAAGGAGAGCTCTACGGAACGGGAAACGAGCCGCTCGCTCTGTTTCGTGCGCTGGACCAGATGGGCACCCTGGCGATCGAGGCGGACACTTCCGGCATCGCCAGTCTTGCTGACTTCGGCGCGGACCAGCCCGGCCTTTCCTGGACACTTCTCCTCGAGACCGAGGCGGCGCAGGACGAGATAGAAGCGGTCTTCGAATTCGTCACCGATCTTGCGGACGTGTCGATCCGGCGTGCCGCCAGGCCGGAGAATGCCGACACGCCCCATCTGATCCCCGCGACCGCGCCGCCCAACCTTGAGGACGGCCCTCCGGCGCCCTCGCTGCTCGCAGCCGACGCGCGGGAGGCCCCGGCACGCGATGAAATGGCAGGGAACGACCCGCCATCCGAGGCCGCACCCACCCCGGATGCCCCGACGGCCGTCGCCGCCTCGGCGACCGCTTTCGCCGGTGTCGATGCCGGACCAGACCAGCGCAAGCCGAAGGCTGCGGCCGGAATGGAGACGGGCAGCGCGACCGCGCCACCAGCCACGATCCGGGTGAATCTCGACAGGGTCGACCGGCTCATCAACCTGATCGGCGAACTCGTCATAATGGAGTCGATGCTCTCGCAGGCCGTCGAAAACGCGGGGCTCGCCGCGAACAGCGACGTGTCCAACGGGCTCGACGGCATAAAGCAGCTCGCGTCCGGCATCCAGGAAAGCGTCATGGCCATCCGGGCGCAGCCGCTGAAGCCCGTCTTCCAGAGAATGCACAGGATCATCCGCGAAGCCGCCGACGCGACCGGCAAGCAGGTGCGCCTGATCGCCAATGGCGAGGCGACAGAAGTCGACAAGACCGTTATCGAACGGCTGGTCGACCCCCTGACGCACATGATCCGCAATTCCGTGGACCATGGACTTGAAGATGCGGCGGTGCGGATCGCCGCCGGCAAGCCCGAGACGGGAACCATCACGCTATCCGCTGCGCATCGCTCCGGACGCGTCATCATCGAGGTTTCCGACGACGGGGCCGGGATCAACCGCGAGAAGGTGCGCGAAATCGCCGAGGCCAAGGGACTGGTCGCGCCCGGCACATCACTTACGCCCGCCGAGATCGACAACCTTCTGTTCACGCCGGGATTCTCTTCGAAGGAGGAAGTTTCGGCGCTTTCCGGGCGGGGGGTCGGCCTCGACGTCGTGCGGCGGGAGATCCAGGCGCTCGGCGGGCGGGTCACGATCCAGTCGGTATCAGGCGAAGGCACGACCTTCACCATCGCGCTGCCCCTGACACTGGCGGTGCTAGAAGGAATGCTGGTGGAATTCGGCGGTGAAATGATGGTTCTGCCCTTGTCCGCAATCCTCGAAACCCTTCGCCCCTCCAGCGCCACCATCCATTCGATCGGCCGCACCGGACGGGTGGTCGCGAACCGAGGCGAGCTCATTCCGATCATCGATCTCGCCGACGCGTTCGGCATCAAGAAGCCGGGTGACACCGCCGAACGCGACGTCCTTCTGCTCGTGGAATGCGAGGCTGGCCGAAGGGCCGCCCTCGCCGTGGACATGATCCATGACCAGCGCCAGGTCGTGATCAAGAGCCTAGAAGAGAATTACGGGGCCATTCCCGGCATTTCGGCGGCGACTATCCTGGGAGACGGGCGTATCGCGCTGATCGTCGACCCGGAGGAAATCATCGCTTCGGCCGCGCCCGACCTACCCGCCCCTCCCCTTGCAGCGAACGAGTAGACCATGCTTCAGAACAGCGCTCAGGAGACGCCAGGACAGCGTGACGTCGTCTCGTTCCGTCTGGCCGAACAGGACTTCTGCATCGACATCGGCGTCGTGCGGGAAATTCGCGGCTGGACGCCGACGACGGTTCTGCCCCACTCGCAGGACTACATGAAGGGCGTCGTCAATCTGCGCGGCTCGGTGGTCGCGGTCGTGGATCTCTCCGCCCGTCTCGGTTTCGGGCCGACCGAACCCTCGGCTCGCCATATCATCATCATCGTGATGATCGGCGACCAGACGATCGGCCTTCTGGCGGACGTCGTATCCGACATCCTGACGATCGACGACACGATCATGCGTCAGGTGCCGGACGTCGCTTCGGAAGTCGCGCGCGACTTCATCAGCAGCGTCGTGACGTTCGACGACGGACGGATGCTTCGCAAGATCGATCTCGCCCGTGTCCTGCCCGAGCTTGGAGCCGAACTTGCATGACACCCGAACCGATGTTCCCGGCTGCCAGACCAGACGCCGACGCGACCATGTCGGACGCCGATTTCGAAGGACTGGCGCGCCATATCCACGCCCAGACGGGAATCGTCATGAACGCGAGCAAGCGCACCATGCTCGTGTCGCGCCTGTCGCGCCGGCTTCGGAAGCTTGGGCTCCCGGACTTCGCGTCCTACCGCAAGCTACTCGAAACACAGGCCAACGGAGAGGAACGGCGTGAACTCATTTCGGCAATCACGACAAACGTCACGAGTTTCTTCCGCGAACCTGTCCATTTCGACGCTCTCGCGAAACTCGTCCCATCCCTCGCCGAACGCGCGCGGCAGGGCGAGCGGATCAGGATCTGGTCGGCAGGGTGCTCATCCGGAGAGGAACCCTACAGCATCGCGATGACGCTGATCGAGCATTGGCCCGGCATAGAAACCGCGGACGTGCGCATCCTCGCCACGGACATCGACCCGCAGATGATCGAAAAGGCGCGCAAGGGCGTGTTCGCCCAACCCCAGAATGGCCAGGAGACACTGCCGGTCCTGCAGCGCCACATGAAACCGCAGAGCGACACAAGGACGATCGCCGCGGCAAGCGCGCTGAAGGATCTGCTGAGGTTCGAGGAACTCAATCTTCTCGACCAATGGCCATTCAACGGGATGTTCGACGTCATCTTCTGCCGCAACGTCGTGATCTACTTCGACGCCGAAACGCGGCTGGGACTGTGGCGGCGTTTCGCGGAACGCCTTCATCCAGGCGGGACCCTCTTCATCGGACATTCGGAGCGCGTTGATGCCGATCTCGAGCCGATGCTGGCGTCCTCCGGCGTGACGCAATACCGCCGCATGCCGGATCCCGGGCCCGCGCCGGCGATATCGCCCGGCCGCGCGGCGGTGGCCTCGAGACGATGACCGGAACAGGATTGGAGACGCAGTCATGTCACTGAAAAACAGCTTGCAGATCATGGTGGTCGACGACATGTCCGTCAGCCGCGGCCTGATCGAAAACGCGCTCGAGGAAATCGGACTGCGGCATGTCGACTACAAGATGGACGGTGCCACGGCCCTCCGGAGCCTCGTCGCGAGCCCAGTCCATCTGGTGATCTCCGACTACAACATGCCGGGAATGGACGGTCTCACGCTGCTCGAGGCGCTGCGCCGGAACCGAAGCACGCACCGGATCGGGTTCATCCTGATCACCGGCCGCGCCGACAGGGAGGTGCTGACGCGCGGCCAGCAACTGGGCATGAACAATTTCCTGACCAAACCCTTTTCGACGCAAGGCCTCAGAACATGCATCGAACAGGTCGTGGGGACGTTGCATTGATTTTCGAGGATGGAGGGGGCGGACATCCCGCAACTGCCCCCGTTCCGCCCGACAGAACGGTGCGCGACGTCTTGCGGGCCTGCGTCATCGAGGCCGAGCGTCAGGCCGATGCGCTCGGCAGGATCGACAACGCCGTGGGGGAGGTCCTGGCCGCGGGGACACGTCCCGCTGACATGCGGATGCTGCAAACGGTGGATCTGTTGCGCCAGGAAGCCCAGGCCTTGTCGCGGATATTGCGCCTCGTGTCCGAGGGGCGCTCACCGGACGTCGTTCTGAGCGGGGCCGACCTCGCTGCGCGCATCCCGCTCGCGGAACAGCGCGCCCGGTTGACGTCGTGACCGCCGCGTGCGGAATGGCGGGCGGTGCGCCCTCGAGTGCCAGAGCCGAGAGCGCCGGTGCGCCCGCCCGGATAGCGCCGGATGGTGCCGCTGCGGCAGGATCGACCTCGCCCGAACGGCACCGCTGCCCGCCCAGGCGGCTTCCGGCATGATGCGCGCGTCACCGCACGACATTCGCGCTGAAATCCCGCGGGGGACGCGAGCCACCGGTCCTGAAGCCCGAAGCGGCCGAGCCACACCATGACGGGAGGGATTTCCGGGCCGAGGCCGATCTTCAAGCGCAAGAAGGTCGTCGCCGGCGGCGGTCATCATGGCGGGGCCTGGAAGGTCGCCATGTCGCCCTTCCTTTGAATTGCACGGCGCCTGTTTCGCGCCAGTCACCGGGATCCACCCGGATCCCGCCAATGTCGTTCTGACCTCTGCGACCCATGTTCCTGGGCCACGCCACCCGTCCGGTGCATCACCGACCATCGGCACGAAACCTGAACGAATGCCTAACGAGGCTGACGCGACCGGGCCTTCGCCCCGGGGAAAATCGTTAGAAGTCTCCGCAACCGGCCCCGCGCCTACCGGCGCGACAGGATCCGCCCGCCGGTCGGTGCGGTCGACGCGGACCGGCCCCTCGCGTCGTAGGTCGACAGGCTTGCGGCCGCGGCGCCGTCCCTCCGGTCGCGCGCGCGCGCAAGCCCGGCGCGCGCGGCGATCAGAAGCGCCGCGTTCTCCGCCGCAAGACTTCGCAGCCGCGCAAGTGCGTGCTGTCCAACACCCGGACCAAGATCCCGCAACGCGCGTTCGAAGCGCGGGACGAGACGCCCGAGGTCCTCGAGGCGACCGGCCCGCAATGCCGCCCTCTGTTCGTGCATGAGACGCTCGATCAGGCGGACGGCATTCTCCCCACGCCACGTCATCTCCGCCGCTCCGCGATCGGCGGCGGAACCGTCTCGACGGCAGCAGAGGCATCGCGCGACGCAAGCGCGCGAAACAGGTTTTCCGCCAATCCGATACCCCCCCGCTCGGCGAAAAGGCGCGCGTGTTCGGCCCGCAGCATCGAGGCGAACTGGCCTTCGCCCGCGCCGCCGCCGCCCAGCCCGTTTCGCCCCTCGCCCATGCCCGCGTGCTTCAGCATTTCGGCGATGAACGCCGCCTCGAGCTCCTGCGCGACGCGGCGCAACGCGGTGTCTTGCGCGGGTGTCGCGGGGACGCCCGTCCGTCGCGTCGCCACCGCGGTCGTGTCGAGTTCCATCGCTTGCCTCGCATTCGAACGGTTTTGCCGGAACATGACGGGCGCGGGTTAAGATGACGTAAGGAACCTTCGGGCATGAATGCCGGCAGTTTTCGGCGACCGGGACAACCAGCATGGAAGCCCTTTTCAACATGGCCGGCCGGCCCGCGGCCTCCTGCGATCCGTCAGGACGCAGCTCGGCACAGGCTGGCGCGGCACAGGCTGGCGCGGCCTTGCGCAGGTCGGATGACGCAATGGAGGCGCGGGGCTTTCGCGACGCCTTCGACGGCGGTGGCACGAACGCGGCCACTGCTCGCACCGGGCGCCCCCCCGCGCCTCCGAGTGAGGCAAAGCCGGTCGCAACTGCGCGGGGCGCGGCCTTCCCGGAGCGCAGCATGCATCCGGGCATGGCGGCCGGGCTGCAACACGCGCGCGCCAATTCGGGCGAGGCCACCAATTCCGGCGCGTGGAGGCCCGGAAATCAGGGACAGGACATCCTGGACCCGTCCGTTGACAGGCCGGGGGATACGGCCGGACAGGCGGAACCTGTCGAGGCAGGATCGGGCTTGCCGGACGGCGGCTCGGACACGATCACGGACGCAGGGCACACGCCAGGCGAGGGGTACGGGGCGGTTCCGGCAGCCATGGATACCCCAAAGATCGTCGCGGACATGACGTCGAAGACCGGGGCAATGGAGACCGTGAACCTCCAGTCAGCGGCGCCAGAGACCGAGGCGCGCGAAAGTTTGCCGCAAGACCCTTTCCTGACCGCCTCCGCGCGAGAAACCGCATCGCAAGCTCGCCCCGCAGGCTCGGGACTGGCAGCCGCCGCGGAACTCTCCTTCGGGAAGGATGCGGGGTCCGCGTCCGGCGACGCGGGCCTGTCCAACGACCGCCGAGCGGGCGGGCCCGTCGGGTTTCCGGGCGGAGGGGCCCGGCAGACGCCGCAAGACCTATCGATTCCCGGCATGGCGCGATCCGCCGGTTCGGCGCGGCCCGACACCGTAGCGACCAGGGAGACGCCCGCACCGGGGGATGCCCCAACGGCCACGGGGCCGGGGCGCGGTCCGGCCAAGCTCACCCTCGAGACTCGGCCAGAACCGGCATCCGGCGTATCCGCCCCCGCCCGGCACGGTCCCGGCGAGACGCCCGCGACACCAGACCCGTCAGGGCGACCCCAACAGGCCTCGCGCGGCCCGGAGGACGTGCGGTCCGCACCTGCATTGCCTGATCCATCATCCGCCCGGCGGACCGCTTTGGGGCCTGCCGTCGTCGGTCCCGGCGGCGTCCCGGCGCTTTCGCTCGCGGCTGCCGCAGCCGGGACCGCGACCACGCCCGACAAGGGGCCGCCAATCGTTCTCGGCGCCGCCGCGGCCGACCCTGCGGCCGTCCCCCAAGCAGACCCCTCGCCGGCCAGCGTCGCGTTACCGAGGTCGCTCCCGACCGGCCTACCGATACCATCCGGTCCGCCGGAAGGCGGCAAGGCGGAGCGGGATGCGGCGCGGACCGCCGGCGCGCAGCCGACGTCCGACCGCGCGGTCGTGCGCCTCGGGCCGGTCGGGCCGCCACCTGACACAACGCGGGCGATCGTCACCAAAGCGGTGCTCGCAACACCGCACGGATTGACCAGGGCGGCCGAGGCCGAGCGGCTTGCGAAGGGCCCGGCAGAACCCTCCGCCGCACCGTTATCCGTGGCACCGGCATCTCAGGCCACCACGTCCGCGGCGCCCGGAGCGGTCGGGGCATCCGGGGCGTCTATCGCCCACGGCGTGGCGCAGACCCTCGCGGCGAACCTTCCCGGTCCCGCCCGCGAGCCCGGAACCGGCGCCGTCGAGATCGCGCTCGACCCTCCGGAACTTGGCCGGGTGCGCCTCAGCCTTGTGGAGGTGGGCGGAACGATGGCCGTGTCCATCACGGCTGAACGGCCGGAAACCGCCGACCTCATGCGGCGGCACCTGGAGATCCTCGCACAGGAATTCGCCCGCTCCGGCCTCGACGCGCCGCAGGTCCGAATCGGCGTCGGGTCGGATGGCACGGGGCCGCCGGACGGGCGGCGCGAGCAAGCCGACGAGACCGGAACCGGCCCCGCGGCGCCGCCGGGGGGCGAACATCCAATCGCGCCCGGGGCGCGTGTCGCGCCACAGCGCGCGCTTGACCTGAGGCTTTGAAGGAAAGGCATCGCGATGGAAATCTATCCGGCGTCGCCCGGCGCCACATCCGGCAGAAACGCGCAGGCCGCATCGGCCCAAAGTGTCATCACGGCCGACTTCCAGACCTTTCTCCAGCTGCTCACCACGCAGCTCAAGAACCAGGATCCGCTCAATCCGATGGAATCGACCGAGTACGCCACGCAGCTTGCCACCTTCTCGGGCGTGGAGCAGCAAGTGCGCACCAACGAATTGCTCGAGACGCTGTCCAGCGGCTTCGGGACACTCGGCCTGGGGGAGCTGGGGGGCTGGATCGGGATGGAGGCGATGGCCGAGATGCCGGTCGCCTTCTCGGGCGCGCCGGTCCGTATCCGTGCTGACCCCGCCGACCGGGCCGACCGCACGGAACTGGTGGTCACGGACGCATCTGCGAACGTCGTCCAGAGGATCCCCGTGCCGCTGTCGGATGCGCCGTTCCTATGGACGGGCGAGGACCTGCAGGGGCGCAGGCTTCCGCCGGGCACCTACACGCTCGCGGTCGAGAACTGGTCGGGCGAGGATCTCGTCGAGACGCGCGCGGCCACCGTCACCGCCACGGTCGAGGAGGCGCGCCTGTCGGACGGGCGTGTCCACCTTACGATGCAGGGCGGCGTGAGCATCCCGGCCGATGCTGTAACGGGCCTGAAACGCGGCGGCTGAGACCAAACCCGAGGCGGAGACCCGGTCTCGATGCCCGGGGCGGGCGACCGCTTCGCACGATGGCCAACGCGGGACGGCGGTCCGGTGCCCGCAACGCGGTCGGCCCCAGGTCCTGCGCCCATGGGTCAAGGGATCGAGGGTCCGGCCCTACATGGTTCGGGCGATCGAGGGGTCCGCCGTGGAGGTGCTGTCGGCCCTCTTGTCCGAAGTCCCCGAGCTCGGCGGTCAAGGTCCCGGCGTATCGCCAAGCCCGCAGGCGATCGCACGGGCGCACGGGCGGCGATGGCGCAGGCCGGACAAACCCGAGGCGGGGACCCGGTCTCGACGCCCGGGGCGGGCGACCGCTTCGCACGATGGCCAGCGCGGGACGGCGGTCCGGTGCCCGCAACGCGGTCGGCCCGAGGTCCTGCGCCCATGGGTGCGGCGCCCACCGGCTCCAAGACCGATCCGTCAGACCACCGAAGGTCTGGTAACCCGGGTGAGCCAATCGAGGGTCCTTCGGCACTCGGGCCCGACGCCAGCCCCGCCTGCGGTATAGGCCTCCACGTATCGCCAGGCATGGTGGGGAACGCACCGGCGGCGCTGGCGCGGGCCAGACAGACCCTCGGTGGAACTCCGGCGAAGAGGTTCGATGTCGGCAGACGTTTGCGCGCCAGCCCATGCCGTGCGGCTGGCCGATGCCCCCAGCCCTGCCGGCCCGACGTCCGCCGCCTACGGGTCCTGCGCCAATGGTCCGGGAATCGATTTCGCGCTCCCGGGTCGGGCGAACAGGGGTCGGGCGCTCGGGGGGCGGGCGATCGAGCTGCCTTCGGCCCTCATGCCCGGCGCCACTCGGGTCCGGCGCTCGAGGTTGCTTCACCTCCGGACACTTCGCCCTTGGGTATCGGGGTCGAGGGTCCGGCACTCGATGGATCGGGAGATCGAGGGTTCGGCGAACAAGGTTTTTTCATCCCCAAGGCCCAGGGTCCCCAAGGCCTCCACGCACCGCAAGGCCCAGAGGCGGGCGTGGCGGCGATGGCCCGGGCCGGCCCCCGCCCCCGCACGCGCCGGGTGTCAGGTTCGCGATCGCTTGCGCCCAGCGCAGAGGCCTCGCATCGCGTTCATGTGGGGGGACCGCGGCGGCCCGCGACCGGTGGCGTCTTTCGGGCGGCGAGGGCGTCCCGGGCTGGCACCTACGGAGAAAGTCTAGAATTGCACGAGAAGTGCCGCGGCGGCCGCGGCGACGGCGGCGCCCACGCCGGCATACCCCAACCGCTCGCGCCACGGCGAGCGTTCGGGCCTGCGCGGCGGATTGGCCTGCGCCAGAAGCGCCGCCTCGGCCAGCTGCGGCAGGCGCGGTCCGAAGCGCGCCAGAACGCGCGCCGTCGTGAACAGGTCCCGAACAAGGGCCTTCGGGCCGATGTTCTCCTTGATGTATTCCTCGACCACGGGACGCGAGACGGTCCAGATGTTGATCTCGGAATCGAGCGAGCGGGCCACGCCTTCCACGACCACCATGGTCCGTTGCAGCAAGATGAGCTCGGTCCGCGTCTCCATGCCGAAGCGTTCCGTCACCTCGAACAGATACGCCAGAAGCCGTCCCATCGAGATCCGGCTCGCGTCCATGCCGAAGATCGGCTCTCCCACGGATCTGAGCGCCTGCGCGAACTCGCCCACATCGCGGTCGGCGGGCACGTAGCCGGCTTCGAAATGGACCTCGGCCACGCGGCGGTAGTCCTTGCGGATGAACCCCATCAGGATCTCGGCGTAGACGCGGCGCGTGTATTCGTCGATGCGCCCCATGATCCCGAAATCCAGCGCCACGACGTCGCCGTTGCCCGCGACCTTCAGGTTCCCGTGGTGCATGTCGGCGTGGAAGAAGCCGTCGCGCAGCGCGTGGCGCAGGAACATCTCCAGCACGCGCGCGGCCAGCGCCTTGCGGTCATGGCCCATCGCGTCGATCGCCGACAGGTCGGACAGGGGGATCCCCTCGGCCCAGGCCAGCGTCATCATCCGCCGCGAGGACATGAACCACTCGACCGGCGGCACGACGAAACCCGCGTCGTCCCTGGTGTTCGCGGCGAATTCGCCCGCCGCCGACGCCTCGATCCTGAGGTCGAGCTCCTGCATCACCACGCCCTCGAAATGCGCGACCACGTCGCGCGGGCGCAGGCGGCGGGACGCCGGCGACAGCGTCTCGACGAACCAGGCGATCAGGTAGAAGGCGTCGATGTCCGTGCGGAAGGCGCGCTCGATGCCGGGCCGCAGGATCTTCACCGCCACCGACCGGCCGCTTTCGATCAGGCGGGCCTTGTGGACCTGCGCGATGGACGCGGCGGCGACCGGTTCGGAGAATTCGGAGAACAGCGCCTCGAGCGGCATCTCCATCTCGTGCTCCACGACGCGGCGCGCCTCGGCCGTTGAGAACGGCGGCAGCTTGTCCTGCAGCACCTGAAGCTGAAGCGCCATCTGGTCGCCGACGACGTCGGGCCGGGTCGAGAGGATCTGCCCGAACTTGATGTAGGCCGGGCCAAGCGCCGTAAGCGCGCGCGGCACCGGGGGCACCCGCTCGTCGCCGCGCAGCCCCAGCCACTTGAAGGGCCAGCCAAGGATGCGGGCGGCGACGCGCACCGGCTTGGGAGCCTCCAGCGCCTCGAGAACCGCGCTCATCGCGCCAGTGCGCTCGAACGTCGCCCCGGTGCGGATCAGGCGCCAGATGTTGTGGGGGCCCTTCACCTCAGATCTTCCAGCCGGAATGCAGCGCGGCGATGCCGAAGGAGAGATTGCGGTAGGCCACCCGCTCGAATCCCGCATCGCGGATCATCGTGGCGAAGGTCTCCTGGTCGGGGAACTTGCGGATCGATTCCACGAGATACTGGTAGCTGTCGCGGTCGTTCGCGATGAGCTGGCCCATCCGGGGGATCACGTTGAACGAATAGAGATCGTAAAGCCTCTGGAGGCCGCCGTTTGTCAGCTGGCTGAATTCCAGCACCATCATCCGTCCGCCGGGACGCAGCACGCGAAAGGCCTCGGACAGCGCGTCGGGGATGCGGGTGACGTTCCTGATCCCGAAGCTGATCGTGTAGACGTCGAAGGTGTTGTCGTCGAAGGGCAGCGCCATGGCGTCGCCCACGACCCAGTCGAGCTTGTCGGCCAGCTGCGCGGCCTCCGAGCGACGCTCGCCCTCGCGCAGCATCGACTCGGTCAGGTCGAGCACCGTGGCGCTCGCCCCGGGGGCGCGGTCGAGGAAGCGGAAGGCGATGTCGCCGGTCCCGCCCGCCACGTCGAGAAGGCGCTGGCCGTTGCGGGGGGCGAGCCAGTCCATCATCGCGTCCTTCCAGACGCGGTGGATGCCGGCGCTCATGACATCGTTCATCACGTCGTAGCGGCTGGCCACGTTGCTGAAGACGCCGTGGACGAGGCTGGCCTTCTCGCCCTCTCCGACGGTGCGGAACCCGAAGTGCGTGGTGCCGTCGTTTTCGGCGGCGCCGGGCCGGGGCGCGTCGTCTTGGCTGTCGGATGGCGTATCGGTCATCGGGGGCTTGTGCTCCGGCTCGTGTCGCGCCTTGTTATAGGACCGCGCGCCGGGGCTGCAACGCGGCGTTCCATCCCGGTCCCTTCCACGACCCGCAAGGATTGCCCGAGTTGCCCGAACTCCCAGAGGTTGAGACAGTCCGCCGAGGCCTCGCGCCCGTGCTGGAAGGCGCCGTCATCGTCCGGGCGCAGGTGAACCGGCCCGACCTGCGCTGGCCGTTCCCCGATCGCATGGCCGAACGGCTGACGGGTGTGCGGGTCGAACGCCTCGGGCGGCGGTCGAAATACATCCTCGCCGATCTTTCCAGCGGGGAAACGCTGATCGTGCATCTGGGAATGTCGGGGCGGATGATCGTCTCGGGGGGGATGGCGGACCGCGCCGCGCCCGGGGTCTTCCACCATCATCACCCCGCCCCCGAGAAACACGACCACGTCGTCCTCGACACCGATGCCGGGATGCGCGTCACGTTCAACGACTCAAGGCGCTTCGGGGCGATAGACCTGATCGCCACCGAGCGGGCGGCGGAACACTGGCTGCTGGCCGGCCTCGGCCCCGAGCCGCTTGGAAACGCCTTCAACGACGCCGGCCTCGCCGAGCGCTTCGAGGGCAGGAGGACCCCGGTGAAGGCCGCGCTTCTCGACCAGCGCATCGTCGCGGGCCTTGGGAACATCTACGTCTGCGAGGCGCTGCACCGGTCCGGGATCTCGCCGCTGCGCCATGCCGGTCGCATCGCCCGCCCGCGTGTCGCCCGGCTGGTGGGCGACATCCGCGACGTGCTGTCCGAGGCGATCGAGGCCGGCGGATCGTCGCTGCGCGATTACCGGCAGACCGATGGCGATCTCGGGTATTTTCAGCACAGTTTCCGCGTCTATGGCCGCGAGGACGAGCCCTGCCTGAAGCCCGCCTGCCCCGGCGTCATCCGCAGGAAGGTGCAATCGGGACGATCGAGTTTCTACTGTCCGGTCTGTCAAAGATAGGTTGAACCCGCCGCGTGCGATGCTAACCCTGCGCTTCTGAGCATACCCTGCGCCCAACAGCCGGAGTTCCCGACGCATGGCCTACGAAACCCTGATCGTCGAGATCGAAGATCATATCGCGCTCATCAGGCTGAACCGCCCTGACGCGATGAACGCGCTCAACACGCAGATGCTTGGCGAGCTGTCGCGGGCGCTGACGTCGGCCGACGAGAACGACAAGGTCCGCTGCATCGTGCTGACCGGGTCGGACAAGGCCTTCGCGGCGGGCGCGGACATCAAGGAGATGTCGGGCAAATCCTTCGTCGAGGCCTTCACCACGGACCTCTTCGGCGCCGAGGTCGAGCAGATGCTGCGCGTCCGCAAGCCCATCATCGCCGCCGTCTCGGGCTACGCGCTTGGCGGCGGATGCGAGCTTGCCATGATGTGCGACTTCATCATCGCGGCCGACACGGCGAAGTTCGGGCAGCCCGAGATCAACCTCGGCGTGGTCGCTGGCATCGGCGGCACGCAGCGCCTGACGCGCTTCGCCGGCAAGTCGAAGTCCATGGACATGCACCTGACCGGACGCTTCATGAACGCCGACGAGGCCGAGCGCGCGGGCCTCGTGAGCCGCGTGGTGCCCGCCAAGAAGCTGATGGAGGAGGCGATGGGCGCCGCCGCCAAGATCGCCGAGAAGTCGGCCCTGACGGTGATGGCGGTGAAGGAGGCGGTGAACCGCGCCTACGAGACGCCGCTGCGCGAGGGGCTTCTGTTCGAGCGGAGGCTTTTCCACGCGCTCTTCGCCACCGAGGACCAGTCCGAGGGCATGTCCGCCTTCCTCGAAAAGCGCGAGCCCCAGTTCAGGGACAAATAGGCGCCCACACCCGGCGCATCGCGTTCGGGGCTTCCCTTTCGCGCGGAATTCGCTTATGCGCCGCGCCAGACATGCGCGTGAGGCCCGCTCTGGCCGGAGTGTCCCGGTCGTCGAACCGGGCTTCGGGTTGTCCCGCGTCATGAACGTATCGAAGACCTGAAGAGAGAGACTCACGCCATGGCGAATTCGCCCCAAGCCAAGAAACGCGCCCGTCAGAACGAGCGCCGCCTCGCCGTCAACAAGGCGCGCCGTTCGCGTATCCGCACCTATCTGCGCCGCGTCGAAGAGGCCATCGCCTCGGGCGATCAGACCGCCGCCGCCAGCGCCCTGCAGGCCGCTCAGCCCGAGCTGATGCGGGGGGTGACGAAGGGCGTCATGCACAAGAACACGGCATCGCGGAAGATGTCCCGCCTGGCTGCCCGCGTGAAATCGCTCGGCGCCTGAAGCGGCCATTCATATCCTTGTTTTAAAGGCGCTCACTCATGTGAGCGCCTTTTTTCGTCCGGAATTTTCCTGCTGACTCTGGCCGCTTCGGACACCGCCGAGATTCGAAATCGGAATGGCGCTGAGTCAAGCGCGAAGATGTGTTGCGGGGGGCATCCGAGTCCCGCTAGCTTCGGACAGCGATTCAGACGCCTGGGGGGCGGATGGAGCGAGCACGGGCCTTGCCCGGGATGACGGTGGAGCCGGATGGACAGGATCGGCGCCGCCGGTGGTGGAAATTTCCTCCGCATCCCGACGCCGGCCCGGTGAAAAAGGGGTGAACACGTTGCGGTCGGGCCGGCTTGTCGGCGCGAGGGCAATTTTCCCGTCACAAGCTCGCAGCATCAGCCTCCACGATCATGAGGAATCGGTACGAAGCGACCGCGAGTCGGCATTGCCGGCGCGTCTTGTCGCGTGTTCGCTTCGTGCCGGGTCCGTTGCGGGCGATCCTGATGCTGACGCTTCGGCGACGCCGGTGGGTGCGAGGTAAGAGAGTGCTTTGAATCACCTGCATAGGTTCAATGCAGGGAATCGGGTTATGATGGCCGGATGGCAGCGGCCGGGAAAAAGAAAAGAGGAACCGGGAATGACGAACGAAACGTGGGGCCAGGTACGCTCGGAACTGATGAAGGCCGTCGGGAAGAACAACTTCTCCGCATGGATCGACCCGATCAGCTTCGATCGCATGGACGGAAGGACGGCCCTGTTCCACGTTCCGACGACGTTCTTCGGTTCGTGGGTCTCGCAGAACTTCGGTGACGTCATCCTCAGGCACCTCAACTCGGCCGGCGTGGGCGTCGACAGGGTGGAGTTCCGCGTGGGTGCGCCGACCGCGAAGGCCGTAAACGCCAACAGCCAGCCCGCGCGCGCCGTCCCTGCCATGGCCGAAGCCCGCGAACTCGAACCCGCCGCCGTGGCGGCCCCGGTCGCGCGCCGCGCCCTGCCCGATGCCGCGCCTACCCTGCCGCCATTCCGCGCCCGTTCGACCGACGACGTTCCCGGCGCGAACCTCAACCCGCAGTTCACTTTCGAGAATTTCGTCGTGGGCAAGCCGAACGAGCTTGCCCATGCCGCCGCGCGGCGCGTGGCCGAGGGGCGCGACGTGACCTTCAATCCGCTGTTCCTCTATGGCGGCGTCGGTCTCGGCAAGACGCACCTGATGCACGCCATCGCGTGGGAGCTTCGGTCGAACTTCCCGGAGGCCGACATCCTCTACCTCTCGGCCGAGCAGTTCATGTACCGCTTCGTGCGCGCGCTCCGCGAGCAGGACACCATCGGCTTCAAGCAGATGTTCCGCTCGGTGGACGTTCTGATGGTCGACGACGTGCAGTTCATCGCCGGCAAGACCTCCACGCAGGAGGAATTCTTCCACACGTTCAACGCGCTGGTCGAGATGGGCAAGCAGATCGTCATCTCGGGCGACCGCGCGCCTGTGGACATGGACGAGCTTGACGGCCGCATCGCCTCGCGGCTTCAGTGCGGCCTCGTCGTGGACATCCACCCCACCGACTACGAGCTTCGCCTCGGCGTTCTGCAGCACAAGGCCGAACGGATGCGCGCCCGCAATCCCAAGGTGCACATCGCCGACGGCGTGCTGGAGTTCATCGCGCGCAAGGTCTCGTCCAACATCCGCGTGCTCGAGGGCGCGCTGACGCGCCTCTTCGCCTTCGCGGATCTCGTCCAGAAGGACATCACCATGGACATGGTCCAGGATTGCCTTTCGGACATCCTGCGCGCCACCGACAAGAAGGTGACGATGGACGAGATCATCAAGAAGACCTGCGAATACTACAACATCCGCCAGGCCGACCTGATGAGCTCGAACCGGTCGCGCGCCATCGCGCGGCCGAGGCAGGTGGCGATGTTCCTGTGCAAGAAGCTCACGACGCGGTCGCTTCCCGAGATCGGGCGCAAGTTCGGCGGGCGCGATCACACCACGATCCTCTACGGCGTGCGGAAGATCGAGGAGTTGATGCAGGTCGACAGCCAGATCGCCGAGGACGCCGAGATCCTGCGCCGCACGCTGGAGGCCTGAGGCCGCAGCCGGCCGCGCGGCGCGAGGCAGAAATGACCCGCACCGCGCCTGCATCCGGGCGACATCCCGATCAGGGATTGACGTGGACAGGCAGACTGGGAAACTCCCGGAAAATCACTTGTGCTTGCGGGGGGAGAGGCTAGTCTCGCCTCCCCGCGACTTGTCGGAGCCAGGGCATGAAACTCTCGATCGAGCGCGCCGCACTTCTGCGCGCCGTCTCTCAGGCGCAGTCCGTTGTGGAGCGCCGCAACACCATCCCCATTCTCGCCAACGTGCTGATCGAGGCCGAGGGGAACACCGCCAGTTTCCGCGCCACCGACCTCGACATCGAGGTGGTCGACAAGATTCCTGCCACGGTCGAACGCGCCGGCGCGACCACGGTTTCGGCGGTCACGCTGCACGAGATCGCACGCAAGCTTCCCGACGGCGCGCTGGTCAGCATCAGCGAGGACAGCGCCGCGGGCCGTCTGACGGTCGAGGCCGGGCGATCCACGTTCCAGCTCGCCACCCTCCCGCGGGAGGACTTCCCGGTGATGACGGCGACGGAATATTCCGCGAACTTCTCGGCGCCCGCCGGCCTTCTGCGCAGGCTTTTCGACAAGTCGAAATTTGCCATCTCCACCGAGGAGACGCGCTATTACCTCAACGGCGTCTACTTCCATGTCGCCGAGGGCGAGAACGGCCCGGTCCTGCGCGCCGTGGCGACGGACGGCCACCGCCTTGCCCGCATCGATGCGCCGCTGCCCGACGGCGCGGCGGGGATGCCCGGCGTCATCGTGCCCCGCAAGACAGTGGGCGAGATGCGCAAGCTGCTCGAGAATGACGAGGCCGAGATCGCCGTGTCGGTATCCGAGACGAAGATCCGCTTCGCCACACCCGAGATCACGCTGACCTCGAAGGTCATCGACGGCACGTTCCCCGACTATTCGCGCGTCATCCCCGCCGGCAACACCCGCCGGATGGAGGTCGACGCCAGCGACTTCGCCAAGGCGGTGGACCGCGTGGCGACGGTGTCCTCGGAACGGTCCCGCGCGGTGAAGATGGCGCTCGACGAGGACCGGCTGGTCCTGTCGGTGAACGCCCCCGACGCAGGCGCCGCCGAAGAGGAACTTGCCGTGGCCTACGGCGACGAGAAGCTCGAGATCGGGTTCAACGCGAAGTATCTCCTCGAGATCGCAAGCCAGGTCGACCGCGAGAACGCCGTGTTCATGTTCGCCTCGTCCGCGGAACCGACGCTGATGCGCGAAGGCGACGACCTGAGCGCGATCTACGTCGTGATGCCGATGCGGGTGTGACGCCGCGCTTCCTTCCGAACCAGACGACGGGGCGGCCATGACGCCCCATGTCGCCACGCTCGCCCTGTCGCATTTCCGCAGCCACCGGCGCACCCGGCTGGAGTGCGACGGGCGCCCTGTCGCGCTGTTCGGCCCGAACGGTGCGGGCAAGACGAACCTCATGGAGGCCGTGTCGCTGCTGTCGCCGGGGCGCGGGTTGCGGCGGGCGACGGCGGACGAGATCATCCGACGCCCCGAGGCGATCGGCTGGAAGATCCGCGCGGACCTTGCGGGCCCCGGCCTCGGACACGAGGTCGAGCTTGCCGCCGAGCCGGACATGGCGCGGACCGTGCGGATCGACGGCAAGGCGGCGCCGCAGGTGGCGCTCGCCCGCCTGATCCGCATCGTCTGGCTGGTTCCCGCGCAGGACAGGCTCTGGATCGAAGGTGCGGACGGACGGCGGCGCTTCCTCGACCGGACCGTGATGAGCTTTCTGCCGGACCATGCCGAGGACGTGCTGACCTACGAGAAGGCGATGCGCGAGCGCAACCGCCTGTTGCGGGAGGAGGCGCGCGATCCGCACTGGTATCGCGCGCTCGAGGGCCGCATGGCCGAGGCCGGGGCGGCGATCACGGCCAATCGCCATGCCGCGCTGGAACGCCTGTCGGCGGCGCAGGACGGGGCGGCGACGGCCTTTCCCGCGGCGCTCCTGTCACTGGAAGGCGAGGCCGGGCCCGCGGATGCCGAGGGCCTGACCGAGCTTCTGGCCGAGAACCGCGGCCGCGACATGGCGGCGGGCCGCACCCTCGTGGGCCCGCATCGCGCCGATCTCGGTGCGATCTACGTCGACAAGGGCGTGCCCGCGCGGCAATGCTCCACCGGCGAGCAGAAGGCGCTTCTGATCTCTCTGGTCCTGGCGAACGCGCGCGGTCTGAAGGCCGAGACCGGCGCCGCGCCGCTGGTCCTGCTGGACGAGGTCGCGGCCCATCTGGACGCCGGACGCCGTGCCGCGCTTTTCGACGAGATCTGCGCGCTGGAGGCGCAGGCCTGGATGACCGGTACCGGGCACGAACTGTTCGCCGAGCTTGGGGACCGGGCGCAGCATGTGGCGATCACCGAGGAGGACGGCCAAAGCGTCGTCCGGCTGCAGGAGCACGCGCCATGACGGATCTTCCGATCAACCGCATCACCCTCGTCACGCTCGGCGTGGCCGATCTCGCACGATCGCGCGCCTTCTACGCCGCCCTCGGCTGGCAGGAGACGAAGGCGGTGGACGGGGTCGTGTTCTACCAGATGGACGGCATGGTCATGGGGCTCTTCGGGCGCGACGAACTTGCCGCCGACCAGGGCCGGCCGGGCGCGGCGCTTGGAACCGGCGCTGCAACCTTCGCGCAGAACTTCCACGGAACGGCGGATGTAGACGCGGCGTGGGTTCGTGCGCTCGATGCGGGCGCCAAGGCGCTGAAGCCGCCCGAGCCGACGCTCTGGGGCGGCTATTCGGGCTATTTCGCGGACCCCGACGGCCATGTCTGGGAACTGGCGCACAATCCGCTCTGGCCGCTGGACGAGACGGGTCGCACCACGATACCGGACACGCCATGACACTGACCGTGCCCCAGATCGCTCTCTATGCCGGGGCGCTTTTCGTGCTGTTCCTCACGCCGGGGCCCGTGTGGCTGGCCACGGCTGCGCGGGCGCTGGCGCATGGCTGGGTCGCGGCGATCCCGCTGATCCTGGGCGTCGCGCTGGGGGACGCGCTGTGGTCGCTGACGGCGGTTCTCGGCCTCGCGTGGATCGTCGGCAGCTACGACTGGGTGATGGAGGCGTTGCGCTGGGTCGCGGTGGCGGTGTTCGCGCTGATGGGCTGGCTGCTGATCCGCAACGCGCACAAGGCGATCTCCGCCGACAGCGCGCTGACACGGCCCGGCGCGATGGCCGGGTTTCTCGCTGGCGTCGCCGCGATCCTCGCCAATCCCAAGGCGATCCTGTTCTACATGGGGATGCTGCCGGGCTTCTTCGACCTGACCGCCATCACCGCCACCGACATCGCCATCATCGCGGCCGTGTCGATGTGCGTTCCCCTCGTGGGCAACACTGGTTTCGCATGGATCGTGGACAGCGCGAGGCGGCGGTTCTCGTCGCCCGAGCGGCTGGCGCGGATCAATCGCGTCGCCGGAGGGCTTCTGATCCTCGTGGCTGTGGTGATCGCGGCCTCGAGCCCCTAAATATTGGGTCGGAAGGCGTGACAATCATCCGCCCGGCCGGTATAAATCCGGCAGCGAAAAAGGCAGAGCACCACATGGCAGAAAACGCCCCCGCGCCCAACGAATACGGCGCCGATTCCATCAAGGTTCTCAAGGGACTGGAAGCTGTCCGGAAGCGTCCGGGCATGTATATCGGCGACACCGACGACGGCTCGGGCCTGCACCACATGGTCTACGAGGTCGTGGACAACGGGATCGACGAGGCGCTCGCCGGCCACGCGGACGCCGTGACGGTGACCCTGCACCCCGACGACAGCGTCTCGGTCAGCGACAACGGCCGCGGGATCCCCGTGGGCATCCACGAGGAAGAGGGCGTCTCCGCGGCCGAGGTCATCATGACCCAGCTGCACGCCGGCGGTAAGTTCGACCAGAATTCCTACAAGGTGTCGGGCGGCCTGCACGGCGTCGGCGTCTCGGTCGTCAACGCCCTGTCCGACTGGCTGGAGCTGCGCATCTGGCGCGACGGCAAGGAACACTACGCGCGCTTCGAGGGCGGATTCACCGTCACACCGCTGGAAGTCGTGGGCGACGCGGGCGGGCGCACCGGCACCGAGGTCCGTTTCCTCGCGTCCACCGCCACGTTCTCGAACCTCGACTACTCGTTAAAGACGCTGGAGAACCGGCTGCGCGAACTCGCCTTCCTGAACTCGGGCGTGAAGATCGTGCTGGAGGATCTGCGCCACGCCGAACCGGTCCGCGTCGAGCTGGAATACGAGGGCGGCGTGCGCGAGTTCGTGAAATATCTCGACCGCTCGAAAAGCCCGATGATCCCAGATCCGATCTACATCGAGGGCGAGCGCGACGGCGTCGGCGTCGAGGTCGCGATGTGGTGGAACGACAGCTACCACGAGACGGTGCTGCCCTTCACCAACAACATCCCGCAGCGCGACGGCGGCACGCACATGGCCGGCTTCCGCGGGGCGCTGACGCGGACGATCAACCTCTATGCCAATTCCTCGGGGATCGCGAAGCGCGAGAAGGTGACGTTCTCGGGCGATGACGCGCGCGAGGGGCTGACCTGCGTCCTGTCGGTCAAGGTGCCGGACCCCAAGTTCAGCTCGCAGACGAAGGACAAGCTCGTCTCCTCCGAGGTGCGCCCCGCCGTCGAGGGCCTCGTGAACGAGAAGCTCGGCGAATGGTTCGAGGAACATCCGGCCGAGGCGCGGATGATCGTCGGCAAGATCATCGAGGCCGCACTCGCCCGCGAGGCGGCGCGCAAGGCCCGCGAACTGACCCGGCGCAAGACCGCGATGGACGTGGCCTCGCTTCCCGGCAAGCTCGCCGATTGCCAGGAGAAGGACCCGGCCAAGTCCGAGCTGTTCCTGGTGGAGGGCGACAGCGCCGGCGGCTCGGCCAAGCAGGGCCGGTCGCGTCAGAACCAGGCCGTCCTGCCGCTCAAGGGCAAGATCCTGAACGTCGAGCGCGCGCGCTTCGACCGGATGCTGTCCAGCCAGGAAATCGGAACGCTGATCACCGCGCTCGGCACCGGCATCGGGCGCGACGAGTTCGACATCAAGAAGCTGCGCTACCACAAGATCGTCATCATGACGGACGCCGACGTGGACGGCGCGCACATCCGGACGCTGCTTCTGACGTTCTTCTTCCGCCAGATGCCCGAGATCATCGAGGGCGGGTATCTCTATATCGCGCAACCGCCGCTCTACAAGGTGACGCGCGGGCGCTCCGAGGTCTACCTGAAGGACACGCACGCCTTCGAGGATTACCTGATCGCACAGGGGATCGAGGGCGCGGTGCTGCGCCTGACGAACGGCGAGGAGATCGCGGGGCAGGACCTTGCCCGCGTGGTCGAAGGCGCGCGCCACTTCAAGCGCATCCTCGAGGCGTTCCCCACGCATTACCCCCGGCGCATCATCGAACAGGCCGCCATCGCGGGCGCCTTCGATCCCGGCGCGGCGGACGCCAACCTTCAGGGCGTGGCCGAGGACGTGGCGCAGCGCCTGGACCTCGTCGCCGTGGAATACGAACGCGGCTGGACGGGGCGCGTCACGCAGGACCACGGCATCCGCCTGTCCCGCGTCCTGCGCGGCGTCGAGGAGATCCGAACGCTCGACGGCGCGGTTCTGCGCTCGGGCGAGGCCCGCAAGCTTTCCGAGGTGAGCAAGCAGACGCGCGAGGTCTACCGCGATCCCGCCCGGCTTGCGCGCAAGGACCGCGAGCAGTTGATCCACGGCCCCACCGAACTTCTGCAGGCGATCCTCGACGAGGGCGCGAAGGGCCAGCAGATGCAGCGCTACAAGGGCCTTGGCGAGATGAACCCCGACCAGCTTTGGGAAACGACGCTGGACCCCGAGGCCAGGACGCTCCTGCAGGTGAAGATCGACGACCTCGCCGAGGCGGACGACATCTTCACCAAGCTGATGGGCGATGTCGTCGAGCCGCGCCGGGAATTCATCCAGCAGAACGCCCTGAGCGTCGAGAACCTCGATTTCTGAAGCATTGTAGGGACGCGCATATCTTTTCGCGGCGCGCATAAGGATTCGCGAATTTTTCTGTGCGCCACAAGGAATCTTAAATATTCTTCAAAGGCTTAGACGGAAGCCTTGCTCAACGACGCTGCCCACGCCCTGAATGCGCTGAGTGGCAATGGCAACGGCGAGAGCAGGTCTGCCTTTTCCGTTGCCCCGTCCATTTTCGCCCATTGCCCATGAGGGCCTGTTGCTACTGCCCATTCGCGCAAGGTTGCCGGAGCGGCAAGCTGCGCGTCTTCGCCACAGGCCGGACGTACAACGATCGGTTGCGTTCGTGCAGGAGGGGCCACGGCATGACGAAATAGGGCGGGGAGCTGCCATTCGCTGCGTTGGCAGAATGATTTCTGGAGCGGGAATAGCGGTCATTCACCGCGTTCGAAACCCATAGCGTATTCATGGAAGGACGCCGATCGGAGCCCTCACTCAAGGCTGAACAAGATCAAACATCATTGGGGCTCTCATGATCCAAAGGAACCGGACATGTGCCAGTCCCCTTCGATCCCGTTGTCTCCCTCGTGATCTCAGACAATGGTGGCTTCCGTCGCGGCGCGCAGGTCATCGTGGCTGACGCCCGGCGCGGTCTCGACGATCTGGAGCCCCTTGTGCGCCACGTCGAGCACGCCGAGGTTGGTGATGATCCGGTCCACCACGCCCTTGCCGTCAGCGGCAGGGTGCATTGCTTCAGCACCTTGGACGCCCCGTGCTTCGTCGTCATACTGAAATGCTGCGATGCGGCCCATCATTTCGGTCATTCTCTGCAGTCGCGAAACCCTTTGATGTTGGAGCTTACTCTATCCGCACAGTGCGGCCTGCCCGCCGTTCGCTGAATGATCAGCTCTCGGCTTGGCTCAGGACCTCAAACCTTTTCTCGCCTCGCACGAATGACCTGCGCCCAAGGACCATTGGCGCTGCCAAAAAGAACCGGGGGACGAGTTCGCAATATTGCCCGTGCGCATCTCACAGGGGCATGCCCGCTGCTTCCAGCGCTGCCAGCCAGCGATGTGCCAGACCCGGCGCCGTCCACATGCCTGTGATGACCGCCCGTTCCCGCGCCACTGTCCAGTTGGGGTTCTCTTCAAGGAAGGCCTCAATCGCGGCCTCGGCCCTGTCCGTGTTGCCAAGGCAGTGGTGAATCGCGGCCAGCGTCTTGTTCGCGGCCACGGGCATCGCAGGCTCGGCTGTGAATGTGTCGAGCGCCTCCTGGCAGTCGCCTATCTGCCACTGGATCCGTGCCTTGGTCCAGTTGGTATCATGCCCGTAGATCGGATCGATCAACTCGATGGCGGCGATCTCTTCGAGCGCGTCTTCCGTGTTTCCGACAAAGGCCAGCGCTTGCGCCAGGGCGTTCCGGGCGAATGATGACGACGGGTTCAAGTCCACCGCGCGGCGAAAGGCGCTGATGGCGCCTTCGACATCGCGGTTGAACATCAGCACGCGCCCCAGCGCGTGAAAGGCGAGAAAATTGTTCGGGTCGAGTTCCACGGCCCTGTGGGCAAGTTCGTCCATCCGCTGGCGGATCGCGTCCTCATCCCCTTCGACCCAGCCGTAGCGCAGCCCGATGCGAAGCGACAGGGCCTGGCCCAGTGGGCCCCAAGCGGACTCGGGATAGTCCCTGATGGATTGCTCCTGCTCCGCGATGTTGATCAGGAGGCTATCCCGCGAGAAATTCCTCATGATCCGGCTTTGTGCCGCGTTCGAGATCAGCAGGGCGTTGACATCACCGTCCGCCATTCGGGGCTCGGCCATGTCGACGACCGTTTCCCCCACCGCGCTGGCGATCCTGCGGCTGATCCGACTGCTCGCGCGCAACAGCCCGTCCAGGGGCACGTCGAATTCGTCGGCCCAGAGGTTCCCCTCCGTCACTCCGTCGATGAGCCGGGCCGTCGTGCGCACGCGCGTCCCGTCGTATTGCTGGCTGCCTTCCAGCACGTAATCGGCGCCGAGCCGATCGGCGATTTCAGACACGGCGAGTTCGGAGTCGCGGAAGGTGAAGCTGGACCGCTGGGAGATGATCAGAAACTGCGGATAGCGTGCCAGCAGGGTCGTGATGCTGTCGCTTACCGCGTCGCTCAGGTAGCCTTGGTATTCCGGCGGGCTCACATCGTCGAACGGTAGGATTGCGATCACCGGCGGCCCTGGCGGTGCAGCGGGTCGCAGCAGGGTGAAGGCAAGGCCGCAGAGGCCGAGCACCATGACGATGAGCAGGGCCAGCCTTCGCGACCGTGGCGACCGAACAGGTGCGGCGGCGGGCGGGACCAGCCGATACCCCTTGCGCGGCACGGTTTCGACGATGCGCTTGTCTTTGTCCTCCAGGGCTCGCCGAATCTCGGCGATGCATTGCGCGACGCTGTCAATGGTTACCGCGCGGCCCTGCCAGACCACTTCGATCAGCGCATCCTGGCTGACCGTTTCACCCGGCACCCTTGCAAGTGCCATGAGCACCTCGCGCGACTGGTGCCGCAGGTCCAGCTCCTTGCCATCATGGGAAAAAAGCCGCCCGACGGAGCGATCGAGAACCGCTGTCCCAAGGTCGATTTCAGAGGATTTCGAGTCTCTTCGTTTGACGAAACGCGCCTCCCCGACCTCCGATCAAGGCCATCACCGCCCCGCATCTCGGTATTGGCCTGTCCTAAGAAGATACCCTGCCGGGCAAATGATACTGAACCCGACCCCAAAAGGAAGCGAGACATGAAACTCACGAAACTGACCCAGGCCGCGATCACCCTCGTCTTCGCCACGACCTGCGCCGCTTCGGCGGACCAGTTCGCGATCCGGACGAACGAACCCGTGTCCGGCGCATCCAATGGTTTGCTCGAAACCTTGGATATCCGCGAGATCGATTCCGTGGAGATCAACGGCGTCCATTTCATCGTGCTCGAAGCGAAGAACGAGGGCTATGTCGAAGCCTACATCTTCGGGCATGGCATCGATGCCAAGGCCCTCTACCGGCTTGAGGCCGACTGGACCGGTGCCGGCCTATCCTCGCTGCCCGTGGAAGCGCGGGGTGCCTTCTTCGAGGAAACAACCTGCGAGTTCTGCACAAGCTGAGGCATTCGCCTCGGAACGCAGACCTATGGTCGCTCTCTCTTCCGAGATCCGATCCGTCTGAAGATGAGCGGAATAGGGCACCGTCCAGCATTCAGGAGGGAGCGGCTGTTCGGACAGCCGCTCTCGAACCATTGCAATCTTTCGCTTGCAATGACGGGAGTGGGCTGGTGGCCGACCTGCGGCGTTGCAATCTTGCGGGTCTGCTTCCGATTTTCCGGCCAGCTCGCGCCGCGTTCGCAGCGAATGATCGCTTCCCGCCCAAACTTCGTACACAGGAGCACTGATAGGCAAGGGCTTGCCGATGCACGACATCGGTCGACAGCGATGTGCGGTCGGGTTCCCGCGATGCGAAAAAACATTCGCGCCCCTACAGGCAGGGTCGTCCCGCCCCGGCAACCACCGAAAAGACCCTCGAGCCGCCCGGGACTTCGCCTCTGCCGCCGCATCACAGGCGCACCCGCCGCAGCCTGAGCGCGTTCGAGATGACCGAGACGGAGGACAGGCTCATCGCTGCCGCAGCGATCATCGGCGACAGGAGGAGGCCCACGAACGGGTATAGGATACCGGCCGCGATGGGCACGCCCGCCGCGTTGTAGGCGAACGCGAAGAACAGGTTCTGCTTGATGTTGCGCAGCGTCGCCTTCGCGAGCTTGCGGGCGCGGACGAGGCCCACGAGGTCACCCCGCAGCAGGGTGATCCCCGCGCTTTCCACCGCCACGTCGGCGCCGGTGCTCATCGCGATGCCGACGTCGGCGGCGGCCAGCGCCGGGGCGTCGTTCACCCCGTCGCCGGCCATCGCGACGCTCGCCCCGTTCGCGTGCAATTCGTCCACCAGCGCCTTCTTGTCCTCGGGCAGCACGCCCGCGCGCACCTCGTCGATGCCAAGCTGCCGGGCGACGGCCTCGGCGGTCCTCTGGTTGTCCCCGGTGGCCATGATGACCCGAAGCCCCAGCGCATGGAGCTCGCGGATCGCGCCCGCCGTGCTCTCCTTGATCGGGTCGGCGACCGCGACGATGCCGGCAAGGCCGCCGTCCACCGCGACGAACATCACCGTCTTGCCCTCGGCACGAAGGGCGTCGGCGGCGTCCTCCGCACCCGCGGTGCCAAGGCCCATCTCCTCCATCATCGCCCGGTTGCCAAGCGCCACGACACGGCCCGAGACGCGGCCGCGCACGCCCTTGCCGGTCACCGCGTCGAAGTCCTCGGCACGGGGCGCATCGACGCCGCGTCCGGCCGCGCCCTCCACGATCGCCTCCGCAAGCGGATGCTCCGATCCGCGCTCGAGCGCCGCGGCGAGGGTCAGAACCTCGGCCTCGTCGTGTCCCTCCAGTGCCGCGACGTCGGTGAGCCGCGGCTTGCCCTCGGTCAGCGTCCCGGTCTTGTCGACGATTACCGTATCGACGCGCGCCATGCGCTCCAGCGCCTCGGCGTCCTTGATGAGGACGCCCGCCTGTGCACCGCGTCCAGCCGCCGTCGTGATCGAGATCGGCGTGGCGAGGCCCAGCGCGCAGGGGCACGCGATGATGAGGACGGAGACGGACGAGGCGATGGCGAAGGCAAGCGCGGGCTCGGGGCCGACGGAAAGCCACGTGAAGAAGGCGATGATCGCCACAGCCACCACGGTCGGCACGAAGATCGCCGAGACCTTGTCGGCAAGTCCCTGGATCGGCGCACGGGAACGGCGGGCGCCGGCGACCATCTCTACGATCTGCGACAGCACCGTATCCGAACCCACCTGCGTCGCGCGGATCGCAAGCGTGCCGTTCTTGTTGATCGTGCCGCCGGTGACGCGGTCGCCCCCGGTCTTCTCCACCGGAACCGGCTCGCCCGTGATCATGCTTTCGTCGATGGAGGAGCGTCCCTCCACCACCTCGCCATCCACGGGCACGCTGTCGCCGGGCCGCACCCGCAGAAGGTCGCCCTCGACGATGTTCTCGAGCGGCGCGTCATATTCGGTACCGTCGGGCAGGATCCGCCGCGCCGTCTTGGGCGCGAGATCCAGAAGCGCGCGGATCGCGTCGCCCGTCCGTTCCCTGGCGCGCAGTTCCAGCACCTGCCCCACGAAGATCAGCGCGACGATCACGACGGCGGCCTCGAAATAGGTGCCGACGCCCTCGCCCATCCGGTATTCCTCGGGAAAGACGCCGGGGGCGAAGGTCGCGAAAAGCGAATAGACGTAGGCCGCCGAGACGCCGAGCGTGATCAGCGTCCACATGTTGGGCGACATGGTGCGGATCGAGTCCCAGCCCCGCCGGAAGAACGGCAGCGCCGCCCACAGGACGATTGGCGTGGCCAGCACGAATTCGACATAGACCGCCAGCCGGTGGCCGATCCAGCTGCGCACGTCGAGCGCCACCATCTCGCCCATCGTCAGGATGATGAGCGGCACGGCGGCCGCGGCGCTGATCCACATGCGCCGGGTGAAATCGGCCAGTTCCTCGCTCGGCTCGTCGGTCGGAACCACCGGCTCCAGCGCCATGCCGCAGATCGGGCAGCTTCCCGGCCCGTCGCGGACGATCTCGGGATGCATCGGGCACGTCCAGACGGCATCGGGACGTGCGGCCGGCGCCCGGTTCGCCGCGTTGCCCGAGGCGTAGAAATGCGGGTCGGCCTCGAAGGAAGTCAGGCAGCGGTCAGAGCAGAACCAGAACGTCTCGCCGCCGTAATCCCGCGTCCGCGCCCCTTCCGTCTTCTCGACCTGCATTCCGCAGACGGGGTCGGTCGCGGTATTGGCGCCGGGCGTCCCGTGATCGGTGTGGTGATGACGATGGTGGTGATCGTGGCTGTCCGAGGGCATGGGAGTCTCCTTTGGACACCCAATCTAAACCTTCCAGTCATGGGAAGGTCAAGGGCTGCGGTCGCCGGGCTCCTCCGCTCGTCTCCGCGCGGCGTCCCGTCCGCGCCGCGAGGTCCTGCGGACGGCGAGGAACAGCAGCGGAACCGCGGTCGCGATGCCAAGTCCGGCGGCAATCCAGCCCGACCGCCCGAAATCGCCCTGCATCGCCGCGCTTCCGAGATGGGCGAGGACGAAGCTCGCGGGGAGGATTCCGGCGAGCGTGGCAAGCGCGAAGCGCCAGGCGTGAAGCTGGCTCAGGCCCGCGGCGTAGCTCATCGCGTCGAAGGACACGAAGGGCAGGAGGCGGCTGACGAAAACGGTGAGCGTGAGGGCGTTCTGCGACCCCAGAAGGCCGTAATCGGCCTTGTCCCCGAGAAGGCGCTCGACCGCGCTGCGGCCGAGACCCCGTGCGATCAGGAAGGCGATCAAGGCGCCGATCTCGGCCCCGATCGCGACATAGGCGGTGCCGGCGTAATGGCCGTAGGCGGCGCCGGACGCCATGGCGATGGGCGCGCTTGGAAGCGGGCTCGCGACGACGGCGACGATCATGAGCCCGATCACCGCCAGCGGCCCCCAGGCGCCGGCCGACGCGACCCACGCCTCGATCGCCGCCTGGTCGATGCGGTCGGCGAAACGCACCGCAAGAAGGATCGCGGCCACGAGGACCGGCACGGCCAGCGCGGCAAGCCACAAGTGCCGAAATCGCCCACCGTGTCCATCCGTTCGCGTGTCGCCGCGCATCCGCTTCATCCTGCCTGCCGAAGGAGAGGGTCGCAGACCACGCCGGCAACATGAAGCCCATAAGCGCCGTGATCGGTTTCCTGATCGGCTTGAGGGCGTTGGGAAGACCGCCGTGGCGCGGGTTCCGCCCGCGGCGCGATCAGGCGCGAAGCGCGCGGCGCTCGGCATCGAACCATGCCACGCCGAGAGGGTCCGCCCAAAGGTGCACGATCTGGCCCGGCGCTGGGCGCGTGCCATGACCGGCGCGCAGCACGAGACGGTCCTCGCCCAGCCGCAGATGCACAAGCGTCTCTGCCCCGAGGGCCTCCACCAGCGTCACCTTCGCGGCAGGTCCCGCGTCGGCCAGCCTGAGCGCCTCGGGCCGGATGCCGACCGAAGCCGCACCCGTGGCCGCCGCCATCCCGAGCGACGCGATCGCCTGCCCGGCGGGCGAGCCGAGGTCGCAGACTTTCATCGGAGGCGCCCCGATGAACTCGGCCACGAAGGCGCTGGCCGGCCGTCCATAGAGATCCATCGGCGTGCCGATCTGCTCGATCCGGCCCTCGGACATGATCACGATCCGGTCGGCGAGGCTCATCGCCTCGATCTGGTCGTGGGTGACGAAGACGAAGGTGGCCCCGAGCCGCGCGTGCAGGTCCTTGAGTTCGATCCCCTGTTGTCGTGACCGAGCGGGAACCACAACCGCCAGCGTAACGGATTCGCGTCCGTTTCGTCACAGGTCGGATAAGTCTTCCGCCCCTGCCGGGCGCAGTCATGCCCGGACACCACGCGGGCTTTGGCCGCCGCGGCATTCCCTGCTAGGGTTCCGTCCGGGCTGCAGGGGGCGACGCGGTGGATTTCTGGACGAACGCGCTGAGAGGGCGGGGCATCCCCTCGCTCGCACCGATGCCCGCCGACGACGAGGCGCCGGTCGGCGAGCTTCTGGCGCTCTGCCCGGCGCATGGGGCGACACCGATGCTCGACCTGCCCGATCTTGCGCGCGACTGCGGGGTCGGCGCGCTCAGCCTCAAGGACGAGCGGGGGCGCATGGGGCTTGGCAGCTTCAAGGCGCTTGGCGCGGCCTACGCCATCGCGCGCGAGGCGGCGCTTGCGCGCGGCGGCGACGGAGATTGGGCGGACGTCCTGTCGGACCGCGCCTTCGTGACCGCGAGCGCGGGGAACCACGGCCTGTCCGTCGCCGCCGGGGCCCGCCTGTTCGGCGCGCGTGCGATCGTGTATCTTTCGGCATCGGTGCCGCATGGCTTCGAGGACCGGTTGCGCGCCAAGGGCGCCGAGGTCCGCCGCACGGGCGAGACCTACGAGGACAGCATGGCCGCGGCCGAGCGCGCCGCCGACGCCGAGGGCGCCACACTGCTGTCCGACAGTTCGTGGCCCGGCTACACCGAAATGCCGCATGCCGTGATGGAGGGCTACCTCCAGATGGCGGCCGAGATGGCCGCGCAGATGCGGCAGGCGCCGACCCATATCCTCCTGCAGGCAGGCGTGGGCGGCATGGCCGCCGCTGTGGCCGCCCATGCGCGCAAGGTCTGGGGCGACGCGCCGACCATCGTCGTCGTCGAACCGCAGGCCGCACCCGCGCTGATCGACAGCGCCAGGGCGGGCGGCATCGTCACCACGGAAGGTCCGGTGTCGTCGATGGGCAGGCTCGATTGCAAGACGCCGTCGATGATCGCGCTGGCGGGCCTTGCGCGGGACGCCGACACCTTCGTGACGATCGACGAGGCGGATGCGGCGGACGCGGTGCGGCGCCTCGCACGGATGGGGATCGGGACGACGCCGTCCGGGGCGGCGGGACTGGCCGCATTGATCCACGGGCTTCCCGACATGCCTTCGGACGCGCGGGTGCTGGCGATCCTGAGCGAAGGGCCCGAAGTTGGATGACGGTGCGGTCCTTCGCGCGGACGAGTTCAGCGCGCGCTGCGCCGGGCTGCAGGCCGCGATGGCCGATGCCGGGCTCGACGCGCTTCTACTCACGACCGCGTCCGACATCTTCTACGTCACGGGGTTTCTGACCCGCTTCTGGGAAAGCCCGACGCGGCCATGGTTTCTCGTCGTGCCGGCGCGCGGCGCGCCCGTGGCCGTGATCCCGGCCATCGGCCGCGATCTGATGGCGCGCACCTGGATCACGGAGATCCGCAGCTGGAATGCGCCGGACCCCGTCGATGACGGCGTCACGCTTCTGTCGGGCACGCTTTGCGACCTTGTCCCCGATGGCGGACGCATCGGCGTTCCCATGGGCCCCGAGACGCAACTGCGGATGCCGCTTGCGGATCATGCGCGCGTGGCCGCGGGGATCGGCGGGCGCAGCTTCGCCGACGCGACGGACCCCGTGCGCCGCGTCCGCGAGATCAAGTCGGAGGGCGAGATCGGCCTGATCCGCAAGACCTGCTCGATCGCGGGCGCGGCCTTCGCGCGGGTGCCCGAGTTCACCCGTGCGGGCCGGCCCCTCGCCGAGGTCTTCCGGTCCTTCCAGATCGCCCTTCTCGAGGAAGGCGCAGACTGGGTGTCGTATCTCGCGGGGGGCGCGGGGCCGGGCGGTTACGGCGACGTGATATCGCCAGCCGACGGCCGGCCGCTTGCCGCGGGCGACGTCCTGATGCTGGACTGCGGGGCGGTGCGGAACGGCTATTTCTGCGACTTCGACAGGAACTACGCCGTCGGACGGGTCGACGCGGCGGCGCAGCGTGCACATGCCGCGCTGCATGAGGCCACCGACGCGGCGCTCGGCAAGGCGGCGCCGGGACTGCGCGCGAGCGATCTGCACCGGATCATGCACGACAGCCTGCGCGAGGCCGGTCAGATACCGCTTGGCGGCAGGCTCGGCCACGGCCTCGGGATCGCGCTGACGGAATGGCCATCGCTTACGGAGCGGGACGACACGCCCCTGCGTGAGGGGATGGTCCTGACGCTCGAGCCGGGGGTGGAGATCGCGCCGGGCCGGATCATGGTCCACGAGGAGAACATCGTGCTCCGGGCCGAAGGATGCGAGCTGTTGTCGCCCCGCGCGCCGGCGCAGCTTCCGGTGATCGCCCCATGAGCGATTTCGCTTACAGGCTGACGCCTGATGGCGAGGCGCTTCCAAGGATCGGCATCGTGGTCCTTCAGGTCGACGAGACGAGCGAACAGGACCTCGGGCGCCTCATCCCCGGCGACGCGGTGCAGCTGCATGTCACGCGCATCGCCTCGGGAACCGAACTCACGCCCGAGACCATCGAGAGAATGGGCTGCGACCTCGGCGGCGCCGTGAGCCTTCTGCCGGACGTGCCCTTCGACGTCATCGCCTATGCCTGCACGTCGGGAACGACGCTGATCGGGCCCGCGCGCGTCGAGGCGACGCTGCGTGCGGTCCGGCGCACGACGCATGTCACGACGCCTCTGACCGCCGCGCTGGAGGCGTTCGGCCATGTCGGCGCGCGGTCCGTCGGCATCGTCTCGCCCTACATCGCAACCGTCGCCGGACCGATCCGCGCGGCCTTTGCCGCCGCGGGCTTCGAGGTGCCGGTCTCGATCTCCTTCGGCGAGAAGCTGGAGGCCAACGTCGCCCGCATCGATCCCGAAAGCATCGTCGCCGCGGGCCTCGAGGCGGCAAGGTCCGCGACGGTCGACTGTCTTTTCCTCTCATGCACCAACATGCGCACGCTCGCGGTGATCGACAGGCTGGAGGCCGAGACGGGGCTTCCGGTTCTCAGCAGCAACCAGACGCTTGCATGGCACGCGGCGCGTCTGGGGAAGTTCGCCCTCGCAAGGTCCGCGCCCGGACGTCTGTTGCGCGACTGAGGCAAGGCAGGCGCGCAATGGCCGTTCCGCGATACTTCGGCGTTTTCATACCTTCTCCTTAAATATGTCTCAAACCGAGGTCAGTTCAGCTCTTCGTTGAATTCGGAGAGAACCTCGATGGCCCTCAAACTGACGCTCAGCGCCGTGATGGCAGCTCTTGCGATCTGCGGCTTCGTGTTCAGCCTGTCCCTGTTCAACTCGATCTCGTTCGTGTTCGGCTCCATCGCCGCCCTCGTGGCCCTGCGTGTGATCGGCCTGTGGGCAGGCGTGGCGATCGCGGCCGTCGGGGCCTCCGTGACGCTGTTCGCGTGGGGCCACCCCTACGCCCTGCTGATCTTCACGTTCGAGGTCCTTTTCGTGGGCCTGCTCCTGCGGCGCTTCGACAACATCGCGCTTCTGGATGCCGCCTTCTGGGTGCTCATCGGCTTTCCCCTCGTCCTGCTGACCTATGGCGGCGCTCTGGACATGGCGTTCGGAAGCGCCGCCTTCATCGGATTGAAACAGGCGATCAACGGTGTCTTCAACGCCGTCGCCGCCGGTCTGATCCTGACGCTGCTGCGCATGGTCTGGCCGTCCCTCGGCTTCGATCTGCCGAAGGTCTCGTTCAGTACGGCGCTGTTCTACGTCATGTCGTTCGTCGCGATCTTCTCGGCCGCCGCGCTGGTCACGCTGGACAACCGGCGAGGCTACCAGCGCACGGTGGACCGTCTTTCCTTCGCGATGTCGACGATCGGCCAATACACCCTGATCGCGCAGGAGGACCGCGCCGGAGAAGCTGTCGCCCGCACGGCGATGACGGCCGAACTGACCCGGATGCTGAGCGCGTCGAGCGACGAATTCGGGTCGCTGAGGAACTTCTCCATCGCGATCGCGGGACCGGACGGATCCCACGAGGACCTTGTCGGAACCACCCGAAGCTTCGGGGACGACGGCGTGATCTTCACCGACGCCTCGCGCCTCGAACAATGGGAGCCGACCGGCGAGATGGCCGAGATGCTCCGGTCCCGCGAGGGCCGCTACCTGATGCGGCTGCCGCTTTCGTCGCCCGAGGGCGGAGAGGTCCGGGTGGAGTTCGCCGCAGCCGCGCTGATCAACATCCTCGAGAACGACGCGCGCCAGAGCCTCCTGCTTCTGGCCGTATCCGTGGCCTTCGTGATCCTGCTGTCGCGGATGTTCATCAACTGGCTGTCACGGCCCCTCGCGCAGCTCGCGGTCCTCGGCATCGACCTTGCCCCCGCGATCGCCTCGGGGCGGCGTCCCCGGATCCCCCCGGTCACGAATATCGTGGAATACGACGTCGTCGCGAACACCCTTCGCGCCTTGTACGAACGCCTCGGACAGATGTTCAACGCGCAGGAAAAGCTGGCGCGCGAGCTGGAAGAGCGCGTTCGCGAACGCACCGCGCAGCTCGATCTCCTGTCGCAGGTGGCGCGCCAGACGACGAACGGCGTGGTCGTGACCGATGTGGAGGGCCGTGTCACCTGGGTCAACGAATCCTTCGAGAAGCTGACCGGCTATTCGCTGGAGGACATGCGCGGCAAGATCCCCGGCAAGATCCTTCAGAAGGTCCGCCCGACCGAGGCGACGCTGGAAAACATACGCACCAGTCTTGCGCGGCGGCAGAGCTTCCATGTCGAGCTGCTGAACCACACGAAGGACGGCCGCCCCTACTGGATCGAACTGCGCTGCAACCCGATATGGGACGCGGAGGGCAACCATACCGGCTTCATCGCGATCGAGAACGACGTCACGGCCCGGCGCGAGACGAGCCGCGCGCTGGAGCAATCGCTGGAACGGCTGCAGCTTGCGACCGAGGTTGCCGAGATGGGCATCTGGGCCTTCGACACCGGCACCGGCCAGATCGAGTGGAACGACCAGAATTACGAACTGCACGGGATGGACCCCGGGTGCGACATCGCCTCGAAATGGCTCGAGAGCGTCCATCCCGAAGACGCCCTGATCCTGTCGGATGCCTTCACGCGGCTGGACGAGGCGCATTGGGGCGACTTCAATTTCGAGTTCCGCGTCACTCATCCCAAGCGTGGCGAGCGGATACTGTCGTCCATGGCGCGTATCGTCCGCGAGCGCGGCGAACACGTCCGCGTGACCGGCGTGACGCGCGACGTCACGGACGAGCGGCAGTTCAACGAAAAGTTGCGCCGGGCGGCGCAGCACACCGAGGCGATCCTCAACAACGTCGTCGATGCGATCATCGCCATCGACAGCGATGGCAAGATCTTCTCGTGCAACCGCGCGGCCGAGGAGATCTTCGGCTACACGTCCGAGGAATTCATCGGGCAGTCCATCTCGATGATCATGCCCCGGAAACATTCCGTTCAGCACGACCAGTATCTGCGCAACTACATCGGCGGCGGCGCGCCCAAGGTCATGGGCAAGATCAGCCAGTTCGAGGCGGTCCGCAGCAACGGGGAAGTCTTCCCGATCGAGCTGGCCGTGTCCGAGATCGAGGAAGGCCCGGGACAGGACCGCATCTTCATCGGCATCGTCCGCGACATCACCGAGCGCAAGAAGGTGGAGCGGATGCAGTCGGAGTTCCTGGCCACGGTCAGCCACGAGTTGCGCACCCCCCTGACGTCGATAAGCGGCACGCTTTCGCTTCTGAAGGGCGGCGTCATCGGCACGCTCGAGGCAGACGGCACGGCCCTCGTCGAGGCGGCCGTCAGCAATGCCAAGCGGCTTGGCGTCATGATCGACGACATGCTCGACCTGGAGAAGCTGACGCAGGGCAAGATGGAGATCGTGCTCGCCGACGAGCCCCTCGGCGAGGTGGTGCGGCACTCCATCGATCTCAATCGCAGCGTCGCGGGCGAGTATGGCGTGGTGCTCGAGCTGGAGCAGAACGTGCCGGACTCGCTGATGGTCAAGGTGGACGCAGAGCGCGCGATACAGGTCCTGACCAATTTCCTGTCCAACGCGGTCAAGTATTCCGAGCCGGGCGGGACCGTGACCGTGCGCGCCGACCTCAATGGGCCTCTCGCGCGGGTCAGCGTCATCGATCGCGGCCCCGGCGTGCCCGAGGACAAGCAGGCGATCCTTTTCCAGAAATTCGCCCAGGTGGACACCAGCGACGCGCGCCGCCATCGCGGCGTCGGCCTCGGCCTCGCCATCACGCGGGAGCTTGCGACCGGGATGGGGGGGCAGGTCGGCCTCATCTCGAAGGAAGGCAAGGGGTCCGAGTTCTGGGTCGAGTTCCCGCTGGCGGGCGGCGACGACACCGCCGTCTCTCATGGCCGGCGGCATGTCGCGGTGGCCAAGGTCGCGAACGGCGCTGAAACCAGGGGGGTGACGCATGGACACGCTTGAGAGGATCCTGTTCGTCGAGGACGACCCCGACGTCCATCCGCTGATCGAGCTGGCCCTCGAGCGTCTCGGCGGCTTCGAGGTGCACGGCTTCATGTCGGGCGAGGAAGCGGTGGCGCGGGCGGCGGAAATCGACCCGCAACTGGTCCTTCTTGACGTCATGATGCCGGGCATGGATGGCCCCGAGACGTTCAGGGCCCTGCGCCGGCTTGACGGGTTCGCCACGAAACCGCTGGCTTTCCTGACCGCCAAGGTCGCCCGCGACGACATCGACCGCCTTCATGCGCTGGGCGCGGCGGCGGTCCTGTCGAAACCCTTCGATCCCATGACCCTCGCGGCCCGGATCCGCGACATTTGGGCGACGCACCACGCAACCGCATGACGGGCGCCGGCACGCAGGGGCCGAACACCCTGCCGGAGCCCCGGATGACGCAGCCGCATCGCACCGACCTGACCGACCCCGCCACTGTCGAGGCCTTCGACAGGCTGACCCGGCTTGCATCGCAGCTGCTGGGGGCGCCGGTGTCACTCCTGTCCGTCGTAGACGAGGCCGCGGACAGGCAGGTCTTCAAGAGCCAGTCGGGCCTGCCCGAACCCTGGGCAAGCCTGCGGGAAACGCCGCTCAGCCATTCGTTCTGCCAGCATGTGAAATACCGCTCGCGCCCGCTTGTGGTGCATGACGCACGGCAGCACGCCACCCTGCGCCACAACCTCGCGATCCGCGACCTAGACGTCATTTCCTACCTCGGCTTTCCGGTTCATGACGAGAGCGCCGCGGCGATCGGGTCGTTTTGCGTCCTTGCGCCGGAACCGCGCAAGTGGACGGATGACGAGATCGCGACCATGGAAGCGCTGACCGCGACGATGGACGAGCTTGTGCGGCAGCGCATCGCGCTCGACCGGGAAGCCGGGGAGCGACGACGCCTCGAGGCCGGTCTCGCCGAGGCCGAGGCCTCGCTCCGGACGCGGGAGGAATTCTTCGCCTTCATGGGCCACGAACTGCGCACGCCGCTGACGGGGATCATGGCGGGCGCGCGCCTCGCCCTGCACGAGGTCGAGACCGGCGGCGGCGCCGGCAACGCGCTTGTCGGCAAGACGCTGGGGATCGTCGTATCCTCGGCGGAGTCGATGAAGCGGACGCTGGACGATCTTCTCGACATGTCCAAACTCGACGCCGGCGCGTTCGAGATCGCGCCGCGCGGCTTCGACCTCGGGGCGCTCGTGGACAAGGTCACGGGACTTCAGGAGGGCGTGGTGAGGGACAAGGGCATAACGCTCGCGGTGGAGTGGTCGCTGCCCCGCACCCTGAGCGAAAGGATCGGCGACGACTACCGGCTGGAGCAGATCCTCCTGAACCTGCTGTCGAACGCGATCCGCTTCACCGACGAGGGCGGCGTGACGCTGAGCGTGGCCGGCGGCGAGGACGACCTGCGCGTGGAGCTGCGCGACACCGGGGACGGCATGTCGCCCGAGCAGTTGAAACGGCTTTTCGTGCCCTACCGCCAGGCGGACGCCGCCATCACCCGGACGAGGGGCGGCAGCGGCCTCGGGATGGCGATCGTGAATCGGCTGGTGCAGGCGATGGGCGGCAGCATCGAGGCCGACAGCACACCGGGCGAAGGCACGCGCATTGCCCTCGTCCTGCCAATGCCCGCCGCCAGCCATCGACCCGAGATGAAGGACGGGCCGCACGCGGCCGCCAACGCCGCGACCGCACCGCTGGAGGGGCGCCGCATTCTCGTCGTCGACGGGCACGATGCGTCCCGCACGGCGACGGCTGACATGCTGAGGGGGCTCGGCGCGAGCGTGCAGACGGCCGATGCGGCGGACGAGGCCGTTGCCCGCGCGCTGTCGCCCTACCTCGACAGCGTCGTGATCGGGGTGGACGCGCAGGACGCGGCCGGCCTCGGCATCATCCGCACCTGCCGCGCCGCCGAGGCGCAGTCGGACCTTCCCCTCGTGCGCGCCGTCGCGCTGGTGCCGGAACGGGCCCGGGATCTTGCCGTCGTCTGCGAGGATGCCGGATTCGATGTCTGCCTCTCCCTGCCCACGACCGCGGCCTCGCTCGTGGCCGGCCTGACCGATGCGCCGCCCGCGGGAAGCGGGGCGAACGCCGTCGGGACCTGACCCGGCCCCGCCGATTCCCTGCCCCGCCGTCCGGTCTTGAACTGCCCGTTATTACGGCAGACGGCTTAATAATTGGGCGCGCGGCGTAGCAGCCCCTTGCGACGCTCCCGGACCATGGTCCGCAACTTTTCCACCATCCAACGAAGGACTAAAGCTCGGGCCGGGTTCGGACGCGGGAGGATGGGGATGCCAGGCAGCGAGGTATCGCCTTTCAAGGATTACTTGCACCGGCTTCATGCCGAGTTGATCGGAATGACCGGCGGAGAGGTGGCGACCTACATCCCGGAACTCGCAAGGGCCGCGCCCGACAGTTTCTCGATCTCCTTCGCCACGATCGACGGCAACGTCTATTCCGTCGGCGACAGTGGCGGCGCCTTCTCGATCCAGTCGGTGTCCAAGCCCTTCGCCTATGCCGGGGCGCTCCGACGGCTGGGGCAGGCGGCGATCCTCGAGCGTGTCGGGGTGGAGCCCACGGGCGAGGCGTTCAATTCCATCGTGCTCGACGAAAAGAAGAACCGCCCCTTCAACCCGATGGTCAACGCGGGCGCCATCGCCATCGCGTCCCTCGCGGAGGGCGAGACGCGCGACGCGCGCGTGGCCGGGATGCAGGCGTTGTTCTCGGAGTTCGCGGGCCGGCCGCTGGAGATGGACGACGCCGTCTACCGCTCGGAAGTCGAGACCGGGCACCGCAACCGCGCGATCGCCTACCTGATGCTGAATTCCGGCATGATCGACGGGGACCCCGAGGAGGTCCTCGACCTCTATTTCCGGCAATGCTCGCTTCTGGTGACGACCGAGGATCTTGCCCTCATGGGGGCGACGCTCGCCAACAACGGGGTCAATCCCAGAACGGGCAAGCGCCTTCTCGGCCCGATCGAGGTGCGCGACGTCCTGACCCTGATGATGACCTGCGGCATGTACGACTACGCCGGCGAATGGTCCTACGACGTGGGCCTTCCCGCAAAAAGCGGGGTGTCGGGCGGCATCCTCGCCGTCCTGCCCGGCCAGCTGTCCATCGCGATCTGGTCACCGCCGCTCGATCCGATCGGGAACTCGGTCCGCGGCGTGGCGGCCTGCCGGCGCATCAGCAAGGATTTCGGCCTTCACCTGTTCATGAACGCGGCGCCCGTCGAGGACGTTGTGCGCCGCCAGACGACCGCGGACCGCCAGCCGAGCCTGCGCATCCGCAACCCGCGCGAACGCGAGATGCTGCGCGTGGAGGGCGAGAAGATCGCCCTGGTCGAACTTCAGGGAGCGCTCTATTTCGCTTCTGCCGAACGGATGATCCGCCAGCTCGAGGCGACGGTCGCGGCCGCGGATTTCCTGATCATCGATTTCCGGCGGCTGAATTCCGTGGACGCCGCCGCATTGCGCTTCTTCGACGATTTCCTCGCCCGGACCCGCGAAGGCGGCCTTGAGATCGCCTTCGCCGAGATCGGCGGGGGCGTGGTGGGCGCCACCGACATGCTGGCCCAGCTTGCGGGCAACAACGGCGTGCGGGTGTTCCAGACGGTGGACGAGGCGATCGAGATCTACGAGGACATGGTGCTCGAGGCGACGCGCCAGCCCTACGACCATACCCGCTTCGCGCTCGGCAGCATCGACCTCTTCAACGGGCTGGACGAGGCGCAGCTCGGCAAGGTCGAAGCGCTCATCCATCCCATGCAGTTCGAGGCCGGCGAACGCGTGCTGACGCGCGGCGACCACGGACAGATGTTCTTCGTCGTGGCGCGCGGATCGGTCAGCATCATGGTTCCCGCCGGCACGGCAGACGCCATGCGGGTCAGCTGCATCGGCCCGGGCCAGTTCTTCGGCGAAATGGCGGTTCTGGGAAGCGGGATGCGCTCGGCCGACGTCATCGCGGACGAGCGTGTCGTCTGCTACGGCATCACCGCGGGCCAGCTGGAGGCGCTCACGCAGACGGATCCGCACATCGTCACGGTCATCCTCGCGAACATGGCGCGGGAATTCTCGGCGCGCATCCGGCGCGGAAACGAGATCATCTCGTCGCTCCAGTAGCGGCCCGCCCCGCCGTCAGCGTGCGGGCGCGGCGGTCGCCTTGGCTGCGATCGACGTGAAGAGGGCGGAAATTTCGTCGGCGTCTGCCGCGGCCAGCCAATCGGCGGGACGCCCTTTCGCGGCCTCGAACCACGAGGCCGCGGGGTCGTGAAGCATCGCCCATCCCCCGAACAGGCGCTCGGGCACCGGGCCGGAGAGATGGACCGCGACGTCGACGTGGCGATCGTCGCGGCGGATCCGCTCGAACGTGTCGAGAACGCGGGGGCGTGGGCCTTCGATCAGCTGAAGGAAGACATCCCTGCGGCAGACGAGGGCGCCCGTCACCCCGTCCCGTTCGTTGCAGCGTCGCGCATCGACGAGAATGCCCGCGAGGGCCGCCTCGTCGTATCCGAAGGGCTGAGACGAGTAGATGATGCGGTAAAGGTCCAAGATCGCTCCGATCGGGATCCCGGCCCGCACCTCGCGGGCCGGTCTTCGGCGCCCGTCACGAGGGCGGATCGGCATCCTTTGTCTTGTCGGCGCCGGCGTCCCGCACCACCGCGGAGCCGCGCTGCGCGCCACCAGCCGCCATGGTCCGTTTTTTCGACCTGCCTTTAGGTGCCGGAACGGCGAGAAATTCGGCAAGATCGAACTTGGGCTTCATGGAGAACATGGTCATCAATAGGCGCCTTTCATTGGTGCGGAAGATCCCGCACATAGCCCTAATATAGCGATCAAGTGGCCGGATTGTAAGCGTTCATCCGGGTCGGGCAGGCAGGGCCTTGCCCCCGCACTTTCATAAAGTCGAGCAATAATAGCGGGTTGACCGAATTCCAGTCCATTTCCCGCATGAATTCGCAGGCAAAGGGGCGGTCTTTTCGCGATCGGCCTGCCGCTTTTTAAGCCGTTAGGCGCGTCGTGCCCGAAATTGCCGCACGCCCCGGCCCTTCACGCCGCCCCGGCGTCAAGCCCCTGCGCCTCGGTCCCGGCCTGCCAACGGTTCAGGCCAAGCAGCAACACGATGACCGCGACGCCGATCGCCTCGATGGCGAACGAGGGCCAGAACACCGCGATCACGCCCGGAACGAGCAGGATGCGCTGCCACAGGGCGATGGGCCGCCACAAGAAGCCCTCGAGCGCGGCCGCGAAACCCGCCAGCGCCACGATCGCGATGGCCCCGTTCCAGAGCACCAGCGGCAAAGGCCCGCCGAGGATGATCGATTCGTTGAACACCATGAACAGCGGGACGAGGTAGAGGCCCTTGGCGTATTTCCATGCCTGGATGCTGGTCTCCATCGGCTTGGAGCCCGCGATGGCCGCCCCTGCGAAGCCCGCGAGCGCGACGGGTGGCGTGACATTGCTGTCCTGTGAATACCAGAACACCACGAGATGCGCGATCAGGATGGGCATCCCGAATTCCTGCGTCAGCGCGGGACCGACAAGGATGATGAGCACGATGTAGGCCGCCGTCACCGGCAGGCCCATGCCAAGGATAAGGCTTGCGATCAGCACGAGGATCAGCGCCAGCACGAGGTTGCCGCCCGAGAACGCGATCATCATGGCTGAGAACTTCAGTCCCAGCCCGGTCAGGCCGACGACGCCCACGATGATGCCCGCGACCGCACAGGCCATGGAGACCGCGACGGCATTGCGCGCGCCAAGCTCCAGCGCCTCGATGGTCAGCGCGCCGCCCCGCCGCACCAGCGCGGCGAAGCCCGCCGCCGTGGGCCGGTCGGTGAAGAAGGTCCACAGCGCGCGCGCCGCGGCTGCCGCGATGACGGACATGATGGCGAAGAAGCCGACGCGCATGGGCGAGTAGCCCGCCACAAGCAGCGCGACCAGCGCCACGAGCGGCAGCAGGAAATGCCAGCCGTCGGCCAGCACCCGGCGCACGCTCGGAAGCTCTTCGGCGGTCAGCCCCGTCATGCCCTGCTTGACCGCGGCGATGTGCACGAGAAGGTAGACCGCGCCGAAATAGAGGACCGCGGGGAAGATCGAGACGAGCACGATGTCGATATAGGGCACCCGCGTGAACTCGCTCATCAGGAAGGCGCCGGCCCCCATCAGCGGCGGCATGATCTGCCCCCCGGTCGAAGCCGCGGCCTCGATCCCACCGGCCTGCGCCGGGCGATAGCCGAGGCGCTTCATCAGCGGGATGGTGAAGGCGCCCGTCGTGACGACGTTGGCGATGGCCGACCCCGAGATGGAGCCCATGCCGGCGCTTGCGATGACCGCGGCCTTGGCGGGCCCGCCTCGCTGCTTGCCCGTGGCGGCATAGGCGAGGTCGATGAAGAACTTGCCCGCGCCCGTCACCTCGAGGAAGGCGCCGAACAGGACGAAGACGAAAATGAACGTCGCAGCGACCCCGAGCGGAATGCCGAAGATCCCCTCGGCGCCGAGCGTCATCTGGCTGGCCACCCGGTCGAGGGAGTAGCCGCGATGGTTCAGGATGCCCGGCATCCAATCGGCGAGGAACGGCAGCTCGCCCCGGTTTCCCGCGAAGGCGTAGAGCAGGAAGAAGGCGCCGATGATCGTCATGCCGAGGCCCACGGCCCGCCGCGCGGCCTCGAGCACCACGATGACGGTCAGGACACCCACGATCACGTCGATGTCGCGCGGGAAGATCTGGTTGGCGATGATGTCGATGTTCACCGGCACCCACGCGCCCACCAGCACGCCGCAGGCGATCAGCGCGCCGTCGATGATCCAGCCCAGCATGCCGCGCGGCCGCGACGCGCCCCAGACGGGATAGATCAGGAAACACAGGACCAGCACGAAGCCGAGGTGGATCGGACGCTGGAAGAACAGGCCCAGCGGCTGCACGCCCGCCGCATAGAGCTGGAACAGCGACAGGGCGATGCCGACCACCGCGATGGCGCGCAGCACGAAGCGGGGCTGTTGCGGTTCGGCCTGGGGAATCTCGGTGTCGGTGACCATCAGTCCTCCTGTCCCGTCAGTTCGATCCGCACGCGCTCGCGGGGGGCGGCCTCGGACAGCGACACGACCGTGTCGCCGACGCGCAACCTGTGATCGACCGGGGCGCGGCCCGGCCTCAGAACGTAGGCGTCACCCGGAACCGCCTCGTCTATGTCGAGGATCCAGTAGCCGCCCTGCCCGTCCGAGACCTGCCGGCCCCGGCCGGGGATGTGGTCGAGACCGGCGGCGAAATCGGGCAGGTGCGAGCGCACCAGCACCATGTGACCGTCACGGTTCTCGTAGCAGTCGGAAACTTCGAAGCCCTGCACGGAATGATGCCAGAGCATGCACCAGCCCCCCCCATCGGGAACGGGGAGGCGGGCGATTTCGGTGCCGTCCTCACGGGTGGCGACGAGATCCGCCGCCGGGACGCCGGTGCCGGAGAGGAGGAGGGCCAGAAGCCCTCCCCCGAGCCGTGACATCACGGACGCAGGCTGTCCGGGATCTCGGCCCCGATCTCTTCGTAGTAGCGGATCGCGCCGGGGTGCAGCGGAACCGGCGTCGCATCGAGCGTGAACTCGACCGTCGTCTGGTTCGCCGCCGGGTGCACCGCCTGCAGCTCGGCGATGTTCTCGAACATCGCCCGCGTGATCGCATAGGCGAGGTCGTCCGACATCTCGGACGACACCGCGAGGACGTTGGGCACGCCGATCACGGTCGTGGCCGGCACGCCTTCGTAGATGCCTTCCGCCAGCGTCGTCCGCGCGAAGACGTCGGACACCCCCTGCGCGGCCTCGATCTGCGCGTCGGTCAGCTCGATCACGTGGATATTCTGCGTCGTCGCGAGGTTGAGGATCGACGACGTCGGCGCGCCCACGGACCAGAAGCCCGCGTCGATATCGCCGTTGGCCAGCGCGTCCGCCGTCTCGTTGAAGTTCAGGCGCTGCTCGTCGATGTCGTCGTAGGTGATGCCGTTGGCGTTCAGGATCTCCTGCGCGTTGACCTCGGTGCCCGAACCGGGCGCACCGACGGACACGCGCATCCCCACCAGATCATCGAGCGAGGTGATGCCCGAGCCTTCCAGCGTCACGATCTGGACCATGTTGGCATACATCGACGCGAGGCCGCGGATCATCGGCAGTTGCTGGCCCTCGAAACGGCCGGTGCCCGAATAGGCCTGCAGGACCGTGTCCGCCAGCGCGAGCGCGAGGTCTGCGTCGCCTGTCGCGATCAGGCCCATGTTCTCGACCGACGCGCCGGTGACTTCGGCGGTCGCGGCATAGCCTTCGACGTGGTTGTTGATGACTTCGGCGAGGCCGCCGCCCATCGGGTAATAGACACCGCCGGTGCCGCCGGTGGCGACCGAAAGCTGCTGCTGGGCCACTGCCGGAGCGGCGATGGCCATGAGCGTGCCGGCCGCAAGCGCCTTGAAATGTTTCATGTGATCCTCCCTGATCGTTTGTTATCCGGTCTGTGTAGTCCAGATCCGTGCGCTGTTCAAAACGAAGTTTTCCGCCGAGGCCAACGCGGGCAGGAACGGACGCCGCCGGAACGGCCGGATCCGCCCGGGCGCATGACGCGCGGCAGATCCCCGCGGACCATCATCGAAACGAACCCTTTTCGGTGTCGCGCATCCGGCCAAAGCCGCGGAGACGCCGATGCCGCCCCGGTCGGTCATCGAACCCGCACCGCTCGCGGCCTGATCGAGGATCCTAGGGCCCCCGCGGAACCTGCGGGAACTCTCCGCGCACCGGGACCGCACCGGGGAACGCCGGATGGCTGAAAATATCCGCCCGCGCCCATTCTTTCTAAAGACGATCGTGGTTGTGATCACGGGTGCGGCGACTCGGAGAACGACATGAAGCGGCGAAACGCATGGTCCGGACTGCGGACACGGTCGGGCGGCCTTGTCCTGGCCACCTTCGTCTTCTCGATCTTCACGAACCTCCTCATGCTGACCGGCCCCCTTTTCATGCTGCAGATCTACGACCGCGTCCTCGCGTCCCGCTCCGAGGAGACGCTGGTCGCGCTGTTCGGATTGGTTTCCGTTCTCTACTTCTTCTACTGGCTCATCGAACATGCCCGCGGCCGCGTCATGTCGCGCGTGGGCGCGCGGCTTCAGGACGGACTGAACGCGCGGACCTTCCGTGCGGTCGTGGACCGCTCGGCGCGGCGCCAGCCGGGCCCGGCCGGGTCGCTGCAGGACATCGAGGCGGTGCGCACGCTGTTCTCCTCACCGGTGATCCTGGCGCTGTTCGACATCCCTTGGACGCCCGTCTTTCTCACGGCGATCTTCATCTTCCACCCGATGCTCGGCTGGCTTGCGGTGGCCGGCGGCGGCGTGCTGGTCTGCACCGCAATCCTCAACCAGCTTCTGACCTACCGGAAGACGGCATCTGCCGGAGAGCGGTCGAAGCGCGCCAGCCGCTTCGCGCTGCAGGTCGAGCTTTCCGGCGAATACGTCGTGGCCCAGGGAATGCGCGGCGCGATGACGGAACGCTGGGGCCGGATGCAGGACGAGGCGATGGACCACGCCATGCGCGCCAACGACCGGACCGGGTCCGCCACCGCCTTCACGCGCGCCTTCCGGCTTTTCCTGCAGTCGGCGATGCTCGCGCTTGGCGCGTGGCTCGTCCTGCGGGGCGAGATGACGGCGGGCGCCATGATCGCGGCGAGCATCCTTCTGGGGCGGGCGCTGGCCCCGGTCGAGATCGGCGTCTCGCAATGGGCTGTCGTCCAGAGCGCCCAGGTGAGCTGGAAGGCGCTGAAGACGCTGCTCGGACAGGAGGGGGTGCGCGATCCCCAGACGGTGCTTCCCGCGCCGCGGGCGCATCTTGACCTACGGTCTGTGACGCTGGTGCCGAAACACGGGGAAAGGCCGGTGCTGTCGCAGGTCTCCCTCGAGGTGAGGCCGGGCAAGGCGCTCGGCATCATCGGCCGGAGCGGGTCGGGCAAGACCACCCTGGCGCGGATCGTCACCGGCGTCGTCCCGCCTTCCGCCGGCGAGGTCCGGCTGGCTGGCGCAACGCCGGACCAGTACGCGTCCGACCGGCTTGGAGGATACATCGGCTACCTGCCGCAGGACGTGCAGTTCTTCGACGGCACCGTCGCCGAGAACATCGCGCGCATGGCCTCCGATCCGGACGACGCCAAGGTGGTCGAGGCGGCGAAGAAGGCGCGTGTGCACGACATCATCCTGTCCCTGCCCGAAGGCTACGACACGCAGGTGAACGGCTCGGCGGTATCCCTGTCGGGCGGGCAGAAGCAGCGGCTCGCGCTTGCCCGCGCGCTTTATGGCGATCCGGTCCTCCTGGTGCTCGACGAACCGAACTCGGCGCTCGACGCGGAAGGTTCCGAGGCGCTCAATGCCGCCGTGACCGCGATGAAGAAGGGCGGCGGCGCGGTCCTGATCATGACGCACCGGCCCACCGCGATCTCGACCTGCGACGATCTTCTCGTGCTCGAGGGCGGCAAGGCCGCAGCCTACGGCGACCGTGACCAGGTCATCAGGAACCTCATGAAGAACGCCGGCGACGTGCAGCGCGTCGTCGCCGGAGGCCGGCCATGAACGGCCCGCCCAAGCGCCGGAGCGCGGGCATTCCGTTGTTCGTGGGCTTCGCGGCCATCATCCTGATGGTCGGCACGCTTGGCGCCTGGAGCGTTGGCACCCGGATCTCGGGCGCCGTCGTCGCGCCCAGCGTCGTGGAGGTCCAGAGGGAGCGGCAGGTCATCCAGCATCCCGATGGCGGCGTGGTGGGGGCGATCCTCGCGCGGGACGGCGACCATGTCGCGGCCGGGGATGTGCTGGTGCGGCTCGACGGGACCTTCCTGCACTCGGAACTGGCCATCGTCGAGCAGCAGCTTGCGGAGATCTTCGCCCGCAGCGCGCGGCTGACCGCCGAACGCGACGGGGCCGAGACGCCGGATTTCGGCGACCTGCCCGACTTCGACACCGTGGACGCCGGGGCGCTGACCGAACTGATCGAGGGCCAGCGCAACCTGTTCGAGGCGCGCGGGACCACGCTCGCGCAGGAGTGGCGGCAGCTGGCCGAGCAGCAGACCCAGATCGAACGCCAGATCGACGGGATGGAGGCCCAGCTCGGCGCGCTCCGCCGCCAGCTCGAGCTGATCTCGGACGAGGTCGAAGCCGTCCGGACGCTTTTCGACCGTGGGCTGGTGCAGGGGCCGCGCCTCTCCGAGCTGCGGCGCGAGGAGGCGCGGCTGCAGGGCGAGATCGGGAACCTGACCGCGCTGGTGGCGGAGGCCGGGGCGCGCATCGCCGGGCTTGCCATCGAAAGCCTCAGGCTTGGCGAAAGACGCCGCGAGGAGGCGATCGCGCGACTGCGCGACCTCGGCTTCAGCCGGATCGAGCTGCAGGAGCGCCGCCTCAGCCTGCGCGAGCGGCTCGCAAGGCTCGACGTGCGCGCGCCGGTCCCGGGCGTCGTCTTCGCGTCGCGCGTCGTCGCCGAGCAATCCGTGGTGCGGCCGGCCGATCCGATGATGTACATCGTGCCCGGCGGCCAGCCGCTGCAGGTCTCGGCGCGGATCGACCCCATCGACATCGACCAGGTCCATCCCGGCCAGGACGTCGCCCTAATGTTCACCACCTTCAACCGGCGCACGATGCCCGAGGTGCCCGGCACCGTGCTTCGCGTCTCGGCCGACGCCGAGACCGACGAGGCGCGCGGCATCACTTACTACCAGGCCGTCATCTTGCCCAACGAGACCGCGCTGGCGGCCATGCCGGACCTCGCGCTGCTTCCCGGAATGCCTGTCGAGGCGTTCCTGAGGACCGGGGACCGCACGCCGCTGTCGTTCCTGACGCACCCGCTGACCGTCTATTTCCAACGCGCCTTCCGCGAGGAATAGGGAGCCGCCGCCACCCGCCTCCGACGTTGCCGGGGCCGTCCCTTTCGACGCCTCACCTTCGACCGCCTCCGCCTCGACGAGGCGCACAGCGACTGACCCTTCCGTCCGCCAACGGACGCGGGCCGATCGACGCTCGGAATGCGTCGGTGCCCTCTTCGCGCCAGGGCCGGAAACCGGGCCGCACGGGTCGGCTGAAACGGCGCGCCGGGCCGCGCGCCTGAGGCCACCCGGCACCAGGTCGCTCACGCCACGGCCTCGACCTGCGCGCGCCGACAGGCAGCCGGACCAGGTCAGTTGCTCTGGAGAATGGCCCAGGCAAACCGCATGGCGACAAGCAAGAGAAATCCTCCGAAAAGCCGTTTCAGCGCCTTCTGCGGCAGCGCATGCGCCAGCCCGACGCCGAGGCGCGTGCAAAGGAGCGCCGTAGGCAGCGTCAGGACGAGCGCGCTGGCCGAGACGTAGCCGAGCGCGTCGGCCGGCAGTCCCGGCCGACCCCAGCCCGCGAGCACGTAGCCGATCGTGCCGGGCACGGCGATGAGGACGCCCACGCCAGCCGAGGTGGCGACGGCCCGGTGCATCGTCCATCCGTGAAGTGTCAGGATGAGATTCGAGATCGCCCCGCCGCCGATCCCCATCAGCACGGACAGGAACCCGACCAACGCGCCGTATGCCGTGTTGCCGAGGCGCCCCATGCCCTCGCGGATCGGGCGGGCCTCGTTCGCAAGAAGAAGGCGGAACGACATGATCGCCGAGATTGCGACGAACACGATCTGGAAGAGCTCGGCCGGAGCGTACCGCGCGACTGCGCTTCCCACGACGACGCCCGCAAGGATTGGCAGCGCCCAGGACTTCAGCTGGTCCATGTCGAGTGCGCCCTTCGCTGCATGGGCGCGCGCGGACAGGATCGCGGTCGGGATGATCATCGCGAGCGACGTTCCCACCGCGAGCGGCATCGCAATGTCCGGGTCGAGGCCCAGCCGCAGAAACGTCTCGTAGAAGACCGGAACGCTGATCGCGCCGCCGCCTACGCCGAACAGCCCGGCAAGCACGCCGATCGCAGCCCCGGCCAGGACAAGCGTCAAGACGAGCGCCCAAAGGGCCGACGGATCGGCCAGAAGCGTTTCAAGCCCCATCATGGGCCCCCATCGCGGTGGAACACCGGATCAGTCCGCCAGCATCAAGCGGGTCAGGCTGGACCCGTCGCAGCCACCAAGTCCCTCGGCCACTGCCGCCTCGTAGAGATCGCGCGCAGCCGTCGAAAGTGTCATGTCCGCTCCGGCCCTCGAGGCCCATTCGAGCGCGAGGAGAAGATCCTTCCGCAGCCCGTTGATGTCGAACGTGCCCGGCTGATCCTCGCCCTCCAGCGTCTTCACGACGACGTCGAGGCGGTTCTTGAGGACGGCCGGCCCGGCGGAGCTGTCCGACATGATGCTTGCGGCGACGCCCGGCGGAACACCCGAGCCCTTAAGCACAGAAAGCGCCTCGCCCATGCTGGCCCAGTAAAGCGCGAGCGGCAGGTTCACCGCGAGCTTCATCGCCGATCCGCTGCCGACGGGGCCAAGATGCTCCACGCGCTTGCAGAGACCCTCGAGCACGGTCTTTCCCCGCTCCCACGCGCTTTGAGATCCTCCGGCCATGCCCAGAAGCGCACCCTTGAGCGCAGGTCCGACTGTCCCGCCGACCGGACACTCGAGGTAGTCGCCTCCGACCGCCACCGCCTTGGCCTCGAGTGCCTGCTGCTGATCGGGAAGCAGCGTGCTCATCTCGATCCAGAGCTTGCCCTTCATGCCTGCGGCAAGCAGGCCGTCCGGTCCATCGAGAACACCGTCGATGGCCGCCTTGTCGGTCAGGGACGAGATGACGATGTCCGAGGCCCCAACAAGCTCGGCGAGGGTGGAGGCGTGGCTCGCCCCCGCTTCCGCCGCCCTCGTCGTTCGGTCGGGCGTCCGGTTCCAGACCCTGACGTCATGTCCGAGGCCCACGAGACGCGTCGCGAATGCCGTGCCCATCCGTCCCGTGCCGATGATGCCTATCTGTTCCGCAGCCATGCCGGCCTCCCTTTTTCGCTAGTCTAGCCCGAGTATCTCGCAGGTCGTCTCGCCCGCCCGTATCCGCTCCATGATCATGGCTTCCCGCTCGAGGCGCGCCGTTCCCCGTTCAAGAATGCCTGTGGCCTCGCCGGGATCGAACACCACGACCGCGTCGGCGTCGGCGACGACGATGTCGCCATGGTCCACATCGGTCCCCGACAGGCGGCATCCCTGCCCCACGAGGCCGCGATCCACCTTCGTGGTGCCCGGAATCGCGATGCCGCGCGACCAGACCGGAAAACCGAGGTCGATGATTTCGGCCCGGTCGCGCACGGCGCCGTCGATGACGAGGCCCACGGCGCCGCGTGTCTGCGCCGCAAGGGCCATGATCTCGCCGAAGGGGCCGCTGTCTTCGCTGCCGCCGTAATCCACGACGAGCATGTCCCCCGCCCCGATGCGGGCGAGTGCGAGGTGGATCGCAAGGTTGTCACCGGGACCGCACCGAACCGTGAAGGCGTGTCCGGCCACTCTCGCGCGCGATGGGTCGAGGGGCCGGATCGCGCCGTCGATGATGCGTATCCGAGCCCCCCCGACCTCGCCGATCGTGGCGGTGCCGAGGCGCGCGAGGGCCTCCAGTTCGTGTGCCCCGAGGCGCGTGGTCACGCTGCGGGGGCCCCCACCGTCACCTTCAGGGGCGTGAGGCCGTCGGCCTCGACCTCGATGACGTCGCCCGTGACGACCGCGCCCACGCCGGCGGGCGTTCCTGTCATGATCAGATCGCCGGCCTTCAGTTCGTGCTGCTCGGAGATCTTCGCGATGATCTCGCGCGTGTTCCAGATCATGAGGTTGACGTTCGCCTCCTGGCGCACGTCGCCGTTGATCTTCGTGCGCAGGACATGGTTGTCGATGTGGCCGACATCCTCGACGCGCGAGATTGCGGCCATCGGCGCCGACTTGTCGAAGGCCTTCGTCACTTCCCAGGGCAGGCCTTTCTCGATGGCCTGGGCCTGGTGGTCGCGACGGGTCATGTCGAGGCCCACGCAGTAGCCGAAGATGTGCGAGTACGCGTCGTCCTCGGAGATGTTGTAGCCGCCGGACTTCATGGCCACGACGAGTTCGCCCTCGTAATGGAAGTTGCCAGTGAAGACCGGATAGGGGATCTCGCCGTCGCCCGCGACGATGGCGTCCGCAGGCTTCATGAAGATGACCGGCGGGTCGCGCTCGTCGGCGTTCATCTCGTGGATATGCGCCACGTAGTTCTTGCCGATGCAGTATATCCGGCGCACCGGAAACAGCTTGTCGGAGTTCACGATGGGCAGGCTCGCCCTTTCGGGCGCCTCGACGGCGTAGTCGGACATCTTTCTCTCCCTGATGATCATCCTTGAAGGCAGGATAATATATTTTTTTTCTTCCGGCCACATGGATCATGTTGCAATTAAAACAGCGTCTTAGAAGTTGGATGCGGGATAAGTGTGCTCAGTAATATATACAGAGCTAGGACGAATCACAGAATCATATATGATAGGAGGATGGCGGCGGCCGAGTAGGGAGGCGCCGTTCGGAAAGGGAGGTAAGATACCATGCACTTCGGAAAGACTGTTTCCGCAGGACTGAGGGCGGTCGCAGGAGCGGCCGTCGTCTCGACCCTTGGTTTGGCGCTGCCGGCCGCAGCCCAGACCGACATCACAGTGGCGGTTCCGAACCCGTCGGCCATCACATGGGCCCCCATGTGGGCCGCGATCGGCGAAGGCTACTTCGAGGAGGAAGGCCTGAACCTCGACGTCCAGGCGGTCGACGGATCTTCGCAGGTGCTGCAGGCCATGTCCGCCGGTCAGGCCGACATCGGAGCACCCGGACCTGGTCCGGTGCTTGGCGCACGCGCCCGCGGACTTGATGTCGTCTTCATCTACAATCTCTATCCCAAGAGCGTCTTCGGCCTCCTCGTCGAGGCGGACTCGGACTTCAACGAGCCCACCGATCTCGAAGGTCGCGTCATCGGCGTCGGAACGGCTGACGGCGCGGAGGTCTCGTTCGCGCGCGCCATCCTCACCGATGCGGGCATGTCGGAGGGCGAGGACTACACGTTCCTGCCCGTGGGCGATGGCGGCACGGCGGCCGTGGCATTCCTTCGTGGCGACGTGGACGCCTACGCGGGCGCGGTAAGCGACGCGGCGATCCTTGCGAACCGTGGCCTCGATCTCAGGGAGATCACGCCCGAGCCCTATCTCGCGTTCTTCGGCAACGGCTATGCGGCCCTGCAGAGCTACATCGACGAGAACCCCGAGGTGATCGAGGGCTTCGGACGGGCGCTCGTGCGCGGCATGCGCTTCATCGCGGATCCGGCGAACGAGGAGACGGCGCTTGATCACATGGCGGCGGGCAACCCGCAGGAAGGCGAAGACCGTGAATTCGCCGCATCGCTGCTGGCCGCTGTCGTGGAGCGGATGACGCCCACCGAGGCCTACATCGCCGAGGGCTACGGCTATCAGCCCCCCGAGCACTGGGAGACCTGGCAGCAGAGTCTTCTGAATGGCGGCGACCTCGAGGCGCCCTTTGACGACCTCACCGCCGGCTATTCGAACGACTGGATCGCCGGTTGGAATGCGGAATGAGTCAGGTCGTTCAGATGACCTCGACCAAAGACCTGGAACCGGCCGATTCTCGGCCGGTTTACCAGATCGACCGCCTTTCGAAGGTCTATTCGCGCAACTCGTATCAGGCGCTCAAGGACGTGAATCTCACCCTCGCGAAGGGTGAGTTCGCGGCCGTCATCGGGTCGTCGGGATGCGGAAAATCGACACTCCTGAAGATCATGGCGGGGCTTCTCCCGCCAACGTCGGGGCGCGTCATGCTGGAGGGGAGGCCGGTAATGGGCCCGCGCCGTGACATCGGCATGATGTTCCAGCAGGCCACGCTCCTGCCGTGGAAGACGACGCTCGGCAATGTCCTGCTGCCGATCGAGATGCGGGACGGCAAGGCGGCTGCGAAGGCCGCGAGCGACAGGGCACGGGAGCTTCTGGAGCTTGTCGGGATCGGCCGGGCCGAGAACGTCTATCCGGGCGAACTGTCGGGCGGCATGGCGCAGCGCGCGGCGATCTGCCGGATGCTCATAACCGACCCCGCCGTTCTGCTCCTCGACGAGCCGTTCTCGGCGCTCGACGAACTGACGCGCGATTTCATGAACATGGAACTGCAGCGGATCTGCCTGGAGCGGCATGCGACGGCCTTTCTCGTGACGCATTCGATCCCGGAGGCGGTCATTCTCGCCGACAAGATCTACATCATGGACGCAAACCCCGGCCGCATCGTGGAGACCATCGACATCGATCTGCCGCGGCCCCGTAATCTCGACATGATCAACACCGCCAAATTCGGCGAGATCGTCCACCATATTCGCGAAAAGCTCGGCCGGGAGATGTATGGATCATGACCGAACAGACCGGATACACGGCGGCCAAGACCGCAAGTCGCGCGGCCTACGAGGGCGATACCGTCTGGGAAGAGCGCGATCCCTTCATCGACCGCATTCCGCGCTGGGTGGCGATGACGGGCCTCTTCGTCCTGATCGTCGGCATCTGGTACACGGTCACGGCGCTGGAGATCGTGTCCAACATCATCCTGCCGGGACCGGGCGAGACGTGGCGCGACATTGTCTTCGTCGGCACCAACATGCTCGAAGGCGGCTACATGCTGGAGGCGCTGATCACCACGACGAAGACGGTGCTCTACGCGTTCCTTCTTGCCATGGCGATCGGGTTCTCGCTGGGCGTCCTCGTGGGCGAGACGAAGTTCGGCGAGCGTGCGGTGATGCCCTATCTCGTGGCCATCGACACGATGCCGAAAGTCGCCTTCGCGCCGCTGTTCATCGCGTGGCTCGGCTTCGGCATTTCTTCGAAGGTGGCGCTCGCCACATTCATCGCGACGTTTCCCATCGTCGTTTCGACGGCTGCCGGCCTCTACGCCGCCTCGGAGAACGAGCGAATGCTGTTCAAGTCCATCGGCGCAAGCCGAATGCAGACGCTGATCCGGCTGAAGCTGCCCACGGGCATTCCGTATTTCTTCACGGGGCTCAAGATCGCGGCTGTCGGTGTGATGGCCGGCGCGATCACCGGAGAGTTCCTGGGCGGCGGTCAGGGGGTCGGCGCCCTTATCCGGGTCTCGGCGTCTCAACTTGACACGCCACGCGTGTTCTCGCTGATAATTTATCTCAGCTTCCTCGGGCTGGCTCTGTTCCTCGCGGTGGTTTGGGTGCAGAAGACCTTTGTTTTCTGGAACAAGTCCGACAAGCCGGGTGGAATGGCGTAAATGTCCAAGGCGAGAGCGAGCGAGCGGTCAGAGGGGGACCCCGGTCCGATCCTGTCTGACCGCGCGTATGAACTGATCAAGCAGGATATTCTCGCCGGACTTTTCGAGCCGGGTGAAAAGCTTCGGCTCGACGCGATTTCCTCGCGTTACGGGATCGGAACGGCGCCCGTGCGCGAGGCCCTCAACCGGCTTTCGGCGGAGGGCTGGGTCGATCGCCGCAGCCAGCGCGGCTTCTTCGTATCCGAGCTTTCCATCTCGGATCTCGAGGAACTGGTCAAGACGCGCATATGGCTCGAGACGCTCGCCCTGCGGGAGTCGGTCACCAATGGCGATCAGGACTGGGAGGATCAGGTGATCCTCGCCTATCACCGTCTTGCCCGCACGGAACGGCTGCAGAACGGCAACAGCAGCGTGTCTGTCAATCCCGACTGGGAGGCCCGGCACCACGAATTCCACCTCGCCCTCCTGTCCGCCTGCGGCTCGTCGTGGATGATCCAGTTCTGCAAGACGATGATGGATCAGGCCGTGCGGTACCGGAACCTCTCCGTGAACTTTACGCTGGAGCGGCGCGGAGACGCGCTTGCCGAGCACGAGGCCATCATCAGCGCAGTCCTGGACCGCGAAACGGACCTGGCCGTGGAACTTCTGGCGAAACATTACTCCAAGACGCTGGACGGGCTGAAGGAGCGGCTCAAGAGCGAGCGCCCCTCCGCGGGTCTCGTGAGCATCGAGCGTGGCGCGTGATCGAAGCCCGGCATCGGGCTTGCGCAAATCGAGGCGGACTGAATGACCGACGCGGGCTTTGCGACATCCTCCGACGGCACGCGCATCGCGTTTACCCGCCACGGTGACGAAACCCGCCCGCCGATCCTGCTGATCCATGGCTGGGCCCAGCAATCGGTGTGCTGGCAGCCGGTGACAGAGCGTCTGTCCGACCGGTTCTTCGTTGTCGCCATGGACCTCCGTGGCCATGGCGCCTCGGACAAGCCGAGCCATGACGCGGCCTACACCGACACCCGTCTCTGGGGCGACGACGTGAAGGCGGTGATGGACGCCACGGGCCTCCAGCGGCCCGTCCTGACCGGCTGGTCCTACGCCTCGCGCGTGATCGCCGCGCATGTGGCCACCTACGGAGACGCACATCTCTCCGGCATAGTTCTTGCAGGCGGCATCCTTGCGATCGGGCGGATGCGCGAGGACTGGATGGTGGGACCTGCAAGCCCCGGTCTGGATCGGGATCTTTACACGGACGACATTCCGCGCCGGCTCGCCGCCACGGTCCGGTTCGTGGATGCGTGCACGGCCCGGCCCCTCGATCGCCGCACCTTCGCGGAACTCGTGGGAGCCAACATGCTTTGCCCGGCGCATGTGCGTCGCGCGCTTTTCGGTGCAGATGTCGATCTTCGCCCGGTCTATGCGAGCCTTGGCTGTCCCGGCCTCGTGATCCACGGCACGGCCGATGCCGTCGTCAGCCCGGAAACAGGACGAACCACCGCGAACCTTCTCCCGCGCGGGCTCCATCGGCCTTACGACGGGGTCGGCCACGCGCCATTTCTCGAAGAGGCCGACCGTTTCGCGGCCGATGTCGCGGAATTCCTGTCCGCCTGCCGTTGACGGCAAACGGATCAAGCGCCGCCCGCATCCAGGCAACAGAACTTCACGGCGCTCAAGGCTCGACAAGCCCCAGAGCACGACCCACCGCGCCTGTTCTGGTGTGGATTTCTTGGTCGGAGTGAGAGGATTCGAACCTCCGGCCCCTGCCTCCCGAA
>NZ_JARRSA010000018.1 GCF_029624655.1 Roseicyclus salinarum
GATACCGCGCGCCGGTCCGGTCCGTTGGGAAAAGCGCGGGCGGCGCCCGCGCGCGTCGTCAGGCGGCGTCTTCTTCGCCCGGCCCGCCCGCGTCCTGCGCAGGCGCGGTGTCCGCGTCTTCAGCCGCCGCGTCCCCGGCAGACTTCCTGCTTCGGCTGCGACGCCGCTTGGGCGCGGGCTTCGCGGCCTCCGCCTGAGGCGCGTCACCCTTCGGCGCGTCACCCTGCGGCGCGTCACCCTGTGGCGCCGGATCGGCGTCGGATGCCTCCGCCTCGTCCTCGGGCGTCTCGGTGACATCCCGCGCGGGACCGCCCCGGCGTTCGTCGAAGCTCATCGCGATGAAGCCGGGCAGGTGGTCGCCCATGCCGATGACGCCGTTGCGATCGCGGCCGGGCGTGCCCCGGCCCTTGCCGCCGCGCTCGCGGCGGTGCCTGCGATCCCCGCTCTCGTCGGTGTCCCGCGTCTCCGCGGTATCGACGGGCGCGCGAGGTTCTGTCCGTGCGGGCGCTTCGGCCACGGGCTGCGCCTCGGGCTTTGCGGGGGCTGGCGCCGTCTCGGCGGGAGCTGTCTCCTCGCGGGCCGCGCCGCGGCCGCGCCGCCGCCGCGTCGGCGCCTCGCGCTCGGTGTCCTCGTCCTTCGCGCCGCGTCCGCCGCCGGGCTTCGCGTCCGGCGTCCATGGGGCCTCGACCCGCGGGATCGTCGTCTCGATCAGGCTTTCGATGGCGCCGAGATACTTTGCGTCCGACGGCACCGAGATCGTGACCGCGACGCCCTTGCGGCCCGCGCGCCCGGTGCGCCCGATGCGGTGGACGTAATCCTCGGCATGGCTGGGGACGTCGTAGTTGATGACGTGGCTGACATTGGGAATGTCGAGACCGCGCGCGGCCACGTCGGAGGCCACGAGAAACCGGATCGAGCCGTCGCGGAACCCGTCGAGCGTCCGCGTCCGGTGCGACTGGTCCAGGTCGCCGTGGATCGGCTCGGCGTTGAGGCCGTGCTTCTTCAGCGACTTGGCGACGATGTCCACGTCGACCTTGCGGTTGCAGAAGATGATGGCGTTGGTGCAGGCGGCGCCTTCGGCTTCGATGATCGCGCGCAGCATCTCGCGCTTGTTCGCGGCCGAAGTGTCGCGGCGCGTCGGCGTGAACTCGACCAGGCGCTGCTCGATCGTCAGCGAGGCGCTGGCCTGCCGGGCGACCTCGACCCGCGCGGGGTTCGACAGGAAGGTGTTCGTGATCCGCTCGATCTCGGGCGCCATGGTGGCCGAGAAGAACAGCGTCTGGCGCGTGAACGGCACCAGCCCGAAAATGCGCTCGATGTCGGGGATGAACCCCATGTCGAGCATCCTGTCGGCCTCGTCCACGACCATGACCTTGACGTCCGTGAGGATCAGCTTGCCGCGCTCGAAATGGTCGAGCAGTCGGCCGGGCGTCGCGATCAGCACGTCGACGCCCTTGTCGATGAGCTGGTCCTGCTCCTTGAAGCTGACGCCGCCGATCAGAAGCGCCTTCGTCAGTTTCACGTACTTGGCGTAGGTGTCGAAGTTCTCGGCCACCTGCGCGGCAAGCTCGCGCGTCGGGCATAGGACCAGCGAGCGCGGCATCCGCGCGCGGGCGCGGCCGCGGGCCAGCGCCGTGATCATCGGCAGCGTGAAGCTTGCCGTCTTGCCGGTGCCGGTCTGGGCGATCCCGAGGACGTCGCGCCCTTCGAGCGCGGGGGGGATGGCCCCTTCCTGGATCGGAGTTGGAGTCTCGTAGCCTGCTTCGGCAACGGCCTTGAGAACCTTGGGATTAAGGTTGAGGTCGGAAAAGCTCGTCATGTGCGTCCATTTTGGCCGGGGAGCGTGTCGCCCCGCACGGCAGAGAGGGATGGAGCGCAATGGGCCTGCGCGCTCCGCGTCGCGAACTGCGCGTACCGCAGCCATGCCCGGCACATATAGGAAAATTTCCGGGCGGTCAAACCGGACGCCGCTCGACGTCGGACGGCGCGGGGAATGGCCCCTCAGGGCCAGAGGCCGGCGCGGCGCGCGTTCCCTATCGCCTCGGCGAACATCGCGGGCGGGTAGCGGACCGTCACGACGGCGTCCGGGCCGACAAGCGTCGCCTCCAGCCCGTCGTGCAGCGCGGCGTCGAAGGTCGCGCGGGTGAACACGAAGGTGCCCGTGCGATAGCCCTGGCAGTCGTCGCGCCCGATGCAGAAAGGCTCGGACCCGCGGGCGGGGCGGAAAGGCACCTCCGCGCCGCCGCGCCATGCGCCGCGCATCCTGAGCCGCGCCTGCCCGCTGTGGCGAAGCTGCCCGAGTTCGGCGGTGAGGGCGATCCGGTCGCCCCGGCGCAGGACGAGGACCTGCCCCACCATGACGTCGTGACCCCGGGCGGCCACGATCCGCTGCGCCGAATACGCGCCCGAGATCGCCGTCGCCGGACCGTGCCCCGCACCGCCGGGCGCAAGCGGCGTGCACGCGGCAAGCACAAGGAGGGCCGCGATGGCGGGGATCAGGCGGGCCTGCATGGCGCGGATCTTCACCGCGCGATGGTAAAGGGGTGGTTAACGCGCCGCCGCGGAGGGGTGCAGCTCCGGGCGGTATCCCGCGGCGAGCGCGGCGACAACGGGGGCGGGCGTCAGCACGGTCACGCGGCCCGTAGGGCGTGCCCGCGCCGGGCCGTAGCCGTTCGGGGCGTGGGGCAGGAGGCAATCGCCCGCGACGAGGCAGGGACCGTCGGGCATCAGCACGAAGGCGCCGTCGGGAAGCGCCGCGGCTTCGGCTTCGTGGCGCACCTGCGCGCGGCGCCGGGTGACGCGCGCGGGATGCAGCGCCGCGTCGATGTCGGCCGCGCGCGCCGCTTGTCCCGTTGCCCCGCGCCACGCCGTCCGGAAGGCCTCGAACCCGGCCCGCCGGCACTCGGCGCATGGACGGTGTCCTGCCGCCAGCGCGACGGCCTCGTCGAGGAAGAACAGCTCGGTATAGCGGCCCGGCGACATCGGCCTGCGCTTGCGCTCCTTGAACGACAGGACGCAGCAGATCCACGCCTTGTGCCGCCACCGCGGGGTGCCCAGTCGCCGGTCCGCGTCGTGAAGGATGCCGCGATTTCCCATCAGTGTGCCGCGTGCGGGGTCCGCGACGATCTCGCCGGTCGGAAGGACCCGGTTCTGAAGGCTCACACCATCAGTTCCTTGGTCGCGCTCAGGGTCACGTCGGGATAGTCCCGCACCACGCGGTCGATGTCCCACTGCATCCGGGTGAGGTAGACCGGGTCGCCGTCGTTGTCGGCGGCCATGTGCTGCTTGTTGGCGGCCATGAAGGCCTCGACCTTGTCCTTCGCACCCGAGACCCAGCGGGCCGAGGTGAACTGCGACGGCTCGAAGCGGACGGGCAGGCCGTATTCCATCTCGATCCGGCTCGCCAGCACCTCGAACTGGAGCGCGCCGACGACGCCCACCACGAAGCCCGAGCCGATCATCGGCTTGAACACCTTGGCGGCGCCTTCCTCGGCGAACTGCATCAGCGCCTTGTCGAGGTGCTTGGCTTTCATCGGATCGCCCGCGCGGCAGGTCTGCAAAAGCTCGGGCGCGAAGGAGGGGATGCCGGTGAAGCGCAGGGCCTCGCCCTCGGTCAGCGCGTCGCCGATGCGCAGCTGCCCGTGGTTCGGGATGCCGATGATGTCGCCGGCCCATGCTTCCTCGGCCAGTTCGCGGTCGGAGGCGAGGAACATGACCGGGTTCGAGATCGCCATCGGCTTCTTCGAACGCACATGCGTGAGCTTCATGCCGCGCTGGAAATGCCCCGAGGCGAGGCGCACGAAGGCCACGCGGTCGCGGTGCTTGGGGTCCATGTTGGCCTGCACCTTGAACACGAAGCCCGAGACCTTGTCCTCCTCGGGGGCGACCTCGCGCGGGGTCGCGGCCTGCACCTGCGGCTCGGGGCCGTATTCGGCGATGCCGTCCATCAGCTCCTTCACCCCGAAGGAATTGATCGCAGAGCCGAACCAGATCGGCGTCAGCGTGCCCTCGAGGAAAGCCTTGGGGTCCATCGGCGGAAGAAGCTCGCGCGCCATCTCGACCTCCTCGCGGAGCTGTTCGAGCTGCGATGCGGGAATGCGCTCGGCCAGTTTCGGATCGTCGAGGCCCTGCATCTTCACCGATTCCGCGACCTTGTTGCGGTCGGCGCGGTCCATCAGCTCCAGCCGGTCGTGGATCAGGTCGTAGCAGCCGAGAAAGTCGCGGCCCATGCCGATCGGCCAGGAGGCCGGCGTCACGTCGATGGCGAGGTTTTCCTGGATCTCGTCGATGATCTCGAAGGTGTCCCGGCTCTCGCGGTCCATCTTGTTGCAGAAGGTCAGGATCGGCAGGTCGCGCAGGCGGCAGACCTCGAAAAGCTTTCGTGTCTGGCTTTCGACGCCCTTGGCTCCGTCGATCACCATGATCGCGGCGTCCACCGCCGTGAGCGTGCGATAGGTGTCTTCCGAGAAGTCCGAGTGGCCGGGCGTGTCCACGAGGTTGAAGCGGTAGGTGCGGTCAGGCCGCGCGAAGTCGAAGGACATCGCCGAGGCCGAGACCGAGATGCCCCGGTCCTGCTCCATCTTCATGAAGTCCGAGCGCGTGCGCCGCGCCTCGCCCTTGGCGCGGACCTGTCCCGCCATCTGGATGGCGCCGCCGTAAAGCAGGAACTTCTCGGTCAGCGTCGTCTTGCCCGCGTCGGGGTGCGAGATGATCGCGAAGGTCCGCCGCCGCGCGATCTCGGGCGGCAGGGCGGGGCGGTTGGTCTGGGGCGCGTGGGCGGTGTCGGGCATGGGCGGGCATATAGCGGCGTGCAGGGGACGCCGCAACGTGCAACGCTTCAGCCGGGCTCGCCCCGGCTGGCGCGCGACAGACGCTCGGCGGCGTCCGGGCCAAGGCGCTCCGCGTCGATCTCGAGTTCGGCGGCGCCGCGCTGGTCCTCGCGGAGCGCCGCGGGGTCGATACCCTCGGGCAGGCGGCCCAGGGCGGGCCCCGTCACCAGCATCCCCTCCACGGCGATGCCCTCGGCGAAGACGACCTCGTGGCCTTCGAACAGAAGCTGGTAGCTGTCCACGTGCCCGCCTTCCTCGCGCGTGACGGTGGTGCCGTTCACCAGGAGCCCCGCCCTGACCAGAACCTCCGCGCGGCCCGCGCCTGTGGCGTCCTCGCGCTGCCAGATGAACAGGCGGTGCTGCGGCGAAAGGCGGAGGTCGCGCGCGGCGTTGAGCGTTCCGGCGGCGATGCGCACGGGCGCGGCCGCCCCCGTCGCGCGGTAGGTCTGGCGCCCGATCCAGCGGATCGCCCGCGGCCCGTGCAGCCGCGTCAGAAGCGTGTCGCCGGCCTTCAGTTCCTCGACCGGGACCTGCCGCCCGTCCGCCATGCTGAGCCTCGTGCCAGCGATGAAACTGACGCTCGCCACGTCCGCGAGGCGGTCCGGGCCGCCGTCGGCGTCGCACGCCAGCAGCTCGTAATCGGCGTCCTCGCGAAGCCTGGCCAGCGGCAGGACGAGGCGCGCGGCGGCGTCCTCGCGCCCGCCGAGGTCGAGAAGCAGGACCTCCACCGGCCGTCCGTCGGGCCCCATGAACATGGCGCAGCCCTCGATGACGATGGGCGTGCCGGGCAGGCCGACCCGCGATCCGTCGGCCACGCAGGGGCCCGCGGCGGGATCGTCCGCGATGGCCAGCCGGGCGGCCGCGGCCCCCCGAGCGAGGCGATAGACGTCGCCCGGAACCGCCGCGTCGCCGGTGCCGATGGCATCGCCCTCGTTCGCGCCAGAGACGGCGCGAAGTGCGGCCGCCGGGAAGGTGTCGAAACGGAAGAGGGCGGGGTGCTGGGTCATGCCTCGGGCGGGTGTGTCGTGGCCTTTGCCGGCGGGCGGATACTGCCGGACCGGGCACAGCCGTAGGCACCGGATGGGGGGCGGTCAAGGCTGGCCGCGGGTGCGAGGGCCTGCTATCAGGCCCCGACACCACGAAACACGGGGAGAGTGAGGGTCACATGGATCTCGGGATCAAGGGTCGGCGCGCGCTTGTCTGCGCCTCTTCGAAGGGACTGGGCCGGGGCTGCGCCGAGGCGCTGGCTGCCGAGGGCGTGCACCTCGTGCTGAACGCGCGCGGCGCCGAGGCGCTCGAGGCCACGGCAGCCGCGATCCGCGAGGCGCATGGCGTCGAGGTGACGACCGTCGCCGCGGACATCACCACCGAGGAAGGGCGCGAGAAGGTGCTGGCCGCGGCCGGCGAGATCGACATCCTCGTGACCAACGCGGGCGGCCCGCCGCCCGGCCTGTGGTCCGACTGGGACCGCGAGGACTTCATCAAGGCGCTCGACGCCAACATGCTGACGCCGATCGCGCTGATGACCGCGCTGATGCCTGCCATGATCGACCGCGGCTGGGGCCGGGTGGTGAACATCACCTCGCAATCCGTGAAGGCGCCGATGCCCGCGCTGGGCCTTTCGAACTCGGCGCGCACCGGCCTGACGGGCTACGTCGCGGGAACCTCGCGGCAGGTCGCGCCGCATGGCGTCATCGTCAACAACCTGCTGCCCGGGACCCACGCCACCGATCGCGCCGACGCGCTCGACGCCAGCGCGGCCCGGCAGAAGAACGTCTCGGTCGAGGAGGCGCGCGCCGCCAAGCAGGCGACGATCCCCTCGCGCCGCTACGGCACGGTCGAGGAATTCGGCGCGACCTGCGCCTTCCTCTGCTCGGAGCATGTCGGCTTCATGGTCGGACAGAACATCCTGCTCGACGGCGGCGTGAACTACATCACGATCTGACGCGCCCGGCTCGCCTTGCCACACCGGGGCGGGCCTGTTACCTGCGAAACCCGATCCAAACGCTCGGTCTTTCGCATCCATGTCCACCGGTCCCCGTCTCGAAGTCGACCGCATCCGCTGCCAGTTCGACGGCCGCGATGTCGTGCGTGACGTGTCGTTCCGGGTGGGCGCGGGCGAAATCCTGTGCCTTCTGGGGCCGTCGGGCTGCGGCAAGTCCACCGTCCTGAGGACGATCGCGGGGATCGAGCGCCAGGTCGCTGGACGTGTCCTCGCCGACGGCGCCGTCCTCTCGGACGAGGCGACGCACCTGCCGCCCGAGCGCCGCGGCATCGGCCTCATCTTCCAGGACTTCGCGCTCTTTCCCCATCTCAGCGTGGGACAGAACGTCGCTTTCGGCCTTCAGGGAAGCCGCGCCGAAGTCCGGGCGCGCGTCGGCGAGTTGCTCGACCGGGTGGATCTGCACGGCTACGCGGACAAGTCGCCCCACATGCTGTCGGGCGGCGAGCAGCAGCGTGTGGCGCTGGCCCGCGCGATGGCGCCGAGGCCGCGGATCATGCTGATGGACGAACCCTTCTCGGGGCTGGACAACCGGCTGCGCGACGGCATCCGCGACGAGACGCTCCAGCTTCTGAAGGAGGACGGAACCGCCGTCGTTCTGGTCACGCACGAGCCGGAGGAGGCGATGCGCATGGCCGACCAGATCGCGCTGATGCGTGGCGGGCGGATCGTGCAGGTCGGCGCGCCCTACAACGTCTACAACGCCCCCTGCGACCGGGCGGCCGCCGCGTTCTTCAGCGATATCAACGTGGTGACGGGCAAGGTCAACGGCGCTCTCACCACCACGGCCTTCGGTGCGTTCCTTGCGCCCGGCTATCCCGACGACAGCGTGGTGGACATCGTCTTCCGCCCCCAGCACGTGAAGATCGACTTCGACCGCGGCGGGCGCGGGCCCAATCCCACGCCGCAGGACGGAACGCCCGCGCGGGGCGTCGTGCTGCGCGCGCGGTTCATGGGGCACGAGAGCCTCGTGGAATTCCGCATGGATTTCGACGGGCGCAAGCTGAAGGCGACGGTGCCCGGGGTGTTCCTGCCGAAGGCGGGGACGCCGCTGTGGCTGAGCGTGCGGCGCGACCGCTGCTTCGTCTTCCCGCACCGGGACTGAACGCGCCGCCCTGCAAGCCGCCGCGTCTGCGCAGAGGCCGGACCCGGGGGTGCGCGCGTCTGCGGTCTTGCGGGCGGGTGCGCAGACCCGGTAAACCGTGCCGACCGGATTTTTTGGGCTTTGAACTCCCGTGGCAAGACCATACCTATGGGGGAGACAGGCTGTTGAATGCGGCTCGGGATGCGCGGGGCATCCTGCCGCGAAGGGAGACGAACATGCTCAACAATATCGGACCGGCGGGCCTTCTGCTCATCGCGGTCGTGGTCCTCGTCCTGTTCGGGCGCGGCAAGATCGCAAGCCTGATGGGTGAGGTCGGCAAGGGCATCACGGCGTTCAAGCGCGGCGTGAAGGATTCGACCGACGAGATCGAGAACGCATCGGCCTCGACCTCGGCGGCGCGCTCCGGGGACGGTGCCGAGGCCCGTGACGTGACGCCGGACGCCGCGCGCGAACGCGACAAGGCCTGAGCCCATTGCGATCAACCCGACCGTTCACCGGGTCGTGTCATTGAAGGTTCGCGGCGATGCCTGACATCGGCTGGATGGAACTGCTCGTCATCGGGATCGTGGCGCTGATCGTCGTGGGCCCGAAGGACCTGCCGATCATGTTTCGCCGCGCCGGCCAGTTCACCGGACGCATCCGTGCGATGGCGCGCGACTTCCAGCGCGCGATGGACGAGGCCGCGGACGAAAGCGGCATGACCGAACTGAACCGCGATCTGCGCAACGCCGCGCGTTACACGAAGAACCCGGCCAAGGCGGGCCGGGACGCCCTGAAGGATGCCTTCGGCGACATCGATCCGACGAAGTTCCCCGAAGGCAGCCACACCCGCGCAGCGGCCGAAAAGCGCAACGCCGAGGCCAAGGCCGCCCGCGAGAAGACCGATACGCTGCGTGCCGCCCGCGAGGACGGCACCGCCGACGAAAACGGCGCGCCCGCATCGCCCGCCGCGGCGGCAGCGGCGACCCCCGCCGGAGCGACCCCGCAGCCTGAACCCGCCACGCAGGAGCAGGCTCCGGCGCGCCCGCGGACCGGAACCGAAGGCTCATGAGCGCCGAAGACAACATCGAGGATTCCTCGGCCCCGCTGATCGAGCATCTGGCCGAGCTTCGCACCCGCCTCATCCGCTCGGTGCTGGCCTTCGTGGTGGCCATGGTGATCATGTTCACACTCGCCGAACCGGTCCTGAACTTCATCTCGCAGCCGCTCGCCGACGTGCTTCGCGCACGCGGCGAGGATGCGCGCCTGATCTTCACCGCGCCGCAGGAAAAGTTCTTCGTCCTGATCCGCATCTCGATCGTGATGGGCTTCGCCGTCTCGTTCCCGGTGATCGCCCACCAGCTCTGGCGCTTCGTCGCGCCGGGCCTCTACCGTTCGGAGAAATCGGCGATCCTGCCGTTCCTCGTCGCCTCGCCGCTGCTGTTCCTGCTGGGTGCGTCCTTCGCGCATTACGTCGTGACGCCGCTGGCGATGAACTTCTTCATCGGCTTTTCCGATGCTATCCCGGCGCTGGCCAACCTCGTCGCGGGGGACGGCACCTTCAGCAATCCCGAAGCGGCCGCCGACGCCGAGTTGCAGACCGTCTTCCTGGGGTCGGTGCGCGAGTCGCTCGACCTTGCGCTCAAGTTCATCTTCGCCTTCGGCCTGTGCTTCCAGCTTCCGGTCCTTCTGACGCTTCTGGGCAAGGCGGGGCTGGTGTCGGCGGAGGGGCTCGGCAACGTTCGCAAATATGCCGTCGTCGGCATCCTCGTGCTTGCAGCACTCGTCACGCCGCCCGATGTCATCACGCAGGTGATCCTGTTCGTCGTGGTCTACGGCCTCTACGAGATCTCGATCCAGCTCGTCCGTCTGGTCGAGCGGCAGCGCAACCGGCGCCTGCGCGAGGAAGGGATCCTCGACGAAGACGAGGAATTCTGAGCCGGCCATGACCGACGACACGCTGACCCGCATTGCCGAGGCGCTGGAGCGTTTGCGTCCGCCCCCGGCCGAAGCGCCCGACTGGACCGCGGCCGAGGCCTTCGTCTGGCACGCCGAGCCCGACCGCCTCGATCCCGTCCCGAAGGTCAGTCGCGTGGCGCTCGACCTGCTGCTCGGTATCGATCGCTCGCGCGACACGCTGCTTCAGAACACCCGGCAATTCGCCGCCGGCCTTCCCGCCAACAATGCGCTTCTCTGGGGCGCGCGCGGGATGGGCAAGTCGTCCCTCGTGAAGGCGGTGCACGCCGCGGTGGCTGCCGAGACGCCGCTCGCCCTCGTGGAAATGCAGCGCGAGGACCTGCCTTCGATCGGGCGGCTTCTGGCGCTCCTGCGCGACGCGCCGGTGCGGGTCGTCCTGTTCTGCGACGATCTCTCGTTCTCGCACGACGACCAGCACTACAAGTCCCTGAAAGCCGTTCTCGATGGCGGCGTCGAGGGCCGGCCCGAGAACGTCGTCTTCTACGCCACGTCGAACCGCCGTCACCTGATGCCGCGCGACATGATCGAGAACGAGCGCGCCTCGGCGATCAACCCCTCGGAGGCGACCGAGGAGAAGGTGTCGCTGTCGGACCGGTTCGGGCTGTGGCTGGGCTTCCACCCCTGCGGACAGGACGAATACCTCGCGATGATCCGCGGCTATTGCGATGCCTACGGCGTCGAGATCGCCGACGACGCGCTGCGCGCCGAGGCGGTCGAATGGCAAGCCACGCGCGGCGCGCGCTCAGGCCGCGTGGCCTGGCAGTTCTTCACTGATCTCGCAGGGCGGCACGGCGTCCGGATCTGACCGGACGGCGGAGCTTGAGGCTGGTGTCGCCCGACCCCGTCGAGGCGGCAGGCGTGCGGTCGCGACCCGTGTCGGGCGGAGCGTCCTGCGCAACGTCGCCGGCGGTGGCGATGACAGCCTCCCCCCGCTCGCAAGCCTGAGCCTCCAAGTCAGTTTCCGCCGTCACGGCGGTCTCCGCGTCCACGGAGGTCGCCGCCGCCTCGATGTCGGCCACCGCGCCGTCCCAGGCTTCTGGCGTGGGCGTCTCGTCTGGGAACTCGTCCCGAAAGCCGGGGGCGTGGTCCGCCGCTTGGTCGCTGCCGGGCTTTGCCGCAAGTGCTGCCGCAAGGTCTGCAAGTTCCCGTGGCGGTTCGGAATGGACCATGCCCTGGATGCGGGCAATCAGGGCGTTGTCCTCCTCCGCGACGGGGGGCAGGGGGCTCAGGTCGGTGCGGCCGCCATGCGCGGTCTCGATCCGCTGGATGTGGGGCGCGGCGGGCTGGGGCGGCGGGTTCGCCGCGGCCGTTTCCTCGGGCGTCGCTGGATCGTCCGAGGCACCGGCCGCCGCCGCGATCCGCGCCTCGGACGCCTCCATGACCCGAAGCGCGCGGCGGTCCATCATCCGTCGCCAGACAGGCGGGATCGTGGCCAGCATCGCCATGATCGGCAGCGAAAGGGGCAGGGTGGGCGCGTCCGTTACCGGATCGAGCGCGTCGTAGGTCCGGTCGGGGTGCAGGTGATGCTCGGAATGCGCCGGGGCGTTCATCATCAGGTAGCTCGAGAAGCCGCGCGGCGCGTTCCAGCTGTGGTGCGCGCCGACGGGCTCGATCCGGCCCGAGGGCAGTTCCAGCCGCTGCAGCCCGTAGTGCTGGACGTAGTCCGACAGCAGGATCTGCGCGCCCGCCAGCACGATGAGCCCCAGGTAGGCCAGAAGCCCCACGGGGCCCGCGATCACGGCCGCGAGCACCAGGGCCACGGCCTCGCCGCCGACCCAGATGAAGTAGGGGTTTCGCAGGTTGCGCGGGCCGCGGCCCCTTGTCTCCAGCCGGTCCTCCTCGGCGCTCAGGCCTGCCTTGAAGGACTCGGACCACGCGCGCGGCAGGTAGGCCCAGAAGCCCTCGCCCGGCAGCGGCGTGTTGGGGTCGTCGTAGGTGCCGACGTGGCGGTGGTGCACGAGGCGGTGCGCCGAGACATGATGGCCGAAGCCGACCGACGTGTAGACGGCGCCGCCCAGAAGCCGCATCCCCCGCGCGCGGCGATGGATCAACTCGTGCGCGTTGGGGTGGCTGACCTGCCCGATGAACGAGGCGGTGGCGAAGAACAGCGCGACCTTGTGCCAGACATCGAGACCCGGCTCCGCCAGCGCGATCAGGACCACCGGCAGGAGCGCGAGGTGCCCCACGCCGAGGGCGACCGACAAGCGCCCCGACCATCGCGCCTGCACCCCCGCGCCCCGCGCCGGCGGTGCAAGCAGGCCGTCGAGCAGCGCGGCCACGAGCGTCAGCCAGACCAGCGCGGCGATGGCGAATTCGCCCAGCACCGTCGCCCCGAGGAACAGGAAAGCCAGCGGGACGAGCGTGACGATGGCGTAGCGGGCGATGACGGGCATCCTTGGCAGCTTACCTCCGGTGAAACAGCATAGCTGCATCAGCATTCTGGCGAAAGCGTGGCAGATCGGTCGTGCGCCCGGCCTCGCCAACGCACTTCCATCGCCGAGCGGGTCGTATTACGTCAGGGCCAGCCATCGACGAGAGGTCCGCCGCCAATGTCCTTTTTCCGCAAGCTCAAGGATCGCATGTTCAAGTCCTCGTCGAAGCTCGACGAGGGCCTCGACGCGATCATCGAGGAGGGCGCGGCCGGAGACGGCGAGATGGGCGAGGACCAAGCCGCCGAGGACCCGCGTCCGGCGGATCGCGATAGCCGTGAAGCGGCGTGGGAGCCTGAACCCGAGCCCGAAGCGGCGCGCGAGCCCGAGCCCGAACCCGAGCCCGAAGTGGCGCCTGAGCCCGAGCCCGAAGTGGCGCGCGAGCCCGAGCCCGAGCCGGAACCTGAAGCCGTTCCCCCGGCCGAACCATCGCCCGAACCCGAACAGGTGCGCACGCCGCCGACCGAGCGCGAAGTCCTCGAGCGCGGATCCGACGCGCCGCCCGTTCCCGCGGCGGACCTCGTCCCCGAGGACCTGCGCCCGCCCCGCGAGGCGGCGGACGCCGCGCGGGGTGGGCAGGCCGCGCGTCCGGGCCTCTTCGGCCGCCTCATGGGCCGGGGCGCGCCGGCCGCCCCGCGCCGCGCGCTCGACGACGACATGCTCGAACAGCTCGAGGAGCTCCTGATCTCGGCCGACATGGGTGTCGAGACCGCCGTGCGCGTGACCGCCAACATCGCCGAGGGCCGCTATGGCCGGATGATGAGCGCGGCCGACATCAAGGCGCTGCTCGCAGCCGAGATCGCCCGCGTGATGGAGCCCGTCGCGCGTCCCCTCCCGCTTTATCCGAAGAAACCGCAGGTCGTGCTCGTCGTGGGCGTGAACGGGTCGGGCAAGACGACGACGATCGGCAAGCTCGCGGCGCAGTTCAAGTCCGCCGGCAAGTCCGTCGTGATCGCGGCCGGCGACACCTTCCGCGCGGCGGCGGTCGAACAGCTGCAGATCTGGGGCGACCGCGCGGGCGTGCCCGTCCTGACCGCGGCCGAGGGCTCGGACCCGGCCGCGCTCGCCTTCGACGCCATGACGAAGGCCGAGGCCGATGGCGCCGACCTTCTGATGATCGACACCGCCGGACGGCTTCAGAACCGCGCCGACCTGATGGAGGAACTGGCCAAGATCGTCCGCGTGATCCGCAAGAAGGACCCCGACGCGCCGCACAACACGCTTCTGGTGCTCGACGCGACAACCGGGCAGAACGCGCTGAGCCAGGTCAAGACGTTCCAGGCGCTGGCCGATGTCTCGGGCCTGGTGATGACGAAGCTCGACGGCACGGCCAAGGGCGGCGTCCTCGTCGCGCTGGCGGACCGCTTCGGACTGCCGATCCACGCCATTGGCGTGGGTGAGCAGATTGATGATCTGCAACCTTTTGACCCGCAGGATTTCGCCACTGCCCTTGTCGGGATTGGCGATAACTGACGTCGATCCACATCCTGTGAGCAAATTTCGAACATCTGGCTGGCGGGGCCACGCGTGAGCGACTGGATCCTCTCCGTCGAGGGCACCGAGGCCGCCCCGCGTCTCGCCCTCCTGCTCGCGCTTCTGGCGGCGGTGCTGCATGCGGTGTTCGGCGCGTTGCAGAAGGGCCGCCACGACCCGCTTCTGGCGCGCGGCGCCATAGACGCCGCCTACGGCCTGATGGCCGCCCCCCTCGCCCTCTTCGTCGTGCCATGGCCCGAGCGTCACATGTGGCCCATCTTCGCCGGCGCCTTCGTGATCCACGCCCTCTACAAGTGGGCGACCCTGTCCGCCTACCGCCGCGGGGCGTTCACCGTGGTCTACCCGATCATGCGGGGCACCGGGCCGCTCTTTGCCGTGATCGGGGCGTGGCTCCTGTTCGGCGAGACCTTCTCGGGCGTGCAATGGCTTGGCGTCGTCGTCCTTCTCGCCGGCCTCTACGGCCTTGCGCTCTACAACATGGCGCGCATCACGCTGGCGCGGGAGACCTTGGTGCCGGCGCTCTGGTTCGCGGTCCTCACCGGCCTGTTCGTCGCGCTCTACACGACCTACGACGCCTACGGCATCCGCGCGACGGCCGACCCATTCACCTTCCTCGCCTGGTTCTTCTTCATCGACGGGCTGCTCTATCCGTTCCTCGCCGCCGCCTTCTGGCGCCGGTTGCCCGAGAAGCCGCCGCTGGGGCCGCTCGCGCTTCGCGGCATCTTCGGAGGGCTCGTCGCCTTCGCGAGTTTCGGCTCGATCATGCTGGCCACGCGGCTCGACCAGGTGGGCGAGGCCGCGGTCCTGCGCGAGACCTCGACCGTGTTCGCCGCCGCGATCGGCTGGTTCTTCCTCAAGGAAAGCATCGGACCCGCCCGCGCGGCCCTCATGGGGTTGATCGCCCTCGGTGCGGTGATAGTTGAGGTGGGCGGATAGAGAGGGTGCCGATGCGCGATACACCGATCAACCCATGGCTGAAGAACGCGCTGGAGCTCGGTCCCCCGGTCCTGTTCTTCGTGGCCTACATGCGGTTCCAGGACGCCTCGGTCACGCTGGGCGGCACGGCCTACGACGGCTTCATCCTCGTGACGGCGGCCTTCGTGCCGCTCTTGCTGGCCTCCATCGGGATCCTGTGGAAGCTGACCGGCCGGATCAGCCGCATCCAGGTCTTCACGGCGGTCATGGTCGTCGTTTTCGGCGGGCTGACCGTCTGGCTCAACGACGAACGCTTCTTCAAGATGAAGACGACGCTCGTCTACGGCTTCTTCGCCGGCGCGCTCGGGATCGGCCTTCTGCGCGGGCAATCCTGGCTGAAGGTCCTGATGGGAGAGCTGCTGCCGATGCAGGAGGAGGGCTGGATGACCCTCACCCGGCGCATCGCGGCCGCCTTCGCGCTCATGGCGCTCTCCAACGAGGTCGTCTGGCGCACGCAATCGACCGAATTCTGGGTCACGTTCGAAACCTTCGGCCTTCCCGCGTTCCTGTTCCTCGTCTTCATGTCGCAGGCGCGCCTGATCGAACGCTACGCCATCACCCCCGACGCTTCGGACCCGGGCGCGGCCGGGAAGGACCGGACGGAGCGGGACGGCTAGGGGCAGCGCGGGGCTTGCCGGGGGGACGCCGCGACGCCTTTTCCCTCGGCTTCGCCTCTGCGTGGCCCTCGACGAGTTCGGGCATTCCCAACTGTTCCGCCATCACCCGCGGCCTGATCTCCTCGACCTCGCCGGGCTTCAGGACGCCCAGCCTGAAGGGGCCGTAGGAAATCCTGATCAGCCGGTTCACCTCGAAACCGATCTCGGCGACCGCGCGTCGGATCTCGCGGTTCTTGCCTTCGCGAAGCCCGATCGTCAGCCAGGCGTTCGCGCCCTGCTGGCGGTCGACATGAGCCTGCATGGGCTGGTAGCGCGCGCCCTCGATGACCATGCCCCGCCTCAGCGGTTCCAGATCGGCGTCCTCGGGATTGCCCTTGACGCGCACGCGGTACTTCCTGAGCCAGCCCGTGCTGGGAAGCTCCAGCCGGCGCTTGATCTCGCCGTCATTGGTCAGCAGCAGCAATCCCTCGGACGTCAGGTCGAGCCGCCCGATGCTCATCACCCGCGGCATGTCGGGGGGCAGGGCGTCGAAAACCGTCCGGCGCCCCTTCTCGTCGGAATTGGTCGTCACGAGGCCCGCGGGCTTGTGATAGAGCCACAGCCGCGCCCGGTCCGGTGCGCCCAGCGGCTTGCCGTCGACGCTCACCCGGTCGGCCGCGGTCACGTTCAGGGCGGGGCTTTCGATGACCTTGCCGTTCACGGCGACGCGGCCGGCCTCGATCATGCGCTCGGCCTCGCGGCGCGAGGCGATGCCCGCGCGGCTCAGGATCTTGGCGATGCGTTCTCCATCCGTCATGCCCACCGCCCTAGCGGTTTGACAGCGCCGGGAAAAGCGGCAAGAGGGGCGCATGGGCGGATTTCGCGGCTTCATGGATGTGGCGCTCGACGAAGCGCGGGCGGCCGCGGCGCGCGGCGAAGTGCCGGTGGGCGCCGCCGTCGTGAGGGACGGACATGTCATCGCACGTGCGGGAAACCGGATGCGAGAACGCTCCGACCCCACCGCGCATGCCGAGATGCTCGCCATCCGCGCGGCCTGTTCGGTGCTGGGCTCGGAGCGCCTGGGCGGTTGCGACCTGTGGGTCACGCTCGAACCCTGCCCCGCCTGCGCGGGCATGATCGCGGCGGCGCGGCTCTCGCGGCTGTATTACGGGGCCGCGGACCCGAAATCGGGCGGTGTGGCGCAAGGACCGCGCATCTTCGACCATCCGCAGTCGCACTGGCGCCCCGAAGTCTACGGCGGCATCGGCGAGGATGAGGCGGCAGCGCTCCTGCGCGAATTCTTCGCGCAGCGCCGGGCGTAGCGACCGGTCTCGGGTCCCCGTGCCGGGAACCTCTCGACCGGTCGCGAGGGGGCGCTGCCCCCTGCGCCTTCGGGCGCTCCCCCGGAGTTTTCAGCAAGGATGAAGAGGCTTAGGGATTGCTTAACCGAGATGTGACAAGGTTCTGCCACGCCGGTAGCTGGAGAGCGAACCGGCGCCAAGGGTGAAGCCTCCTGTTCCGGTTGCGGTCCGATGCTGGATACGGCCGGGGCGGGGGGTGGATGCCCGGCACTTCATCCTTGCCGGAAAACTCCCGCCGGAGGCGATACCGCCTGCGCGCCGGAGGCGGGCTGGCGGAGCGAGGAATACGCCGAAGGCGTTCGTCATCATGAAATATACGCGCGGAGGGCCTGTAAGCCGGATTCTGTCCAAGGGGTCGTCCCCTCTGGATGACCATTCCTCTGGACGTCCCGTCGCCGGGGCGCCTCGAGCTGCCAACCCGGACCGCTGGGGTGAAGCGCCCCGTCGCGCGGTCCCTATTCGGCATTGCTCCCGGTGGGGCTTGCCGTGCCACCCCCGTCGCCGGGGGCGCGGTGGGCTCTTACCCCACCGTTTCACCCTGACCCCTGCGCCCTGGGGCGCGGCGGGGCGGTCTGTTTTCTGTGGCGCTTTCCGTCGGATCGCTCCGCCCGGGCGTTACCCGGCACCGTTGCTTCATGGAGTCCGGACTTTCCTCGGACCTTTCGGCCCGCGGCCATCCGGCCCTCCGCGCAATGCCCAGATAGGCGCGGCGCGGGGTGGCGTCAATCGCGCACGAGGCCTGCGGCGAGGGCGCAATCAATGGCGTCGAGGGGGCCGCGGGCGCCCGGGCGGAAGCGCAGCCTGAACGTCCGGAGCAGAAGCGCATCGTCCATCGGCGGATAGCCGAAGGACTGCGCCTGTCTGCGGAAGACGTCGGCATCGACGGGCGCGTTGTCGGGCGCGTCCGGCAAGGCCGCGGGCCAGACCGCGAGGCCGCTACGGGCGAGGCGGCGCCAGTCGAAGCGGGGGCCTGGGTCGCGCTTGCGCCCCGGGGCCATGTCTGAATGGCCGATCACGCCCTCGCACGGGATCGACCAGCGCGACAGGATCCCCTCCAGAAGCGTCTCCAGCGCATCCATCAGCGGTGCCGCGAAGGGCGAGGCGCCGTCATTGTCCAGCTCGATGCCGACGGAGCGGGAATTGACGTCGCCGCGTCCGGCCCAGGCGCCCTCGCCGGCGTGCCACGCCCGGCGCTCTTCGTCGACGAGCGCAGTGACGGTTCCGTCACGCGCGATGAGCCAGTGCGCCGAGACCTCGCGGGCAGGGTCGCAGAGCGCACGCATCGCCGAGGCGGCGTCGGGCATTGCGGTGTAGTGGATCACCACGAGTTCGGGGCGCAGTCCGCCGCGCCGGTCCCCGTGATTGGGCGAGCGGCTCACCCGTCCGTGGCCTGCGGGTCCATGGGCGGGCGCGCGGCTTGCGGCATCCGCGCGGCGCGGGCCTCGGCCCGGTAGCGTTCTGGATCCCAGTTGCATGCGAAGCCGTCGCCATCGGGATCGAGGCCTGCCCGGTCGCGCTCGGGCCCTTCGTTTTCGAGGAACCAGTCCTGCGCGAGGTCGGTCGTGCGGAAATCGCTGCAGCGCACCTCGGGCCGGCCCAGCCTGAGCGGGAAGCGCGCCCAGACCCGTTGGCCCACGGGGTGCGAGGTCGAGAGGGCGAAGGCCACGACATTGGCGCCGAGGACCGACATGCCTTCGGGAAGGGGCGGGGCGGTGAAGTCGTCGGCCGATGCGGCGACGGGCGGGCCGCCCTCGGCCTCGGCGATGGCGGCGGAGGCCATCCCCGCGATGTCGGTCGAGCGGGCGCCGGCGGGCGCGGCCGCGAAGGACGCGTCCGCGGGCGGCGCCACGGTCTGCGGCGGCGGACTGCGCAACGCCTCGCGGCGGGCCTGGTAGGCGGCGTAATCGCTGAAGCCGACGCCCTGTCCGACGTCGTTCGGCACAGGGCCGGGGCCGCAGGCGGCCAGTGCCAGGACCAGCGCGGCGCAGGAGGCCATGCGCGCCTTGTGCGTCCGTTTCATCGCGCGACTCCGGGTGGGTTTCGCCTGCCGGTCTTCCGGTCCGAGGCTTCTACCACCATTTCGCGGGCTTCGCCACAAAGCCCGCCGACCGCTCGAGCGCATAGGCGGCGTTCAGCAGATCGCCCTCTTCCCATGGTCGCCCGATGAGCTGGAGGCCAAGGGGCAGGCCGCGCCCGTCCACGCCCGTGGGCACGGCAATGCCGGGCAGACCCGCGAGGTTCACGGTCACGGTGAAGACGTCGTTGAGATACATTTCCACGGGATCGTCGTGCGTCTTGCCCAGCTCGAAGGCCGCCGAGGGCGTGGCGGGCGTCAGGATCGCGTCGATGCCGGAGGCGAAGACCTCGTCGAAGTCGCGCTTGATCAGCGCCCTGACCTTGCGCGCGCGGTTGTAGTAGGCGTCGTAGAAGCCCGCCGAAAGGACGTAGGTGCCGATCATGACGCGCCGCTTGACCTCGGCGCCGAAGCCCTCGGCGCGGGTCTTCTCGTACATCTCGGTCACGCCGTCGCCCTGTTCGAGCTTGGCGCGGTAGCCGAAGCGCACGCCGTCGTAGCGCGCGAGGTTCGACGAGGCCTCGGCCGGCGCGATGACGTAATAGGCGGGCAGGGCGTATTTCGTGTGCGGCAGCGTGATGTCGCGCAGTTCGGCGCCCGCGTCCTTCAGCATCGCGGCGCCGTCCGACCAGAGCTTCTCGATCTCGGCGGGCATCCCCTCCATCCGGTATTCCTTCGGAATGCCGATGACCTTGCCGCGGATGTCGCCGGTCAGCAGCGCCTCGAAGTCGGGCACCGGCAGGTCTGCCGAGGTCGAATCCTTCGGGTCGTGGCCCATCATGGCCTGCCCCATGATCGCGGCGTCCCGCACCGTCTTCGTCATCGGGCCCGCCTGGTCGAGCGACGAGGCGAAGGCGACGATGCCCCAGCGCGAGCAACGGCCATAGGTGGGTTTGAGGCCCACCGTGCCCGTGAAGGCGGCGGGCTGGCGGATGGAGCCGCCGGTGTCCGTGCCGGTCGCGGCGAGGCAGAGATCCGCCGCCACCGCCGAGGCCGATCCGCCGGACGAGCCGCCGGGCGTCAGCGCCGCGTCCGAGCCCTGCGCGCGCCACGGGTTCACGGCGGGCCCGTAGACGCTGGTCTCGTTCGACGATCCCATCGCGAACTCGTCCATGTTCAGCTTGCCCAGCATCACCGCGCCCGCGTCGCGCAGCTGCGCGGAGACGGTCGATTCGTATTCGGGGCGGAACCCGCTGAGGATCCTTGACGCCGCCTGCGAGGGCACGCCCTCGGTGCAGAACAGGTCCTTGATGCCGACGGGGATGCCGCACATGGCGGGCGCGTCGCCCTCCTTGCGGCGCGCGTCTGCGGCGCGGGCGCGGTCGAGCGCGAGGTCCGGCGTCTTGTGCACGAAGGCGCCGAGAGCCCCCGCGCCCTCGATCGCGCCGAGGCAGGCCTCGGTCAGCTCGACGCTCGTCACCTCGCCCCGGACAAGCGCGTCGCGCGCCTCGGCGATGGTCATTTTCGTCAGTTCGGACATTCTCGTTCCTCTCGGAGCGTGGTCCCGGCGCGGCCGGGGCGGGCCTTTGCAGGGCCCTGGCTATTCGACGACCTTCGGCACCGCGAAGAAGCCTTCGCGCGCGTCCGGCGCGTTAGACAGGATCTTCTTCTGCTGGTTGCCGTCGGTCACGACGTCCTCGCGCCGCTTCAGCCGCATGGGCGTGACGCTGGTCATCGGCTCGACGTTCTCGACGTCGAGTTCGCCCAGCTGCTCGATGAAGCCGAGGATCGCGTTGAAATCATGCGCAAGGCCGGCAAGCTCGTCCTCTTCGACCCTGATCCGGGCAAGCTTGGCGACCTTCGCGGCCGTCGTGATGTCGATGGACATGGGGCGCTGCACTCCGTCGCTCGAGGCACTCTGTCTGGTCCCGAGGCGGTTTAGCCGCGCGGCGGTGCCGCTGCAAGCCGCTCGGCCCCGATGGCGCGGCGGTAGATCTCGATCATCCAGAAGAGCATCATGGCGTTGAGGACGTGCCACAGGAAATGCGTGCCCACCGGCAGCGCCCCGCATAGCCGCAGGTCGGCCGAGCGCGCGGCAAGCGAGACGCACAGGAGGCCCGCGCCGATCAGGAGGCCGCGCGCGAACTCTGGCCGGACCCGGCGCAGCGCGAGGCCATAGAGCGCGATCAGAAGGGCGACCGGCCAGTAGGGCGCGGAGATCGAGAAGGCCGGCACCTGCGCGAAGGCGGTCCCGGCGAGGGCCGCGTAGGGAAAGAACAGTCCCAGCCCCAGCCACGCCGCGCCGCGCGACAGGCCGAGGACATGGCGGTTCACGGCAAAGAGGTAGACCAGTACGAAGATCGCGATCGCCGCGCTGTCGAGCAGCGCCGTCGCCACGTTGGCGAAGGTGTGGAACAGGCCCGAGGCGGCGCCGATCAGCGCAAGGACCGCCACCAGCGCGAAGCCGAGCGGCGGGGCGGGGCGGCCCAGCCGGCCAAGGGCGATCGCGGCCGCGATCACGAAGGCGAGGTTGGTGAGGGCATTGACCGGCTCGGCCCAGAGGCCGGGGCCGAGTCGCTCGCAGTAGGCGTCGAGCGGTTCGAAAATCGTCCTGTCCATGCCTTATTGCTGTCCCGTTTGAGCGCGAACTTTCGCCCGAATGTGTAAATCAACCAGTAACCAAGGAAGCGACATGGAACGAACCATCAAGATCTGGCTTTCCGTCATCTTCCCCGGCCTTCTCGGTTTCGTGGCCTCCTGCCTCGTGATCCTGCCCCAGCTGACCCTGCGCGGCCTGAGCCAGCCATGGGATATCGTCTTCGGCGTCTTCTTCGCGGGAACCTTCGCCGTCCTGTTCTCGCGGATGCTTTCGCGTCACATCGACAGCGACGAGGACGACGTCAAGGCATCCACGGCGAAGCGGTCGCCCTTCTCGGTGCCTGCCGAATAGGGCCGATCCGTCGGCCTCGGCGCAACGCCCTTTGCGTGGCGCGCCCTCGCTGGCATAAGCTTTCCCTGACGCGACAGCGCAGGGAGAGCGGCGATGAAATACACATGGCTCGGCCACGCCGGCATCAGGCTTGAAATCGCGGGGCAGGTCCTGCTGATCGATCCCTGGATCGAGGGGAACCCGATGTTCCCAACCGAAGGCCGCGACGCGATGCTTGAGGGCGCGACGGCGATCCTGGTCACCCACGGACATTCCGACCACATCGGCGGCGTGCCGGATCTCGCGCGCGAGCTTGGCGTGCCGGTCTACGGCATCTACGACCTCATGTCCTGGTGGGGCAGCACGGAGCAGGGTGTGGAGACCGTGGGCTTCAACAAGGGCGGCACGGTGCGGATCGGCGACGTGGCCGTGACCATGGTGAACGCGAGCCACTCCTCGTCGATCGCGGGCCGCAACGGTCCCGTCTACACCGGCGCCGAGGCGGGCTACATGATCTCGGGCGAGGGGCGCACGGTCTACGTCTCGGGCGACACGGACGTGATGGCCGACATGGGCGTCCTGCAGGACCTGCACGCCCCCGAGATCGGCATCCTCTGCGCGGGCGGGCACTTCACCATGGACATGGCGCGGGCGGCCTACGCGGCCTCGAAGCTTTTCCGCTTCGAGACCGTGATCCCGGTGCATTACCGGACCTTCCCGCTGCTGGAGCAGTCCGCCGACGCGCTGAAGGAGGCCCTGCCGGGCGTCCGCGTGCTCGACCCCGATCCGGGCGAGACGCTGGAGCTCTGAGCCCGAGGGGCGCGGGCCCGTCAAAGCCCGCGCGCCATCTCCACCGCCGGAAAGCCGATGCCGGGGCGCAGCATGACCTCGACCTCGGCGCGTTCCTCGAAGCCCATCGCCCGGTAGAACGGCACCGCCGTCCGCGTCGATTGCGCCATCATCCAGGTGATGCCCTGCGCCCGCGCCTCGCGGAAGCAGCGTTCGAGGATGTGGGCCGCGAGGCCGCGGCGAAGGGCTGCGGGATGGGTCGCGACGTGCCGCACATGGGCAAGGTCGCGGGGCCCGACGCCTCCCTGCGGTCCCGAATGGCTCCAGCCGCCCACGGCGATCGCCTCGCCCTCGGCATCCTCGGCCATGTAATAGAGCCCCGAGCGCAGCAGCGAGGGGTTCGCGCGGCTTATCAGCGGCAGGGCCGTGACCAGCACCGAAGGCGGGTAGTCGTGCTTCAGGAGCGCGGGATAGCTTTCGCGCAGCAGCGCGTCGACCTTCGGCAGGTCGCGCGACGTGGTGGGGCGGATCGTGATCTGGGACAGCATGGTCGTGCCTCTCGGGCATATCCGTGAAACGAAAAAGGCCGCGCAATCTCTTGCGCGGCCTCGGCAGTTGGAAAGTGGAGGGCGATTACTTGATCTTGCCTTCCTTGTATTCCACGTGCTTGCGCGCGACGGGATCGTACTTTCGTACGGTCATCTTCTCGGTCATCGTGCGTGCGTTCTTCTTGGTCACATAGAAATGACCGGTCCCCGCGGACGAGTTCAGGCGGATCTTGATGGTGGTCGGTTTTGCCATGGTCCGGGCTCCTGCGATGTTCGGGGCGCGCGGGAACGCGATGCGTCGCGCGCTTCAATTCCTTGAGACTGCGCCTTCTACCCGAGCGCGGGCCCGAGTCAACCGTCAAAACGCGCATTCAGACGAGGCCCGGCGCATACCGCCACGCAAGCCCCGCCAGCGCCATGAGCGGCAGGACAGCCAGAAGGTCCATGCGCCGCCAGAACACCAGCGCGGCGGCGACAAGCGTCAGGACGACCGCCCCGGCATCGAGACTTGCGGCGCTGGGCACCCACAGACCGATTGCGCCCGAACCGATGCGCGTCACCTCCCCGAAGACGACGTGAAGCGCGAACCAAAGCGAGAGGTTGGCGATGACGCCCACCACAGCCGCCGTGATCGCGTCGAGCGCGCCCTGAAGGCGCGGGCGGCCCGCGATCCATTCGACGTAAGGGGCGCCTGCGAAGATCCACAGGAAACAGGGCGCGAAGGTGGCCCAGAGCGTGACCAGCGCGGCGGCAAGGCCCATCCCCATGCCGCCGGCCTCCGCCCCGGCGATGAAGCCCACGAATTCCGTCACGAGAATGAGCGGCCCGGGCGTCGTCTCGGCCAGTCCCAGCGCGTCCATCATCTGCGCGGTGGTGAGCCAGCCGTGATCCTGCACGACCTCCTGCACCATCCAGGCCAGAACCGCGTAGGCGCCGCCGAAGGTCACGACGGCGAGCTTCGCGAAGAACAGGCCCACCTCGGCAAGCAGCCCGCCGGGGGCCGCGATCCACAGGGCTGCAAGCGGAATGAGCCAGATCGCCAACCACACCGCCACGGTGCGCGCCGTGGCGGAATGGGGCACGCGGGGGGGTGGGGCGGCCGCGGCCTTCCCCGTCGCGCCAACCGCGCCGATGGCCGCCGCGCCCAGCACCACGATCGGGAAGGGCAGGCCGAACACGAAGAGCGCCGCGAAGGCGCCTGCCGCAAGCCCCCAGGCCAGCGGCCGGGTCAGGGCCCTGCGGCTGACGCGCAGGAGCGCCTGCGCCACGATCACGATGACCGCCGCCTTGATCCCCAGGAACAGCGCCTCGGCCGCCGGCACGTCGCCATGGGCCGCATAGAGCGCTGCGAGCGCGAGGATCACGATCGCGCCCGGAACGACGAACAGAAGCCCGCCGATCAGCCCGCCGCGAACGCCCGCGACGCGCCAGCCGGCATAGGTGGCAAGCTGCATCGCCTCGGGGCCGGGCAGCAGCATGCAGAAGGACAGCGCCTGAAGATACTGCGTCTCGGTCAGCCAGGGCCGGACCTCGACCAGCTCGCGGTGCATCAGCGCGATCTGCGCCGCGGGCCCGCCGAAGGACAGAAGGCCGATGCGCCCGAAGACGCGGACAAGCTCGGCCGTGCCAGGCGCCTCGCCCGGCCGCGGCGCGGCAGCGTCGCTCTGCATCATCGCCCTGTCACCTCCGGTCGTCGGGCTGCACCATGGCGCGGCCTAGGGCGGGCGCCAGTGAAGTTTCCATGACAGGGCGGGGCGGTACGAAGAAGGGCCGGAGCGCTTGGCTCCGGCCCTTCGATTTCGCGTCTCGAGGAGACGTTATTCCTGCTGGCCCATGAACATGAGCAGGAACTGGAACATGTTCAGGAAGGCGATGTAGAGACTGAGCGCGCCATCGATGGCCGCCTTGTCCAGCCATTCCTGATCGCCGTGGACCGCGTGGGCGACGTAGGTCGACTTGATCTCCTGCGTGTAGAAGGCCGTGAGGCCAGCGAAGATCAGGACGCCCAGCGACGAGATGGCGAACATCACTGCAGGCGATTGCAGGAAGATGTTGATGACCATAGCCACCAGAAGGCCGATCACGCCCATGATGAGGAACGTGCCCATGCCGCTGAGGTCGCGCTTCGTGGTGTAGCCCCAGAGACTGAGGGCCGCGAAGGCAATGGCGGTCACGAGGAACGTCTGCACGATCGACACCGAGGTGAACACGAGGAAGATCGAGCTGAGCGACAGGCCCATGACGGCCGCGAAGGTGAAGAAGCCGAGGCTCACGGCCTGAGCCGAGCCGCGCCGCATGAGTGCGCCCCAGCCGAACAGGATGAAGGCGAGCGGAGCGAACATCACGACCCAGCGCAGGGGCGTGGTGTAGATCGCCTCGCCAAGGCCCGTGAGGTACTGGCCTTCGCGCAGCGCGACGGCCGCGCCGGTCGGATCGCTCGTCACCGCGAGGTTGGCGATCGCCCAGGCCGCGCCTGCCGTGATCAGCATGCCACCGGACATGGTGGCATAGACCTTGTTCATGTGGGCGCGGAGACCCTGGTCGATTTCGGCCGGGACGGCGCCGGCACCCATCTGCGACCGGGCCCGCATCGTCTGATTTTCAGCCATTTGTTCCCTCCAAAAGAAACTGGTCGGATCGGACGTCGGCACATCTGGTGCGACCGTCCGCCTCGACAGCCAATATTGGCCGGGATGACGGCTTTTTCAAGAAAGACGCGCCGGACGCAGGGCGCCGGCGCGATAGTTTTTTCCTATGGGACTTTCTGCGCGGAGGACCGGCCCTTGCGGCGGGCGCAGGGGCCGGGCGCGTCAGAACCGCCAGTACTGCGGCACGACCCAGACCGGGCGCCGGAGCTCCTGCTGGATCTGGGTCTCGGTCAGGCCGAGGTCCTGGCGCAGGTGGTCGGGCAGCTCGGCAAGGGTGCGGCGCTGGCGCCAGACGGCGACGGCGGCGCCGATGCGGGCGGCGAGCGAGGGGTGGGCGGTGGCGGTGCGGGACGAAGCCATACCGCGGGAGGCGAGGATATCGGCCATGGCGTTACCTTTCACATACTTGAACGCAACAGGGAGGATCATCTTGATGCTTGATATATGCGCCCGACTTGTCCATCTTGAAAGTGAATGGTTTTGATGTAATCAATCACGGGACGTGATATGCCGAGAAATCTCGATCTGACCGCGATCCGCGCCTTCGTCGCGGTGGTGGACGCGGGCGGCGTGACCAAGGCGTCGGGTTTTCTGAACCTCACGCAATCCGCCGTCTCCATGCAGTTGAAGCGGCTGGAGGAGATGCTGGACGTGGCCCTGTTCGACCGCTCGGCGCGCAAGCTGTCGCTGACGGGCGCTGGCGAGCAGATGCTGGGCTACGCGCGCCGGATGCTCGACCTCAACGACGAGGTCCTGGGTCGGCTGACCGCCCCCGACTACACCGGGCAGATCACCCTCGGCGTTCCGCACGACATCGTCTACCCCGGCATCCCGCAGGTGCTGCAGCGCTTCAACACGGACTTTCCCCGGATGCGCGTGCAGCTTGTGTCGTCCTACACGTCGCGTCTGAAGGAACTGTTCGCGCGCGGCGAGATCGACGTGATCCTTACGACCGAGGATGACGCCGGGCCGGGCGGCGAGACCCTGATCGAGCAGGCGCTGGTCTGGGTCGGTGCGACCAACGGCCAGGTCTGGAAGCAGCGGCCCCTGCGCCTCGCCTTCGAGCACGCCTGCATCTTCCGGCGCGGCGTTCAGGACGCGCTGGACCGTGCCGCGATCTCTTGGGAGATGGCGGTGGAAAGCGACTCGATCCGCACCGTCGAGGCCTCCGTCGCCGCCGATCTCGCGGTTCATGCCTGCATCGAGGGGACCGAACCCCCCTATGTCGAGCGCATCGACCACAACGGCGGCCTGCCGAACCTGCCGAGGGTCAAGATCAACCTCTACCGGGCGCAGCTCGCGCGCGGGGCGCCCGTCGACGCACTGACCGACGCGATCCGGCAGGCCTTCCGCAGCATGTGACGGCCGGGCCGACGGCGCGCCGGACGCTCAGTCCATCGTGACCACGATCTTGCCGGGAACGGACCGCTTCCGCAGCATGTCGAGCGCCTCGGCGGCCTGCGCCAGCGGCCGTGTCGCGCCGACATGCTGCCGGAGGCGGCCGGCCAGATACATCTCCGTCAGCGCCCCGAGACTTTCGGTCAGCGCCGTCGCGCCGAAGCGCATGTAGCCGCCCCAGAAGAAGCCGATCACGTCGACATTCTTGACGAGCAGGTGATTGGCCGGGATCTGCGGCACGTCCCCGCTCGCGAACCCGATGAGGAGGATGCGGCCCTCGGGGTTCGTCGCGCGCAGGGCCTGCGCGAACAGCTCGCCGCCGACAGCGTCATAGACGACATCGGCCCCGCCGAGCGCCTTCACCTCGTCCCGAAGATCGGCCTCGCGCGCGTCGAGGAGATGATGCGCCCCCGCCGCCTTCGCGGCCTCGAGCTTGTCGGCGCCGCGCGCGACCGCGATCACCTCCGCCCCCATCGCCGCGCCAAGCTCCACCGCCGTCAGGCCGACGCCGCCCGCAGCGCCGAGCACCAGCAGCCGCTCGCCCGCGCGCAGGCGCGCGCGGCGGGTCAGCGCGAGGTGGCTCGTGCCGTAGGCGACGAGGAAGGCCGCCGCCTCGTCGAAGGGCATCGCATCGGGGATGGCCACGCAGCGCGCGGCCTCGAAGACGCCGAACTCGGCCAGCCCGTCGCGGCCCGCGAAGACCGCGACGCGGGTGCCGATGGCCGGCGCGCTCACGCCCTCGCCAAGCGCTTCGACAATGCCCGCGACCTCCAGCCCCGGCGTGAAGGGCGGCTCCGGCGTGTCCTGGTAGGTTCCCTTGATCATGAGAAGGTCGGCGAAATTCAGGCCGCACGCGGCGATCCGGATCAGGACCTGGCCCGCGCCGGGTGCGGGCACCGCGATGTCCTCCAGGTGAGGCTCGGATCCGAACCCGTTGATGCGCAGAGCTTTCATGATGTGGGTCCTCTCGGTTTTCCCATCCGTCGCGGCAAGACTAGCCGCGCCGCAAGGCTGCGACCATGGGCCATGCCACGAACGTTGCGTTACACGCGATAGGCGAGTATGATGCTTATTTCACACGCCTTGAATGAGACCGTCCGCCTTTGGCCGGTATGTTTACCACTTTTGATTGATCGCCCCTCGCCTCACGCTATGTGACGCTTGTCGCTGGGGTTGAGCGTCACTCGCCACATGGTTTCGCGCGGGTGCCGCCGAGGGGCCAAGGCGGCTTATAGTGTTGGCTATAACAGGAGGAGGGGCTCGTGAAGCACCCCGTGGACGTCCATGTCGGCAAGAGGGTCCGTCACCGTCGCTGGATGGTCGGCATGACGCAACAGCAACTGGCCGAGAAGGTCGGGATCAAGTTCCAGCAGATCCAGAAATACGAAACCGGCATGAACCGCGTCAGCGCATCGCGCCTGTGGGACATCTCCGAGGCGCTTTCGGTGCCGGTCAGCTACTTCTTCGAGGGCATGGACAGCGCCGAGAGCGGCGCGTCGGCGGAGGCGGCGCTTCCCGGCGACATCCTTGCCGACAAGGAGGCGCTGGACCTGATCCGCTCCTACTACGCCATCCCCGAGAACCAGCGCCGCCGCCTGTTCGAGCTGGCGCGCGTCCTGTCGGAGGCCGCCGCCTGAGGCCGGCCTCCGCTTGACCCCGGGCGGGGGTCGTGCGACCTCGGCGAGAACCGCCACCAGACCGGCGGCTCTCGCAGGATCGAGGTTCCCTCCGATGCCATCCTCACCCCCGCCCGGGTCGCCCTTCCGACTGCCCGACAGCGAGATCCCCGCCATCGTGGCCACGGCGCATGCGCTGGCCGAGGCGGCGCGTCGCGAAACGCTCAGGTATTTCCGGCAATCCGGCCTCGTGGCGGCACACAAGGGCGACGTCTCCGCGACCCGCTTCGATCCCGTGACCGAAGCCGATCGCGCCTCGGAGGCGGCCATGCGCGCGATCCTCGCCGAGCGCCGTCCGCAGGACGCCGTTCTGGGTGAGGAGGAGGGCGATCGCCCCGGCACCAGCGGACTGACCTGGGTGCTCGACCCGATCGACGGAACGCGCGGCTTCATCTCGGGCACGCCGACATGGGGCGTGCTCATCGCGCTTTGCGACGCGGAGGGGCCGCTTTACGGTATCATCGACCAGCCCTACATCGGCGAGCGCTTCGAGGGCGGGCTGGGCCGTTCCCGGCTGACGGGACCGCGCGGGGGGCGGACGCTTGGGGTGGACCCCGCGGCCTCGCTGAAAGAGGCCAAGCTTTTCACGACATTCCCCGAAGTGGGCACGCCCGCGGATCGGGCCGGGTTCGAGGCGGTGCGCGACGCCGTCCGGCTGACGCGCTACGGAATGGACTGTTACGCCTACGCCCTGCTTGCCGCGGGGCAGGTGGACCTCGTCATCGAGGCCGGGCTCCATGCCTACGACATTTGCGCGCCGATCGCGGTGATCGAGGCCGCAGGCGGCGTGGTCACGGACTGGCGGGGCGGCCCGGCGCATCGCGGCGGCAGGGTGCTGGCGGCGTCCGGCCCCGAAATCCACGCCGAGGCGCTTGCGCTCCTGCGGAGGGCTGCGCCTTAGGAGCGCGCGTGGCTGCCAGCACTTCGCCGCAGGGTGCGGCATCGAAAAAAGTATTTTGAAACAATCCATTGTCGCCCGGACTTCAAATCCCCTGCCAATGTGGCGCTACGGGCGTGCATCGTTGGAATTTGTTCAGGAAGAACGTGTAAGCATCGGAAATGGAGGCAGACTTTCCAATCCGAGCTGCGCCATTTCGATTGTGCGGGTCTCGTGCCGGTCCCGCGGAATGAGCCTCGAGGTTCACGGATCCCCTGGCGTTCACGCGAAGTGCTGCCGCCTTTTCGCGTCGGGTCAGCAAGCGATTGCCGATCTTTTAAACAGCAATAATCGAACTCAACTGGTCAATTATTGGCGAAATGAAGGCCATAAATTTCGATTACGATTTTTATCCCCAGATCCATCCAACGCAACCGCTCCTCGAGCGGCCAGGGCTTGCTTGCGCCCGGCCCGGGCCTTGCCGGCGGGCCGCTGGTGGCGCATGGTCGTGCCATCTGATGGATCGAGGCCGGGAGACCCCGAATGCGCCGTGTTTCGCTACTTGTCGTCCTCGCGCTTGCGCTTGCCGCTTGCACGCCCGCGCCCGGCACCGAGCGGGTCTCGGCCGGCGAGACGGTTGATATCGCCTCGGCAGGGGCGCAGCTGTCCTTCCAGCGCGCGCAGAACGGTCTGATCCGGCCGCTGGGATACAGCCCGGCCCTGCAGGCCGCGGCCGAAGCCCATGCGGAGTATCTGAGCCGCACGGGCAATTTCAGCCATGACGGCCCCTCGGGCGCCACGCCGCGCTCGCGCGTCGAAGGCGCGGGCTACCGGGCCTGCCTCACCGCCGAGAACATCGCGCGCGGGCAGCCCGACATCCGCAGCGTCGTCGCGACCTGGATGGGCAGCCCCGGCCACCGGGCAAACATCCTGAACGCGCAAGTCAGCCAATACGGCTTCGCGCGCGCGGGCTCGGTCTGGGTTCTGGTGCTCGCGCGTCCCTGCTGAGGGATCGCACGGCCCCGCGTCAGCATGTCCCGGAACCCCGCATGGGGCGGGGCGTTCGTCCGCCAACGTCTCCAAACCCTGAAGGAGAAAGGACGAACCCATGGATACATGGATCTTCATCGCCGCGCTCTTTCTGATCACGATGCTGGCCTTCCTGGCCTGGGCGACGGTCAGCAAGCGGCGCACGGAAAGAAAGCTGGCGGATCCCGCCGCGGCCAAATCCTCACTGGCGAGCGACGGCCCGGGCCCGAACCCTGCCACCGCGCCGCGGCGGGAGGGCGTCACGCCGCAGGGCCGAGGCGGCTGAGGCCTTTCGTGAGAACAAAAGGGGCGGCGCAAAACGCGCCGCCCCTTCCTTTCGTCCCGAGGCGTGGCCTCAGTTCTTCGCCTTGTCGACCATCCGGCCGGCCGTGATCCAGGGCATCATCCCGCGAAGCTTCTCGCCGACAGCCTCGATCTGGTGGGCGTCGTTGTTGCGGCGGATCGCCTTGAACGACGGTTGCCCGACCGAACACTCCGCCATCCAGTCGCGCACGAAGCGGCCTTGCTGGATGTCGTCGAGAACCGCCTTCATGCGCGCCTTGGTCTCGTCGTAGGGCAGGATGCGCGGCCCCGAGACGTATTCGCCGTATTCGGCCGTGTTCGAGATCGAGTAGTTCATGTTCGCGATGCCGCCTTCGTAGATCAGGTCCACGATCAGCTTCACCTCGTGCAGGCACTCGAAATAGGCCATCTCGGGGGCGTAGCCGGCCTCGACCAGCGTCTCGAAGCCCATGCGGATCAGTTCCACGAGGCCGCCGCACAGGACCGCCTGCTCGCCGAAGAGGTCGGTCTCGCACTCTTCCTTGAAGTTGGTCTCGATGATGCCCGAGCGCCCGCCGCCGATGGCAGAGCAGTAGGACAGGCCGATTTCCAGCGCCTTGCCGGTCGCGTCGTTGTCGACCGCGACGAGGCAGGGCACGCCGCCGCCCTTGACGTATTCGCCGCGCACCGTGTGGCCGGGGCCCTTGGGCGCCATCATGATGACGTCGACGCCGGCCTTGGGTTCGATCAGGCCGAAATGCACGTTCAGGCCGTGGGCGAAGGCGATCGCGGCGCCCTCGCGCAGGTTGTCGTGCACGTACTTGCGGTAGGTCTCGGCCTGCAGCTCGTCGGGCATGGTGAACATCATCAGGTCGCACCAAGCGGCCGCTTCGGCGATGCCCATAACCTTGAGGCCCTCGCCCTCGGCCTTGGCCGCCGAGGGGGAGCCCTCGCGGAGCGCCACGACCACATTCTTCGCGCCCGAATCGCGCAGGTTCAGCGCGTGGGCATGGCCCTGGCTGCCGTAGCCCAGGATCGCCACCTTCTTGTCCTTGATCAGGTTCACGTCGCAATCGCGGTCATAGTAGACGCGCATGTCTCTCTCTCCTCGTGGGGTGTTTCCTGCGGGGACCATGGCGGAAGCCTGCCGCCGATGCTGCACGAGGATTGCAGAATTTTCCCATTCAATATAAAAAATCATGCGACCAGAATTGAAATGGCGGTTTTTTCATGCTCGACGATCGCGACCGGCGGCTGCTGCGCCGCCTTCAGGCGGACCCCGGACAGCCGATGGCCGAACTGGCCGAGGCCGTCCGCCTGCCGCTGGCGACCTGCTACGCCCGGCTGGAGAGGCTTCAGGCACAGGGCGTGCTGAAGGGCCAGCGCATGGAGATCGCCTGGGCCGCGCTGGGGTATTCCGTGCAGGTCTCGCTGCGGATCACCCTCGACAAGACCGACCCCCGCGCCTTCGACGAATTCATCGCCGCCGCGCGTGAGGTGCCCGAGGTGACGGAAATCCAGACCTTCCTCGGCCGTGTGGACACGCGCCTTGCCGTGATCGCCCGAGGGATGGCGCATTACCAGGAGGTCTACCGCGACCGCATCCTGACCCTGCCGCATATCGCCGACATCGAGGCGCTGATGCATGTAGCCTCGATCAAGAACCACGAGACGCTGCCGATATGACCCTCGATCTGGACGCCGCCGACCGCGCCATCCTGCGGGCCCTTGCCGAGGACGCGACGCAGAAGGCCAGCGAGCTTGGCCGCCGCGTCGGCCTGAGCCAGTCGGCCGCGTGGCGCCGCGTGCGCCGCCTGAGCGAGGCGGGCGTTCTCGGGGCGCGGTGGCTGGATCTCGACCTCGAGAGCCTCGGATTCGGAGTGACGGTCTTTCTGGGCGTGAAGCTGGGCCTCAAGGGCCGCGTGAGCCTCGAGGATTTCGAGCGCGCGGTCTCGGCCATCCCCGAGGTGCAGACGGTCGAGCATGTTCTGGGGCTCTACGATTACCGGCTGCGCGTGGTGGCGCGCGACATCGCCGACTTCGAGCGTGTTCTGAGGCGCCGGATTATGACCTTGCCGGGTGTTGGAAGTGTCGAAGCGAACGTACTTTTGTCCGAAGAAAGGCGGCCCGGCCCCATAGGGTGAGCTTTTCCGCCATAACGCTGCCCCAGTGATCTGACGATACTGCCGTCCATGAGAGACGAGCGTGACATTCAACGGCAGGGGAGCGCCCGCGTGGGCCCGGGCGACGGGTTCCATCGCCTGGTGGACGAGGGCTACCGCCTGTTCGAGCGACCCGCGCCGAGGCATGTGCCGGGCTGCAGCTGCGCGCTGTGCGCCGATGCCGGGATGGCGCGCGCGCTGTTCGGGCGCGGCGCGCGGGCCTGGGGTCATGAGGACATCGTGCAGTGGTGCGCGCGCGCCACGCGCGTCGCGGGCGATGGCCGTGGCGGCGCCGAGGTCGTGTCGCGGACCGACCGGGCGGTGTTCCGGTTCCTCCTTCCCCGCGTCCTGGAGGCCGTCGCCTCGGGCGCGGTTTCGCACGACGGTGCGATCCCGCGGGCGCTTGCGCTGTTCGCGCCGGGCCGCGCCGCCGGGTGCTCGCCGGCCGAGCGGGCGCTTCTGACGCGCTTCGCGGGCCTGTTGCTCGACCGCGCGATGCAGGACCCCGACTGGCCCGAGAACGTCCTGGAGACGCTTCATCTTCTGGCAAGCGGCGGCTGGCCGCTGCAGCCCCTGCTGCGCCATGCCCTCAGCGACCCCGATCTGCCCGCCGCGCTTGCGCGCATCTGGGGCAGGCCCGGTCGCCGCGACACGCTCTTCCCCGGCAACTGGCAGGCGGGCGCGGCCGCCGCCCTGTGCGAGGCCTTCGTCACGTCGATGATGGTCGAGCGGATGATGAACTACGCGATGGCCGACGACACGCCCCCCGACGAGGTGGACGCCGCCATGCGCACCGCGGACCTTCTGATCCGCAGCGCCTGAGGCGCGTCAGCCGCGCGCGCCCAGTCCTGTCTGCATCAGTACCCGTCGAACCGGCGCGACCCTGTAGATGGCGTCGAGCGCGCGCATCCGCATGTCGCGCAGGCCCGGCGCCTCGGCCATCGAGGCGCGGTTGAGCGCGTCGATCCCGGTGACGCGGGCCACCACCTCGGCGTGGCGCGAGCGGGCGTAGCGCTGCAGAAGCGGGCGGGCGCCCGGATCGTCACGATGCGCCACGGCAAGCTCGAGCAGGGTGCGCAGGTCGGCGAGGCTCATGTTCAGGCCCTGCGCGCCGATGGGCGGCAGGACGTGGGCGGCCTCGGCGATCAGCGCGGTGCGCTCGGCCTCCATCCGGTCCGCGACCTGGCTGATGATCGGCCAGACGGTGCGCCGCGACGCGAGCTTCAGCGGCCCGAAAAGATGCGCCGAGCGTTCGGTCATCTCGGCCTCGAATTCGGCAATGCCGAGCGACATCAGCCGTTTGACTTCCGGGCCGCGTTCCATCCAGACGATGGCCGAGCACGGGCGTGCGACGCCGTCCTCGCCGGTCAGGTCTGGCAGAGGCACGAGCGTGAAGGGCCCGCCCGAGCGGTGCACCTCGGTCGAGACGTTCTCGTGCGGGATCGGGTGGGTGACGGCGAAAGCAAGGGCCTTCTGCCCATAGCGCAGAGTGCGGACGCCGATCCCGGCCGCCTCGCGCACCGGCGAGCCGCGTCCGTCCGCCCCCACCACCAGTTTCGCGCGCAGGCGCGTGCCGTCCGTCAGCGTCACGCGCGCTTCTTCGGCGCGCGTCAAAACGGTTGCGGTTGCGGTTCCGGGACGGAAATCGGCCATCGGAAGGGTGGCGAGATGGGCCACCATCTCGCGCCGGAGCAGCCAGTTGGGAAGGTTCCAGCCGAAGGGCTTGTCGGAGATGTCGGCGGCGTCGAAGTCGTGCGCCACGCGCGGTTCGGGGATCTCGCCGCCGGCATCGACGATGCGCATGACCTGAAGCGGCATCGCATGCGGCGCAAGCCTGTCCCAGATGCCGATACGCTCGAGAAAGGCCTGCGACGGCTGCAGGAACGCCGTGCTGCGCAGGTCCGCGCCCTCGGCCTCGCGGTCGGTCACCGGCGGGGCGGGATCGGCGCAGAGCGTGCGGAACCCCGCCCCCGCGAAGGCGATGGCCGCCGTCAGCCCGGCGACGCCGCCGCCCGAGACGAAGATGTCGATGTCCTGAACGTCCGTCATGGAGCGAAGGATAGGGCGCGGCCCGGTGCGCTTCGACGCGGCACTCTGTCCTGTCGCGGCGTCATGACCTGAGACGTCCGAGAAACCCGGCGAGGTCGTCGGTGTGGTGGTGGATGTGACCCGCGGGCTCGGCGACCGGCGCGACGTGCACGGTGCGCATCCCCATCTCGTGCGGCGCGGCGAGGTTGCGCGGATCGTCCTCGAACATCGCGGCGCGGGTGGGATCCAGCCCGTCGGCGGCGAAGACGGTCTCGAAGGCCGCGCGCAGGGGCTTCGGCCGGTAGCCCGCGTTCTCGACTCCGTAGACGGCGTCGAACAACCCCGCGAGGCCGCGCGCCCGAAGCACGCGCGCGGCGTAGGGCGCGCTTCCGTTGGTGTAGACGATGCGCCGGCCGGGCAGGGCGGAAATGGCGTCCCCGAGCGCCGCGTCGGGCACGAGCACGGAAAAGTCGATCTCGTGCACCTCCTCGAGATAGGCCTCGGGCTCGATCCCGTGGTGCAGCATCAGCCCCGCCAGCGTCGTGCCATGCTCGCGCCAGTAGCGGTGCCGCAGGTCGTCCGCTTGGGCCCGGTCCACGCCGGTCACGCGCATGACATAGGCCGTCATCAGCGCGTTGATCTGGTCGAACAGCGCGGTTTCGGGCGGGTACAGGGTGTTGTCGAGGTCGAAGACCCAGGTCTCGACATGAGCGAAGTGTTCCGAAGACATGGCCACGGCCTAGGGCAAGGCGGCCCGCATTGTCCAGTGCGCATGGCGCGCAGGCGGCTTTGTGCAGTCTGGACAAGGCGCTACGCGCTCCATAGCCTTGCGGTATGCAAGGGAGCACAAAAGATGAAGCTCAAGGCTCCGCCGAACCGTGACGCCTACGACCTGATCCTCGACGCCATCGACCAGGGCATCTACCGTCCCGGCGACCGCCTTGTGGAAAGCGAGCTTGCCGAGCGCTTCGGGGTCAGCCGCACGCCGATCCGCGAGGCGCTGCAGCGGCTGGAAACCCAAAGCCTTCTGACCCGCGACGGCCGCTCGCTGATCGTGTCGTCGCTGGATCATGCGCAGATGGCCGAGCTTTATGCCGTGCGGCAGGAGCTGGAGGGGCTGGCCGCGCGTCTCGCCGCGCAGCACGCCGCCGAGGAGGAAATCAAGGTCCTGCGCGACATGGTCGACGCCGACAGGGCGCTCCTGGGAGATCCCGAGGCGCTGGCGCGGGCCAACAGGCGGTTCCATCACCAGATCCACCTCGCCAGCCACAACCGGTTCCTCGTCCAGCAGCTCGACCTCGTCTATCGCTCGATGGCGCTGATGGCGCGGACCTCGCTCGCGGCGGCGGGGCGGGGCGAGAAGGCGCTGGCCGAGCACGCGGCCATCGTGGACGCCATCGCCGAGCGCGACGGCGCGCGCGCGGCGGCGGCCCTGAAAGAGCATCTTTCGATCGCCTTCGTGGTGCGGCTGAAGGAAGAGGCGCAGGCCGGCTGAGGTTCAGGCACGCCCGCCGCGCGTGGCGGACGCATCCTCGGTCACGTCGCCCCCGCCGTAGACGCCGTGCCGCGTCTTGGCCCAGAAAAAAGGCTTGGCCATCAGCTCCAGCGCCCCGATCCACGCCGCGAGCGTTCCGAGCGTGTAGTAGAACTCCACCAGCGGCGCGCGCATCCTCAGGTGGCGCAGGTGCGGCGCGGCGCAGGCATGGACCGAGACGGCGACCGACAGCACGAAGGACAGCATCATGAAGGCGCCGATCCAGAGGCCCTGCGACGGCGAAAGCACGCCGTCGAGCGGATGCGGGACGCCGAAGGGCAGAAGGACGAGGCTCCAGAGAAGCGGCGCGAGGAAGAAGCCGAGGACGGCCGCCAGCATTTGCGCCTGAAGCCCGAAGAAGCGCCACGCCCCGAGGTCGCGCCACAGCGCGCGGGGCTCGCGCATGGCCGTGGCCCATGTGATGAGATAGCCCTTCAGCCAGCGCGAACGTTGCCGGACCCACGGCATGACCGCCGCGTTCGCCTCCTCGAAGGTGGTCGTGTCCACAAGCTCGGTCCGGTACCCCGCGCGTGCGAGGCGCAGGCCCAGCTCGGCATCCTCGGTCACGTTGTGCGCGTCCCAGCCGCCCACCTTCTCCAGGGCGTCGCGGCGCAGGAACAGCGTGGTGCCGCCCAGCGGCACGACCAGCCCCAGACGCTCCACGCCCGGAAGGATGACCCGGAACCACGACGCGTATTCGATGGTGAACAGACGCGACATGAGGTTGTGGCCGGCGTTGTAGTAGTCGAGCCGCCCCTGCAGGCAGGCGACGTTCTGGCCGACCTCGTCGAAGCGGCGGACGACATGGGCGATCTGGTTGGGGTCGGGGCGGTCCTCGGCATCGTAGATCCCGACGATGTCGCCGCGCGCGAAGGCGAGCGCGTAGTTCAGCGCGCGCGGCTTCGTCCGGGGATGGCCCTCGGGGACGATGATCGCCCGCATCCACGGCGGCAGTGGCGCGGCGCGGATCGCCTCGGCGGTGACGTGGTCGTCCTCCTCGATCAGGAGAAGCACGTCGAGCCGTTCGGGCGCGTAGCGAAGCCGCGACAGGTTCGCCACCAGCCGGTGCGCGATCTCGGCCTCGCGGTAGAGCGGCACGAGGATGCTGACCATCGGCGGACGCAGGAGATGGGGCGCGATGTCGGGGCCGGGAGTGGGTGGGGCGTGCTTCGCCGGGCTGCGCAGCATGGCGACGAAAGCCGCGGCCTTGAGGGCGATGTTGGCCACGAAGGCGAGGCCCGCGATCCCGAAGGCCGCGATCGCAACAGGTTCGGGAAAGACCATTTCGATCAGCGCCACGGCGATCGCCACGAACAGCGCCGCGCGCAGCAGGCGGCGCGCCTTCCACGTCCGGCACGAGACATGCTCGGGCACGCGCGTCTCGGCCTCCCGGGCAAGCGATGCGCCCCAGAGCGCGGTCTGCGCGGCCGCGATGTCGTCGCGGCTGGCGAGCGCCGCGACGGCGCGGCGGCCTGGGGGAAGGGCCGCGGCGACCTCGTCCATGAGGTCGGGGCGGGCCGTGGCGACGATCAGCGCGCCGCCCGCGTCGCGCCACGGGACCGCCTCGGCGGCCAGGGCGACGTCGCGTGGCAGACACTGGGCCATGCGCGGTTCGGGCGGCTGGCCCGCAACATCCGCGCGGCCCGTGCGATACACCTCGCAGAGGGCCGACAGAAGCTCTTCCTCGCCGAGCTTTCCGCGCGCGACCAGGACGCGGCCAAGCGGCAGGCCGAGGCTTGTCGCGGTGGCGCGGGCCGCCCTGACCTCGGCCGCGTCGGCCCATCCGCGCGCCACGAGCGTCTGTGCCAGCCGGAGATCGGCCGCGCCGGCGTCCTCGCCCTCCGTGGCGTCGCGCCTGACCATGACATGGAGCGTCCTGGCCGTGCGGCCCGCGGGTCGGGCGATGGGCAGGGCTTGGGCGGCCCGCTCGCCTGCGGGAATGGAGAGGATCGTCGTTCCGGTCGGGCCGTGGGAGTTTTCGCTGTCCATGTCCGCCGCAACCAGAACGAAGTTCAGGCAAACTGGGCGAAAGACATTAACGGTCCGTTAACCGCGGGGCGGTCGGGCCTTCAGCCGCGGTCGCTGACGCGGGCCTTCATGGCCCCTGCGAAGCGTTCGAAGAGGTAGAAGCTGTCCTGCGGGCCGGGGCTCGCCTCGGGGTGATACTGCACCGAGAAGACCGGGCGATCCTCCAGCCTGATGCCGCAGTTCGAGCCGTCGAAGAGGCTTACATGCGTCTCGTGCACGCCATCGGGCAGGGTCTGGCTGTCGACGGTGAAGCCGTGGTTCATCGACGTGATCTCGACCTTGCCCGTCTCGAGGTCCTTGACGGGATGGTTCGCGCCGTGATGGCCGTGGTTCATCTTGATGGTCTTCGCGCCGAGCGCGAGCGCCAGCATCTGGTGGCCGAGGCAGATCCCGAAGACGGGAAGTCCCGCATCGAGGATGCCGCGGATCGCCGGGACGGCATAGGCGCCCGTGGCCGCCGGGTCGCCGGGTCCGTTCGACAGGAACACGCCGTCGGGGGATTGCGCCAGCATCTCCTCGGCGGTGGCGGTTGCGGGCATGACGGTCACGTCGCAGCCCGCCGAGGCGAGGCAGCGCAGGATGTTGCGCTTGGCGCCGTAGTCGATCGCCACCACCTTGGGCGCCGGGATCGCGGGGTCGCGCCGCGAGAAGCCATCGGGCCAGGCCCACCGCATCTCGTCCCAGCGGTAGGACTGCGCGCAGGTCACGTTCTTGGCGAGGTCGAGGCCCACAAGCCCCTCGAAGCCGCGCGCGGCCGCAATGAGCGCCTCGATGTCGAAACGTCCCTCGGGATCATGCGCCAGCGCCACGTGCGGGGCGCCCTGCTGGCGGATCGCGCGGGTCAGCCTGCGCGTGTCGACGCCGCCGATGCCCACGCGGCCCGTCCGCTCCAGCCAGCTCACGAGGTCGCCCGTGGCGCGCCAGTTCGACGGTTCGGTCGGGTCCCACTTCACGACCATGCCTTCCGCCACGGGCTCGGCCGTCTCGTCGTCCTCGGGGGTGACGCCGACATTGCCGATATGCGGAAAGGTGAAGGTCACGATCTGCCCGGCATAGGAGGGGTCCGTCATGATCTCCTGGTAACCGGTCATCGCGGTGTTGAAGCACAGCTCGGCGACGCGCGTTCCCGTGGCGCCGAAGCCCCTGCCGTAAAAGAGCGTCCCGTCGGCGAGGGCGAGGCAGGCGGTGGGGGTCGATGGCATGGAGGTCTCCCGGTTCGCGGCGGCGGGCGGTGCGCGGCGGCGGGCCGCGATCCCGGCGCGGTTTACGGAGCGCGCGGGGCACGGTCAAGCGGCCCCGCGCACGCCACGCTTCTCCGGGGCGTTGTGGACGGGCGCGCGCTGCCTTATCTAGCGCTGTCTGGGACGGCAGCAGTCGGGGAACATGCGCCATGGGAATGGGACTGAGAGACCGGATCGGTGCGGGCCTGAAGGAGGCCATGCGCGAGAAGGACGCAACGAAGCTCTCGACGCTGCGCCTGATCAGCGCCGCAGTGAAGGATCAGGACATCGCCGCGCGCTCGAAGGGCGAGGGTGGCGGGGTCGGCGACGCCGAGGTGCTCGCGATCCTTGGCAAGATGGTCAAGCAGCGTCAGGAAAGCGCGCGCGCCTACGAAGAAGGCGGGCGGCTGGAGCTGGCCGAGAAAGAACGCGCTGAAATCTCGGTGATCGAGGATTACCTGCCGCGCCAGCTGAGCGACGAGGAAGTCGCGGCCGCCATCGACGGGGCGATCGCCGAGACGGGCGCCACGGGCCTGCGCGACATGGGCCGCGTCATGGGCGTGCTGAAGACGAAATTCGCGGGCCAGATGGATTTCGGCGCGGTCGGACCGGCGGTGAAGGCCCGGCTGGGCTGAGGCTGGACGCGACAGCCTCGTCGATCTAGGGCGCGGGCGCGACGCGGCCCGCGATGCAGCCCGTCGCCGGATCGAAACCGGGGTGGATCGCGGGCAGGCTCGCGGCCAGCTCCTCCGCGTCCCGGAACTCGGCGCAGACCAGGAATTCCGTCTCGCCGGTCCGCCGGTAGAGATACGGCGCGCCGGTCTCGTCGTCCGAGAGCGTCGCCTCGCCCAGACGTGCGCCGATGCAATGCCCGGCGATGGCCGGAAGCGTCAACCGACCGGGAAGCGCGCGCTCGCCGATCTCGCCGGCGAAGGCGCATTCCAGCGCGCTGGCGATCGCGTCGAGATCCTCGTAGCGGGCGCGGTCGAAGCGGTCGCTCCGCGCCGACTGCGGCCCCCCGATGGCGAGGAACGCGCCCGCGACCGCCAGCGCCACCGCGCCGCCCGTGATGGCCAGATGCGCGCCGCCGCCAGGCTGCGTCCGCTCCACGTCCTTCAGGTAGTGCACGAAGACCGCCCCCGACACGAGCGCGACGGTGCCGGCCTTGAGCGCGAACCGCAGCGACAGCTCCCCCGCGAGGAAGCGGTCGACCGTGTAGATCGCGTCGCCGAGGAACACGAGCGCCGAGACGAGCAGCGCGAGGTAGGTCAGCCATTTCCGGACCGGCGACTTCAGGATGGCGTCGTCCGTTGCGGCGCTGCGCATGATGTGGCGCGAGACCAGCACATAGACCGGCGTCGCCACCACCAGCGCCGCCACCGACCACCGGATCCTCGGGGCCAGCCAGTCGCGCGATTCGTCGAAGGCGGGATCGGCCACCGCAAGGTCGATCTGCGCGTGAAGGAGGTTCACGAGGTTGATCGCCGTGATTGCCATGGCGATGAACAGGATCGCATGGAGAAAGGTGTGCCGGGGCGTCGTGGTGTGGGTCGGACGCGGCACCGGCGGCACGAAACCCGTTTCGGCATAGGCGGCAAGCCCCGCCTCGATGTCCCTGCGCGACCAGCCGGCCTCGGCCAGCGCGCCGGCGATCTGGTCCCGGCTGTGCCCTGCGCTCAGCGCGTCGTGAACGAAGCTGACCACGGCCCTTTGTGCCGGCATCCCCGACATCCTCCCGTGACTGCCGCCGGGTGCGGTCCGGTCCCGGACCCGGCGACCAAGCGCGACAGCCTCAGTCTAGCGCAGGATGGGCCCGTGCGGCAATCTCAGGCGCGCAGGGCGCGTTCCAGCGTGTCCTTCAGTTCGACCCGTTCTGGCGGCGTCAGGAAAGCGCCCAGTTCCACCTCTCGCCCGCCCCCGGCCAGCGTCAGGTAGTTCGGCACCGGGCCGCCGCTGGAGTGCAGGGCCACGCGAACCCAGTAGGGGTTGGCCTCCCAGTCGAGGGGCGTGCGGCGGCGCGGCTCGTGGCGCTCGACCCGGATAAGGTCGTCCCAAAGGGTGACTTCCTCGTAGAGCTCACGATCGCGCCACGACCGCTTGAGCGCGGTCCACACGCCCCAGACGGCAGCGACGATGAACGGCAGGAGGGCCCAGAACACGGCGGTTCCGAGGATCGACAGAAGCGGCACCGAGATCAGCACCGCCGTCGCCCCGATGAACCACACGAACCCCTCGGGCGTGAGCGACTTGTGTGGCGTCAGGCGAAGCTTCAGGCGCGGCGGGCCCTTTCGCTCCCCCCCTGACGAGAAGGCCCCGGGCGATGCCGGGGCCTCCATAGTTTCGGCAAGGATCGGCATCGTCCCGTCAGTGCCCGGGCTGCCTGTCCCACATCTCGCGCGTCGGAAGCTCTTCGAAGGTGTGCTCCGGCGGCGGGTTGGGCAGCGTCCATTCCAGCGTGTCGGCGTGCTCGCCCCAGTAGGCGTGCTCCTCGATGCGGCGCCCGTAGAACAGGGCGTAGAAGATCACGCCGATGAAGAACAGGAACGAGGCGAAGGAGATGAACGCGCCGATCGACGAGACGTAGTTCCAGAGCGCGAAGGCGTCCGGATAGTCGATGTAGCGGCGCGGCATCCCCTGACGGCCAAGGAAGTGCTGCGGGAAGAACGTCAGGTTGGCCCCGATGAAGAACGTCCAGAAGTGCAGCTGTCCCGCCCATTCGGGATACTGGCGGCCCGACATCTTGCCGAACCAGTAGTAGACGGCGGCGAAGATGCCGAAGACGGCCCCGAGGCTCATCACGTAGTGGAAGTGGGCCACGACGTAGTAGGTGTCGTGATAGGCCCGGTCCACGCCCGCCTGGCTCAGGATGATCCCGGTCACGCCGCCCAGCGTGAACAGGAAGATGAAGCCGATGGCGAACATCATTGGCGTCTTGAAGCTGATCGAGCCCTGCCACATCGTGGCGATCCACGAGAAGATCTTGATGCCGGTGGGCACCGCGATCACCATCGTGGCCACCATGAAGTAGGCCTGCTGCGTCAGGGTCATGCCGACGGTGTACATGTGGTGCGCCCAGACGACGAAGCCGAGGCCGCCGATCGCAACCAGCGCGTAGACCATCGGAAGGTAGCCGAAGATCGGCTTCTTCGAGAAGGTCGAGACGACGTGGCTGATCACGCCGAAGGCGGGAAGGATCACGATGTAGACCTCGGGATGGCCGAAGAACCAGAAGATGTGCTGGAACAGGACCGGGTCGCCGCCGCCCGCCACGTCGAAGAAGGTCGTGCCGAAGTTGCGGTCCGTCAGCAGCATGGTGATCGCGCCGGCCAGCACCGGCAGCGACAGGAGCAGCAGCCACGCGGTGACGAAGATCGACCACGCGAAAAGCGGCACCTTGTGCAGGGTCATGCCCGGCGCGCGCATGTTCAGGAACGTCGTGATGATGTTGATCGAGCCCACGATCGACGACGCGCCCGAGACGTGGACGGCGAAGATGGCGAAGTCGACCGCGCGGCTCGTCGGCGCGTCCTGCCAGCTGAGCGGCGGGTAGAACGTCCAGCCCGGGCCTGCGCCGCCATCGACCGTCACCGCGCAGAACGCCAGCACCGTGCCCGCCACATAGAGCCAGTAGCTGAGGTTATTCAGGCGCGGGAACGCCATGTCGGGTGCGCCGATCATCAGCGGCATGAAGTAGTTGCCGAAGCCGCCGAAGAGGGCGGGGATGACGACGAAGAACATCATCAGGACGCCGTGGCCGGTGATCAGCACGTTCCACAGATGCCCGTCGGGCTGCCCGTCGAGCTGGTCCTTCAGGCCCAGCAGCGCCGAGGCTTCGGAGGGATTGGCGGATGCGGCCATCGCGTCGAGGCTCTGGACCACCTCGGCCCGGAGCGAGCCCTCGACCACGAGGCGCGCCTCGTCGCCCGAGCCGGACACGGCGGACATCAGCGTTCCCTGAAGGCTCGAGAGCTGGTCGGCGAAGGCGTTGGTGCCGCCGCCCGCCGCCGCGAGCGCCTCGCCCACGCGGGCGAACAGGGAGTCGAGCGCGCCGGGCGCGCTTTCGAACGGGATGTACATGAACTGCACACCCGGCTCCATCAGCTCAAGCCGCATGTAGACCGTGAAGGCGACCGAAATCAGGCCCACGATCCCCGCGGTGAAGAGGTAAAGGATACCGATGTCCTTGTGGTTCGTGGACATGAACCACCGGGTGAAGAACCCCGGCTTGTCGTGCTCATGCCCCGGCAGAGTGGCGTCCGCCATGGTCGTCTCCTGTTCTGACGTGTGGCAGGCGGATCCGGACGGACCTCGCCCTGCGTTTTCCTGCGAAACGTTTTAGGCTGGGCTGATTGGCATGGCAACGCGGCGTGCGGCCGGGGGCGGCGCGCGCCGGCTGCGAAAAACGCCGCGGATCAAGGCAGGAAAGGCGTTTTTGGGGCCTTGCAGGCTTGTGCGGCGCAGGGTCGCATAACCCCGAAGGCTCAGTCCCGGTCGTCGAAAGCAGCCGGAAACGTCCGCCGCAGCGCCACGTCGAGGTCGTCCATCGTCACCGGCAGGCCGAGATCCACGAGACTGGTGACGCCATGCCCTTCGATGCCGCATGGCACGATGCCGTCGAAATGGGACAGGTCGGGCTCCACGTTTATCGAGATGCCGTGGAAGCTGACCCAGCGGCGGAGGCGGACGCCGATGGCCGCGATCTTGTCCTCGCGGGGGGTGCCGTCGGGCAGCGGGGGCTTGTCGGGCCGGGTGATCCACACGCCGACGCGACCGGGACGGATCTCGCCGCGGAGGTTGAACTCGGCCAGCGCGGCGATGACCCACGCCTCGAGGCGCGCCACGAAGGCGCGCACGTCGCGCCCGCGCGTGTTGAGGTCGAGCATGACATAAGCCACGCGCTGGCCCGGACCGTGATAGGTATACTGGCCGCCGCGTCGCGTCTGGTGAACCGGAAAGCGGTCCGGCTGGCGCAGGTCGGCGGGCCTGGCCGAGGTGCCCGCGGTATAAAGGGGCGGATGCTCCAGGAGCCAGATGGCCTCGGACGCCTCGCCGCGCGCGATGGCCTCGGCGCGCGCTTCCATGAGCGAGACGGCGCGGTCGTAGCCGACCGGCGCGTCGGAGGTGATCCATTCGACCATGCGACACTCCCCGCAGGCGCGGCGCGATCCGCGCCGCCATCGCGGGATATGCGGCGTGGCGCACGGAATGTCACCCCCGCCGTGGCGAAGGCCCGTTGCGGGTAGGGGAATCCACCGGTCCGGCCCGTTTCGCCGCCGTTCGGGCGGCCTTTCGTGCTAGACTGCACGGAAGTGTTGGATTCTCTTGTACCTGGAGGAAGACATGATCGGGAAATTCCTGACATCTGCGAGCCTCGCCGCCGCACTGGCGCTGACGCCGGCCGAACGGGCCGAGGCCGACGCGGGCGATTTCATCGGCGGCGCGATCATCGGCGGCATCATCGGCCACGCGGTCACCCAGCAGAACCAGCGCAACCGAACGGCCACGACGCGCGTCGTGCGCCCCGGAATTCCCGCGACCCAGCAGGGCCGCGAGACGCAGAGCGCGCTCAACTATTTCGGCTACGGCGCCGGAACGGTGGACGGACAGATCGGCCCCGGAACCCGCGCCGCGATCGAGCGCTACCAGGCCTCCATGGGCTATCCCGTCAACGGCCGCGAATTCTCCAGCTACCAGTTCGACTTCCTGATGGACGCCTATTACTGGGCGACCCAGCAGGGCGGCGCGCAGCAGACCGGACTGCGCGGCCAGTCGCTTCTCTATTCCTACCGCGACAGCTTGCAGCGCGGCCCGATCCAGAGCGCCTCGCCCGCACAGCAGCCACCCGCCACCACGGTGATCGTGAACCCCGGACAGCCGGCCGCGCCCCCGGCCTCGACGGCCGTGACGGCCCCGGCGGCGGGGCAGCTGCCCAACCTCTTCGCTAACAGCCAGCCCCGGATGTCGCTGGCCAACGCGTGCAACTCGGTGATGCTGCAAACCTCGTCGAACGGCGGATACGTCACGCTCGCCACCATGCGCGACCCCTCGCAGGCGCTGTCCGAACAGTTCTGCGTCGCGCGCACCTACGCGATGGCGCAGGGCGAGGAGCTGATGGGACGCATCACCGGCATCGCGCCCGCGCAGATCGCCGAGCAGTGCGGCGCGTTCTCGGCCATGCTCTCGGCCGAGATCGACCGCGTCTCGCTGATCGAGCAGGCGCCGCTGGCCGCCGAGATGCGCGAGTTCGCCGCCGGAACCGGGATGCCGCCGGGCGACCTCGCGGCGACGAGCAGGGTCTGCCTCGCCGTGGCCTACGCGCAGGACGACATGCGCATGGCCGTCGGCTCCGCCCTGATGCTCGTCGCGCTGGGCGAGCCCGCCTACGGGGAGCTTCTGGGCCATCACCTGCGCGAGGGCTTCGGCACCAACACGCGCCGCGATCTCGCGATGCAATGGTACGACGCGTCGATCACGGCGCTCGAGCGCGGCTCGGAGCCCGCCTTCATGCCCGGCCAGCCCGAGCGCCCGGCGCTTCTGCGCGCGGCCACGATGCAACTTGGCGGGGGCGCGCCCGCGGGCGCACCGCAGCCGGTTCGGGCGCAACAGCCGGTGCCCGCGCTGCCGACCTTCCAGGTCAACCAGTAGCCCTGCGAGAACGCGGCCGGACAAGGGCGGACCCGCGCGGTCCGCCGCGTCCCGCGGGGCCCGGGCGCGGGTCGGGCGGGGGCCGTTCGCCGGCCCCTCCGATTTTTCCCGGACCCCCCTTCACAAGCCCTTTCGCCTCGGCTAAAGACCGCGCGACTACCAGACACGTGCGGTCGTGGCGGAATTGGTAGACGCGCAGCGTTGAGGTCGCTGTGGGGTAACACCCGTGGAAGTTCGAGTCTTCTCGACCGCACCATTTCATCGGCAAGAGGCAGCCCGCCAAGGCGGCGCCGCCAAGCGCGCAAGCCCCGATGAAGTCGTCCTCCGGCAATGCCGCAACCTCCGAATTCCGATCGCGCCGCGACGCGCGCGCCATGGTCTCTGACCGTATCTCCGATCGCGTAGGGGCGGGCGCCTTGAAGGGGCACGATGGCCGCGAAAAGGAGAGTCGCAGCCCGTCCCGAATGCCGTCCCGCAAGGTCAGAAAGCGACATCGGAGCCGGTCGGCAACTGCACGTCCATGGCCCATCCAAGGGCCCGCGTGACCAAATGCTTCAAGTCGCGGCCTTGGGTGAGGTGCTTTCAAGGCACTGATTAAAAACGCTTAAGCAATTCCGGGCATCGTGCCCGACGCTCCTATTCAAACCGCTTTGATCTTGTAGGTTGCACCATCGGGCCATGCTTGTTTTACTACGGTGAAAGCTGAAGACGACATTCGGCGCTACATCAGGGAGTGGCTTTTGGCCCTAGATACCGACAGCGCGTTCGTCGCGTTCGACCGCGTGCAGAAAAGTTACGATGGCGAAACGCTCGTCGTGAAGGATCTCAACCTGGCCATCGGCAGGGGCGAGTTTCTAACGATGCTGGGGCCGTCGGGTTCCGGCAAGACGACCTGCCTGATGATGCTCGCAGGGTTCGAGACCGCGACCCACGGCGAGATCACTCTCGGCGGCAAGCCGATCAACAACATCCCGCCCCACAAGCGCGGCATCGGCATGGTGTTCCAGAACTACGCGCTCTTTCCGCACATGACCGTGGCCGAGAACCTGTCGTTCCCGCTCGAGGTGCGCGGAATGGGCAAGTCGGACCGCGAGGCCAAGGTCAAGCGCGCCCTCGACATGGTGCAGATGGGCGAGTTTGGCGGGCGGCGCCCCGCGCAGCTTTCGGGCGGCCAGCAGCAGCGGATCGCTTTGGCCCGCGCGCTGGTGTTCGAGCCCGAGCTGGTCCTGATGGACGAGCCGCTCGGCGCGCTCGACAAGCAGCTGCGCGAGCACATGCAGTTCGAGATCACGAACCTCGCCCACCGTCTCGGGATCACGACGGTCTACGTCACCCACGACCAGACCGAGGCGTTGACGATGTCGGACCGGGTCGCCGTGTTCGACGACGGCCGCATCCAGCAACTCGACGCGCCCGACAAGCTCTACGAAGAGCCGCAGAACAGTTTCGTCGCCCAGTTCATCGGCGAGAACAACACGCTGCACGGCACGATCAGCAAGATCGAGAACGGCGTCGCCGAGGTCACGCTCGACGGCGGCGAGGTCATCGACGCGCTGCCCGTCAACGTCGGCCAGGTCGGCGAACGGACGCTTGTGTCGATCCGGCCCGAGCGCGTCGAATACAACAAGGAGCGCCTTGCGCCCGAAGCCCACACGATCAAGGCCGAAGTGGCCGAGTTCATCTACATGGGCGACATCTACCGGACGCGCCTGCGGGTCGCGGGACGGGACGATTTCATCATGAAGACACGCAACGCCCCCGATCAGCGCCGCCTCAAGCCGGGCGAGCAGATCGAGATCGGCTGGCGTCCTCAGGATTGTCGGGCGCTCGACGCCTGACAAGCGAATGGCCGGACGACCGCGCGCTTCACGGACGGACGCTGCGGAGGCCCAATAGCAATAACAACGACTCACAAGAAGAACGGAACGTGACAATCCGACGTCCAACCACAAGGAGCAAGAAAACATGAAACTCAAGAGCTTGATGCTTTTGACCACCGGCGCGGCCCTCGCGGCCCCGGCAGCGATCGCCCAGGACATGGTCGACGAACTGACCATGGTCAGCTGGGGCGGCGCCTACCAGACCAGCCAGATCCGCGCCTATGCCGAACCCTACATCGAGATGAACCCCGAGGTCAGCATCGTCTGGGACGAAAGCTCGGCCGAAGCCGTCGCGCGTCTGCGTGCGATGAACGAGGCGGGCAACGTCACCTGGGATCTCGTCGACGTGGTGGCCTCCGACGCCATCCGTCTGTGCGACGAGGGCCTCGCGATGGAAGTCGATCACGACGAGATCCTCGCCCCGGCGCCCGACGGCACCCCGGCGTCGGACGACTTCGGCGACCTCATCGTGTCGGACTGCTTCATCCCGCAGATCGTCTATTCGACCACCGTCGGCTACCGCACGGACGTGGCCGAGTGGGACGGCGCGACGCCGGAGAACATCTGCGCGATCTTCGACACCGAGACCTTCCCTGGCCAGCGTTCGCTTGAGCGCCGCCCGATCGGCAACCTGGAATGGGCGCTGCTCTGCGACGGCGTCGCGATGGAAGACGTCTACGACGTGCTCGAGACCGAGGAAGGCATCGAACAGGCCTTCGCCAAGCTCGACACCATCAAGGACGACACGATCTGGTGGACCGCCGGCGCCGACACGCCGCAGCTTCTCGCCGATGGCGAGGTCGTCATGGGCTCCACCTACAACGGCCGCCTGTTCTCGCTCATCGAAGAGCAGGACCAGCCGGTGGCGATGCTCTGGGACGCACAGGTCTTCGACCTTGACGGCTGGATCATCCCCGAGGGTCTGCCCGAGGACCGTCTGGCGCGCGTCATGGACTTCCTGATGTTCGCCACGGACACGCAGCGTCTGGCCGACCAGGCGCAGTACATCTCCTACGGCCCGGCTCGCGCATCTTCCGCGCCGCTCGTCTCGACCCATGCCGACCTCGGCATCGATATGGCGCCGCACATGCCGACCGACCCGGCGAACGCCGAGCGGACCATCCTGTTCAACTACGAATGGTGGGCCGATTACCGCGACGACCTGGACGCACGTTTCCAGGCATGGCTCGCGCAGTAAGCCGACCTGACGGTCATTCCCGGGGCGGCGCGTCCGCCCCGGGGACATCCAGCCTGTCCGTGAGCCCGCCCGTGCCGGCGGCCTGACGCAGAGACTGGCACACAGCACACACGGCGAAGGGACCAATTCATGCCGAAGGCCGACCGGATCGTGAACGCAAGGGTCACAGGTCCCGAAACCTGCAGGGAACCGGTCCGCGCGGCGCGCTGCGCCGCGGTGGCGCGTTCCGCCCTCGGCGTCCAATTCACTCTTGCGGAGGGCGTGTGATGCCCAAGGGCTACATCATCGGACAGATCACCGTCACGGATCCCGAGGGCTATCCCGAATACGTCCGTCGCGACACGCCGATCCTTGAATCCCACGGCGCGCGCTTCGTGATCCGGGGCGGGCGTTCCGTGGTCAAGGAAGGCACGGCCGGCGACCGGCACGTCGTCATCGAATTCCCCAGCTACGAGGCCGCGCTCGCGGCATACGACGATCCCGACTACCAGGAGGTCGCCGACATCCGCCGCCGCTGCGCCGAAAGCACCATCATCATTGTCGAGGGCGTGTGACATGGCAGACGCGACAGCCGGGAACCTGAGCCAGGACGCCGCCCGCTCGCGCCGCGAGGAAGCGGAGCACACGGGCCCGATGCTCGCGGCGGACGGCCGGCCACTGAAGGCCAGCCTCAACCGCGCGCTCCGGGCGCAGAAACTGCGGGCGTTGGCGCTGATCTCGCCACTCCTTCTGTTCATCGTGATCACCTTCGTGGCGCCGATCGTGGACATGCTGTTCCGCTCGGTGGAGAACCAGATCGTCAGCGAGACGCTGCCGCGCACGGTCATCGCGCTGCAGGACTGGGACGCCGAGGACCTGCCCTCGGACGACACCTACGCCGCTTTCGCCTACGACCTGATGGAGGCCTCCGAAAAGCGCATCCACACGCGCCTCGGATCGCGCCTGAACTACGAGACGACCGGCATCTCCTCGATGTTCCGCCGCTCCGGGCGCGGCATCGACGACGTGGGCGAGACCTACGCGGACCAGTTCATCGACCTCAACGAAGCCTGGGAAGACCCCGAAGCCTGGGCCGCGCTGATGGCCGATCCCGACTGGATCGCCGAGGGGCAGGCCTGGGTCGATGCGGATGACGACGATCTGCCCCAGCCGCGGTTCGAGCTGGCGCCGGGCATCGCCGACATGCTGCCCGAGACCGCCGACGCCTACCGCTCCTTCGCACGGACGATCCAGACCGAGGACCAGGACAGCCCGCTGGCCGAAGAGCCGTGGAACACGGTCTACCTTGCGCTCTACCGCGACCTTGCGGGCGGGGCGGACGTGTCGGGCTACAATGGCCCGCGCGCCGGACTGCTGACCGAAGCCGCCGGCGCCGTCGGCACCTTCGAGACGGTCGATCTTCGCGCGGTCTTCGAGGACATGGACGAGGGCTGGGTCCAGATGCCGGTCTGGGCCACGATCGAGGCCTTCTCGGATCCCTACACGGCCGGCTATTTCCTGTCCGCCATCGACCTGCAGCTGACGCCCGAGGGCATCGAGGCGCAGCCCGAGGACCAGCGCATCTACATGCTCCTGTTCCAGCGCACGATCTTCATGTCGATGACGATCACCATCAGCTGCATCCTGTTGGGCTACCCGATCGCCTTCCTGCTGTCGAACCTGCCGCTGAGGACGTCGAACCTGCTTCTGATCCTCGTGCTGCTGCCGTTCTGGACGTCGCTCCTCGTGCGGACGAGCGCGTGGAAGGTGCTGCTGCAGAACCAGGGCGTGATCAACGACACGCTTGTGTGGATCGGCCTCGTGGCCGACGACAACAGGCTTGCGCTGATCAACAACCAGACCGGCACGATCATCGCGATGACGCATATCCTGCTGCCGTTCATGATCCTGCCGCTCTACTCGGTGATGAAGACGATCCCGCCCGCCTATGTCCGCGCGGCCAGGTCGCTGGGCGCAACGCAGTGGACGGCGTTCTGGAGGGTCTATTTCCCGAACTCGGTGCCGGGCATCGGTGCGGGTTCGATCCTCGTGTTCATCCTGTCGATCGGCTACTACATCACGCCCGAGCTCGTGGGCGGCCGCACCGGCACTTTCATCTCGAACCGCATCGCGTTCCATATCTCGGAAAGCCTGAACTGGGGCCTCGCGGCCGCTCTGGGCTCGATCCTTCTGGCGCTCGTGCTGGTTCTCTACTGGCTCTACGACCGGATGGTCGGCATCGACAACGTGAAGTTGGGGTAAGGCACATGGATCACAAGCTTCCCCCGTACGCATCGACAGGTCACAAGATCTGGTATTACAGCTTCCGCGTGATCTGCGGCCTGATCTTCTTCTTCCTGATCGCGCCGATCCTGATCATCATCCCGCTGAGCTTCAACGCCCAGGATTTCTTCACCTTCACGCCCGAGATGCTGCGTCTCGATCCTGAGGGCTACTCGCTCCAGCACTACCAGGAGTTCTTCGGCCAGGAGGGCAACCCGTGGCTCGGCCTCGGGGTGGGGGCGGCGCTGGGCGCGGCCTTCGCGGCGGTGATCTGGTTCGTGAAGGAAGAGCGCAACATCTTCATCCCGATCTTCGTGGGCGCCGTGCTCGGCATGATCGTCGGCAAGCTCTGGGGCGTCGAGGGCGCGGAGTGGATGACGCCGCTCAAGAACTCGCTGATGATCGCCCCGGTGGCCACGCTCATGGCGGTCTCGCTCGGGACGCTGGCCGCCATCGGCCTCAGCCAGAGCCATGTGCCCTTCAAGGGCGCGATCATGGCCATCCTGATCTCGCCGATGATCGTGCCGCTGATCATCTCGGCGGCAGGGATGTATTTCTTCTATTCCCGCATCGGCTTGCAGGGCACCTACTGGGGCGTCGTGCTCAGCCATGCCGCGCTGGGCATTCCCTTCGTCATCATCACGGTGACGGCGACGCTGGTGGGCTTCGACCGGTCGCTGACGCGGGCCTCGGCCTCGCTGGGGGCGAACCCCGTCACGACGTTCTTCCGCATCCAGATGCCGCTCATTCTGCCGGGCGTGATCTCGGGCGGGCTGTTCGCCTTCATCACCTCCTTCGACGAGGTCGTGGTGGTGCTGTTCGTGGGCTCGGCCGGTCAGCAGACCTTGCCGTGGCAGATGTTCACGGGCCTGCGCGAGCAGATCAGCCCGACCATCCTCGCGGCCGCGACGATCCTCGTGTCGATCTCGATCCTGCTGCTCACGGCGGTCGAACTGCTGCGCCGGCGGTCCGAAAAGTTGCGGGGGATGTCACCCGGCTGACCGGCCTTTGGCACCAAAAGGCCCCACGAAGGCGCCGGATTTACCCAAAAGCAATGCCAAGCGTGGCCCCGTCAGCGTTCCAGCCGGGGCCACGCCGCCATGTCCTACAGGATCTTCGTCCTCCACGAGGACGCCATCACCGTCGATGGCGCGGGGCAGGGCGCCATTCCGAAATCCGCCGCCCGCAGCGGCCAGAGCGCCGCGAGTTCCCAGAGAACCCAGGGCGCCGAGACCCTCGACGGCCGTTCGCAGGGTGACGGAAGCCATCTCGTCGGCGCGACCATCACGCTTCGGGCCGGGGCGTGGCAGGGCATCGCGATCGACGACAACGATCCGACATTCGCGGACAACGACGGCAGCCAGCGGCTGGCCGAGGACACCGACTTCGGGGGCGAGACCTTCAGCGCGGGCACGCGGGTGGAGGCCGAGTATTCCCTGACCGTCACCGACGGCACCGACACCTGGACCGCCGTCGCCTTCAACCTGCACAACTCCTCGCCGCAATACGCGATGGTCGAGGGCCTCGCCTTCGTCGGCGGTCCGGGCGGCTTCCCCCCGGTCGGCGTGCCCCTTACCGTCACGGCGGCGCAGGAGGGCCCGGAGCACGCCGCCGACACCTTCGCGGCGCCGATGTGCTTCGTGGCCGGAACCCGCATCGCCGTGCCCGGCGGCGAGGTCCCGGTCGAGACGCTGCGGCCGGGCGACATGGTGCTGACCCGCGAGGCCGGCGCGCAGCCACTGCGCTGGATCGGGCAACGGACGGTCGCCGCGGAGGGCCGCTTCGCGCCGGTCGAGTTCGCGCCCGGCACCGTCGGCAATCGCTCCGCGTTGCGTCTGTCCCGGCAGCATCGGCTCCGCCATTCCGGCTGGCGGGCCGAGCTGTACTTCGGCGAGGATTCGGTCCTGATCCCGGCGGCCCATTTCGTCGACGGCACGCGGGTGCGCATCGTGGAGGGTGGTCTCGTCACCTATGTGCACCTGATGTTCGATCGCCACCGGATCGTCTTCGCCGAGGGCGCGGAGGCCGAGAGCTTCCACGCCACGGCGCGCAGTCTCGCGCTGGTTCCGCCCGCCGCGCGCGCGGAGCTTCTCGCGCTTTTCCCCGGGATCGCGGAGGGGCGCGCGACCGGTCCCCTGGCGCACCCCGCCCTCGGGCGGCGCGAAGCGCGGGCGCTTCTGGCGGGCTGAGCCCTCAGGGAAGAAGCGCGATCCAGAGCGTCGCGGTCAGCACCGAAAGCGCCGTCGCCACGAGGACGGAGGTCGCCGCGACGCGCCGCGCCACGCCATACATGTTGGCGAAGAGGTAGGAATTGATGCCGGGCGCCATGGCGGCGGTCACGACCGCCGAGCGCAGCTGGGCTTGCGTCAGGTCGGCGACGGTGGTGCCGAGGGTATAGGTGATCGCCGGCTGCAGAAGCAACGCGAGGGCGCAGATGAAGGCGACGATCCACAGGTCGCCCTCGGGCTTGTAGCGGTAGAGGATGCCGCCCAGCCCGAACAGCGCCGCCGGCAGCGCCGCCCGGATCATCAGGTCGAGCGCGTCCTGCACCACGCCGGGGATCGGCGCGCCCGACAGGTTCACGACGAAGCCCAGAAGCACCCCGATCATCAGCGCGTTGCGGAACATCGCGCCCGCCACCAGCTTCAGGGTCGCCAGCCCCCTCAGACCGCCCGACTTCACGATCTCCATCGTGGTGATGCCCAGAAGGTAGCACCACGCCGCGTGCACCGCGATGATGGCGAAGTTCGCGTCGAGCGCGTCAGGCCCATAGGCCCTTTCGGTGATCGGCAGGCCCAGAAGGACGCTGTTGGCGAAGAGCGGCACGAAACCGATGGCCACGCAATCGGGCCATGGGCGCCCGAACAGGATGCGGGCCCCGAACATTCCGATGAAGAAATTTGTGGTGGACCCGGCGTAGAACGCCCCGAGCAGCGCGAGGTCGAACTCGGCCGCGAGGTCGAGGGTCGCGACGCCCGAGAACAGGAGGCAGGGGATCGCGAACTTCTGGGTGAAGACCATCAGCCCGTCGACGGCGCTGTCGGCGAAAAGCCCGCGCCAGACCGCGAGGTAGCCCGCCCCGATCAGCAGGAAGACCGGCGCGACGACGCTGAGGATGCCGATCATCGCGCCGTGTCAGACATCGTAGGAAATGACCATGCCGTCATGGGCCGGCACGACGTGCTCGGGCGTCTCTTCCAGCACGGTGCGGTAGTCGAGGTCGATATGCATGTTCGTCAGCACCGCGCGCCGCGGTGTCGCGCGGGCGATCCAGGCGAGCGACTGTTCGAGATGCGCGTGGGAGGGATGCGGCGCGCGGCGCAGCGCGTCGAGCACCCAGCAGTCCAGCCCCTCGAGCGCCGCCCACGCGGCCGCCGGGATGTCGGAGACGTCCGGCAGGTAGGCGAGGTCGCCGATGCGGAAGCCGAGCGCGTGGATGTTGCCGTGCTCCACCTCGAAGGGCCGAAGCGTGATCGGCCCGCCATCGCCCTCGATCGTGACGTCGTCCTCGATCGTGTTGAGGGTGAGGATGGGGGGATACGCGCTGCCCTTCGGTTGCACGAAGGCGTAGCCGAACCGGTTCAGAAGGTCGTTCTGTGTCGCGCCATCGGCCCACACGGGCAGGCGGCGGCGCATGTTGAAGACGATCATCCGAAGATCGTCGAGCCCGTGGACGTGATCGGCGTGCGAGTGGGTGTAGACGACTGCGTCGAGGCGTCCGATGCCCGCGTCGAGCAGCTGCTGGCGGAGGTCGGGCGAGGTGTCGATCAGGACCGAGGTCGTGCCGTCCTCGCCGATGCGCTGGATCAGCATCGAGCAGCGGCGGCGCGTGTTGCGGGGCTCGTACGGGTCGCAGTCGCCCCAATGGCCGCCAAGCCTCGGCACTCCGCCCGACGAGCCGCAGCCAAGGATGGTGAAGCGCAGCTCGGCCATCCTCAGGCGGCCTTCGCCCAGGTGGCGGCCTTGTGGAAGAGGCGATCGAAATTGGCGCTGGTCGCCTGCGCGAACGCCTCTTCGGACAGGCCGAAGACCTCGGCGCCGACACGGGCCGTGTGGGCGGTATAGGCGGGTTCGTTGCGCTTGCCGCGATGGGGCGGGGGGGCGAGGTAGGGGCTGTCGGTCTCGACCAGCACGCGCTCGAGGGGGGCGGCGGCGAAAATGTCGCGAAGCGCCTGCGACCTCGGGAAGGCCGCGATCCCCGACATCGAAAGGTAGAACCCCAGCTCGAGCGCCGCCCGCGCCAGATCCGCGCCGGACGAGAAGCAGTGCATGACGCAGCTGAACGCGCCCGCGCGATGCTCGTCGGTCAGGATGCGGGCCATGTCCTCGTCGGCGTCACGCGCGTGGATGATCAGCGGCAGGCCGGTGCGCCGTGCGGCCTCGATGTGGATGCGAAGGCTTTCCTGCTGCACGTCGCGGCTTTCGGCGGTGTAGTGATAGTCGAGGCCGCTTTCCCCGATGCCGACGAACTTGGGATGCCGCGCCAGCGCCTCCAGCTCGTCCGGCGTCGTCATCGGCTCCTCGGCGGCGCTCATCGGGTGGGTGCCGGCGGCCCAGAACACCTCGTCATGGGCGTCCGCGATGGCGCGGACCTGCGGGGCGTTGCCCAGCCGCGTGCAGATCGTCACCATCCGCGTCACGCCAGCGTCCACGGCGCGGCGCACCACGTCCGCCCGTTCCTCGGCGAAGTCGGGGAAGTCGAGGTGGCAATGGCTGTCGACGAGGGCGGGGGGCATGTCGGGCATTGTGTCCGGATCCGGAAGGGCTCAGGCGGCGGGCACGGCCAGCCGCGCGGCGGTCCGGTCGAGATCGAGGAACATATCGAAGATGAGCGCGGCAGGGTCAAGGTTGACCGCCTTGCCGCGGCGCGCGCGCGCGGTGAGAGAGGCGGCGAGCTCGGCCCAGGCGCGCGCCGCGACGGCGTCCGGGGCGAGGCGGGTCAGCATCGCCTCCTCTCCCGGCACGATGGGCGTGGTCGGATGTCCCGTGGCGCCCGCCCGCGCGATCCGCGACAGCGCCGTGTCGAGAAGCGTCAGCGTAAGGTCGAAACGCGCCTCGGCGCCCCGCGCCCCGGCCGCGTCGGCGAGTTTCAGGGCGGCGGGGCGGTCCATGTCGGGCAGCCCCGCCATCAGCCTCACGAGATCGGCGTAAAGCCCGACGCCGTCCTGTTCGATCAGCGTCACGGCCGCTCCCGCGGATCCGCCCGACAGCGCCGTGACCGCGTCCGCGCTGGCACCCTCGGGCAGGGGCAGGCCTGCGCCCTCCAGCGCGGCGGCGAGGTCCGCGGCCCCCAGCGGGTCGAATCGCAGCGTGCGGCAGCGTGAGCGGATCGTCGGCAGAAGGCCCGACGGCTGGTGCGACACGAGGAAGAGGACGGTGTTCCTCGGCGGTTCCTCGAGTTCCTTCAGAAGCGCGTTGGCGGCGCTGGGGTTCATCTCGTCGGCTGCATCGACGATGACAACACGCCGCTCTCCTCCCGCGCTCATCGCGAAGAAGCCCTTGAGGCCCCGGACCTCGTCCACGGTCAGCTGCGTCTTCAGCCGCTTTTTGTCGCTGTCCCACGCACGCCGCAGCAGCATCAGGTTGGGCTCGGACAGGGCCCTGAGGCGCCGGGCGGCGGGATGCGCGGGGTCGATGTCGAGCGTCGCGGGCGGCGGTGCTGCGAACAGGGCGTCTGCGCCGCCCCCGGCCTCGGGCGGCGTCGCGATCAGGTATCGCGCGGCGCGCCAGGCAAACGTCGCCTTGCCCACGCCCCTCGGCCCCGTCAGGAGCCAGCCATGCGGCAGGCGGCCGGAGTTCAGCGCGGCGAGGAACGCGGCCTCGGCAGCGTCCTGGCCGAACAGGCGCACAGTCTCGCGCGGATGCGGAGCGCCCGAGATACGGTCGGCTTCGGGAAGGGCGTCGTCATTCATCGCACGCGATGTAGCACGGGCCGTGGCGGCCGGCGAGGGGCCAGCGCCCGCGATCGCGGCCTCAGAGCCGCGCGTCGACCGCGCGCGCGATCTGCGCGGCCACCGCGTCGGGGTCGTCGGAGGCGTCAATGACGACGCAGCGCCCGGGCGCCTCCCGCGCGAGTGCGAGGAAGCCCGCGCGCAGCTTCTGCTGGAAGGGAAGGCCGAATTCCTCGAAGCGGTCCTCGCCCGAGCGTCGCGCCAGTCCCCGCTCCAGCGCCACGGCGGGGTCCATGTCTAGGATCAGCGTCAGGTCGGGCTCCACGCCGATGGCGGCGGCGTGGATCGCATCGACGAGCCCGCGCAGGTCGCCGCGCGTGGCGCCCTGGTAGACGCGGGTCGAGTCGGCGAAACGATCCGTCACGACGTCGCGGCCCGCCTCCAGCGCCGGGCGGATCGTCCGCTCCAGGTGGTCGCGTCGCGCGGCGGTGAACAGCAGGATCTCCGTCTCGGGCGACCAGCGCGCCGGATCGCCCTCGACCAGAAGGCGGCGGATGTCCTCGGCGCCCGGCGCGCCGCCGGGCTCCCGCGTCAGGACCGCGTCACGGCCCTGCGCGCGCATGTGCTCGGCCAGACGGCGGGATTGCGTGGACTTGCCGGATCCGTCGATGCCCTCGAGGCTGATGAACAGCCCGCGCGTGGGGGTCATCCGTCGGCCGCCTGCACCGCCTCGGGGACCTCCGCGTCGTCGCCAAGCGCCTCTTCGAGAAGCATTCCCGTCGCCGTGCGAAGCCGCACCATGAGCCCGCCGCGCGCCACGCTTTCGGTCGCCACGAGCGGCACCGTGCGCGACTGGTCCCGGACGCCCTGGTGGATCGTCATCTCGCCCACCACGTCGCCGGCGGCGATGGGGGCGGGAAGGGGGCTTTCGTAGGTGATCTCTGCCGTGATCTCGGGATCGAGAAGCGCGGGCACCAGCATCTCGACGCTTTCGGCCGGCGCGAGGCCCACGGTCGCCGTCTCGCCGAGGAAGACCGGCGCGCGGGCGACCTCGGTGCCGGCCTCGACGATCCCGTCCATCACGAACTGGCGGAACGCCCAGTTGATGATGCGCTCGCTCTCGCGGGCCCGCGCCTCGGCGCTGTCGAGGCCCGAGATCACGAAGGTCACGCGCCGGTCGCCCTGCACGGCCGAGCCGACAAGGCCGTATCCGGCCTCCTGGGTATGGCCCGTCTTCAGGCCGTCCGCGCCGATGCCCATGCCGAGGATCGGGTTGCGATTGAAGCGGTTGGCGGGCGCGCGGTTCTCGTAGTCGAACTCGGTTTCGTCGAAATACTCGTAGTATTCGGGAAACTCGGTGATGATCCGCTCGGCCAGGATGCCGAGGTCGTGCATCGACATGGCGTGGTCCGCGTCGGGCCAGCCGCTGGCGTTGCGGATCGTGGTCTCGTCCATGCCGAGCTGGCGGGCGCGCTCCGTCGCGATGCGCCCGAAGCCCGCCTCGGTGCCATCGGGGCTGAGCGCCTCGCCAAGCACGACCGCGGCGTCATTGCCCGACACGACCACGACGCCGCGGATCAACTCCTCGACCGTGGGGCGGTCCTCGGTGTTGAGGAACATGGTCGAGCCGCCGAAGCTCATGGCGTGCTGGCTGACCGGAAGGCGCGTCTGCAACGTCAGCCGGCCGTCCTGCAGCGCCTCGAACGTCATCAGCAGCGTCATCAGCTTGGACATCGAGGCCGGCGGCAGCGGCACGTCGGCGTTGTGCGACAGGAGCACCTGGCCCGTTGTGTGGTCCACGACCCAGGCGGCGCCTGCCTGCGTCTCGAAACCCTGCGCGGACGCCGGGCTGGCGAAACCGAGCGCCGCGGCGATCAGGACCGCCGCGGCGCCATGGAAGAAGTCGTATCTGCTGGCCTGCATGTGGGGAAGCTCGCGCTCCTAGCGGGTCACGTAATAGGCATCCTCGAAGCCGAGCCCGCGTACCGTCTCGAGGACGGCCGAGCGATCCGCGGCGTTCGGGGCAGGGCCCACGACCACCCGCCAGAACCGGCGGCCATTGCTTGTCTGGTCGTAGATGGTGGGCAGAAGCCCGGCGTTGCGCAAGGCCTGCCCGGTGTTATGGGCGTTTTCCTGCATGTTGAAGATGCCGATCTGGACGAAGGGCCGGTCGAGCGCCGAGGCGCGGGGCGCAGCGGCCGTGGGCGCGGGCCGTGCCGGGGCGGCCGCGGCCACTTCGGTCGCCTCGCTCTCGGCGATTGCCGCATCGGCCACGGCGGCGATCGGGTCGAGACGCTCGGTCTCGATCGTTCCGGTGCGGATGCCTGCGCTGACCTCCTCGGCGGTCAGACCGGTCCCGGCCACGGCCTGCGTACCGGTGCGGGCGGCGGCGGGCGCGGGCGAGAAGATGCGCGCAAGAAGGCCGCGGCGGGCCCGGGGCGCCTCACTGGCGGGCTCGCCGGCGGCGTCGGTCGGCCCGGCGGACGCGGCAAGGGTCGCGTCGGGCTCGGCCAGGGGGGCGGTCGCGGGGGCGTCCGCGGCCGACACGGTGCCGGCCTGCGGCTCGGCGGTGTCGGGGACGACCGTCTCCGCACCCGGCGCGCTTGCGAGAACCACGTCCTCGGTGGCCGAGGGGCTTTCGGGCTCCTGCGGGACTTCCTCGCGCCGGAGGGCCGTGACCTGGAGCATCGTGGGCGCGCCGGCGAGGATGTCGAGCGCCGCGGCCGCGTCCGAGGAGATCTGGACGACGGGGCCGGGGTTCTCGCGCTCGCGCCGGAACAGCGCGCCGATGACGAAGCGCCCGGTCTCGGAGTTGCGGATGATCACACGCTCGGGGTCGGCCGCGTCGGGATGCGCGACCCAGACCCCGCCGAGCGAGGGCCGGCCGTCCCAGAGGCCTTCCTCGGTCACGTCGAAGATCTCGGGCGCCTCCACGTCGCGCTCTTCAAGCGGCGTCGCCCCGATGGGCGCGGGTCCCTGGGCGTCCGCGTTTCGGGTTCCGAAGGAAAACTCGCCGGTCTCCGTACAGGCGGAGGCCGCCACGAGGATGGCCAGCGTCAACGCGATCCGGCCGCCACGGCGGACCTCGATCCGCAAGGGGGAGGTGTGGGTCATCTGCTGCTCTTTCCGCGCTCAATGGGTGCCCGGCTTGTGCCGATGCGTGTTGTGCCGCGCGCCCGGTTCGATGCCGGCCGCATCATTTTGAAGCAGACTACCCCTTTCCACACGGTCTGAAAACCCGGCACGGCATCTTGGCGGAAAGGGGATGCCCGAGCGACACGCCTTCCAGAATCGCAAGCTGCCGCGTATGCGCTTGCGCGGCCCGGAGGAGTGGCAGAGTGGTCGATTGCACCGGTCTTGAAAACCGGCGTGCGTGAAAGCGCACCGTGGGTTCGAATCCCACCTCCTCCGCCACGGACCCCTGTCTCATTTCCCTGTACAGGAAGTGCTGGAAAACCTTGCGCAATTTCCGTGGCTTGTGCGGCGGCTTTTCCCACAGAGACGCACCTTAGTGACCATTTCCCACGCCGACACCCGGCCCGTCTCAGTCGGCCATTTTGGTCGGTGCGGTTTGCGGCCGAATTCCCTGATAAACGCGAATTAACAGGGAATTTCGAGCAATCGGAGGCACGGAGGCCCGTTTCAAGGAAAAATCGTGTATATATGTCAGGGGCTTGCGTACGATTTCCCTACTCGGCGGAACAGGGAATTCCACTCGCCGAACAGGGAACTTGTTGGCGAGAGCAGGGACGACGCGGTCAGGATCAGGGAACGGGGTCAGCCGTCGATCCGAAGCATCCGTTCCTGGGCATCCCAGTCGAGCGGCAGCTTCTTCCGGATCAGTCTCTCGAGCGTGAGCCTGGCGGGTTGCGTTCCATCGACAATGGCCTGTTGGAGACCTGGCGAGAGGCAGGCGAGTGGAATGATGCGGGCGGCGTATCGTTCGGTGACGCCTGCGTCGGAAGCGATCTTCTTGAGGGGAGTTCCGCTTCGCATGGTGGCTGCCCAGAGGTAAGCCGTGCGCAGGGCGCGCAGAAGCGTTGGGTCCGGTTGGGGGACGCGATCTCCCGCGATGATCTTCGTCTCGATGCCGCGGCGCCGACAGGTGAACGGGGCACTGATGGAAAGCAGCGAGGGATCGAGTGCGGCGGGTGTCAGGTCGAGCGCGGATGCAAGCGCCGTCCCGTCGAGGCGGACCTGGATCTGTCCGCGCGCGATCAGGATGCTCTCGACCAGTGGGATCGCGCGCTGGATGCCGCCCGACCTGATCCCGTCCGCGAGTACCTGCGTCCTTTCCGAGATCGCCCTGCTCGCTGAAGCCTCGGCAGACTGCGCCACGGAATGACGGATGGCGTGTTCGCGCAGATGGGAGGCGACGATCCTGCAAACCGCCTCTTCCAGCGCCGGCGCCGGAAGCCGCCAAGCATCCGGGTCTCGCCCTCCTGAAATAAGCCGGTTGGAAACATAGTAGCGCAAGCGGCGCCCATGACGCTGGGTATGCGAGGGCGTGAGCAGGTCACCTGTCTCGTCTTTCACCTTGCCCAGGAGCGGCGCTGCATTCGCGATCGTAATCTGCGAGGACGCCTTGCTCCCCCGCCGCCTCGCGCTGGCATCCTGCAGTTTCGCCTGCACCCGATCCCAGACATCCTGATCCACGATGGCATCGTGCAGTCCCGGCCAAGTCTTGTCCTTGTGACGGATCAAGCCGCGGTAGACCGGGTTGGTCAGCAGCTTGTGGATCTGGCCGCGGCTGAAGGGCAGGCCGCCCTGCGTGCGACCCGATGAGAAGACATGTCGCTTGGAGCGCAAACCAAGCTGCTCTGCCGCGCGAGCGGTTGCGTTGAGACAGCCATGGGTCTCGTAGAGCGCGAAGACCTGCCGGACGATCTCGGCTTCTTCGGCATTGACCGCGAGTTCGCGCCGGGTGGGATCGGGATGCGGATCATAGCCCAGCGGCGGCACGCCGCCCATCCAGAGCCCCTTCTTCTTCGACGCGGCGATCTTGTCCCGGATCCGCTCCGCCGTGACCTCGCGCTCGAACTGCGCGAAGGACAGGAGCACGTTGAGGGTCAGTCGCCCCATCGAGGACGAGGTGTTGAAGGCCTGCGTGACGGAGACGAAGGAACAGTTCGCGGCCTCGAGCCGCTCCACCAGCTTCGCGAAGTCGGAAAGCGAGCGGGTCAGGCGATCGATCTTGTAGACCACGACCATGTCGATGCGGCCGGCGTCGATGTCTGCCATAAGCCGTTGCAGACCGGGACGATCAAGCGTGCCTCCGGAGATACCACCGTCGTCGTAGCGGGCCGGAAGCATCTTCCAGCCCTCGTGGCGCTGGCTCGCGATATACGCAGCACAGGCCTCGTGTTGGGCATCCAGCGAGTTGAAGTCCTGGTCTAGGCCCTCGTCCGAGGATTTGCGGGTGTAGACAGCGCATCGGATCATGGGCCTGCTCATGTTCCCCGCTTCCCGTTGAGCCCGAAGAACCGCGGCCCGGACCAATGTGCCCCGGTGATCTCGCGTGCAATTGCCGAGAGCGAGCGCCAGGTCTCGCCCTTCCACACGAAGCCGGTCGCGGTGACGTCGACAACATGGGTCACACCATTCCACTCACGGATGAGGCGGCCGCCCGCCTTCAGTGCCGGTGTCTCGGAGACGTCCTTACGTTGAGGCTGAGCGGCAAGAGCTTTCCGGACGCTTTTCGGCAGGCCGCCGTGCTGCCGAGCCTGCAGCTCGAACGCGAGGAACTGCCGCAGGAACACGCGGCTCATGGCCCTTGGTGCGGGCGTTCCGAAGAGGTCAGACCAGGCCGCAACGAGTGCGGCCCGGTCCATGGTCTCGAGGTCCGCGGCGCGGATCATTCCGCTGCCTCGGGCTCTGCGGTGATCCGGTAAATCGAGCCGCCGGGCTTTCCGCCTTCAGGCGCGCTGCGCTCGATAGTGTAGCCCGCCTTGCGGAGCCCGCTCAGGACAGCGCCGGCCGAGTGGGGCTGCCATCCGGTCGACTTGCAGATCGCCTCGAGGCTGGCGCCCTGAGGGCGGCAGAGCATCGCCCGCACCCTCTCGGTCTTGGTTTGCTTCGGCTTGGACATCGTCATCTCCTCTGGATCGCGGGCCGGCGTGATGCCTTGCCCCGTACCGAGGAGGGCCCGGGTTCTGATCCGGGCGTGGGTCCATGGATGCTCTGTTCGGTGCCGTAGTCCAGTCCGTTCTTGGGCCTGAAGGGACCTCCGCCGAGAGGCATGGCCTCCGGTACCACGCCCACGATTCTAGGCAAAACAATAGGTTATGGTTTTTTTGCGTTGCCTTGTCCGCAACGTTGTGGGATAAAAGCGCTGTCTTCCCCATGAAGACATTTGCCGCCCGCTTGGCAGCACTCATTCGATCAGGATGTCATCCTGATCAGCAGAGAGCACTCGAGGGGCATCTTCACCGGATCGTCGTGGTCCGGGGAGTTGCTTTATGCTCTCTCCGATTTCCCGAAGCGATCCTTTCATTGCCGGCGCCCCGCGCCGGAAAAGAAAGGAGTGAGCCATGGGCTCGAATTCAAACCAACCGGCTGCTGATCAGCCGAATACCACGTGGATGGCCGACAAGGTCGTGCACAAACCGATCGATGACCTTCGTCCCTACGGACGCAACAACCGCATCCACACCGCCAAGAGCATCGCCAAGCTGAAGGCATCGATTGCCCAGTTCGGCTTCGTGGTCCCGATCCTCGCAGACGCAGGTGGAGCCATCATTGCCGGTCATGGCCGCTGGGAGGCCGCCAAGGCAAATGGGCTGAAGACCGTTCCGGTCGTCGTGGCCGACCACCTGTCTGAAGCGGAAGTGCGGGCGCTCCGGATCGCGGACAACAAGCTGGCCGAGTTGTCGGACTGGAACGAGGAGGCGCTGCGCCTGGAGTTCTCGGACCTTCTCGAATTGGGCCTCGAGGGCGAGCTCGACTTCGACCTCACGATTACCGGCTTCGAGACGCCGGAGATCGACCTTGTGATCGGTGGGGCACCCGATGCGTCCGCAAGCGAGCCGGAGACGGTCGAGGAGCCGGATCCGGAAGCGCCGACGGTGACGCGATCAGGAGATCTCTGGATCCTTGGGTCTCACCGCCTGTTCTGCGGCAACGCGCTGGAGCCGGCCAGCTACGACATCGTGCTCGATGGAGAGGACGCGCGGCTGGTGTTCACCGACCCGCCCTACAACGTCCCGGTCAACGGTCACGTCCGCAGCGGAAACGCTGGGAAGCATCGCGAGTTCGCGATGGCATCGGGTGAAATGACAGATGGGGAGTTCCGAGGGTTTCTCAAGGCCTTCATCGACCGCGCCAAAGCCAAATTGCTGGATGGCGGCATCGCCATGATCTGCATGGACTGGCGCCATGTCGAGGAGCTGATCTCGTCCGGCAGGAGTTGCGGGCTCGAACTGATCAATCTCTGTGTCTGGAACAAGACCAACGGTGGCATGGGCAGCCTCTACCGCTCCAAGCACGAACTGGTCTGCGTGTTCCGGAAACCCGGCGCGCAGCACGTCAACAACGTGGAACTGGGCAAGCACGGGCGGAACCGGACCAATGTCTGGGACTACGCGGGCGTGAACAGCTTCGGGAAGGGCAGGTCGGCAGACCTCGTCGACCATCCAACCGTAAAGCCGACAGCGCTTGTGGCGGCCGCGATCATGGACGTGACCCATCGCGGGGACGTCGTTCTAGATGGCTTCGGTGGTTCCGGCGCGACCCTGCTCGCCGCCGAGAAGACTGGACGCCGGGCGCGTTTGATCGAGCTAGACCCCGCCTATGTCGACGTCGCCATCCGGCGCTGGCAGGACCTGACCGGCAAAGACGCGATCCTCGCCTCGTCCGGCCAAACCTTCGAGGACCGCAGCCGGGCTGCGGGCGCGATGACCGAGAGCATGGAGGCCGGCGATGTCGACGCATGATGACGATGATCGCGATGACAAGGGCGGCTACGGCCGGCCTCCGAAGTCTACGCAGTTCAAGAAGGGGCAGTCGGGCAATCCGAATGGGCGCCCGAAGGGAGCGCAGGGCATCACCGCCAGCCTCAAGCGAGAGCTCAATTCGAAGATCACGGTCACCGAGGGCCAGCAGACCAAGACAATCTCGAAGGCCGAGGCCGTGGCGAAACGGTTGCTGGCGAAGGCACTCGTGGGCGATCTCAAGGCGCTGTTGAAGCTGATCGAGATCGACCCGCAGCTCTTCGGAGTGGAGGCCGACCAAGCTGCCCAAGACCGCGCGAAGCAGCCCGAGGCCGTGGACCTCGCCATGCTTCGTCACTTCTTCGCTGCGCAGGAGCGGCCGCGACCGGAGGACGATGGCGAGGGGGAGGAGCCGGCATGAACGCTCCCAGCCCCGAACAGCTGCGCGCGGGTGGCACGGCGCTCGCACGCGACGACTTCTTCTACTTCGTGTGGAGGGTCTTCGGCACACTACACCCCGGGCGCGAGAAGGAGTTCGTGCCCGGCTGGCATGTACGGGCCATGTGCCACGAACTCGACGCGGTCCGGACCGGGGAGAACCAGCGGCTTGTGATCAACGTCCCGCCCCGACACCTGAAGTCGATCACGGTCTCTGTGGCCTTCGTGGCCTTCCTTCTCGGGCACCGACCGACATCGAAGATCATCGTCGCGAGCTACGGCCTCGACCTCGCACGAAAACACTCGGAGGATTGCCGGCGGGTGATGCAGTCCCGCTGGTACCGCGAGACGTTCCCCGGAACGCGGCTTCCGTCTCGCGGCAATACCGTGGACGAGATCCGCACCACGCTCGGAGGAAGTCGCAAGGCCGTGTCTATCGGTGGTGCCGTGACCGGACACGGCGCCGATTGCATTATCATCGATGACCTCATGAAAGCCGGTGATGCGACGTCCGAGGCAGAGTTGCTTCGGGCGCAGGAGTATATCGAGGGGTCTCTCCTGTCGCGCTTCGACAACCCCGCGGAGGGGCGTGTTGTGATGATCGCGCAGCGTCTCCACGAGCTTGACCCGCCCGGGTATCTCCTCGGGAAGGGCGGCTACCGGCACCTGAACCTCCCAGCGATTGCGGAGGACGAGCAACGGATTGCGGTCGGCAAGAGGCAGTATCACCTTCGCAGGAAGGGTACTCCCTTGTTCCCGGAGCGTTTCGGGCTGGACGTCCTTGAGCGGATGCGCCGGGAGATGGGGTCCGCGGTCTTCAACTGTCAGTACCAGCAGAATCCCGTGGCACCGGATGGCTCGCCGCTGCGGTGGGAGTGGTTTGGCAGTTACGACGAGGTCCTGCCGCGCCACGCCTACGAGATGGTGGTCCAGAGCTGGGACACGGGCACCGCGGCCGATCCTCGTTCGGACTACTCGGTCGGCACGACGTGGGGATTCCGCGACCGCAAGTGGTGGCTCCTGCACGTATTCCGGGATCGGCTCGACTATCCCGACCTCAAGAGGACCTGTCTGCGGCTTGGGGAGGAGTGGGAGGCTGATGTCGTGCTGATCGAGGACGCAGCGACAGGCCGTCCGTTGATCCACGAGTGTCGCAACCACAACCCATCACGTTTTCGGTCGGTCACGCCGGAGCACGACAAGGAGACCCGTTTCCGGGCCGCCTGTGACCCGGTATCGGAGGGCCTAGTGCTGCTGCCCCGCGAGGCGCCTTGGCTTCACGATTTCAAGCGCGAGCTCCTCGCTTTCCCGCGCGCCCGCCACGACGACCAGGTCGACAGCTTCAGCCAGATGATGAACTGGACTAAGGGGGTCGGATTCTGGCGCAAGATTGGACGGGATCATCCGCTCGCACGAGAGCGGCTTGCGAGACTGGAGGCGACGCGGCGAAGGCGGTGATCGTGACCGAACTCGGATGCCCGGCCATCGACCGCGGCACCAACCAGCCCAATGTCTTCTTCGACCCGAAATCCTCCGAAAGCTTCGTGCCGTACTTCTCGCCCGGCTGGCGCGATGACGCCATCCAGCGCGCCTATCTCGAGGCCTCGTATCTCTTCTGGGGTGAGGCGGCGAACAACCCGGTCTCGTCGGTCTATGGCGGCCGGATGGTGCATGTGCCCGAATGCGCCGCCTGGACCTGGGACGCGCGACCCTATCCGTTCTTCCCGGCGCTCACCGATGTTTGGACCGACGGCGGCAACTGGCGTCTCGGGCACTGGCTGACCGGTCGGCTCGGCGCGGTGTCGCTGGCAGCCCTCGTGCGGCACCTCTGCCTGCGCGCCGGGCTGCCCGAGGCGAGGATCGATGTCAGCGGCCTCTGGGGCGCGGTCGAGGGCTACGCCATCATGGCGCTCGAAAGCCCGCGCGCGTCGATCACCACGCTCGCGCGGCATTTCGGGTTCGATGCGGTGGAGACGGAGGGTGTGATCCGGTTCGTCATGCGCGGCCGCGCCGCTGTGGCCACCGTCAGCCCCGATGCTCTGGTCGCCGCACGCGAGGGCGACGTGCTGGAACTGACGCGGGGCCAAGAGACGGAACTGCCGCAGGCGTTGAAGTGGCAGATCGCCCGCGCCGACGAGGATTACGACGCGGCCCTCGTCGAGGCGCGGCGCATCACGGTGGACACGACCCGGATCGCCTCCGAGTCCTTCCCGATGGCGGTCCCCACCTGCCATTCCGACGACGCGAACGGGCGATGCTCCGGTTCCGGCGCATGCGATCATTGCAGAAGTTCGCCTCCGTCCACGCCTCCGTCACAAACCGTTTCAATCTGGATCGCAGCCTCTCCATCAGACCCCTCTTCAAGGCCAACCGCGGCGCCGCTCTTGCCGAGTGGCGCGGTCTCTGCGCCGGGTAAGACAAAACGTCACTGTCCTATCTGAGACGAGTTCGAATTGGTCTGACAGCACCGAAAAATGCGGTTGCGCGGGCCGAGGCAGAGATGCGCAACAGGCGAGTGGCGACGCGCCTGGATTCGACGTCTACGCCTGAGCTCAAGCGTGTGGCGCGCGTGATCCTTGCGGCCCGGCGGCATGAGGATTTGAGCCGGTTTCCGGCGGCAGACGTGCGTCTCGCCGTGGAAATGGTGAGGGCGTTCCTATAAGCCGAAAAGATCTACCTTGAGAAACTATAGCGGGAGAAATTACGTGAGTGCGAAACGTAGCCCTGAAGTACAAGAAGCTTTAGACAAGTTGCGTAGCCCTGAAGATTTGGCAGCGTTGGACGAGTTGGTAGAAATGGGAAGGCAAGCCAAGAGAAGAGTTGAGAATCCAACTCTGCGTGAGGTTCGGGATGATCTGTTCCACGATATTGGAAAAGTCTATTCCGCGGTTCTGCTTTTAATCATCCTTCAATTCGCAACCATCGGCTTAGTAGTTTGGCTGGTGGTTACTCGCTAATGCGATGGGCGGTGCCCGGATATTCCACCTTAGCATCGCTGGGGCTGCGGGCATCTTACAAATTTTGATTGCTGTGGGCGGCGGGCGTCCGGTCTAGGCACTTTCCACCGATGTGCTGATTTCCCTGCTCCTTTGGTTGCCTGCTACTCCGGCGTCCGCTGCAGATACCTCTTATTATTCGGACAGAAAGTAATATATTTTCTGCTTTTCTACGCTAATGTGGGTCACGGCAAATCCTTGGTTGCTGTTTCTCGGCGGTCCCGGATTCTCCTTTGCCCAGGGCCGCGCCAAAGGAGGCGCCCTTGCCCTTTAGACTGACCGATCTGGACCTCGACGAGCTCAGCCTCGTGGACGACCCTGCTTCCCCGGGGGCTCAGATCGTGGTCGCCAAGCGCGACGCCCGACCGAAATGCGTCAGCGGCAGATGCGCGAGGAGCTCGAAGCGATTCGCCAGCGTACCTCTTCCGCGCGACGCTACTTTACAAGGTCAACGCCAGCACGTCGGCGCGGATGAGCGGGCGGCTCGTCCTGAACGGCACGACCGAGATCTGCGGCTAGCGGGGCGAGTTCAGCGGCGCGGATGTTTCGGAGGCCACGGCGTTCTGGCTGCAGACGATGGTGTCACTCACCGCCGGCGACACTGTCGAGCTGCAAGGCAACTTCCGCGCCGCGGACGGCTATTTTGCTGCCGATCAGACCTCGTTCTCCGAACTCCAGGGAGGACATCGCGCACCAACCACAATCCGAAGACAACGAGTTCCGCGCGAATTTCCAACTCGCCAGACGTTGAGATAGGCTTGGGAGGGCGAGGGCCGAGATGCTGGGGCTGGAGCATTGCCTGAACGAAGACCTGTCTGTTGACGTGCCTCACGAAGCCCTCCGGGTCCATCGTGTCTTCCGGAGCTCCCACCTCGAAGAGATCGGCGTCCGACGCAACGACCTTACGGTAGGTCATTTCTCGTATTTGGACGTTTGTGAACTTGGTCGCTGCCAATTCTTATCGTCCTGAATATCGGCGTAGCTCCGGTCGAGAGTTGCCGTTCCTGCGTTGCATCCGCATCCAATCACGAGAACCATGCGGGCGAAAAACAAAAACGTAGCTGGCCCATTTCGGCAGGGGCAAAGCTAAGGCAGCGACCGCGTAACGGCACTTCAGTGGACCTGCAGCGCGATCGCGCCACCCAACTGATTTCATTGCGGATGACCAGTGAATGGTTCGTAAGGACCGGATGATCCACGCACTCACATGATCGATTTCGCTCTAATGGATTTACAGCAGCGAATTGCTGATCGGTATGGAAATTTTGGAATGACCAAGAGCTCTCCTTATCCGGACATCCGCCTGAGCAAGTTTGCAATGCGCCGTGTCCTCGAGTTAAAAACGAAGAAGAGTCAGCGCGAGATTGCGACGGAAGCCGGATTTCGGCATCCAAACATGCTGAGCCTGATCAAGAGTGGCGCGTCGAAGGTTCCGCTCGACCGCGTCCCTGCCCTAGCGGGCGCGCTCGAGGCCGATCCCAAGTACGTCTTTCTCATGGCCCTCGAACAGGGCGGAGACGAGACGACGCGCCGCGCCGTAGAGGAAATCTTTAAGCCGTCGAGGAAATCTTTAATACGTTCATTACGCAGAACGAATTGGACTGGCTCGAGGAGATCCGCGGTGCGTCAGGCCACAGCGATCGGACAAGGACAGATCGGCGCATTATCGATGGCGTCCGACTTCCGGATGATTGCAGCGTGACCGTGAACGAGCGGGCATGGATCGATCTCATCAGGCTCCTGTCAGATAACATGGACCCCGAGCCGTCGCTCAACGCCGTGCATGCACTGAAAGCGGCGCTCTACCGACCCTGACGCTTCGTAAGCCATTGCAACGAATGGGTCTCCGGCACATACGCTAGAGGCTTCTTGGTCATGGTTTGGCCCGCCTGCGCCCCCGCCCATCACTATCTGCAAGGAGTTCAACGATGACGTTGCTCATGCGCTTCGGCTCTCTCTCGATCATTGCGTTCGTCGGCATCGCCGCAATCTTCACACTTGCCCCGAATACCGTTGGCAGCGCCGGCGACATCGGCCCGAGGGAATGGCGGCTCACGTTTTCAAACCCGAACCACGGGACGACCCTTATTCCGGACCAAATGACTACGATCGCCTGTATGCGCGCCGCCGCCGAGCTGACCGAGGGCAGCGAACTGCGCACGATCGCAATATGCGTGAACGTCAATACCGGCGAAACAGAAACCGCTTTCTCGCGATAAACGATGGTTAAATAACGGTAAGCACAGGCCGCGCCCAGGGCTCCGCTGATATGAGGTGCGAATGCGCATGCCCCTCGAAAAGATGCGGGATGACCGCACAGAAAGGGAAAGGGGAGGCAGCGAGCATTAAGACTAGTGATGCCGCTCAGCGTCGCACTCAGCGGATCTCAGGACGCTCACACGTTCCAGATGCGCGCAACCGTTTTTTATCTCTAGTCAGGATCACTCTGTTTGGCTTGCCGGATGTAGCCTCGCACTCGCCGATGGGCATGCAAACACCGCAATGGCGTAGCCCGATCCAGATAATTTCCTGAACGGTGTTCTTCAGCCTAGGCAGTTCGCGTATCAACTGTTTCTGAAAAGGGCGCCCAAGTTGGTGGCCTTGGTTTATTTGACCCTACGTAACCTCGGCCGCGTCGCTTAAGTGCACCCAAATCTTGCCTTTTTCTCCAGTTATTTGCCACTGCGCACTTGAGTCGCGCGCACACTGGATGACAATAGAGGCAGTTCAAGTGATGAGAATTTTCGCAAGCAATAGCGCCGGTTGCAGAATAAGCTTTCTGGGCAAACTAGGCATGGTCGCACTTCTCGCTTACTGCGTCCTGGGGTTAAGTGCCGAAGCGGGCGCGAGGGACGATGCTTGGGCCCTCGCTGAAATGTGGCAGCCGATCGAAATTAGCGTCGAACCGGACGGCCTGACCATCGTTCTTCCACAGCGGCGTGTTACTCAACAAATCTATCTTGCAATTCTGCAGGCCGGCCTCTGCCTCGGCCCCCTACTCGATAGGCCGATCTCGGATGTTGGTGATGTCCGCATACTGAACCAATTCGCAAGGCAGGGCTTTGTGTTCGAAGGTAATCTTGCAGATTGCTACTCACTATCCGAAATTGAAATTCTTGGTGTAACCCATGCTTACTGAGATCATCTAATATTCGCCGAGACGGTGCCGATAGGTTCACTTATGCATGACGGGTCTGGGACCTGTCAGAGGAACTTGGCTTGAGGCGGGGCAGGGGGCTGACTAGCGTTCCACAATGAGCAAACCTAGCGGACCTGTCAGAGGAACTCGTCTTGAGGCAGAGCAGAGGGCTCGGTAGCGTCGGAGCATGAGCCGACCCAGCCCCTTCAAGTGGTTCAAGACGAGCCCCGAGATCATTCGCCTGGCGGTGATGATGTACGTCCGGTTCCCGCTGTCGCTGCGCAACGTCGAGGACCTGCTGCACGAGCGCGGCGTCGAGATCAGCCACGAGACGGTGCGGTTCTGGTGGCATCGGTTCGGGCCGACGTTCGCTGCCGAGATCCGCAAACGCCG
>NZ_JARRSA010000019.1:0-30000 GCF_029624655.1 Roseicyclus salinarum
GCGGGGCCGATGGCGGCGATGTCGGCGACGTCGTGCCGGACGTGAACCGCGCCGGGCATGGCCGCCAGCGCCGCGCCGACCGCCTCGTCGTGGCCATCTCGCTCGGACATGATGGCGACGCGCCAGCCCGCCGCGTGCAGCGCCCGCGCTATCCCGAGGCCGATGCCCTGCTGCCCGCCCGTGACAAGCGCCGTTCCGGTCATGCCGCCACCTCCTCGTGAAGCGTTCGCGTCAGGGCGTGACCCACGCGCAGCGCGTGCGCGGCGACGGTCAGGGACGGGTTCACGGCGCCCGAGGTCGGCAGGACGCTGGCGTCCGCGATCCAGAGGTTGCCGTGGTCATGCGCCCTGCCCCACGGGCCCACGACGCTGGCGGCGGGGTCGTCGCCCATGCGGGCCGTGCCGCATTGATGCGACGGCGTGCGGCGGTCGAAGGGCCGCGACAGGATCAGGGGGAATCCCGCGCGCCGCAGCGCGGACCGAAGCGCCGCCAGAAGCCTCTCGTGCGCCTCGCGGTTCGATCGGGTCCAGTTCAGGACGATGTCCGCGCCCTTCAGCGTCACGCGGCTGTCGGGATCGGGCAGGTCCTCGGACATGACGTAGAAATCGATGGCCCGGTCCGAGATCATTCTCGCGATCGGGCGCGGCAGGCCCGTCTGCGCGGCGAGGATCGGCCCCGAGACGCGGCCAAGAAGCTGGACGTTGCCCAAGGGCTCGCCCTCGGGGCCCCCGGAATTGTACCAGTCGTTGATGTAGAGGGTCTTCTGGTAGACCGTCCTGTTGCGCCTCGGCGACAGGGCGAGCAGGCCCGAGGCGTTGTGGTTCATGAAGTTGCGCCCGACCTGGTCGGACCGGTTGGCCAGGCCGCGCGGATGATCGCCGGAGGCCGAGCGCAGAAGCAGGGCGGCGGTATGGACGGCGCCCGCAGCCAGAACGACCTGCCGCGCCGCGATCGGTCCCGCGCTGGTCACGACGGCCGTGACCCGGCCCGCCGCACCGGCCTCCAGGCGTTCGACCGTGACGCCCGTGCGCAGCTCCACGCCGGGATGTTTTAGCGCCGCGGCGAGGCCGACGCTTTCGGCGTCCATCTTAGCGCCCGTCGTGCAGGGATAGGCGTCCCACGGCGTGCGCGCCCGCGCCAGCCATCGCTCGATGTCGACGCCGAGCGGCAGCGCGGCGGGGTGCAGGCCCACGGCCTTCAGGCGTCTCTCCAGATCGGCGATCTCGGGCTCGTGCGGGACGGGTGGACGCGGATAGACGCCCGAATGCGGCGGCTCCGTCGGATCCGCGCCGAGCATCCCGCACACGCGATAGAGGTCCTCGGCGCGCTGATACCACGGCTCGAGATCGTCATACCCGATGGGCCAGCCGGGCGTCGAACCGCCGAAATGCCGGCGGGGCGCGAAATCCTCGGCGCGGTAGCGCATCAGGACGGCCCCGTAGAACTTGGTGTTCCCGCCAACGCAGGCGTAGTTGCCGGGGTTGAACCGCTCGCCCTCGGGCGTCAGCCACGTCTCCTTCGGACGGAAATACCCGCGCGCGAAGATGGCCTCGGCGTCGCGCGCCTCGGCGGTGTCGGCCAGACGCTCGCCGCGTTCGAGGATGACGATGCGCCGGCCGGAGGGCGCGAGGGCCGCGGCGGTCGTGGCACCCCCCATCCCCGAGCCCACGATCAGGACATCCACCTCTTCCACAGCGGTCAGATCCTCTTCCCGGAGGATCGCGTTCCGGACCCTCGTGCCACCGGACAGCCCGCGCCCGGGTGCCCTTGCCGCCCGGTCGGAGAGTCCTATTGGATCGTTCCAATAGCAGATCCGACGCGGCCATCCAAGGGCCGCGTTCGCGATTTCAGCCGATGCGCGCTTCGGTCTTCGGGTCGAAAAGGACCGCCTTGTCCATGTTGACCGCGAACTCGAACACCTGACCGGGATGCACGTCGGCATCGGCCCGCATCCGGGCGATGGTATCCTTGCCCGACAGCGTCATGGTCACGAAGGTGTCGGACCCTGCCGGCTCGGTCACGGTGACCATGTTGGGCAGCGACTGCACGTTGCGGGCGTTGCGGTCCGCGCCTTCCGGATCGGTGATGGCCTCGGGGCGGATGCCGAGGATGACAGAGCGGTCCTTGTAGTCCGCGTAGGCGGCAGGCGCGCCCTCGATCCGAAGGGGAATGTCGCGGCCCTCATGGTCCGTGATAAGCGCATGAAGAGCGCCGTTCTGCTCGATCAGGCGCGCGTCGAGAACGTTCATCGCGGGACTTCCCATGAAGGTGGCGACGAACAGGTTCGAAGGGTTGTCGTAGATCTGCTTGGGCGTGCCGAGCTGCTGGACGTAACCGTCATACATGACCGCGATTCGGGTCGAAAGGGTCATCGCCTCGATCTGGTCATGGGTGACGTAGACGATCGTGGTGCCGAGCTTGTGGTGCAGCTTCTTGATCTCGGTGCGCATGTCCACGCGGAGCTTCGCGTCGAGGTTCGACAGCGGCTCGTCGAAGAGGAATACGTCGGGATTGCGCACCAGCGCCCGGCCCATCGCCACGCGCTGCCGCTGGCCGCCCGAAAGCTGTCCGGGCTTGCGGGTCAGAAGCTGCTCGATCTGGAGAAGCTCGGCGACCTCGTGCATCTTCTTTTCGCGTTCGTCCTTGGGCACGCCGTGCATCTCGAGGCCGAAGGTGATGTTCTGCCCGACCGTCATGTTGGGGTAGAGCGCGTAGGACTGGAACACCATCGCGATGTTGCGCTTGGAGGGATGGACCCCGTTCACGACGCGGTCGCGGATCTTGATCTCGCCGCTGCTGATGCCCTCGAGGCCCGCGATCATGTTCAGAAGCGTGGACTTGCCGCAGCCCGAAGGCCCCACGAGCACGAGAAACTCGCCCTCCTCCACCTCGATGTCGACGTGGTGGAGCACCTCGACGGCGCCGTAGGACTTGGTGACTTTGTCGATGTCGAGGAAACCCATGGGCTCAATCCTTCGGATGCGCCGGCGCGACCGGCATTTGCAACGCGCCGTCGGCGCCTTTCTTCTCGCTACACACAAACATGCCTCACCCCTTCACGGAGCCGGCCATGAGGCCGCGGACGAAGTAGCGGCCGGCCACGATGTACACGAGCAGCGTCGGCGCGGCGGCCATGATCGCGCCGGCGAAATGGACGTTGTATTCGCGCACGCCCGTCGAGGAGTTGACGAGGTTGTTGAGCGCCACCGTCATCGGCGCCGACCCTCCCGACGCGAAGGAGGCGCCGAAGAGGAAGTCGTTCCAGATGTTGGTGAACTGCCAGATGAAGCTGACGGCGATGATCGGCCCGGACGAGGGCAGCATGATCCTCCAGAAGATCTGGAAGAAGCCCGCCCCGTCGATCTGCGCGGCGCGCACCAGCTCGGTCGGGAAAGCCGCGTAGTAGTTGCGGAAATAGAGCGTGGTGAAGCCGATGCCGTAGACGAAGTGAACCAGGATCAGGCCGGGCGTGGTGCCCGCGATGCCCAGAATGCCGAGGATCCGCGCCATCGGGATCAGCACGATCTGGAACGGGATGAAGCACGAGAACAGCAGAAGCCCGAAGATCAGCGTGTCGCCCCGGAACCGCCATTTGGTCAGGACGTAGCCGTTCAGCGCGCCCACGATCGTGGACATCAGGACCGCCGGAACGGCCATGACGATCGAATTGAAGAAATAGGGCCTGAGGCCGGTCGGCTGCACGCCGATCTGCGCGGTGGACCATGCCGAAAGCCACGGCTCGATCGTCCAGTCCCGCGGCAGCGCGATCATGCCGCCGCCGGTGATCTCTTCCAGCGGCTTCAGCGAGTTGATCAGCATGATCATGAACGGCAGCAGGTAGAACAGCGCGAACAGCAGCAGGAAGAGGTAGATGAAGGCGCGGGTCACGCTGGAGGCGCGCACGACGTTGTCGGTGGATGCGACGGCCATCACTTCTTCTCCCGCAGTTCGGCGTAGAGGTAGGGCACCATGATCGCCGCGATGGTCATCAGCATGATCACCGCCGAGGAGGCGCCGATCCCCATCTGGTTGCGCGTGAAGGTGTAGGAATACATGAACGTCGCCGGAAGCGCCGTGGCGTTGCCCGGCCCCCCGCCCGTCAGCGCGATCACGAGGTCGTAGCTCTTGATGGCGAGGTGCGAGAGGATGACGAAGGCCGACAGGAACGCGGGGCGCAGCTGCGGCAGGATGATCCTGCGATACAGCTGCCAGCTTGACGCGCCGTCCATCTGCGCGGCCTTCAGGATCTCGTTGTCGATGCCGCGAAGCCCGGCGAGGAACATCGCCATCACGAAGCCCGAGGATTGCCAGACCGCGGCGATGACGACGGTATAGATCGCCATCTCGCGGTCCTTGATCCAGTCGAAGGTGAAGTCCTCGAACCCCCAGAGGTGCATCGTGTTCTCGATACCGATGCCGGGGTCGAGGAACCATTTCCACGCGGTCCCGGTCACGATGAAGCTGAGCGCCATCGGATAAAGGAAGATCGGCCTCAGCACGCCCTCGCCGCGGATCTTCTGATCGAGGAAGATCGCCAGCAGAAGGCCGATGACAGTGGAGATGACGATGTAGAGCGAGGCGAAGATCGCGAGGTTCGTCAGCGCGACGTTCCACTCGCGGATGCGGAAGAGCCTGTCGTAGTTCTGCCAGCCGACCCATTCGTAGGACGGGAGCATCCGGCTGTCGGTGAAGCTGAGGTAGATGGTGAAGGCGATGAAGCCGTAGACGAAGATCACCATCACCGCGAAGGACGGCGCAAGGACGATCTTCGGAAGCCAGCCCTGCAGGCGCGTGCGGAAATCCTCGCGCGGCTGTTCCACATGCGGGCGCACGGGTGCGTCGCTGATGGCCATTGTCCCTCCCCCTCGGTGTCTTGTCGGTCCCGGCCGGGGGCCGGAACGGTGCGGGCCGGTCCCGAAGGACCGGCCCGGCGCGCCCGTTACTGGGCGATCTCGACTGCGGTCACGAGCTCCTGCGCCGCCGTCTCGGCGTCGTACTCGCCGTTGAAGTGCGCGGTGATCACGTCATACATGGCGTTCTGCACCGACGGCGGGTTGGCGTGGCCATGGGCCATCGACCCGAAGAGCGTGCCGTTCTCGGCGGCCGCGGCCAGCTGCTCCATGCCCATCTGGCCGCACATGTCGAACTGCTCCGAGGAGACGTCCGTCCGTGCGGGCACCGAGCCCTTCACGAGGTTGAAGGCGATCTGGAAGTCGGGGCTCATCACGGCGTCGGCCATGGCGAGCTGCGACGCCCGGTCCTGCTCGTCGCCGCCTTCGAACATCGCGAACTGGTCGGAGTTGAACATGACGTTGCCCTGCGTGCCGGGCACGCGGAAGCAGGTGAATTCCTCGCCTGCGGTCTGGCCCGCGTTCACGAACTCGCCCTTGGCCCAGTCGCCCATGATCTGGAACAGCGCCTCGCCGTTGATGACCATGGCCGAGGCCAGGTTCCAGTCTCGGCCCGAGAAGTTCTCGTCCACGAAGCCGCGCAGCGTCTCCATCCGGCGGAACGCCTCGACCATCTGCTCCGAGCCGAGCGCCTCGGGGTCGAGCTCGACCATGGAGGCCTCGTAGAACTCGGGGCCGCCGACGCCCATCACCATCGATTCGAAGACCGTGGCGTCCTGCCAGGCCTGTCCGCCATGCGCCAGCGCGGTGTAGCCCGCGTCCTGCGCGGCCTGCATCGCGGCGACGAAATCTTCCCACGTCTCGGGCTGCTCGAGGCCGAGCTCGTCCATGAGTGCGGTGTTCGCCCAGACCCAGTTGGTCGAGTGGACGTTCACGGGTGCGGCAACCCAGTTGCCGTCATAGGTCGAGAAGGCCTGGATCGCTTCCGGGACAACCTCGCCCCAGTTCTCTTCCTCGGCCAGCTCGTTCAGGTTGGCGAGCGCGCCCTCGGCCGCCCAGTCCTGGATCGAGAAGCCGAGCATCTGCACCGCGGTCGGCGCGTCGCCGGCCGTGACGCGGGCCCGCAGCACGGTCATCGCGTCCGATCCGCCGCCGCCTGCGACCGGCATGTCGGTCCAGGAGATGCCCTGGCCCTCGAGGTCTCCCTTCAGGACGTTTAGCGCGGCAGCCTCGCCGCCCGACGTCCACCAGTGCAGCACTTCCACGTCCTGCGCGGATGCCACGGATGCGGACATCGCGAGGATGGCGGCGCTTGCCTGAAGCTTTCTAGTGATGGTCATTTCGGTCCTCCCTTTCGACCAAGGTCAACTTGGACTGTTCAATTCAAACGTTATAAATTGTAATCAAGTCAAGCCCGAATTGTTGCAAAAGGAAACCGGCAAAAAATCCGGACAACCCTGTAAACCAAACATTTTTCTGCGCTGCAGCTTTGCGTGCGCAGAAAATTGCAGGTATTGTAACGTTTGCAAAAAGGGGCATGATGACCGCGACTGCAACCGGGGGACGATGACGGAAATGGCGCGCGGCGTCGACACGGGACCAGCCCTCGCCGGCGGCGAGAAGCCGACGCTGCGCACCGTCGCGCAGGTGACGGGATTCTCCGTCGCGACGGTGTCCCGCGCACTGGCGGACGATCCGCGAATCGCCGTGAGGACCCGCGCCACGGTGGCCGAGGCGGCCAAGCGGCTGGGATACATTCCCGACCGGGCCGCGCGGCGTCTCAGGACAGGGCGCACGCAGGTCCTGACGCTTCTGCTGAACACCGAGCACGAGTTCCTCGGCTTCACGCACGAATTCCTGACCGGCATCACCGAGACGCTGCGGGGGACCGGCTATTCGATCACGGTCGTGCCCGAAGATCCCGGCGACGACAGGCTGGTGCCGGTGCGCACGATCCTGCGCAACAACCTCGCCGACGGGCTCCTGTTCACCCGAACCGAGACCTTCGACCCCCGCGTGCGCATGTTGATGGAGGCGGATTTCCCGTTCGTCAGCCATGGCCGGTCCGAGTTCACGATGCCCCATCCCTTCGTCGATTTCGACAACGAGGCCTTCGCCCGCGAGGCGGTGTCGCGGCTGGTCGGCAAGGGCCGCAAGCGCCTCAGCATGATCCTACCCGACGAGAAGTTCACCTTCAGCCAGCACCTGCGCTATGGCTTCACCGCCGCTGCGCGCGCCGCCGGCGTCGACCACGAGGTGCTGCCCGGCGTGACGCTCGATTCGGACCGCGAGCAGATCGCCCGAGCGCTCGCCGAGGCCCTGCGCGGTCAGGATGCACCCGACGGTTTCGTCTGCGTCGGCGAGGTCACGGCGCTTGTGACGATCGCCGCGCTTTCGGACGCGGGCCTCGTGCCCGGCATCGACGCCGACATCGTGGCAAAGCGCGCCTCGCCGATCTTCGACAACATCCGCCCGCGCATCGACACGGTCTTCGAGGACGTGCGCGCGACCGGCCGGACCATGGCCGACATGCTTCTGCGCCGCCTCGCGGGCGAGCCGCCCGAGAAACTCAACGTGCTGTTCAAGCCGGGCGAGGTGCAGGGCGCCTGATCGCGGCGCCACCCGGTCAGCGGCCCTTGAAGTCCGGCTTGCGCTTCTCGCCGAAGGCCGCGACGCCTTCGGCCTTGTCGTCCGTGGCCGCGATCATGCCGCCGCCAAGGGCCTCGATCATCGCCGGACGATCCTCGCCCACCGCCGCGTTGATCTGGTATTTCGCCACTTCCTGCGCGCGCGGCGCGGCGGCAAGCGCCCCCTCGGCGATGAGGCGCGCGGCGGCGAGCGGGTCCTCGGCCACCTCCGCGACGAAGCCCAGCGCAAGCGCGCGATCCGCGCTCAGGCGCCGGCCGAACAACGCCATTTCCCGCAGCACCGGCTCGGGCAGAAGCCGCGCAAGCCGCTGCGTCCCGGACCAGCCCGGCACGATCCCCACCTTCGCCTCGGGAAGCGCGAGCGTTGCGGCCGGCGCGAGGACGCGGATGTCGCAGGCGGCCGAAAGCTCGAGGCCGCCGCCGAAGGCATGGCCCTGCATCGCGGCGATCGTCGGCTTCGACAGGCGCGCGAGGCGGTCGAAGACCCGGTGGCCCAGCCGCACCCAGTGCCGCGCGAAGTCGGTCGGCGACAGCGCGCCCCAGCCGATGATGTCGGCCCCGGCGCAGAACGCGCGCTCGCCCTCGGCCGAGACGATGACCGCGCGCAGATCGAGGTTTGCGTCCACGGCGTCGCAATGCGCCTCAAGCTCGGCCAGCATTTCCGGCGTGAAGGCGTTGAGTTTCCCTGGGTTGTTGAGGTGCAGCCGGGCGACCGGCCCCTCGACGTGAAGCTCGACACGGCTCATGGCGTCATCCCCATCGGCGTTTCGCGCAGGAGGGCCTGCGGCATGACTGTTGCGTCGCCGGCCACGGAGACCCTGCCCTCGCTGGCCTCCACGATATCGCGGCCGGGCTCGATGCCGGGCATGATCTCGGTGGCGACGAGGCCATCCTCCGTCAGGCGCATCACGCAGCGCTCGGTGACGTAGAGCACCTCCTGCCCGGTGCGCAGCGCCCGCTGCCCCGAGAAGGTCACATGCTCCACGGCGGGCACCATCTTGGTGAACCGGCCCGGCCTCACCACGCGCAGCGCGGCGTCGGTCAGCGCAAGCTCGGCGCCAGCCTCGAAATACCCCGAGAATACGATCTTGCGCGCATGCGAGGTGATGTCCACGAAACCGCCGCACCCCGCCGTCAGATAGGGCTTCTTGCCCAGCTTGGAGACGTTGACGTTCCCCTCCACGTCCACCTCGAGGAAGGACAGGAACGACATGTCGAAGCCGCCGCCCTGGAAGTAGGTGAACTGGCTGGGGCTGGGCACGAAGGCATCGGCGTTGGACGCGCAGCCGAAGGCGAAGCCGGTCAGCGGCATCCCCCCCACCGCGCCCTGCTCGATCGCCCATGTGACCGCGCGCGGATAGCCTTCTTCTAGAAGAATTCGCGGCACCATCGCCGATATGCCGAAGCCGAGGTTCGCAGTCATGCCGCGCTTCAGTTCCATCGCGGCGCGCCGCGCGATCACCTTCTCGACGCCGTGCTCGGCCAGCGAGAAACTGTCCCAGGGCCGCATGATCTCGCCCGATATGGCGGGATCGTAGTCGGTTCCGGTCGTCTGCTTCTGGTCGGGTGCGACGACGATCAGGTCCACGAGGTGGCCGGGCACGTGCACATCATGGGGCCGCAGGCTGCCGGCTGCCGTCACGCGCTTGACCTGCGCGATGACGAGGCCGCCGTGGTTGCGCACCGCGATGGCCTGTTCGAGCCCCCCGAGATACGCGCCCTCGTGCTCGTAGGTCAGGTTGCCGGTCTCGTCCGCCGTGGTCGCCCGGATGATCGCGACGTCCGGCACGATGTTGGGAAAGTGGAGCCATGTGTCGCCGCCGAACTCGACGCGGCGCACGATGGGCCGGGACGCGGCCCGCCCGTTCATCGCACAACCCTCGCGGACCGGGTCCACGAAGGTCTCCAGACCCACCTTGGTCAGGACGCCGGGCCTGCGCGCGGCGACGTCGCGGTGCATGTCGAACATGATGCCCGAGGGCACGTTGTAGGCCGCGACGCGGTCCTCGGTGACCATGCGCCAGATCTCGGGCATCGCAAGCGAGGACGGGCCGGACGGATAGGACCCCGCCACGATGGTCGAAAGAAGCCCGTCCTTCGCGATGTGGTCGATCCCTTTCACGCCATACATGTCGCCCGCCGCGATCGGGTGCAGCGTGGTCAGGTCGCGCGGATGGCCCTCGGCGTCGAAACGCGCGCCGATGGCCTCGAGGACGGCGTCCGGGCAGCCCAGCGCGGAAGACGAGGAGACCGTGATCACCGCGCCGTCGGGAATGCGGGCCGCGGCCTCGGCCTTCGTGACGTGGCGCGCCATGGATCAGACCCCGCCGTAATCGACGGCCGTCCTGCGGCCGGAACGGGCAGCTTCGGCGACCGCCGCGGCGACCGCAAGCGACTTCACCCCGTCGACGCCGTCGGCGGCCGGCCGTCCTTTTCCGGCGCAGGCATCCTGGAAAAGGCGCGCAGCTCGGACATAAAGCCCGTGGTCGGAGAAGGGCACCGGTTCCTCGCCCGCCTCGGTCGTCAGCGTTATCTCGCCCACGGGCCGCTGCGTCATCACCCCGCGCGCGCGGATGGATCCGGCCGTGCCATGCACCTCGATCGCCGTTCCCGCATGGCGGTGCGAGAAGGCCTCGTGGGTCATCACCGTGGCGCCCGACGGCATCTCCCAGACCGACATGACGCTGTCCTCGACACCGGACGCCATGCCCGAGTTCGACGCGATGGCCACGACCCCGGCCGGGTCCTCGCCAAGGTGGAAGCGCACCGTGTCCGCGTCATGCACCACGATGTCGGGGATCACGCCGCCCCCGGCCGCGGGGTCGTCGAGCCGCCAGCCCTGAAGATGCGGCGGCAGGAAGACGGCGTGCATCACGCGCACCGACAGGACCTCGCCGATCCGGCCCGCGCCGATCAGGTCGCGGATGGCGATGTGGCTGCCGGCGTTGCGCAAGTGGTGGTTGGTGGCGAAGACGAGGCCCGCCTCCTCCGCCGCCCTGACCATCGTGACCGCGTCGGCGACGGTCATTGCCAGCGGCTTCTCGCACAGGACATGCTTGCCCGCCGCGATGGCCGCCATGGCCTGCGCAAAGTGCTTCTCGTTCGTGGTCGAGATGTAGACCGCGTCGATGTCCCCAGCCAGAAGATCGTCGAGCCGCGCGTGGGGCTCGGGGATGCCGTGCGTGTCGGCATAGGACCGGGCGCGGTCGGGCGACGCGCTCAGGACCGATACGATCTCGCCGCCATTGGCGCGAAATGCCGACATCATGCTGGACGAGGCAATGTTGCTCGCTCCGATCAGACCCCAACGCATATCGTCTCCTTCGAGCTTGCGGAGTTCACCTGACGGCTTTTGGAACGATCCAATTCCGGAGTCAAGGCGCGCATCCGCCTGCGCGCCCCGATGCTGCGAACGAAGCTGTTCCATTCCCTGCCGCGAAATCATATCAAGAAAGATGAATATGAGTCCCGGGCCGTCGCCCGGCGACGACACAAGGGAGGACCGCCAAATGCCCGTGATGACCCGCCGCGCCTGTCTCGCAATGACCGTGTCCGCGGCCCTTCTGCCGAGGGCCGCCTTCAGCGCCGACCGCGTCGCCCTCGGCGATGCCGAACTCCTCGCGCTCAGCGACGGGCACCTGACGCTTCCGGCCGATTTCATCCTCGGCCTCGCGCCGCAGGACGACCTCGCGAGGATCTCGCCCGAACTCGGGATCGACCTTGCCGGGCCGCTCATGCCGCCCTGCAACGTCACGCTTCTGCGCGCGGGCGACCGGCGGGTGCTGTTCGACTGCGGCGCCGGGACGACCTTCCAGGCCAGCGCCGGGCGGCTTCCCGAGGCACTCGAGGCCGCCGGGCTCACGCCGGACGACATCACGGACGTCATCTTCACCCACGGGCATCCCGACCACCTCTGGGGCGTGCTGGACGATTTCGACGAGCCGATGTTCCTGAACGCCACCCACCGGATCGGCCGCGTCGAGCGCGACTACTGGCTCGACCCCGACACCATCGGGACGATCGGCGAAGCGCGCGCGAGCTTCGCGGCGGGCGCGAGCCGCCGGCTGGAAGCGATGGAGGACATGCTGGAGACCTTCGAGGACGGCGACGAGGTCGTGCCCGGCGTGGCGGCGATGCTGACGCCGGGCCATACGCCGGGACACATGTCATTCGAGATCGCGGCAGGCGGGCAGACGGCCATGGTCATCGGTGACGCCATCGGGAACGATCACGTCGCGATGGCGCGTCCGGCCTGGCATTCCGGCGCCGATCAGGACCCCGAGACGGGCGCTGCGACGCGGCTGCGGCTTCTGGACCGCCTGTCGGCCGAGGGCATGACGGCCGTGGGCTTTCACATGGGCGGCGGCGGGATCGGCCGGGTCGAGGCGGCGGGAGACGGTTACCGCTTCGTGACCGATCTCTAGGCAGCCGCGGGGCTGGCGCCGGCGGCGCGGTCGAGCAGCATCGTCGCCGCCATGCCGCCCGCCCAGATCGAGGCGCCCGCCACCCAGGCCGTCGCCGACATGACCGCGCCGCCCGAGACGGCGGCGCCCACGGCACAGCCCCCGGCCAGCATCGCGCCGAACCCCATCAGGACGGCGCCTGCGATATGGCGCTCCATCGGCGTGTCGGGACCGAAGCGCTGGATACTCCATTCCCGCGCCGCAAGCGCCGCCGCGCCCGCGCCGACGAACACGCCCGGCACAAGGCCGATACCGAAGGACAACGGCACGGAGCGTTGCGTCACCAAGGCCATGAGCGTGTCGGTGGCGGGACCGGTGAAGGTCACACTGGAGACGGGAACGATCTCGAACGAGGCCTGCGCGATCCTGTAGGTCAGGAACCAGCCCATCGTGACGGCGAGCCCGACGCCGACCGCGGCGAGCGAAGCGGCGACGCCCACGCCGCGCAGGCGTGCGAAGACAAGCGCCGCGAGCAGCGAGGCCGCGGCGACGGCCAGTACGGTTTCCCGCGAAAGCCCGAGGACCTGCATCGCGTCCCGCGCCGGCCCCGAGATCATCCAGAGCTGCGAGATGCCCTCGCGCATGGGCGCGAGGACACCGCTCAGCGCGGACTGGGCGACGAGGGTCAGCACGAGGCCGCTTACGAGCGCTCTGAGGTTGCCGGTCGCCGACAGGACGAGGAGACGGCTCGCACAGCCGCGCGCCAGCACCATCCCCACCCCGAACATCAGGCCGCCCACGATCGCGCCGGACATGCTGCCCGCCCCCGAGAGCTGTCGGGCGTCGGCCACCTCGAGCCAGCCGGCAAGGATCGCGCCCTGCGTCGAGGCGAGCGCCGTGGCGAAGACGATCAGCCAGACCGACATGCGCGGGCCGACTTGGCCGCGCGCGAGCTCTACCGTGGAGGCGCGAAGGCAGAATTGCGAGCGCTGCGCCGCCGCGCCGAAGACCAGCCCCGTCAAGAGGCCCGCCATCAGAAGCACGGCGCCGTCGCCGAATGTTTCGAGCAGGGTTTCCATCGCCGTCCCGTCCCGTTCCCGACCTTAAGACCGGTTAAGGCGGGACGGGACGAAACGCGTTGATTCAGGTCAACCGGGCGGCCTCACATGCCGCGCGCGGACAGGATGATGGCGTCGAGCATGGCCTCCACTTCCTGCATCGGCCCTTCGGGATAGGCGCGGTGGCCCAGCATCACCTCGCCGCCGCGTTCGGTCACGAAGATCGAGTAGGGGCAATGCGCGATGTTCATCGGGTCGGCCTCCATCACGCGGCGCGAGACCGCGGCCGAACAGAACAGGAAGATGTCGGCGTTCTCGAAGATCATCTCGTCCGACCCGACGTCCTCGCCCGTCCGGTTCAGCATGTCGCCGACGTGGGACACGTAGTCGATCACCAGGCCGCGATCGACGATGGCGCTCTCCACCGCGAAGGTCGCGTCGTCGAAATTGCCGTCGAAGCCGTAGGTGATGACCTCCTGCGCCTGCGCGGCGCCCGAAAGGGCCATCGCGGCGAAGATCGCGAAAGGTTTGAGCTGCGTCCGCATCCTGGTATCTCCCTTTGCCGTTGAGATGCGCGGGGGGCGGCGCGTCCCGCCCCCCGCCTCGTCGCGTCAGCCGAACATGTCCTCGACGATGGCGTCGTACCATCCGAGGCTCTCGCGGTAGGTCTCGGCGCGGGTCTCGGGCGTCTCGTCGATCTGGCTGATGAAGCTCGAGGTCGACACGATGCCCTCGTCGCTCGCCTCGTAGGTCGCGCCGACCTTCACGCCGTCCTCGGTGTCGATCAGCGACCAGCAGGTGTTGGCGTAGCGCGCCGGGAAGGCGCGCGTGTCCGTCAGCGCGGCGACGATCGCGTTCGCCGCCACCTTGGCCTGGCTGTTCGCCGCGAAGCCCGACTTCGGCATCGCACCCTGGGCGGCGCTGTCGCCGAGGACGTGGATCTGGGGATCCACCCGGCTCGACATGTCGTACGCCGAGACCGGCGCCCAGTCGCCGTCGGCAAGTCCGGCCTCGTGAGCGATCAGCCCCGCGCGCTGCGCCGGGATGACGTTGCAGACATCGACGTTCTCCACGACGCCGTCGATGGTCAGCGTCATGGCGGCGGGGTCCACCTCGACGTTGCCGCCGCCGAAATCCGGGCCGATGCGGGTGATCATGCCGGAATAGTGCCGGTTCCAGCCATCCTCGAAGAGCGCCTGCTTCGAGAAGCTCTCCTTGGGATCGGCAATCAGGATCTTCGCGGTCGGATTGATCGCGCTCAGCATGTGGGCGACCATCGACACCCGCTCGTAGGGGCCGGGCGGGCAGCGGTAGGGGTTGGGCGGCGCAACCATCGCGTAGGTGCCGCCCTCGGGCATCGCCTCGACCTGCGCCTTGAGAAGCTGCGCCTGCGTGCCGCCCTTGTAGGCGTGGGGCATCGCGGTCTGCGCCGCGAGCGACCATCCCGGCACGCTCTCCTCGATGAAGTCGATGCCGGGGCTCAGCACGAGGCGGTCGTAGGGCAGCGATCCGCCGCCGGCGAGGCGGACGGTCCTCGCGTCCCGGTCCACCGCCGTCGCCCAGTCATGCACGACGTTGATCCCGTAGTCCGAGGCGAGCGTGCCGTAGGTATGGCCGAGGTCGTCGAACTCCTGGAAGCCACCGATGTAGAGGTTCGAGAAGAAGCAGGTGAAGTAGGCGCGCGAGGGTTCGATCAGGGTGACGTCGATGGCGCCTGCGCTGTCGCGGGCGATGTAGCGCGCGGCGGTCGCGCCGCCCGCGCCGCCGCCCACGACGACGACCTTCGGCCGGGACTGCGCCCTGGCGATCATCGGCGTGGCCAGCGTGGTCGTCACGGCGGCGGCCGTTCCCAGGAATTTGCGTCGGTCCAATGTCATCGGTAGCTCCTCCCATTTTGCGCAGACCTGCGCGTTACATACGCTCAGACTACCGGTTTCCGCCGTTCATTTCGCCTGGTTTTTCAATCAGCGGTTGACCCGAAATATGCAGCCAGCGCCGCGATCTCCTCGTCGCCCAGACGCGCGGCGAGGGTGTTCATGACCTGATGCTCCCGCGCGCCCGAGCGGTATGCCTCCAACGCCGAGACGAACACCTGCCGCGGCAGTCCGCGGACCGAGGGGATGCCCTCGCCGCCCGCGCCGACGTGGCACGAGGTGCATTCCGACGAGAGATACTGACCGTAGGCCAGGTCGCCCTCGATCTCGAGGATCGCCGCCACCTCGGGAGAGGGGCCTTCGTCCCCACCGGGGTCCGCACCGCCGCCTTCTTCTACAAGATATGCGATGAGGTCGCTCCGGTCGTCGCTGGACCGGATGCCCCGGAAGACCATGGACGTGCCCGGAATGAAGCCGCCCGGATTGGCCAGGAACGAGTCGAGCGCGGCCTCGGACCAGGCGCCGACCTCCGCCGACCTGTCGAGCAGCGCCTGCGAGTAGCCATAGCCCTCCGCGCCGCCCAGCGGGCGTCCGACGATCCCGTTCAGGTGCGGCCCGATGCGGTTGATGGCGCCCTCGCCGATCATGTGGCAGGCGGCGCAGGGACGGAACAAGATCGCCCCCCTTTCGGGATCGCCCTGCGCGGATGCGCCACCCGCAAGGCTGCAGGCGGCGATCGCGAAGGCCGGTATGCGCATCCTCACGCCCATCTCACTCCATGGTGCCGGCGGCCTCGATATATGCGATGACCGCCTCGATCTCGCTTTCCGACTGGAGCCCGCGGAACGCCATGCGGTTGCCCGGAAGGAAACCGCGGGGATCGGCGAGGTAGGCCGAAAGGTTGTCCTCGGTCCAGACCATGCCGTCGGCGCCCGCCTGTTGCAACGCCGGCGAGTAGCGGAAGCCGTCGTGGCTGGCCACCTCCATGCCGACGATACCGTTCAGGTGCGGGCCGACGCGGTTGCGCGCGCCCTCGCCAAGCTCGTGGCAGGCGGCGCAGGCGCGAAAGACCGTCTCGCCCTCGGCGACCAGGGCGGGATCGGGTCCCGCATCGCTGGTCATGTCCCGCTCGGCGGCCACGAAGGTCTCCCCGACGGCTTCCTCCTGCCCGGTGTCCGGCGTCACGTCGAGAACGGCCGCGCGCATCGTGATCTGCACGTCCTCGCGGCAGTCCGACATGCAGGGCTCGCGGGTGAATTGCGGAACCTCCGCCTCGTCACGGTCATCCATGAAGAAGCTGCCCTCGTTGGGCATCGCGACCTCGGTGAAGTTTTCGTTCGACAGCTCGAAGTCGTCCTCCACCATGTTGTTGAGATACATCAGATAGGCGGTGATCGCGTAGACGTCGTCGTCGCTGAGGCTTTGGGCGGAGCCGTAGGGCATCGCGCGGTGGACGTAGTCCCACACGGTCGAAAGGTAGGGCCAGTAGGAGCCGACGGTCTTCACCGGATCCTCGCCGTCGAGCGTGCCGAAGCCGCCCGCGAGGACCGGCCAGCGGCCGACCGCCTCGCCGAAATCGCCATGGCAGGCCGAGCATTGCGCCACGAAGACCTCCTCGCCGGTCCAGACGTCGCCCGATCCGACCGGCAGGCCCTCTCCGTCGGGTCTGACGTCGATGTCCCATGCCGCGACTTCCTCGGGGAGCGCGGCCCGACCGAGGCCATAGCCGCCCTCACGGGAAGGCGCGGGGGCTTCCTGCGCGATTGCGAAGATCGACGTGGTGGCAAGCAGGACGCCGGCGCCGGATGCAAGAATGACGTTCCTCATGATCAGCCGACCTCCACGTTTTCTGCCTGGCCGCTCTCGTTGATCGCCCAGGTCTGAATGCCGTTGTTGTGGTAGATGGAGTTCTCGCCCCGGATCTCGCGCAGCATGTTCTTGGTGGGCTGGACGTAACCGGTGGAATCGTGCGCCCGGCTCTGAAGCAGGAGCGGGCGGCCGTCCCAGTCGAACTCGTAGTAGAACCTGTGCATGGACTTGTCGAAGCTGGGCCCAGACATGCGCGCCTGATGCCAGTTCGCCCCGCCGTCGAGCGTCACGTCCACGCGCGGGATCGTGCCGCGGCCGGACCATGCGATGCCGGAGATGACCGTCGGACCGGGACCGTGGGTGATCGGGGCCTGCGGGCTGGGGCTGGTGATGACGGACTTCGCGTCCATCACCCATGTGAAGCGGCGCGCGTCGCCGTCCTCGAGAAGGTCGGTGTATTTCGACGTCTCCTCGCGGTGGTGCCAGGGCTGGTCGCCCACCTCGATCCGGCGGAGCCACTTCACCCACATGTTGCCCTCCCAGCCGGGCACCACGAGGCGGATCGGATAGCCCTGCTCGGGGCGGAGCGCCTCGCCGTTCATCTTGAAGGCGACAAGGCAATCGTCGAGCGCCTTCTCCAGCGGGACCGAGCGCGTCATGGCGGCGGCGTCGGCGCCTTCGGGCAGGATCCACGCGGCATTCGTGCGCAGGCCGGCCTCTTCCAGAAGAAGGCGGAGGGGCACGCCGGTATAGACCACGTTGTGGATCATCCCGTGCGTGAACTGCGCGCCGTTCAGCTGCGCGCCGCGCCACTCCATTCCGCTGTTGGCGGCGCATTCGAGGAAGTAGGTCCGGTTTTCGCGCGGGAAACGCATGAGGTCTTCCATGGTGAAGACCATGGGCGTGTCCACGAGGCCGTTGATCATCAGCCGGTGCATCCCGGGATCGATCTCGGCGACGCCGGAATGGTGACGCTCGAAGCACAGGCCGTTGGGTGTGATGATGCCGTCGAGTTCATGGATCGGCGTGAAGTTGACCGAGCTGACCGTGTCGGCCGTAAGCCATTCCACGTTGCGCCGCACGACATGCGCCTCGCTGGGCGAGGGAAGGCCGTAGGGGGCCGCATCGACGCCGGGACCGAGATACTGCTGCCACGGCTGCATCTCGACGATGGCCGGATCGGGCGCGGCCTGTGCATGGACGAGCCTGCCGGTGGCGAGCGCCCCGGTCGCGACGGCCGCGCCACCGAGAAAGCGACGCCGGGATGAGGAGAATTCCTTGTCGTCGGACATGTGTCTTCCTTTCGTCACGGGATGGTTCGCGGCGGCCTCAGCCGCGGACGACGTCAACGGTATCGTTCGGGTTGACCTCGACGGTGCCCGCGGCGCGGATGTGATCCTCCAGCACCTCCCAGATCGGCGGCCCCTCGGTGCCCTCGTTCACGCTCGCCCAGCCGGCGACGACGTAGTTGCGGTCGGCCTCGATCGCCTCGCCCGTAGACAGTAGCGTCATGTCGCTGATCCGGCTGCCCATCTCGGCGCGGATGTCGATGCGGTAGCCCATGCCGCCGATGCGGACCATGTCGCCGCCCTGCTGGTAGTAGGGATCGGGATTGAAGATGTTCTCGGCCACGTCCTCGAAGATCGTCTTCAGCATCTCGCCCGACATCTCGGTGCGGTAGGCGTTGGGGTAGGTCATGGCGGTGACGTTGTAGATGTCCTCGCGCGTGATCTCCTGCCCCGGAAGGATCGCGGCGCCCCAGCGGAAGCCGGGTGACAGCGCGATCTGCGCGTCGCGCTGGCTGATCAGCGCGTTGCAGATCACGTCGTCCCACGTGCCGTTGAAGTTGCCCCGCCGGAACAGCAGCGAACCCGAGGTGCCGATGACCTCGGACATCTCGGCCTCGAAGGGCGCGCGGCTCGCGGCGACCAGCGCAGACATCTCGGGATCAGGCGCGATCACGTCGGAAAAGATCGGGATCAGGCGGTGCGCGATGCCCTGCAGCCCGCCGTCCCGGACGTCGAGATCGACACGGCTGACGAACTTGCCGTGCGACCCGCTGGCGATGAGGAAGGTGTTCCCGACCTGAAGCGGCTCGGGCAGGGCGTCGTGGGTGTGACCGGTCAGGATGACGTCGATGCCGGGAATGTCGCGGGCGAACTTGCGATCCACGTCGAAACCGTTGTGCGACAGGAGGACGACGACCTCGGCGCCCGCCGCCCGCACCTCCTCGACCACTTCCGCGATCCGCTCTCGGCGCAGGCCGAAAGAGTATTCCGGGAACATCCAGGACGGGTTCGCGATCGGCATGTATGGGAAGGCCTGACCGATGACCGCGATCTGGGTGCCGCCGCGCTCGAACATGCGGTAGTCGTCGAAGACCGGCTCGTCCCATTCCACGTCGAAGATGTTCGCGCCTAGGAATGCCGGGCGAAGCGACGAGGCGATGATCTCGTTCACGCGGTCCGAGCCCAGCGTGAATTCCCAGTGCGACGTCATCGCGTCGCTGCCCAGCGCGTTGAAGAGGTCGACCATGTCCTGCCCTGCGGTCCGCAGCGCAGGAAGCGAGCCCTGCCACGTGTCGCCGCCGTCGAGGACCAGGGCGTCGGGACGCTCGGCCTTGATCGCCTTGACCACGGTCGAGATCCGGTCGAGTCCGCCCATCCGGCCATAGCTCCGCGCCAGCGACACGAAGTCGTCATAGGTCAGCGCGTAGTCCATCGCCGAGCCCTTCTCGATCCCGTAGGCGGCGCGGAACGCGTCGCCCGTCAGGTGCGGGGGCTGGCCGTCGGCCTCGCCGACGCCGATGTTGAATTCAGGCTCGCGGAAGAAGATCGGCTGCGTCTGGGCGTGAATGTCGGTGATGTGGATCAGCGTCACGTTGCCGAAACTGCTGGATCCGATCAGGTCGTCCTGGGACAGGACCTGCTGCGCCGCGAGGCGCGACCAGTTTCCGAAGCCCGAGGCCCCGTAAAGCGCTGTCGTCGCCATGGCGGCCTGGACGAAGTGGCGGCGGGAGATCATGGGTTCAACCTCAGGATTTATTCACAATATTGAATGTTTAAGCATGCAATCCGCCCCGGCGCGGAGGCCGAGGCGGATACCTGTTCAGTTGCGGACGGCCGGTCCCTCGACCGTCAGGCCGTTGCCGCGCGAGGCGACGTAAAGCTCGAGGGCCACGAACTCCGGGCTCCCGATCGAGAAGGTCTCGGCGCGCGTATCGCGGATGCAGCCGCGGAAGCGGTTGTGGATCCCCACGAGGTTCGCGTCCTTGAGCCGGTAGGTCGGGAAGCCGTTGACCTGGCCCTGGCTGAGGTGGTCGGCCCGGATCAGGTTGCCGTAGTTCTGCTCGTGGCAGTTGGCGCAGCTGAGCTCGAGCTGTCCGTAGCGGGTGTAGTAGATGTCCCGCCCCTGTTCCCAGGTGGACTGGGCCGGACCGTCGATGGCGACGTCCACGATCTGCCCGCGCCCGACCGAGGCGATGAGCGCCGTCATGTTGCGCATGTCCTGGCTGTTGTAGCCCCAGGGCTCCTCCATGCCCATGCGCTCGGTCTGGCATTCGATCACCTGCATCTCGACGGTCTGGACCTCGCCATGCTCCTCGTCCCACTGGGGATAGGTGGCGCGGACCGTCTCGAAATCCGACGGCGAGTGGCACGAGGCGCAGCTGTTGCCCTCGGACCCCATCTCCGTGTTGAAGGCCTCCATCGCCTGGTCGACGTAGATCATGCCCGGATTGTCGAAATCGTCGGCCTGCATGGCCTGCGTCTCGTCCGAACGGAACACCCAGCCCGAGTAGATCGTGCTGAGATGGCCGTCGAGATGCGCGGGCGCCGCCGTTTCTGTCACCATTTCGATCTCGCCGTTGACGACGAGGCTTTCATCGTCGCCGATATCGGCGTTGGCGACACTCGCGGCGGCGATTGCCAGAGCTGCGACCGCGCCTCCGCTGAGCAGTGTCTTTTTCTTCATGTCATTCCTCCCTTGCGACGGCTGGGTTCCGGACCGGTCCTCAGCTCACCGCGATCTCCGCCGTCTCCTCGTAGACGGAGCCGTCGTCGTCGTACCACGTGAACTGGAACGTTCCGCTTTCCGGCACGGTCGCATCGAACTGGAAATACGGGTTGGTCGAGATCGCGGGCTCGAGCGCGACCTCGATCACGTTCTGGCCGTTGAAGTCGCACACGAAGCGGTTGATGATCGAGCGCGGGATAACGTTGCCGTCCGAGTCTCGGCGTTGGCCGCTTTCCATCGGGTGGCTGATGAGCGTCCGCACGGAGACCACCTCGCCGGCCGAGGCCTCGCGGGGAACGCGGACGCGCGGGGTTACGTTGTCTGCCATTGTCCTATTCTCCCTGAACTCAGCCGCCGCAGCCGCCGATGGTCACGCGCACATGCTGGCGCGCCTGCTTGAAGGTGCCGTCCGACATCCGCGCGACGGCGATGACTTCCTGCTCCCCCGCGAGACGGATGCGGGTCGAGGCCGCCCGGCTGCCGGCCAGCGGACCGAAGTTGAAGGTGCACACGTCGGGGCTGGGGTTGCCGGCGGCGAGTATCATGATGGCCTCGGCGCCCGGCGCATCGACCTCGATCGGAACCGTGTTGCCGTTCTCGGCGATCTCGGGCGCGATCAGCGTCACGCCGTCCGATCCCAGTTCGGCCCCGCCGGTGAATGCGTTGATAGCCTCGTCCAGTTCCTGCGCCGAGGCGATGCTCGGCAGCCCGAAGAAGGCGGCGGCGGCGACCAGACCGGTGCCGACGAACTGCCTGCGTGATAGATCCATGAGAGTGTTCTCCTCGTTCAAGTGCCGCCGATCAGTACTCGGTCAGCGTCGACAGATATGCCACGACGTCTTCGACATCCTGCGCCGACAGGAGCGGGTCGAGTTCGCCCTCGGCCGCGCGGCCGGTGAAACCGTCGCCCGGACGCACGAAGCCCGAGACGCGGTAGAAGGACGGCATTATGGTATCGGGGAACATCGCCTTGGCGTTCACGACGATGCCGCGCAGGGCCGGTTCCTCCCAGCGCGCCCCGACGCCGTCGAGCGGCGGCCCGACCTCGCCGTGGAACGGGTAATCGTCGAGCGCGGACACCTGGTGGCAGGCGATGCAGTTCCCGAGGCCGCGCTCCACCATGACGGCCTTGCCCCGCTCGGGGTCGCCGGGCTCGCCGGTCAGGGACTGTTCGATGTCGCCGTATTCGTTCGTCGCGACATCATCTGGCGCGATCACGTCGGCATGAAGGGTAGTCGCAGCCATGGCTAAGCCGGCCGCCAAAAGAGTGTGGCGCTTCACGGTCATTCCTCCCTGGGGCGAGTTTGTGCCCCTTTGCATACCGTAGACTCAACTCGTCCGTCATTTCAACAATACATTTGTTTTTTTGCATATGACGCAGGCATCCTCCTGATATCGAAGAATTCTTACTCCGATATCGTGCCTCCTTCGCGCAACATCCGGGCATGGTAGGCCTGGAAACTTTCGTCGGAGTCGTAACCCTCCTCAAGGATCCAATGCAGCATGTTGCGCGTGGTTCCACGCCCGAACGCGCCCGGCATCGTCGCCACGGCGGCCTCCACCGCCGTCGCCTCCGGCGGCACGTCCTCGGGGAAGAAAAGGATCGTGGGCGTGAACAGCGTGCGCCAGCGCCGCACGGCGTCGCGCTCGCTGAGGGTTCGCCCGTCGAAATCGGTGACGTCGGTGCCCCCGTACATGTCTATCCGAACGAAGAAGAAGTCCTCGTTTAACATCTCGAGGATCTCGGGATCGACAAAGACCTCCTCGTGCATTTCGCGGCAATAGATGCAGCCGCGCTGCTCGATGATGACCGCGAAGCGCCGGCCCTCGGCGTTCGCCTCCACAAGGTCCTCGCGCAGGTCCTTGAACGTCTCGTTCAGCCACGGCGCGACGTGAAGCCCGTCGTCGCCGATCTCGGCCCACGCCGCCGTCGCCGCCAGAAACGCCGTCGCCGCGATTGCCAGAATTCCTTTCACCCTGATGCCTCCCTTGTTGCCAACCGTCGACCGACCTTCAGCCAATCGTCTGGAAAACCTCGAAATTCTGCAGCATCCACTGACCGATGTAGTTCATGGCGTTCGTCGCGATCAGCACGCCGAAAACGATCAGTGCCACGCCGGTCACGCGCTCGACCGCGCCGAGGTGACGGCGGAAGCGCGCCATGAATTTCATGAAGGGCCCAACGAAGGCCGCGGCCAGCACGAAGGGCAGCGTCATGCCCACGCCATAGGCCGTGAGCAGAAACGCGCCCTGCCCCGCCGTGTCCGTTCCCGCGGCCGTGAAAAGGATGGCCGCAAGGATCGGCCCCACGCAGGGCGTCCACCCGAAAGCGAACGCCAGCCCGATGAGGTAGGCGCCGCCGAGACCGAGGTTGCGCGTGTCGCCGGCCTCGCTGCGCCACTGGCGATTGAGCAGGCCGATGCGGAAGACGCCCAGGAAATGGAGCCCCATGACGATGATCAGCGCCGCCGCGATCCAGCGCAGCACGTCGAACCAGTCCCGGACCAGCTGGCCGAGGACCGACGCCGAGGCGCCGAGGCCGACGAAGACGGTCAGCATTCCCGCGGCGAAGAAGACGGAGCCAATGACCGCCCGCCCCCGCACCGCCACCGGGACGGCGCCATCGGTGGCCATCGTGTTGACACTTACCCCGGCGAGATAACTGAGGTAGAAAGGAACCATCGGCAGCACGCAGGGCGACACGAAGGACAGGAGCCCCGCAAGAAATGCGCCGGTCAGGCTGACGTCGAACATGGGTCCTCCCGATGCCAACACATTCACGAATTCATATTAGATCCGAGTATCGTGGCCGGTCAATCGGAACATGGAGCCCGGCGCTCGCGGGCCTCGTGACGACCGTCGTGGCGGCCTTTTTCGCCGTCGCGGCGCCGGCACGCGCGGACATGGCGCTTCTGATGTTCGAGGAGCCGGGCTGCGTCTGGTGCCTGCGCTGGACGGAAGACGTGGGGGGCGAATACCCGGTCACGCCCGAGGGGCGCGCGGCGCCGCTGGTGCGCCTCGAGCTTGGCGATCCGGTGCCGGAGCGGTTTACCCTCGCGTCGCCGCCGCGCTACTCGCCGACCTTCGTGCTGGTGGAGGACGGCTTTGAGGTCGGGCGGATCGAGGGCTATCCCGGCGAGGATTTCTTCTGGGGCCTGCTGGGCCGCCTCCTCGAGCGGACGGCGCCGCAAAGTTGAGCACGATGCGGCGAACACCGGTAACGACATACGGCGCAAGGTGGAGAATTCGCGCCCGTGCGGCTATGTGAAGGTGCAGACGGATACGATGGAACTTCGACGAGACGAGCCCGACGCGACAATGCCCGAGGACTGCTCCTACCCGCAGGAAAACTCCGTCCTGCCCGATCCGGGCAAGCCGATGGACGACGAAACCTGGAAACGCGTGAAGAACAACGCGCAGGGCGCGTCGGACTTTCTCAAGGCGTTGAGCCACGAGGGGCGCTTGATGATCCTGTGCTCGCTGGCCCATGGCGAAAAGTCGGTGACCGAGCTCGAGCAGATGCTGTCGTCGCGGCAGGCGGCGGTATCCCAGCAGCTTGCGCGTCTCAGGCAGGAGCGGCTCATCACCGCCCGGCGCGAGGGAAAGCAGATCTTTTACAGTTTGACAGACGATCGCGCCCGCCGGATCATCGAGCAGGTCTACGAGTTGTTCTGCACCTGAGGCCGTCCTTCGGGACAGCCGGGGGCGCAAGGGAGGGGACATGCTCGATCTCGTCGGCGAACCGCTCACGGTTCTCCTGATCGGCGCTGCGGGCGGGCTTGCCCTGGGGCTCGCGGCACGGCTCGGCAGGCTTTGCACGTTGGGGATGATCGAGGACGTCCATTACGGCCAGGACTACGGGCGCATGTGGATGTGGGTCACGGCACTCGGCACCGCGATGCTCGTGAATTTCGCGGCCGAGGCGCTTGGCTTCGTCGACCTGTCCGCGACGCTCTACCTCGGCCATCGCTACTCGCTGCTTGGCGCGATCGTCGGCGGCCTGCTGTTCGGCTACGGCATGGCACAGGCCGGCAATTGCGGATACGGCGTGCTCGCACGTCTTGGCGGGGGCGACATCCGCGCGCTGATGATCGCGATCGTCATGGGCGTGACGGCAAGCGCCGCGATCTTCGGTGTCCTTGGCAGTCTGAGGCCCGCGCTCTTTCCGCTGGAAGCTGCCGTCGGCACGCCGGCCGGGTTCGCCCACCAAATCGAAAGCCTGACCGGGCTGTCGCACACGGCGGTCGGACTGGCGGTTGGCGCGCTGGCGCTCGTCCTGTCCATCCGTTTCCAGACGCCGGGCAAGCGGGCGCTGCGTGTCTTCTGGGGCTGCGTCGCTGGTGCGGCCGTGAGCTCGGGCTTCATCGGCACATGGCACGTCGCGACGAACGGGTTCGAGGCCTGGCCCGTCAGTTCGCACAGCTTCACCGCCCCGATCGGCGAAACGATCCACTACGCGATGTTCTCGTCGGGGCTCGCGCCCAAGTTCGGGATGGGGTCGGTCCTCGGCGTCGTCGCCGGAAGCATGATCGGCAGCTTCCTGCAGGACGGCTTCCGCTGGGAGGCTTGCGACGACCCGCGCGAATTGCGCCGGCAGATGGGCGGGGCGGTCGCGATGGGTCTCGGCGCTGTTCTGGCCGCGGGCTGCAGCGTCGGACAGGGAATGACGGCGCTGTCGCTCCTGTCGCTGACCGCGCCCGTGGTGGCCGCAAGCATCTGGGTCGGGGCATGGCTCGGCCTCAGACACCTCATCGGCAGGCTGGAGGCCGTGTGATCCGAGCCGTGACCGGCGGCGCGCCCAGAGCAAACGCCCGTGCAGTTCCAGAGCAAACCAACGGATGTTTGGCCTCCGAAGCGGCATGCAAGACCCTTGCGTTGTTCGAGGCCGGTCGTCACCGGATCGATGATCCCGGGCGGGGGCGCAGCGGCCGAGCATCTCGCCCCCGACACTTGCGAAGTCGATCCAGCACGGGGAGGATCCCGGGATTTCAGGGACGTGACGGCAAACAGCGCGGCCGAAGTCATGTCGATGGCGACGACCTGGGCATCCTCGGTCGAGGCACGGAGCCCCTTCGTTGACGAGGGGTTCCGGCCTCAATCTGCTTATTTCCAGTCGAGTTACCGAAGTGCTCTCGCCTCGGGGGCGGGGTAGATCTTCGCCACCGCCTTGCACCACGTCTCAATCAGCTTGTCTCGCGGCACGCCCTGCGCGGAGAACTCGCGAAGAAGGGCTGACGTCGTTAGGGAAAGAGCTTCCGGGACGCCGACATTCTGAACACGTGCTGCGAGGACAGCCCCCTCGATGAACCCGTCAAGCTTCACCTGCAGGACAAGTTTCTGCTGGTCGGTCAGGTTCTTGAGATCGCTCATGTTCTTCTCCGTCGAGGAGGTGGTGGGATTTGCTGCCTTGTGTCCCGCCCTGCCGGAAGCGAGCAGCGCTTCGGCCAGGTCAAGAGCATCGTCGGGCCAATACTCCTGCGGGCGGGGATGCTCGATGCCGGGCGCGGCGACGGGGCGGCACGACAGGACGGCATTCCGCCACTGCCGCGGAACGGCCTCACGCCCGTCGTGCGCACCAAGGAGCGCGCCGCAGATCGCGGCATTGGTGTCGGTATCGCCGCCACGGGACACGGTCACGGTGACCGCATCGGCGAAGGACGTGCCTTGCATGAGATGATGGAACGCATTTTGAAAAGCGGTGAGCACCCAACCCATCTGACGCTCGAAGTCCTCCGGTTCGTGACGCCGGGCCAAAGAGAGCCGCTGACGGACGAGCTTCGCCCCCTCACCGTCGCCGGCATGGCGTTCGGCGGCCGCGCACATGTCCTCGGCCGTGCCGCCAGCCACACCCGCTGCGATCGCGGCGGCGAAAGCGGCGCTGGCGGCCTGACAAACCGGGTGCGGATGCGTGAGTCGGGCGTCCTCTGCGGCCAGGCGTGCGGCAAGAACCGGATCCCCGGCGGCGAGGATGCCGATCGGACTGATCCGCATCAACGCGCCGTTCGACTGGCTGTCCGATTTCGCCGCCCGGCCCCCGGCAAGAGCGGAAATGCCCGCGCGCGTCGTTTCGCCCATGTCGAATGGGCCGGACCGCGCCCACCGCACATAGGCCTGACCGACCGCATCGGAATCGAACCCACCCTTCGAGACGAGCGCGCGGGCCAGCGCCAATGCCATCTCGCTGTCGTCGGTCGGCTGCCCGGCGATCAGGTTCCAGGTGCCGCCGTCGGTCAGCAGGGTGACGCCATCCGGATGACTGCGGGCGATGTCGGCCGCCGACCGGAACTCGACCGCTGACCCGAGCGCGTCGCCGGCAAGCTGTCCAAGCAGGCAGCCCTGCGCACGCGACAGCCGTTCGACATCGCGGACCCTCACCTTCGGACGGGCGCCGTCGCGCTTTTCACGCGGACCGCGACGAGGCCTCGCCGAGACGAGTTTCTCCACGATCTCCGCGGGGCCGCCGATGCAGCCGTTGAAGCCGGGGCGCCGGTAGTCGATCGGACGCCCGGACACTTCGACCAGCGCGCAGCCCGCGCCGATCAACAGGGCGTGTCCGCCGGCGACATCCCAGTAATCGAGGCCTGAAACGAGGCTCACGGCGGCATCCACTTCGCCGACCGCCGCCAGGGCAAGCCGGTAAGCAGGGCTGGGGATGGCGCGGATCCGCATACCATTGAGCGTCTCGTGATTGTGCCGAGCGTGATCCGGCGCTTTCGCGTTCATCGCGATCACCGGGGACGCGCCATCGCTCGCGCGCCGCACGACGCGGCCATTGCGCGTGAGGGCGGCACCCTCGGCCCAGGCGATCAGGTCCCCGCGATCGTCCGGGGCCAGCGGCGCGAAGACGATGCCGAGCACAGGCCGTCCTGCACGCAAGAGGGCGACCGAGATGGCCGAGCCCCGACGACCGGCAAGAAAGTCGGTGGTGCCGTCCTGTGGGTCCACCACCCAGACGTCGCTTCCCGAGGCGCGGACGCGGCCAGTCTCCTCACCGACGAACCCGCAGGTGTGCAGACCGAGCAGACGCTCCTTCAGAGCCTGCTCGACCTCGGTGTCGATCGGTGCCTTGGACCCGCCACCGCGTGGCCCGCCGCGACGATGGAACTCGGCTCGGATCATGGTGCCGGCCTCGGACACGGCCTGGATGGCGGCCGGCAACAGGGCGGCTGCCGGTTCGATATTGGGCTTGTTCATGACGGTCTCCTTTGCTTCGATGAAGCAGGGATACGCCTTGGCCGGCGCTCGTGCGGATCGCTCGGGATTTTCCGGTTCGCTCCGAATGGATCGAGGGACAGACATGCGCAATGCCGTCGGCTTCTACTGGACGCTCCCCGTGCCATGGGCAGGGTTCACCGAGTTGCCGGAGGACATCGACGCCGCGGCGAAGACCAGTCGCACGATCCGCTACCAGCGCGACCTTATCCGCCGGCATGCGAAGGAAAACCGCTACCAGCTTGTCGAGGAGAAGGTCTTCCTCGAGATCGCACCGGACCGCGGCAGTCGGTATGTATTGGATGCCTTACGTCCGCTTGAAGCGATCTGCCGCGAGCAATCGGCTTGTTTTTTGTACGTGGACTTCTGGAGAGTGCAGGGCTGGCGCGGCCACGAGGCTTTCCAGGAGTGGCTGGAACGAACGCCGATCAAGTTCGAGGCCGTTCCTCCGGACGAGATCGTCATTGACGGCTCGATGTTTGATCCGCACCACCACTTCGGTGAATGGCGCGAGCGGCAGCATGAATGGACCGCAGCCAAACCCGAGCGCATAGCGCGTGCGATCGAGGAAGCCAGTCGACGTCGCGCAGCAGGCCAGCCCTACAAGGAAATCGCGGACGCGCTCAACGTTGACGGTATCCGGAGCGCGTCAGGCAAGCCGTGGAATGAAGGCCGAATCGGGGATCTCCTGAAGAAGGCCGCGAAGTAGTCGCATGTGGATTCACGCGGCGATATGAAGGACTTCGGCCCCTCTTGCTTCCACAGGGCTTCCACGGTGGGTGGAAACGCAAACGCCGCCCCGTGGGCGGCGCATAAGCGTCTGATAACGCGAATGAATTTGGTTGCGGGGGTAGGATTTGAACCTACGACCTTCAGGTTATGAGCCTGACGAGCTACCGGGCTGCTCCACCCCGCGCCAAGGCGCCATGTCCGTTCCAGAAATGGCGCTGAATGTCATCGTTCGAGAGATACGCGTGTTTCTTTCTAGGTTTGGCGGTGACCTACTCTCCCACGCCTTAAGACGCAGTACCATCGGCGCTGTGGCACTTAACGACCGGGTTCGGAATGGAGCCGGGTGTTTTGCTCACGCTATGACCACCAAACCAAGGAAGAAACACGTATCCAAGTCAGCACACTGACGGTGATGCTTATTGGTCCACTTCGGCCAGATACCTGGCTTCTACTGGATCAAATCAAGCCTATCGGGCAATTAGTACCGGTCAACTGAACGCATTACTGCGCTTACATCTCCGGCCTATCGACGAGGTGGTCTACCTCGGCCCTCAGGGATACCTTGTTTTGAGGGGGGCTTCCCGCTTAGATGCCTTCAGCGGTTATCCTTTCCGATCATAGCTACCCTGCACTGCGGCTGGCGCCACAACAGGTCCACCAGTGGATCGTTCACCCCGGTCCTCTCGTACTAGGGGCAACTCCTCTCAAGTATCCTACACCCACGGCAGATAGGGACCGAACTGTCTCACGACGTTCTAAACCCAGCTCACGTACCTCTTTAAACGGCGAACAGCCGTACCCTTGGGACCTGCTCCAGCCCCAGGATGAGATGAGCCGACATCGAGGTGCCAAACGGTGCCGTCGATATGGACTCTTGGGCACCATCAGCCTGTTATCCCCGGCGTACCTTTTATCCGTTGAGCGATGGCCCTTCCACTCGGGACCACCGGATCACTATGGCCGTCTTTCGACTCTGCTCGACTTGTCAGTCTCGCAGTCAGGCTGGCTTCTGCCATTGCACTCAACGAGCGATTTCCGACCGCTCTGAGCCAACCTTCGCGCGCCTCCGTTACTCTTTAGGAGGCGACCGCCCCAGTCAAACTACCCACCACGCATGGTCCCGGACCCGGATGACGGGCCGCGGTTAGACATCAAGAATGCAAAGGGTGGTATCTCAAGGGAGGCTCCACAGAGACTGGCGTCCCTGCTTCAAAGCCTACCACCTATCCTGCACATTGCAGTCCTGATGCCAGTGCGAAGCTATAGTAAAGGTGCACGGGGTCTTTCCGTCTAACCGCGGGAAGCCTGCATCTTGACAGGCAATTCAATTTCGCTGAGTCGATGTTGGAGACAGCGGGGAAGTCGTTACGCCATTCGTGCAGGTCGGAACTTACCCGACA
>NZ_JARRSA010000019.1:35000-66822 GCF_029624655.1 Roseicyclus salinarum
ACGCCGATGGCCCGCCGGTGCGGCATGAGGTTCAGTCCGAGATGCCGGCGCAGCGGCGTCACCGCGAGCCCTGCAACGAGCAGGTTGATCGCCAGTTCGCCATAGCGGTGTTCGAGCTCGGTGATCGGCTCGGGCCCGAGGCCGCCGGTCAGCGCCAGCCAGAACAGCCACGCGCCCCATGCAGCCCCGGCGACATAGAGCACCCATGCCGGCACCTTCCTGAGCGCGCCGTTCAGCGCCTGCAGCATCTCGGGGCGCGCGGGGAGTCTGTCGGACACGGCCATGATCAGTGGTTCTCGATCAGGTCCATGCCCTCGTAGAGCGATGCGACCTCTTCCTCGTAACCGTTGAACATCAGCGTCGGGATGTTCCGGGCAAACAGGCCGCCGCCCACCCGGCGCTCGAACTCCTGGCTCCAGCGCGGATGCGACCGGTTCGGGTTCACGTTTGAATAGAACCCGTATTCGCGCGCGGAATAGGTGTTCCACGCCGTGGGCGGCTGATCCTCGACCAGGCTGATGCGCACGATCGACTTGATGGACTTGTAGCCGTACTTCCACGGCACCACGAGGCGGATTGGCGCTCCGTTCTGGTTCGGGATCTTCTCGCCATAGATCCCGGTCGCGAGAATCGTCAGCGGATGCATCGCCTCGTCGAGTCGCAGCCCCTCCTTGTAAGGCCAGTCGAGGATCGGCGTGCGCAGGCCCGGCATCTCCTCGGGACGCATCGCGGTCTCGAAGGCGACGTAGCGCGCGCGGTCCTGAACGCCGACGCGCTCCAGAAGGTCGGCCAGCTCGAAGCCGTTCCACGGCACGACCATCGACCACCGCTCGACGCAGCGCAGGCGATAGATCCGCTCCTCGATCGTCTGTCCGCCGACGATGTCCTCGAAGGAATAAGTGCCTGGGTTGTCCACGAGGCCGTCGATCTCGATGCTCCACGGCTCGGTCGTCAGCATGTGGGCGTTCTCGGCGGGATCGTCCTTGCCGGTGCCGAACTCGTAGAAGTTGTTGTAGGTCGTGATCTCTTCCCACGAATTGGGCGTGAGATCGCGCGCATCCTGCGCAGCGGCGCCGCCCCCCAGAGTCCCGGCGGCGAACAGCGTGCCTGCGCCGGACATCAGCTGCCGGCGATTGAGATAGACCTCCCTCGGGGTGACGTCGTCCCAGGTCAGGTCGGATGTGTATCGGTGGGCCATTCGGAAGCTCCCGTATGCGTGCATGGTTATAATGTGCGTCTTTTTCGCCCGACGCCCACCCCCGAAGCCGCGATCTCACGCAAGTGTTTGCCCTGCGTGTGCATGGACGGAGGCAAGCCGGAACCGCCTGCGGCGCCCGCGGTCGGCAGAAGTCACGATGCGAGGGCAGGACTTGTTTCGCGCCGCGCCGCTCACACGACCTCAACTCGATTCACGCAGCGTTGATTGGAAATCGGCCGGCGCCGGCGCTTAGCGAACGGATGCGGCCGGTCAAGGGGCGAGGCAGCTTTCCGCTTGTCTTGAAAAACACGCCGCTGCCGACACCTCCCGTGGCGACGAGGCGCCGGAAACGCGCTTCGTGCAAAACCAACTCAGGAGATCAAGAAATGCGCAACTTCATGATGACCCTCGCGGCCACCACCGCGCTTTCCGCCCCCGCATTCGCCGACAGCCACGGCATGAACATCGTCGAGACCGCCGTCGGCGCCGGCAACTTCACCACGCTCGTCGCAGCCGTCGAGGCAGCCGGCCTCGTCGAGACGCTGTCGGGCGAAGGTCCGTTCACCGTCTTCGCGCCGACCGACGAAGCGTTCGCAGCCCTGCCCGAGGGCACCGTGGAGGGTCTTCTCGAGGATCCCGAGGCGTTGGCCGCCGTCCTCACCTACCACGTCGTGCCGGGCGCCGTGATGTCGGGCGACCTGTCCGACGGCATGACCGCGACCACGGTCAACGGGGCCGATGTCACCATCTCGATCGACATGGGCACGGTCATGGTCAACGAGGCGACCGTTACGGCCGCCGACATCGAGGCGACGAACGGTGTGATCCACGTCATCGACAGCGTGATCCTGCCGCCGATGTAAGATCGGGTGCGGTCCGGGCGAGGCGCCCGGACCGCCTGATCCCGTCGTCCCGGTGGTGAGCGGCGCGCACCCGCCCCCAGCGATCGCGAGGTGGTCCGCTCCAGGTCACGGACGGGAAAGCACCGCCCCGCGTTCCGATGCGGGGCGGTTTTCGTTGCCGCAGGGACCGCGGGCCTCTAACCTCGGGCCATGGAAGCTGCGCCCGAACGCATGACCATGACGGCAAGCGACGGCACGGAGATCAGCTATCTTGCCGCGGGCCGGGGCCCGGCCGTCTTCCTCCTTCACGGCTTCGCGTCGGCCGCCATGTCGTGGTGGACGATCGGCGCCGCGCAGCGCCTCGCCCGGCGCGGCCGCGTCATCGCCCCCGACATCCGCGGCCATGGCGAAAGCGACAAGCCCACCGACGCGTCTTTCTACGGAAACCGCCTGCTGGCCGACCTCGCCGAGCTTCTGGATCACGAGGGCGAGGACACCGTGGACGTCGCGGGCTTCTCGATGGGCGCCGAGATCGGCCTCGCCTTCGCCGTCCGGTATCCGCACCGCGTGCTCAGCCTGACCCTTGCGGGGTCCGGGTGGTCGCCCGAGGGGATCGTCGCGGAATACCGAAAGTGGTTCGAGATCCTTGCGCCTGCGTCCGACACGCCCGACGCGCTTGCCGCGCTGATCGAGGGAGTGCCGGACCTGACCGGCCTCAGCGAGGAGGACGTGGCGGGCATCGACGTGCCGCTGCACGGCATCATCGGCGAGCACGACGACGAACGCCGCTGGATGGAGCGAATCGCGGAGGCCCGCCCGAACTTCACGCCCCACGTCCTGCCGGGCGTCGATCACATGGGGACGTGGCGGAGCCCGGACTTTCCCGGTCTTCTGGCCGGCGTCGTGACCGGGGACGAATGAAAAAGGCCCGGGGAAGCGCGCGCTTCCCCGGGCCGGTTTCCTTCGAACGGCGCGGCCTCGCCGCTCAGTGAACCACGGCGTGATCGGGCTTGGGCCGGTTCGATTCCGAGACGCGGTCGCCGACGATCAGCCCATCGGCTCCCGCCCTGACAGACACCGCGTCGCCGTCCTTCACGTCGCCCGCCAGCATCATCTCGGCCAGCGGATCCTGCAGCGAGCGCTGGATCACCCGCTTCAGCGGCCGCGCGCCAAAGACCGGGTCGTAGCCTTCGTCCGCAAGCCATGCCAGCGCGCTCTCGTCCAGCTCCAGCGCGATCTTGCGCTGCGCCAGCCGCCGTTCGAGGCGGGCGAGCTGGATCTTCACGATGCCGTTCATGTCCTCGCGGCCGAGGCGGTCGAACACGATCATGTCGTCCAGCCGGTTGAGGAACTCGGGCCGGAAATGCGCCCGGACCGCGTCCATCACGTTGCGCTTGGCCTGCGCGGCATCCGCGCCTTCGGGAAGCTGGCTCAACGCCTGGCTGCCGAGGTTCGAGGTCAGCACGATGATCGTCTGCTTGAAATCGACCCTGCGCCCCTGCCCATCGGTCAGGATGCCGTCGTCAAGGACCTGCAGCAGCACGTTGAAGACCTCCGGGTGCGCCTTCTCGACCTCGTCGAAGAGGATCACCTGGTAGGGCCTGCGCCGCACGGCCTCGGTCAGGACGCCGCCCTCGTCATAGCCGACATAGCCCGGAGGCGCACCGATGAGCCGGGCGACCGAGTGCTTCTCCATGAACTCGCTCATGTCGATGCGCACCATCGCCTGGTCGTCGTCGAAGAGATACTCGGCCAGGGCCTTCGTGAGCTCGGTCTTGCCGACGCCGGTCGGCCCGAGGAACAGGAACGAGCCCAGCGGCCGGTTCTCGTCCTGCAGGCCCGCACGGGCACGGCGCACGGCGCGCGAGACGGCGCTCACGGCCTGCGGCTGGCCAACGACGCGGCGGCCGAGCTCTTCCTCCATGCGCAGAAGCTTCTCGCGCTCGCCTTCCAGCATCCGCGACATCGGGATGCCGGTCCAGCGCTCGACCACGGCGGCGATCTGTTCGGGGCGCACGGCCTCCTCGACCATCACGTCGTCGTCCTGCACCTCGGCCGCCGCCAGCTCCTTCTCCAGCTGCGGGATCACACCGTAGGACAGCTCACCCGCCTTCGCGAGGTCGCCGCTGCGCTTGGCCTGCTCCAGTTCCGCGCGCGCATGGTCGAGCCGTTCCTTCAGGGTTCGCGTCGCATCCAGCTTGTCACGCTCGGACTGCCACTTGGCCGTCATCTCCGAGGATTGCTCCTGCAGGTCCGAAAGCTCCTTCTCGAGCTTATCGAGCCGGTCCCTCGAGGCCTGGTCGTCTTCCTTCTTCAGCGCCTCGGCCTCGATCTGCATCTGCAGGATCTGCCGGTCCAGCGCGTCGAGCTCTTCGGGCTTGCTGTCCACTTCCATCCGCAGCCGCGAGGCGGCCTCGTCCACGAGGTCGATCGCCTTGTCGGGCAGGAAGCGGTCGGTGATGTAGCGGTGCGACAGCGTCGCCGCTGCGACCAGCGCCGCGTCGGAGATGCGCACGCCGTGGTGCAGCTCGTACTTCTCCTTGATGCCGCGCAGGATCGAGACGGTGTCCTCTTCGCTCGGCTCCTCGACCATCAAGGGCTGGAACCGCCGCGCCAGCGCCGCGTCCTTCTCGACATACTTGCGGTATTCGTCGAGCGTGGTGGCGCCGACGCAGTGCAGCTCTCCGCGCGCGAGCGCCGGCTTGATGAGGTTGGCCGCGTCCATCGCGCCGTCGGTCTTGCCCGCGCCGACCAGCACATGCATCTCGTCGATGAACAGGATGATCTCTCCGGCCGCGGCCGTGATCTCGGACAGGATCGCCTTCAGCCGTTCCTCGAACTCGCCGCGGTATTTCGCGCCCGCGATCAGCGCGCCCATGTCAAGCGCCATCAGCTTCTTGTTGCGCAGGCTTTCGGGCACGTCGCCGTCCACGATGCGCAGCGCGAGACCCTCGGCGATCGCGGTCTTGCCGACGCCAGGCTCGCCGATGAGGACGGGGTTGTTCTTGGTGCGGCGGCTGAGGACCTGCATCGCGCGGCGGATTTCCTCGTCACGGCCGATGATCGGGTCGATCTTGCCCTCGCGCGCCGCCTCGGTCAGGTCGCGGGCGTATTTCTTGAGCGCGTCATAGCTTTCCTCGGCGCCCGCTGAATCCGCCGTGCGGCCCTTGCGCAGATCGTTGATCGCGGCGTTCAGGGCCTGCGCGTTCACCGCGCCCGCATCCAGCGCGTCCTTCGCGCCCGACTTCACCATCGCCAGCGCGGTCAGGATCCGCTCGACCGCCACGAAACTGTCGCCAGCCTTCTTCGCCAGCTTTTCCGCCTCGCCCAGAACCTTGACGGTCTGCCCGTCGAGGTAGAGTTGCCCGGCGTCGCCCGTGACCTTGGGCATCTTCGCAAGCGCGGCGTCCAGCGCCTCGCGCACCCGTCCGGGCGCGCCGCCCGCGCGGGAAATCAGGCTTGTCGCCATGCCCTGATCGTCGTCCAGAAGGGCCTTCAGCAGATGCTCGGGAACCAGCTTCTGATGATCTTCACGCTGCGCGATGGTCTGCGCGGCCTGAAGGAAACCGCGTGCGCGGTCGGTGAACTTTTCGAAGTCCATCACTCGTCTCCTCTTGCAAGCGCCCGCTGCTGCGTCCACCCGGCCTTGCGGCATGGACACGTTCGGGCCTCGCCAGAGGATATGGGAACGGGGCGCGCAGCCTGCAAGCGACCGCGGGCCGCGTCACTGGCCGTCGGTCTGCTCCTGCCCCGCGCCGTCGCCGGGCACGGTCATCCGCGTCTCGTCCGCGATGTCGGGAAGGATTGCCTCGTCCTCGCCCATCGGCGCAAGCTCCGCGGCGGAGGGTTCGGGCGCAGGGCCGCCCTCGCCCTGCAGAAGAGCGGGCACGTTGTCGGCGTTGATGGTCCGGTCGAGAACGTCGTCGGAAAGGGTTCCGCCGGTCAGGCCGCCCCCCTCCATGTCCGCAGGCCCGTCGGGAAGCGAGCCCGCGCCGGTGGGCCGCTGTGCGCGCGCCTCCTCGGGCACGGCATCCTCGCCCCGCAGGTAATCGGCCTCGGCAAGCAGAAGCGCGAGCCCGATGGCGAGGATCACGCCGGCGGCGACCACGAGGCCGATCACCGGGGACCGCGACAGGGCTGCGGGGCGTCTTTGAGGTTGGTGTGGCATGGGTGCTTTCGGGGCGGGACCGGACGGGCGCTAGGCCCAGAGAAGACTGGCGGCCACGATGACGGCCGCGACCACCAGCACGAGGCCGATCGCCGGCGCTATCCGGCGCGGCGGACGGTCGCCATTGGCGGCCTGCATGGCGCCTCGATGCGCGGTCTGTCCAGAAAGGCCAGGCCGCTCGCCCGGCGCGGGCCGATTACGCCTCGGGTCGACGCCATGCGTCGGGTCGTCGGCGCGCGCCTCGCGCGGCGGCTCGGGCGTTTCGCCAGTCCGCGGGTCGCGGGCGCGCCGTGGGATGTTGTCTTCGGGCATGGAACACCTCCTGCAGCGGGTCGGGTCCGCCTGTGTCAAAGGATCAACGCCGCGGCCCCGGCCCTGTTCCGGCAAAACCCGCACCGTCCCGCCGCGCACGGCGATCGCACGGGTCGGCCAGCTTCCGCCGATCGGCCCCGCCGCCAGATTCTTGCCAGTTTCCCGACATCCGCCCGCCGCGAAGCAGGCGTCTGCTTCGGCCCAAGGCGCCACGAAAGGCGTCATGTAATAAAGGAGAGGAAACATGAGGCACATGAGGCATACGATCATCGTCACCAGCATTCTCCTCGGCATGTCGGGGGCCATCGCGCTTGCGAGCCCGGACGCCCCTGCCGAGGGCCAGTCCGCGCCGGTCATCCTCCGGCACTGAAAGACGGCGCGGCCCGGGGCACGGGTGCCCGGGGCCGCGCGCGGCGCTTGACTACGCCGCACCCGGACGCGACACACGCCTCGCAACAAGTGGAGTGTCCCGATGTCCGATGACCGCCTGATCGTCGCCCTCGACGTGCCCAACGCGCTACAGGGTCTCGCGCTTGCGGACCGCATCGGCGACGCGGTGTCGTTCTACAAGATCGGCCTGGGGATGCTGACCGGCGGCGGCTTTGCGCTCGCCAACGAACTCAAGGCCGAGCGCGGCAAGCGCATCTTCCTCGACATGAAGCTGTTCGACATCTCGGCAACGATCGAGGTGGCGGTGCGCGGTCTCGCGCAATACGACCTCGATTTCCTGACGGTGCAGGGCGACCCGCACGTCGTGCGCGCCGCGAAGGAGGGCGCGGCGGGAAGCGGCCTCCGCATCCTCGCCGTGACGGTCCTGACCTCGCTTGACCGGAGCGATCTGGACGCGGCCCTCATCCGCGACGGCGACATGGACGAGATCGTCGCCGCCCGCGCCGCCCGCGCCTTCGAGGCCGGGGCCGACGGCGTGATCGCCTCGCCGCACGAGGCCGCCATGATCCGCGCGATGCCCCAGGCCGATGGCCGGCTCATCGTGACGCCGGGCGTTCGTCCAGAGGGAGCGGACAGGGGCGACCAGAAGCGGGTGGCGACCCCGTCCGAGGCGATCCGCGCCGGCGCCGATCACATCGTGGTCGGACGCCCGGTCTGGCAGGCCGAGGATCCGAGTGGCGCGGCCCGCGCGATCCTTGACACGCTGCCCTGACCGGTCGGCGAAAGGCCCCGCAGCAGGTCCGCGGCGCCATCCCGCGCCGGCTCAGTCCTCGTTGATATCACGCTCGAAGGTCTTCACCTGGCCGCGGTAGACGCCCAGCCAGCGCCGCAGCCCCAGCCAGGACACGAGCGAGACGATCGCGAAGACCAGCAGCAGGACGGGCACCGAAGCGCCCAGCCAGACCGCGAGCGGACCGCCCACAAGCAGCAGAAGCGCGATTGCGCCCGCGCCGATGGCGAAGCCCAGGAGCACGAAGGAGGGCAGGATCACCTCGCCCACCGCAAGCGCGATGGCAGCCACGCCCCAGACCCACCATTCGCCCCACATCAGCCGCGCCCCTTCAGCATCTGGAAGGCCTTGCCGAAGGCGTCCACGGCGTCGGCCGGCACGATCACCGTCTGCGTGCCCTGCCCTTGCGCGACCTTGCCGATCGCCTTCACCTGCTCCAGCGCGATGTTGTATTGCACCGCCTCGAGCCCGCCCTTCGCGATGGCCTCGGCGACCACGGCCGTCGCATAGGCCTCGGCGTCGGCGGAGACGCGCCGCGCCTCCGCCTCCTGCCGGGCGGCGTAAAGCTCGCCGTCCGCCTGCAGTTCCACCGCGCGCTTCTGGCCCTCGGCCCGCGTCACCGCCGCGCGCCGCTCGCGCTCGGCGTTCAGCTGCTGCAGCATGGCGTCCCGTGTCGCCTGGTCGAGGTTCACATCGAGGATCTCGGCCCGCGTCACCTCGATCCCCCAGTTGTCGACCGCGTCCTCCACCTGCGCCTTGATCGTCGCGATCAGCGTCGAGCGGTTCGACTGCACCTCGTCCAGTTCCATCTTGCCGATCTCGGCGCGCACGATGCCGGCCACGGTCGTGGCGATGGCCCCGTCCACGTCACGGATCCGGTAGACGGTCTTTTCGGGCTCGAGGATGCGGTAGAAGACGCTCGTGTCGATCTGCACGAGCACGTTGTCGGCGGTGATCGCGTCCTGGCTGGCGTTGGGCAGCTGCCGCTCGAGGATCGACACCTTGTGCGCCACCCGGTCGAGGAATGGCACGATGAAGTTGATGCCCGGCCCCAGCACGCTCTTGAGACGCCCGAAGCGTTCCACGACGTGCTGCTCGGATTGCGGCACGATCCGGATCGCAAGGAAGATGCAGAGGATGATGAATAGCGCGAGCAGCAGCACCACGAGGTTGCCGCCAAGAAGCTCGCCGATGATCTGGTCCATGATCGTACTCGTCTGTTGGGGTAACGGTTTATGCGCGGGGGTATGCGCGCCGAGCGGGGCCAAAGCTAGGCGAAAATCGGACGGGAAGTCGCGGGGAATTCAGGCGATCCCTCCCCCTCGCGAAGGGGTGCGGGCCCCGGGCCCCCGGGCAGGGTCTGCATTTGATAGGTTTGACGTCCGTGGCTAGCGTCAACCATCTGCTTTGGGGGCACAAAAATGAAATAGATATTGGCTGTCGCGGCGTTTCTTCTGCCGGCTGGATCCGCCGCCGCATCTTCGCTGAGCTTCAGCTTCAGCTTCACGGAATTCAACATGCCCGGCACGCCCTTGATCACGGGAGTTGTCTCCGGGCTGACGGACGACGCCACGTCGGCGGCGACAGGATTCGAGATCACCTCGATCTCCGACCCGTCGCTCTATTCGGCCGGAACGATCGGCGCCTTCGCGGATGGCGGGCTCAACGCCTGGACCGTGTCGGGCGGAAGCATCGTATCCGCGGCATTCTTCGGGACGCGCGACACCGATGGCAACGGCTCGGTCGAAGAAACCATATACTTCGCCACCGAGGATCTGGGCGGCGGCCCCGTCGTGCGTGCCAGCTTCCTGAGCTTCACCCTCGCCCAGCCGACGCCCAACCTCGCTCCGGTCGTCTCCTTCGCACCTCCGGCCGCGGTCCCGCTGCCTGCGGGGGCGTGGCTCCTGCTGTCGTCGCTTGGCGCTATAGCCCTGCTGCGGCGCAGGCGCGGCGTCCCGACCGCTCCGGCCTGACGTCGGAACCCGCTCGCGCAAACCGCTTCCGCGGCGGCGAGGACATCACTATGGTCCCGCCATGCCCGCCTTCTGCCGCGACTGCCTGACCCCCTTCCGGACCGGCCCCCGCTGCCCGGCCTGTGGCAGTCCGCGCGTGACGTCGCACCCCGAACTCTTCGACCTCTCCATCGCGCACATGGATTGCGATGCCTTCTACGCCTCCGTGGAAAAGCGCGACAACCCCGAGCTGCGCGACAAGCCCGTCATCATCGGCGGCGGGCGTCGCGGCGTCGTCTCCACCGCCTGCTACATCGCGAGGATCAAGGGCGTCCGCTCCGCCATGCCGATGTTCAAGGCGCTGAAGCTCTGCCCCGAAGCCGTCGTCGTGAAAGGCCGCATGGAGGTCTACGCCGAGGTCAGCCGCCAGATCCGCGCCATGATGGAGGAAATGACGCCCGCCATCGAACCCCTCTCCCTCGACGAGGCCTTCCTCGACCTCTCCGGCACCGCGCGCCTCCACGGCCAGCCGCCCGCCATCCTGCTCGCCCGCCTCGTGCGCCGCATGAAGGCCGAGCTCGGCATCACCGGCTCCGTCGGGCTGTCCCACAACAAGTTCCTCGCCAAGATGGCCTCGGACATGGACAAGCCGCAGGGCTTTTCCGTGATCGGCCGCGCCGAGACGCTCGACCTCCTCGCGGGCAAACCCGTCGGCGTGATCTGGGGCCTCGGCGAGGCCGGGCAGCGCGCGCTCTCCGAGGCGGGCATCCGCACCATCGCCGATCTGCGCCGCTGGGACCGCGACGCGCTGATCCGCCGCTTCGGCAGCCAGGGGATGCGCCTCTTCGCCCTTGCCCGGGGCGAGGACGGCCGCCGCGTGTCGACGGACCGCGCCGTCAAGAGCATATCCAACGAGACGACCTTCTCCGAGGATGTCTCCAACGCCGGCATCCTCGACGGGCATATCTGGCGTCTCGCCGAGAAGCTGGCGGACAGGGCAAAGGCGAAGGACCTCGCCGGCCGCACCGTGACGCTCAAGCTGAAGCGCGACGATTTCCGCCTCGTCACCCGCCGCACCACGCTGCCCGACGGGACCCAGACGGCCGACCGCATCTACCGCACCGCGCGGGGCCTCTTCGACCGCGTGGAGCATCCGCGCCCCTACCGGCTGATCGGCGTCGGCATCTCCGACCTCGTTTCCGCCGGCGACGCCGACCGCGAGGGCGACCTCCTCGACCCGACCGCGGGCGCGCGCCTCGCCGCCGAACGCGCGACCGACCGTATCCGTGCCCGGTACGGCCCCGACGCGATCCTGAAGGGCCGCGCCCTGCGCTGAGCCGCCTTCATCCTTGCCGAAAACTCCGGGGGGAGGCCCGCAAGGGCCGGGGGGCAGAGCCCCCTACTCGGCCGCCAGCGGCATCGCGCCGGGCGTCGCCGCGATGGCGCGCGCCAGCACCGAGGTCACGATCCTGCGGACGGAATCGAAATTGCCGTTGGGCCGGATCATCCGCTCGTTCATGTAGAGCGATCTGTCGATCTCGATCTGCACCGCGTGCCAGCCTCGGGACGGGCGGCCGTAGCGCTGCGCCACGAAGGCGCCGGCGAAGGGCGCGTTGCGGCTGACCGCGAGGCCCTCGTCGAGGAACGCCGCCTCGATGGCGTCCACGAGGTCGCCGCGCGCCGAGGCGCCGAAACGGTCGCCCAGCACGACCTCGGGCCGGCGCGTGCCGGGGCGCACCACGCTGTCGAGCGCCTCGTGCGGCATGGAGTGGAAATCGAGAACCGTCGCCTCGCCGAAACGCCCGTGCGCGTCCCGCATCAGCGTGTCGAGCTGGTCGTGATAGGGATGCCAGACCTGAGCGATGCGCTCGCCGGCCTCCTCGCGGGACAGCTTGCCGCGATAGATCGCCCGGCCGTTCGCGACCACCCTTGGAATGACGCCGAGACCCGAGCTGATCCGCGGCGTCTGCGCGACGCGGCCCACGCCGTCGATGACCCCTGGGTCGAGTTCGTCCGGACTGCGGTTGAGGTCGATGTAGGCGCGCGGGAATTCAGCCGCCAGAAGCGGCGCGCCGAGCCGCGGCGCGGCCTCCACCAGCATGTCCATGAAGGCGTCCTCGGACGAGCGGATGCTGCGCTCGTCCAACATGCTCTGACGCAGGAAGCTTCGCGGATAGTGCCGCCCGGAATGCGGCGACGCCACGACGACAGAAGCTGTCGTCTCCGGCGGGCTGACAAGGGTGTAGGCCGGGTGCATCGGCACTCCTCGACGGGCGGTCACGGGGAACATATAGCGGGATTTCGCGCGGAGCCAAAAGCCCTTGAACCCCGTATCGACTCCTTTTATAGACCGCTCACCCATGCGGCGGGCTGCGGCACGGGACGCGCTGCCGTTTCGGAAGGGCGTTCCATGTCTGGCCGAAAGCGCGGGTCAATCGGGCGGTTAGCTCAGCGGTAGAGCACTACGTTGACATCGTAGGGGTCACTGGTTCGATCCCAGTACCGCCCACCATTCTCGCTTCCTTCGGGAACCGGGGCCTCGCCGGTCCGAAGGGACCAGAACGAATTCGAAGGCGCATCGCCGCGCCGCGACGAAGGAGATGACCCATGAAGGTCAAGAACTCGCTCCGCTCGCTCAAGCAGCGCCATCGCGATTGCCGCGTCGTGCGCCGCAAGGGCCGGGTCTACGTGATCAACAAGACGCAGCGCCGGTTCAAGGCCCGCCAGGGCTGAGCCGGACGCCACGTCCACGTCCCCAGGACAAATTGAAAAAGGCCGCTCGGATCGAGCGGCCTTTTCCTTTTTCGCCGTCTCGTTCAGCCCGGCCCGGTCCGCCTCAGCGCAGGATCTCTCCGAGGCTTCCGGCCAGAAGCAGCGCAAGCATGGACTGGTCGAGGTAGCCCGAGGCGGGGATCCCGCGATCCTCCTGGTAGTCGCGGATCGCCGCGCGGGTGTCGGCGTCGAACGTCCCGTCGACACGGCCCGGATCGAGGCCGAGGCGCGCCAGCCTCTGCTCCACCAGAAGCCGCGTGATCGACGGAAGGTTCATCGCCGCCTCCCGCGCCTGCGCCTCGCCGCCCGCGTCGGGGACGCCACCGCCCTGCAGCTCGCGGATTCGCGCCCGCGCCTCGGCGGCCTGGCGGCTGTCGGGCCAGTCCTCCACGAAGCGGCGATAGCCCTGAACCGTGTCGGCCTCGCGCGCACGGTCCCATGCGTCTCGCGACAGCGCGCTGCGCGCCTCCTCGGCGAACAGGCCATCGGGATACCGCGCGAGGTAGTCGCGCATCCCCTCGAGGCTTCGGCCCGCGCCGGTGGCCTCCCACCAGGCTCGGTCCTCCCGTTCTCCTGCGCGGCGCTCCTCCGCGAGGACGGCCTCGCGGATCTCGCCCTCCCGGCGCAGCGTCTCGACCTGCCGCCCGGTCAGGAAGCCCGACGCCGGCAGGCCCCGGTCGGTCTGCCAGGCGGCGATCGCCCGGCGTGTCGCCGGACCGAAGATACCGTCGACGCCCCGCGTGTCGTGGCCAAGGATGGTGAGATAGCCCTGCACCTCCCGCCGTTCCCCCAGCGTCAGGTCGAGGTCCGCCTCCTGCGCCTCGGGGCCTCGGGACGGCGGTGCCGCAAGGCGCGCCCGCGCACGTTCCGCGAAATCGCCGCGCGGAAACCGGTCGAGATAGACGCGGTAGGCCTCGGGCGTTCCGAGCGAATCCACGGCCCGCCACAGCGCGAGATCCTCGTCGGGAATGGCGGGCCCCGCCTCCTGCGTCCGGGGAAAGTAGGAGATCGCCGAGGACAGGAACCCGGTCGCCTGCAACTCGGGGGACGCGCCCAGCGCTGCGGGCAGGTCCTCCCCCGGCGTCAGAAGCGGCCCCGCCACGAACCGGGCCACCGCATCGGGCGGCCCCGCGACGACGGTGACGCCCTGCGGCGGCTCGACCCGGCCGATCCCCACCCGAAGGCCGGACCCCGCGCGCACCCCGTCGCCACCGGAGGCGAGCGCCACGACCGCGCGCCCCGGCGCCGAGGCCGCGACCTCCAGCAGTCCGGACACCTCGACACCCGCGCGCGATACCGTCGCAAGATCGGGCGTGCCCGCATCGCTGCCCAGAAGCCAGCTTTCAGATCCGCCGCGCACGAAGTGCCCGCCGGCCACGATCAGGACGCGCTCGTCCTCGGCCGCCTCCAGAAGCCGCGACAACCCCGCGCGCAGGTCCTCGGCGGACCCGTTGCGCACGAGGATCACGTCGAAGCCGGCCCGCGCAAGATCGTCCTCCAACCGGGGCAGCGCGCGCATGCCCCGCAGGTTCGCTGCCGCCGCATAGCGTTCGTTCGACAAGATGAGGGCCGTGTCGGCCGATGCCACCTGCGGCGCCCCGATGCACAGGAGCAGGAACAGGGTAATGATGAAGCGGATCATGGACGCTCTCCGTCTGTGGACTGCCGGTTCACATAGCCCGAGGGGCCGATGTTAACCGATATCAGCCCCGAAGGTGCCCGGTCTCCGCCGCCCCCTCAGGACGCAAGGACGACTTCGGCCTCGATCTCGATGGCGAAATTCATCGGCAGGCCGGCCACGCCGATGGCCGAGCGCGCATGACGTCCGACATCTGGCCCGAAGGCGCCCACGATCAGGTCGCTGAAACCGTTGAGGACGAGATGCTGCTCGCTGTAGCCGGGCGCGGAGTTCACCATGCCGAAAACGCGAACCCATCCTGCCACGCGCGACAATTCCCCGATCTCGGACTTGAGATTGGCCAGCACCGAAAGCGCGATGTCCCGCGCCGCCTCGGCCCCCTCGGCCGTGCCGAGATCGCGACCGAGCTGACCGTAGGGCCCCGAGATGGCGCCCCGCGCGTCCTGCCTCGGATGCCCCGAGATCGCCACCCGCTCGCCGCGCCGGTTCGCGAAGGCGAAGGGCAGGTGCAGCCCCTCCGGCACCCTGACCGGCGCAGGCAGCACAAGGCCCATGGCCGCGATCCGGTCCTCGGGGGTCCGGCTCACGCCCGCCCCGCCGCCGATACAGGCCGGCGAGCCGCGCCGGTGTCAGCGTCCGGGCAGCGCTCAGTCATAGATGCGCCGGTCGTCGATCACCTTGCCGTCGTTCGGAAGGCTGCCGGGCGCAACGATCTCGATCCGCCCCTTCATCTTCAGAACCGAGGCGACGCTTTCGGCAAGCGCGGCCTCGTCGGCACCGTGCGCCTCGACCTGCACGGTCATGACGTCCATCTCTCCCTCGCGGCTGGCGATCACCCGCGCCTTCGAGACCTCGGGATGCCGGGCCGTGAACTCGGCCACCTGCTCGGGACGCACGAACATGCCCTTGATCTTCGTTGTCTGGTCGGCCCGCCCCATCCAGCCCTTGATGCGCATGTTCGTCCTGCCGCAGGGGCTCTGGCCCGGCAGGACCGCCGACAGGTCGCCGGTCGCGAAGCGGATCAGCGGATAGTCGGGGTTAAGCGTCGTCACGACGACCTCGCCCACCTCGCCCTCGGGCACAGGGTCCCCGGTGCCGGGGCGAACGATTTCCACGATCACGCCCTCGTCCACGATCATGCCCTCCATCGCGGGCGATTCGTAGGCGATGTTGCCGAGGTCGGCCGTCGCGTAGCACTGCAGGCAGGCGATGCCGCGGTCCGCGTATTCCTGCCGGAGGCTCGGAAACAGGGCGCCGCCGCCGACGGCGGCCCTCGTGAAGGCCAGCTCAACCCCCATCTCGGCCGCCTTGTCGAGGATGACCTTCAGGTAGTCGGGCGTCCCGGCATAGGCCGTCGTCTTGATGTCCCGCGCCGCGCGCACCTGCAGCTCGGTCTGCCCCGTGCCGGCCGGCAACACCGCCGCGCCCACGGCCCGCGCGCCATTCTCGAAGATCATGCCCGCCGGCGTCAGATGATAGCCGAAGCAGTTCTGCACGATGTCGTTCGGCCCGATGCCGGCCGCGTGCAGGAAGCGGCCCATGCGCCACCAATCCCGCGAGGTCCCGCCCGGCTCGTAGATCGGCCCCGGGCTCTGGAAGACATGCGCGAGATTGCTCACCGGGATGCCGCCGAAGGGCGGCGCCTCGGTCTGCCGCGCCACGAGGTCGGCCTTTCTCAACACCGGCAGCGCCTTCAGCTCGTCCAGCGATCCGACCGCCTGCATCCCGTTCGCCGCCAGCTGCAGCCGCAGCTGCGACAGCTGGCCGGCCGCGCGTTCGTCGGCGCTGCGCGTCTCGAGCGCGTCGAAGTGTTTCCCATCGGTGTCCAGCATCGGCTCAGGTCCTCGTGCGTTGCGCGCCGCACCGGGCGCGGTATCGGGTCTTGCGTCGCGTCATCCGTGGGGCCGGCCCGGACCGCATCAGCTCGAGACGTCCTTCAGGCGCGGCCCCCGCCCCTCCAGCGCCACCCGCGTCAAGGCCGCGACAAGGCGCACGAAGCGCGCGCGCGACCCCGCCGCCTCGGCGAGCAGGCCCGGATCCTGCGGAAGGCCGAGATCCGCCGCCACCTTGCGCCCCGGCCCCTCGAACGAGGGGTAGAAGGCGTCCCATACAAGCTGCGCCTCGCGCGCGAATATGTCTGCCCCCACCGGCCCGAGCCCCTTGGCGCCCTGCAGCGCCTTCAGAAGGGCGCCGGCATCGCCGCCCGCCGCGTCGCGCAGCCGCCGCAGGTCGCCGCTGCAGGTCTCCGCCGCCCACCGGGCGGTGTCCCTGAGGTAGCGCGCGGTCGATTCGTCGTAGCGGGCGTATCCGTGTTCGTTGAGCACGCGCACGACGTCCTCCCACGCCGCCTCGCGCAGCGCCTCGATCCCGTGAAGGCCGGCCTCCCGCAGCCCCGCAGCGCCCTCGACCGCGTTTCCGGCACCGATCCGGGCCGAAAGCATGATCGCCCCGATCAGCCAGTGAAACAGCTCCCCCGGGGTGTCCCGCGCGATGTCCGCGCCGATCGCCTCGGAATAAAGCTCCCCGCTCTCCTCGATCAGCGTGTCGATGATGTCCTGCTCGCGGGTCATGGCCGTCTCCCTTCCATCCTTCACAGGATGGAACGGCCGAAGCGCGCCCATGTTTCCCGCCGCCAGCATCAGGCGAGCCACCGCTTCCGGCGCCGGTAGGAGCGCACGTCGCGAAAGCTCTTGCGCCCTTCCTCGGACATGCCGAGGTAGAATTCCTTCACGTCAGGGTTCTCTCGCAACTCCTTCGCCGGGCCGTCCATCACGACGCGCCCCGACTCGAGGATGTAGCCGTAATGCGCGAAGCGGAGCGCCACGTTGGTGTTCTGTTCCGCCAGCAGGAACGTCACTCCCTGCTCCTCGTTCAGCCGCTTCACGATGTCGAAGATCTGCTCCACCAGCTGCGGCGCGAGGCCCATCGACGGCTCGTCCAGCAGGATCGTCTCGGGCCGGCTCATCAGCGCGCGGCCGATCGCCGTCATCTGCTGCTCGCCGCCGGACGTGTAGCCCGCCTGGCTCTTCCGCCGCTCCTTGAGCCGCGGGAAATAGGTGTAGACCATCTCCAGGTCGGCCTCGATCGCGGCCCGCCCCTCCTTGCGGGTGTAGCTGCCGGTCAGAAGGTTCTCCTCGACGGTAAGGTGCTCGAAACAATGCCGCCCCTCCATCACCTGGATGACGCCGCGATCCACGAGGTCGGAGGGGCTCAGGTGCTGCACGGTCTCGCCGCGGAACCTGATGTTGCCCTTCGTGACCTCGCCGCGCTCGGAATGCAGGAGGTTCGAGATCGCCTTCAGCGTCGTCGTCTTGCCCGCGCCGTTGCCCCCGAGAAGTGCGGTGATCCCGCCCTTCGGGACCTTCAGCGACACGCCCTTCAGCACGAGGATCACGTGGTTGTAGATCACCTCGATGTTGTTCACCTCCAGCAGGGTCTCGACGTCCCGGAACTCCGGGGCCACACCCTCGCCGTGGGTCTCTTTCGGCTGATCCAGCATCTTGCGGCTCTCCCCTGCGTGACCGGCGGGCCGTCGTCCCGCCCTGCCTTCATCTTTCAAAAAAATACGCAATTCCGGCGGCGGCGGTGGATGCCGCCGCCGGAGGTGTAGGATCAGCTGTCGGAGCACTGGCTCGAGATGTTGTTCTCGGCCGCGAACTGCGCCGAGTCCTCAAGGATCAGCGGTTGCGTCACGCTGTCGTCGGGCGCCACGAAGTCGGTGAGCGTCACCCACTCCTCGCCGTTCCACTGCGTCATGATCGCCATGCCGGTGCCGCCGTGGTCCTCGCAGCTCACCGCGAACTCGGGCCCGATCATCGGCATCCCCAGCTCTTCCATGCGCGCGTTGGTGATCTCGAGCGCCTCCATGCCGTCGCGCATCATCTCGGGCGTGATCGCCGCGACGCCGTGGATCTCCTGCGCCGCCCGGATCGCCTCGGCCGCCAGCATCGCCGCGTACATGCCGCGCGTGTAAAGCACCGAGCCCACGTTGGACCCGTCGCCCGCCGCGAGGCCCGCCTCGTGGACATGGGTGCGGATCTCGTCGAAGACCGGCATGTCGCCCAGGCGGTTCATGTTGAGCGCCCGGTAGCCCGCCGCGTCGGCGCCTGCGGACGTCACGTCATGCTCCGCGCCGGCCCACCAGTTGCCGATGAAGTTCTCCATCGGGAAGCGGATGTTGACGGCTTCCTGGACCGCGACCTGGTTCATGACGCCCCAGCCCCACATGATGACGTAGTCGGGACGTTCGCGGCGGATCGTGAGCCACTGGTTGCCCTGCTCCTGGCCGGGATGATCGACGGCGAGCTGGCTAAGCTCGAACCCGTGCATCTCGGCGAGCGTCTCGAGCGTGCGGATCGGTTCGCGGCCATAGGCGGAGTTGTGGTAGAGAAGCGTGATCGTCTTGCCCTCGAGCGAGCCGCCGTTCTCCTCCAGCAGGTTGTTGATGATCACCGATGCGGCGTCCCAGTAGTTCGCCGGGTAGTTGAAGACGTGGCTGAAGACGTCGCCGTTGGCGGCCGAGGTCCGGCCGTAGCCCATCGTGTGAAGCGGGATGCCGTCCGCCGTGGCGCGCGGGATCAGCTGGTAGGTGATGCCGGTCGACAGCGGCTGGTAGACGAGCGCGCCCTCGCCCTTGGTCGATTCGTAGCACTCGACGCCGCGCTCGGTGTTGTAGGCCGTCTCGCAGCCGATGATGCGGACGGTCTCGCCGCCGATGCCGCCGTCGCGCTGGTTCAGAAGGTTGAAGTAGTCCTGGTAGCCGTCCGAGAACGGGATGCCGCCCGCGGCATAGGGCCCGGTGCGGTAGTGCAGGTCGGGGATGACCAGTTCGGCCATCGCGGGTCCTGCGGCCATCAGGCCCGCGAGGGCCATGGTTGCCAGTTTCTTCATCGGGTCTTTCCTCCCTTGGATGTTGTCCGATTTTCACGTGCCCCGGTTTGCGCCGGGTTTCTCGTTTGGCGGCCCCTCAGTGCGGGAAGGGCCACAATCTCAGTTTCTCCTTCGCCAGCGCCCAGAGCCGCGCAAGGCCGTGCGGCTCGACGATGAGGAAGAACATGATAAGCCCGCCGACGATGACGAACTCGAAATGCGTGGCGAGCGCCGAATCCCAGCCGAGGCTTCCCGCCAGGAAATTCCTGAGCGCCACCGGCAGGAGCACCATGAACGCCGCGCCGGCGAAGGACCCGAAGATGCTGCCGAGCCCGCCGATGATCACCATGAACAGCACCAGGAAGGACTTGTTGATCCCGTAGGCCTCGCCCACCTCGACCGCGCCGAGGTAGACCGTGAACAAAAGCGCGCCGGCGATACCGACGTAGAAGGACGACACCGCGAATGCCGTGAGCTTGGCGCGCAGCGGGTTCACGCCGATGATCTCGGCGGCGATGTCCATGTCCCGGATCGCCATCCACTGACGCCCGACCGAGCCGCGCGTGAGGTTTCGCGCGACCCAGGCCAGCACGAAGACGAAGGCGAAGCAGAAGAGGTATTTCACCCAGGCCTCTGCGTTGGGCCCGGTGACGGCGAGGCCGAACAGCGTCCGCTCCGGCGCCGAGATCTGCCCCGAGGCCGAGTAGTTGTAGAACCACGGAACCTTGTTGAAGAGCCAGATCAGGAAGAACTGCGCGGCCAGCGTCGCCACGGCGAGGTAGAAGCCCTTGATGCGCAGCGACGGCAGGCCGAACATCACGCCCACGATCGCCGTCATCACCCCGGACAGAAGCGTGATCGACACCATGTCCATCCACGGGAACGCTGTCATCAGCTTGTAGGACGTGAAGGCGCCCACCGCCATGAAGCCGCCGGTTCCCAGCGACACCTGCCCGCAATAGCCCGTCAGGATGTTCAGCCCGATCGCCGCGATGGCGTAGATCAGGAACGGGATCAGGATGGCGCTCGCCCAGTAGTCGGTGATCACGAACGGGATGATGCCCACGCCCACGAACAGCACGAAGAAGTAGCGATACCTGTCGAAGGCGATCGGGAATGTCTGGTTGTCCTCGGCGTAGGACGTCTTGAAGTCACCTGCCTCGCGGTAGAACATCAGGCTTTCTCCTTCACCATCATCACGCGTCCGGTCATGCCCACGATCAGGCCCACGGCCGTCAGGATCGCGGGCCAGAACGTCAGCTCGCGCTGGCCGAAAAGCCCGGCCATCAGGAACAGCGCCGAGAACCAGAACAGGCCGAAGCCGCTGGTGCACACGATCGCCCACATCTTCTTGGCGCCGCCACCGCCCTCGGCGAAGGCCGGCCGCCCCTGGTTCGCGAAGGGGTTGGGCGGGCGCGGCTGCTTGTCTGCTTCGCTCATGACTCAGACCCTTTCGATGATCTTCTCGCCGAACAGACCCTGCGGCCGGAACACGAGGAAGACGAGCGCCAGGACGTAGGCGAACCAGTTCTCGGTCGCGCCGCCGATCATCGGGCCGATCGTGAACTCGAACAGGGCCTCGCCCACGCCGATGATCAGGCCGCCCACGATCGCGCCGGGGATCGAGGTGAAGCCGCCCAGCATCAGGACCGGCAGGGCCTTGAGCGCGATCAGCGACAGCGAGAACTGCACGCCCGATTTCGCGCCCCACATGATGCCCGCGACCAGCGCGACGATCCCCGCAAGCGACCAGACGAGGACCCAGACGTAGTTCAACGAGATGCCGACGCTCAGCGCCGCCTGATGGTCGTCGGCGACGGCGCGCATCGCGCGTCCGTTCTTGGTGTATTGCGAATAGGCGATCAGTCCCGCGACGAGCACGGCGGCGATGATCGAGGCCGAGATGTCGAGGTTGTCGATGAAGAACCCGTAGCCGAAGACGTCGAACGTCGCCTGGTCGATGGCGTCGTTGATGCCCTGCGGCAGGCCCACGTCGAGGTTGCGGATCTCCGAGCCCCACATCAGGTCCGAAACGCCCTCGAGGAAGTAGGCAAGGCCGATCGTCGCCATGAACAGGATGATCGGCTCCTGCCCCACGAGGTGGCGGAACACGAACTTCTGCACCGCCAGCGCGAAGCCGATCATCACCAGCACCGTCAGCGCGATGGCCGCCAGCGCCGGCACCTCCCAGCCGAAATAGTGGATTTCCGTTCCGAAGATCTCGTTGATGAGATGCGCGAAGGGCACGCGGCCATCCTGGATGCCGACAAGCGTCATCGCCGCGAAAAGCGCCATGACCCCCTGCGCGTAGTTGAAGATGCCCGAGGCCTTGAAGATCAGCACGAAGCCCAGCGCGACGAGGGCATACATGACGCCGGTCATCAGGCCGTTCAGCGTGACCTCCATCGCGAAGATCAGTTGGTCAGGCATTGCACCTCTCCCCTCGGCCGCACGCGGGCGGCGTTATCCTTGCCGGCGCCCGGGGCGCCCGGCAGGCCGGGGAAACCCCGGCCTGCCATGTCTCAGTTGCCGCAGCCGCCCGCTGCATCGAGGGCGGCATCGGTGTTGAACTCGATGACGAAGGTGGCGCCGCCGCCCTCCGCGTCCCGCACGCTCAGTAGGCCGGGCGGGCCCGCGCAGAACGCGTAGCGCCCGTCCTCCAGCCTGACCGCGCGGCCATCCTCGACCCGCTCCCGAAGTTGGGTCCGCAACTCCGCGTGGCCGTCCTCGCCCATGGCGACGGTGCCTGCGGTGCTTTCGCAGAAGGCCGTGTCGCCCTCCTGCCGCAAGGTGATCTCGAAGCCCGTCTCGTCCTCGCGGTAGACGCCCCGCCCCCCGTCCGCGAGCGCCTCGACGACCGTGAAACCGCCCGCAAAGGGCGTTCGTCCGACGGGGAAACCCTCGTTTTTCCACGCGAGGCAATTCTCGACGCTCTGAAGAAGGGTGGCGACGTCGGTGGTCTGCGCCTGAGCGTTCGTCGCGCCCAGCGCGGCGATGGCGAGCGGCGCCAGGCGATGTGCGATCCGGGTCATGCCGCACCCTCCGGCCGAGGCGTGAGCGCGCAGCGCCCCGCCGGCGATCCGGCGACCTTCGCGGACCGTGCGCCGGCCTGCCCTGCGTCCGGCCCGTCGCGCAGGCCCGGATGATCCCCAAGCGCCCAGGCGAGCGCCGCCCTCGCGCGTGTGATGCGTTCGTCCGTCATCATCGATCATGCTCCCTATGGTGGAGCAGACCAACGCGGAACGGGCCGGGGCCGGTCCATGGACCGTTCCGTTCCGCGCCGCGATGATGCGGACGTCAGTCATGGGCGACCCCGAGATAGGCGTCGATGACTTCCTGGTTGTTGCGCACCTCGTGCGGGGTGCCGTCGCCGATCTTCTTGCCGTAATCCATGACCACGACCCGGTCGGACAGGTCCATGACCACGCCCATGTCATGCTCGATCAGCACGATGGTCGTCCCGAACTCGTCGTTCACGTCGAGGATGAAGCGGCTCATGTCCTCCTTCTCCTCGACGTTCATTCCCGCCATCGGCTCGTCCAGAAGCAGGATCTGCGGCTGCGCCGCCAGCGCGCGCGCCAGTTCCACGCGCTTCTTCAGACCATAGGGCAGGCGTCCCACGGGCGTCTTGCGGATGTGCTGGATCTCGAGGAAATCGATGATCTCCTCGGCCTTCTGACGATTGGCCGCCTCTTCCTTCTGGGCGCGGCCCCACCAGAAGGCCTGGTCGAGGAAGCTGGAATTCATGTGGTTCAGGCGCCCGGTCATGACGTTGTCGAGGACGGTCATCCCCTCGAACAGCGCGATGTTCTGGAACGTCCGCGCGATGCCCTGGCGGGCGACCTGAAAGGGCTTCATCTGCGGGCGGCGCGATCCGCGATACCAGACCTCGCCCTCCTGCGGGTGGTAGAAGCCCGAGATCACGTTGAGCATCGAGGACTTGCCCGCCCCGTTCGGCCCGATGATCGCGCGGATCTCGCCCTCGCGCACGTCGAAGGAAATGTCCTTGATCGCCTCCACGCCGCCGAAACGCAGGGTGATGTTCTTCATCTCCATGACCACCGGGCCGATCCGGCGGCCGTCCTCGGTCGTGTAGCCCTCGGCCGGCGCCGTGCGTGCGGTCATCCCGTTCATTCCGCTCTCTCCCGTGCGGCCTGGCCCGAGCGGAAGATCAGCGCGCCGATCAGGCCATAGACAAGAAGGGCCGCGAAGGCCCAGACATAGCTGTTCTCCCAGGCGGCGGGCATCCCCACGACAAGCGCGGCGACGCCGCAGATCCCGATTGCGCCGCCCTGAAGGGCCGCGGCCCCGCGCGCGACGTAGCGTCCGGCGACGAACGAGGCCGCAAAGCCCAGAAGGAAAAGGGCGCCCGCGGTCAGGGTCATTCGGCCGCCACCTTCTCGGCGGGCGACTTTGCCGGCGCGGCCTGCACCGTCGCGGCGTCGAGGATCTCGAGCGTGGCCTTGATGCTGCCCTTGCGGCCGTCCTCGTAGGTGACTTCCGTTTCGGTGTATTGCTCGGTCCTGCCGGAATAGAGCGCGTCGATCAGGTCGGCGTATTTCTCCTCGATGATCCGGCGGCGCACCTTGCGGGTCCGTGTAAGCTCGCCGTCGTCGGCGTCGAGCTCCTTGTGGAGAACGAGGAACCGGTGGATCTGGCAGCCTGACAGCATCTCGTCCTCGGCGACCGAGCGGTTCACCTCCTCGACGTGCTCGCGGATCGTCGCCAGCACGCGCGGATGGCCCGCGAGCTCCTGGTAGGAGGCGTAGGCGATGTTGTTGCGCTCGGCCCAGTTGCCCACCGCGCTGAGGTCGATGTTGATGAAGGCCGTGCAATACTCGCGCTCGTTGCCGAAGACGACGGCCTCGAGGATGTTGGGGAAGAACTTCAGCTTGTTCTCGACATACTTCGGCGCGAACAGCGAGCCGTCGGCCATCTTTCCGACGTCCTTGGCACGGTCGATGATCCTGAGGTGCCCGGTCTCGGGCTCGATGAAGCCCGCGTCGCCGGTGGCGACCCAGCCCTCCGGGTCCTTGGTCGAGGCCGTGCTTTCGGCGTTCTTGTAGTATTCCACGAAGGTGCCCGGCGAGCGGTAGAAGACCTCGCCGCTTTCGTCGATCCTCAGCTCCACCCCGGGCGAGGGCACGCCGACAGTGTCGGGCCGGACCTCGCTGTCGGGCTGCTGGGTGATGAAGACCGACGCCTCGGTCTGGCCATAGAGCTGCTTGAGGTTGATGCCGAGCGAGCGGTAGAAATCGAAGATCTCGGGCCCGATCGCCTCGCCCGCCGTGTAGCCCACGCGCACCCGGCTCATGCCGAGGGTGTTCTTCAGGGGCCCGTATACGAGGATGTTGCCGATCGCGTAGCCGATGCGATCCGCAAGCGACACCGGCTTGCCGTCCAGAAGCTGCGGCCCCACCCGCTTGGCGAGCGCCATGTAGCGGTCGAAGATGCGCTTCTTCAGCCTGCCCGCGTCCTCCATGCGGATCATCACGGAGGTCAGGAGGTTCTCGAACACGCGGGGCGGCGCGAAGAAGTAGGTCGGACCGATCTCGCGCAGGTCCAGCATCATGGTGTCTTCGCTTTCGGGACAGTTCACGCAGAAGCCCGTCCAGTAGGCCTGTCCGATCGAGAAGATGAAGTCGCCGACCCACGCCATCGGCAGGTAGGCCAGCACCTCGTCGCTGGGCGCGAGACGGTCGAAGTCCGACGAGGCCTTCGACGTCTCGATGATGTTGCGGTTGGACAGCACCACGCCCTTGGGCTTCCCCGTCGTGCCCGACGTATAGAGCATCACGCAGGTCGAATCGTAGGTCAGCTCGGCCTTCCGCGCGGCAAGCTCCGCCGCGAAACGCTCGCGCGCCGCGCGCCCCTCGGCCTGCACGTCGGCCAGCGCGTGAAGCCGCGAATGGTCGTATTTCCGCAGGCCGCGCGCGTCGTGATAGATGATGTGCTCGATGTGATGCAGCTTTTCCTGCGCCTCGATCACCTTGTCGACCTGCTCCTGGTCGCCGCAGACGACGAAGCGCGCGCCGCAATGCTCCAGGACGTAGGCCATCTCCTCGGCGCCGGCGTCCTGATAGAGCGGCACCGGAATCGCGCCGCATTCCTGCGCCGCGACCATCGACCAGTAGAGCGCAGGACGGTTCCGGCCGATGACGGCGACGTAATCGCCCCTGTTCACGCCCAGCGCGAGAAGCCCGGCGGCGATGGCCTCGATCTCCTCGGCCGCCTCGGCCCAGGTCCACGATTGCCAGATTCCGAATTCCTTTTCCCGGTAGGCCGGCTTGGAGCCGAACTGCGCGACGTTGCGCTCCAGAAGCGCGGGCACGGAACGGGGCGCGCCCGAATGGGCGTTTGCGTCTGCCAAAGCTTTTCCTCCCTTCGCAGGCCCCTCCCAAGGACCTGCGTCACCCTCCCGGACCACCGGCGGCACGTCGCGTGCGTGGGCAGCCGAGGCGATCACGGTGACACACTATCTGTCACCGTCAAGTTTTGCCTGACTTTTGCGCGATCCTTACGAATTGTAACATCGGGGCGGCAGCGCTTGACGCCGGCGGGAGCGGAAGGGACAGCATGGGAACGGACGCGACCGGACGCGGGGAGGATCAGATGCAGCGAAGCCGTGGCACCGACCACCTGACGCGCGCGGCCCTGAACCTGATCCAGCAGGCGCTGTCGATCTACGACGCGGACCTGCGGCTTGCGGTGTGCAACCGCCCGTTCCAGACAATGTTCGCCCTGCCCGAGCGCCTCGTGACGCCCGGCGCCCGCTTCGAGGACACGATCCGCTACCTCGCCGAGACCGGCGAATACGGCGAGGTGCCCGACACCGAGGCCTTCGTGCGCGACCGGGTCGAGGCCGCGCGCGCCTTCGTGCCACACTACATGGAGCGCCGCCGCGCCAACGGGCGGACCATCTCGGTCGAGGGCTCGCCGCTGCCGGAAGGCGGCTGGGTCACGGTCTATACCGACATCACGGCGGTCAAGCGGCAGGAGGAACTCCTGCGCGGCCGCTCCGAGGTGCTTTCGGACCAGCTTCTGTCCCACGCCGAGGAACTCGCCCGCAGCAACCGCAGCCTCGAGGCCACCATCGCCCAGCTCGAGGAGGCCAAGCGAGAGCTTACGGAGATGGAGGCGCGCATCCGTCTGACGACCGAGATGACGCCCGCCCACATCGCCCATGTCGATCTCGACGGGATCTACACCTACACGAATCGGAGGCTCTCCATGCTGCTGCCCGACCGGGACAGCGACATCGTCGGCCTCAGCTTCGAGGAAGCGCTGGGGCCGGTCGCCGACCGCCTGCGGCCGACGCTGTCGCGCGCGATGGCCGGCGAGCCGAGCGTGCTGGAGTTCACCGAACCCACCTACGGCCGGCGCATCCGCACCGCCTTCACCCCCGACAAGCCCGGACCGGACGATCCGATCACGGGCGTCTATCTTCTGTCCACCGACGTCACCGAGGAGGCGCAGGCGCGCGCCGCGCTCGCCCAGACCCACAAGCGCGAACTGGCCGCGCAGCTGACCAGCGGCCTCGCCCACGACTTCGCCAACCTCCTGACGATCATCCTGGGGCTGCAGGGACGGCTGGAGAAGATGCCGCTGCCCGCCGGCGCCCACGAACTGACGGGCGCCACCCGGACCGCGGCGCGGCGCGGCGGGCTCCTGCTCGACAAGATCGCGCGCATGTCGGGGCCGATGGAGATCCGCCCTGCCCCGGTGATCCTGCGCGACTTCCTCGACGGGTTCACGCCGCTCGCCCGCGCGCCGCTGCCGCCCGGCATCGCCTTCACCGCGCGCTCCGAGGTGCCCCATACCGCCATCATGCTGGACGCCGACAGCCTGCAGGACAGTCTTCTGAACCTCGTGCTGAACGCGCGCGACGCGATCGGCGCGGGGCCGGGCGAGATCGGCATGACGCTGACCGCCGTCCAGGACACCTGGCTTGAGATCACGGTCGCCGACAGCGGGCCCGGTTTCTCCGAGGCGGCGCTCGGCCATGCGCTCGACCCGTTCTTCACGACGAAGGGGGACGAGGGCTCGGGGCTGGGCCTTTCGATGGTCTACGACATGACGAAGCTTGCCGGCGGTCATGTCCGGCTGGCCAATCGCCCGCAAGGCGGCGGCGCCGTCACCCTGCGCCTGCCGCTGAAGCCCGCCGAGGCCGAGGCGCGGCCGCAGCTTGTCCTGCTCGTGGACGACATGGCCGACCTGCGCGCCTCGGTGCGGATGACGCTGACCGATCTGGGCCACCAGGTGATCGAGGCGTCTTCCGCGGAGGAGGCGCTCACGCTGGCCGAGATCCCGGGGCTCGACTGGGTGATCTCGGACCTGCGCCTGGGCGGGGAGGACGGCGTGTCGCTCCTGTCGAGGCTCGCCGCCCGCGCGCCGGGGCTCAGGCTCGCGCTGATGACCTCGGTTCCCGACGGCGATGCCCGGCGCTCGGAAGGCGCGTTGCGCTGGCCGGTCCTCGGCAAGCCGGTGGGCGCGGTGCAGCTGTCGCGCCTGCTCGCGGACGAGCGCGCCGCATGAGCCAGCCCTTCGTCGCAATCCTCGATGACGAGCCGCAGGTGCGCGCCATGCTGTCGGACGCCCTCGCCGAGGCCGGTTTCCGCACCGCGGCCTTCGCCCGCGCGACCGAGTTCGAGGCCGCGCTGAAGACGCGCACGCCCGATGTCTGCCTCGTCGATCTCGGGCTGCCCGACCGCGACGGGCTCGCGCTGGTGCACCGCCTCGCGCTCGAATCGGGGGCCACGATCATCATCATCTCGGGCCGCGCGCAGGTGCAGGACCGCGTGACGGGCCTCGAGCTCGGCGCGGACGACTACATCATCAAGCCCTTCGACCCCGCCGAGGTCGTGGCCCGCATCCGCGCCCGGCTGCGCGTCTCAAGGCCGCGCCCCGAGGCGCTGCAGACCGCCCGCTTCAACGGGTGGACCGCGCATTTCGACCGCTACATTCTGACCTCGAAGGACGGCGCCGAGGTCAGCTTCTCCCATGCCGAGGGCGAGGTGCTGCGGCTCTTCCTCGAAAGCCCCAAGCGCCTCGTCTCGCGGCAGCAGATGCAGGAGACGCTGGGCGGCGCGGCCGGAGAAAGCTTCGACCGCGCCATGGACGTGCGCATATCGCGGCTGCGGACGAAGCTCGGCGAGGATCCCAAGAACCCGCGCCTGATCAAGACGATCTACGGCGCGGGCTACATCTTTCTCGGTGACGTCGACTGGAGTTGAGGGCGCTCAGCCCGCAGCCACCCGGCGCGCCTCGTCCACGAGGTCCCGAAGCGTGGCGCGCATGTCGACCAGTTCCTCGCGCGTGCGCCCCTCGTCGTGCTCCTCGATGGCGCCGGTGAAGGCGTCGAGCACGGTCTGCTCGCCATCGGCGACCTGCTCCAGCGCGTCTTCGTCAAGTTCGTCGAACGCCGCCCTCAGCGACACCACGGTCTTGTTCACGGTCGCCATCGCCGAGCCCGATCCGTCCGGCTCCGCGCCTTCCGCCACCATCAGCGCGGTAACGCGCTCGGCCGCCTCGTGGTGTTCCTCGCGGAGCTTCTTCAGGGTCGGCTCGATCTCGCGTTCGGCGCGCTTCAGCATGGAATCCAGCCCCTCGCGCGCATCGACCAGCCGCGTCAGAAGGTGCTGCAGGGCATCGCGGCGCCGCGTGGCCTTGGGGTCGTCGCCGGGCGTCGGGACCGGAAAGGTCGGATAAGATGTGGACATGAGTGCCTCCTGTCCGTTGCTCGAGGGAAGTCCCCTCGGGAACGCGAGGCGCTGTCCGGGGTTCCCTACCCCGCCAGCCTGCGCGCCGCGTCCGAAAGGACCGCAAGCCCCGTCACCAGGTCGCTCTCGGCGGTGTCCTCGGCGAAGTCGTGGCTGATCCCGCCGATCGACGGAACGAACAGCATCCCCACCGGCATCAGCCCCGACAGGTTCGAGGCGTCGTGCAGCGCGCCCGACGGCATCGCCCGCCAACGCCCCGGCGCGACCGCCTCGGCCGCCTCGGACAGCGCACGCTGAAGGCCCGCGTCCATCGGCATGGGCTTCAGGTCGTGGCGCAGACGTTCGGCCCGGATCTCGCAGCGCGCCCCGGCGGCGACGTCCTGCAGGAGCGTCCCGATCGCGGCCTCCATCCGGTCGAGCCTGTCATCGTCGATATCGCGCCACTGGAGCGTGAACTCGGCGCGGCCCGGAACCACCGAGGACGCGTTGGGATGCACCTTCACATGCCCGATGGTCCAAACGCTCGACGGCGTGACGATGTTGGCGAAGCGCTCGGGCAGCATCGCCGAGATTCGTGCGACGGCAGCGAAGGCGTCGGACCTCATCGCCATCGGCGTGGTGCCCGCGTGGTTCTGCTGTCCCTGCACCGTGACGGTGAATTGCCGCAGCCCGACGATGCCGGTGACCACGCCGGCCGCCTCGCCGGCGGCATCGAGCACGGGTCCCTGCTCGATATGCGCCTCGAGAAAGCCGGTGAACCGCGCCGGGTCGAGAAAGTCGCCGGCCTGCCCCGCGATCGACGCCCGCGCCTCGCCGAACCGGGTCCCGTCCGTCGCGACGAGGCCGTCCGCGTCGGCCAGCGCCAGCTTGCCCGACCAGACCGACGATCCCGTCAGCGCGCCGAACCGCCCCTCCTCGTCCTGGAAGCTGACGACCGAGACGCGCGGCCCCCCGGCCTCTTGCGCCGCGCGCGCCACCTCCAGGCCCGCGATCACGCCGAACGCGCCGTCAAGCCATCCGCCCTCGGGCTGGGTGTCGGAATGCGACCCGACCAGAAGGCTCGGCCCTTCACCCGGCGCAAGACCGAAAAGGTTGCCCACCGGGTCCATGTGCACCTCGAGCCCGGCCTTGGCGAACCTCTCCGCAAGCCACGCGCGCGCCGCGAGATCGGCCTCCGAGAACGCGCGGCGGCGCACGCCCTTCGTCGCGGCGTCCCCGCCAAAACTGCGAAGCGCGTGAAGATCGGAAAGGAAACGGTCGGCATCGGGTGTCATGGCGGCGTCCTTGCGGCAGGTCGGCCTCAGGTCATCGCAGAGTGCGCCGGACCCGTCCAGTGCCGCGCTTGAACTTCCCGCCCCCATCCCGCATCACCACAGCCACCGGCAAAAGGAAGATCCCATGGGCGAGCTTGTCCTCATCCGCCACGGCCAGGCGAACTCGGCCGCGAACGACGAGGCCGGATACGACCGGCTCTCGGACCTCGGCAGGCAGCAGGCGCGCTGGCTCGGGGACTGGCTGCGCGCCCACGAGGACCCGTTCGACCGCGTGCTTCTGGGCAGCCTGCGCCGCCACCGCGAGACCGCGGAAGAGATGGGCGACATGGGCGCCGAGCGCGAGGTGGACGCCCGGCTGAACGAACTCGACTACTTCAACCTCACCCGCGCCCATGCCGCGCGCAACGGCAGCGTCGAGCCCCGCACCCCCGAGGACTTCGTGAAGCACATCCGCGACGTGATGGAGGCCTGGTTCCGCGCCGAGATCCAGGGCGACGAAAGCTACGCCAGCTTCGAGGGCCGCGTGGCCGAGATCCTGACCATCGCCGCCCGGCCGGGCCGCCGCGTGCTGTGCGTGACCTCGGGCGGCGTGATCGGGATGATGGTGCGCCACCTGCTCGACCTCGACCCCGGGCGCATGGCGCACCTGCTGGTGCCGATCCGCAATTCCTCGATCCACCGCGTCACCGTCCTGCCGCAGGGCAAGATCCTCTCGGGCTTCAACGCAACGCCCCACCTCGACGCGCCCGACAGGCTTCATGCAAGAACGGAGTACTGACATGGTGCATGTCTGGGTCCGCGCCGAGGACCGGCCCGACGAAGAGCGCGTAGGCCTGACGCCCGAAGGCGCCGCCAGGCTCCTCGAGGCCGGGGTTCGGCTCACGGTCGAGGACAGCGCCGCCCGCGCCATTCCCGTCGCGGACTACCGCGCGGCCGGCGCAGAGATCGCCGCGCCCGGCAGCTGGCGCACCGCCGCCCCGCGCGAGGCGATCGTCTTCGGGCTCAAGGAACTGCGCGACGAGGCCACGCCGCTCGTCCATCGCCACATCATGTTCGGCCATGCCTACAAGGGCCAGCCCGCCGGCCGCGCGCTCCTGCGGCGCTTCGCGGCGGGTGGAGGCGCGCTCTACGACCTCGAATACCTCGTGGACGCCCAGGGCCGCCGCGCCGCCGCCTTCGGCTACTGGGCGGGCTACGCCGGCGCCGCGGTCTCGCTGATGGCATGGATCGCGCAGGCCGGGGGCGGCATCTGCGGCCCGGTCGCGGCCTGGCCCGACGCCGCCGCGCTGCGCGACGCGCTGGCCGCGGCGCTCGACCGCCAGCCCCGCCGCCCCGGCGTCATCGTGATCGGCGCGAAGGGCCGCGTCGGCACCGGCGCTGGCGACTTCTGCGACGCGCTTGGGCTGCAGGTCACGCGCTGGGACGTCGCTGAAACCGCGCATGGCGGCCCCTTTCCCGAGGTGCTCGACCACGACATCTTCCTCAACTGCATCCTGGCCATGCCCGGCGTCCCGGTCTTCGTGCCCGAAAGCGTCCCGGCATCCCCCCGCAGGCTCCGCGTGATCGGTGACATCGCCTGCGACCCGACCTCGGATTTCTCGCCGGTCAGGGTCTACGACGCCGCCACCGACAGGACGCGTCCCGTCCGCCGCGTGCACGACGCCCCACCGCTCGACGTCGTGGCGATCGACAACCTGCCCGCGCTCCTGCCGCGCGAAAGCTCCGAGGATTACGCCCGCCAGCTCTTGCCCGCGCTCCTGCAGCTCGACCGCATCGAGGCCGGCGTCTGGGCCCGCGCGCGGGCCGAGTTCGACCGCCACGTCGCGGCGCTCTGACCCGAAGGGCCATTCATCCTTGCGAAAAACTCCGGGGGGAGTCCGAAGGACGGGGGGCAGCG
>NZ_JARRSA010000001.1 GCF_029624655.1 Roseicyclus salinarum
GCCGCCCGCGATACCCATTTCGGCGTAGCCGCTGATCGCGACGTCGGCCATTGCTACGCCAGCGGTTGCCACAAGGGCAGTCGTAGCGAAGAGAACCTTTTTCATGGTTTTTCCCTCGTGTTCACTTTGAAGGTGCACCTCAAGACGGTCATCCGAATTGAGTATGCCCCTCTCTCGCCCGTGGCCCCCTTGATTGCAAGAAAGCGCCGGGGGGCCGGAACATCTTGCGGGAGTCATGGTGCAGACATGTCACACACCCCTCCGGCGCACACCGGCGGAAGGTCCGGGTTGCGGGACATGTCCATTCGGCGGCCGCGTCCGCTCGCTGCCTGAGGCGCGCGCGGCGGCGGTCCGGGGCGGGATTCTCTCGACCCTTGCCGCCTTGCGCCGTGTTCTGTAGCTAGGGGCGCACAGATCGAGAGCCGGGGCAGAACCATGACGCGACCGCATATCCGCAAGACCAGGGCCATCGCGGCGGGGCTCACGGCCTCCGCCCTCCTGCTTACGGGCTGCGGCGGCTTCGGCCAGAACGAGATGTCGCCCGAGACGCGCCGCCAGCTGGAGGAAGCCGGAGCCATCGCTCCGAACGACCGCGACACGATCTGGGACCTCTTCAACAACCGCGACGATCCCAACGTCACGGTCGAGGTGAACCGCTACCTCTGGCAGGCCTCGCTCGAGATCCTCGATTTCATGCCGATCGAGGCCGCCGATCCGTTCTCGGGCGTGATCTCCTATGGATACGGTACGCCGCCCGGCGGCGGGCAGGCCTACCGCGCCACCGTCTTCGTGACCGACCCGGCGCTCGAGGCGCGCTCGCTGCGCGTCGCGCTGCAGTCGCGCAACGGCGCGGTCAGCCGGGAGACCGCGCGCCAGATCGAGGACGCCATCCTCACGCGCGCGCGCCAGATCCGCATTCGCGATGGCGGGCTCTAGACCCTTTCCACATCGCACCGTAAACACGCGCCGGGCCTGCAAGCCCGGCGTTTTCGTTTGATCCGAGGAAGTCCGATGTCCCGCTACGACCCCGCGACGCTGGAACCGAAATGGCAGAAGGCCTGGGACGAGGCCGGAACCTTCGTGGCGCGAAGGGACGAAAGCCGGCCCAAGTATTATGTGCTCGAGATGTTCCCATACCCCTCGGGGCGCATCCATATCGGCCATGTGCGCAACTACACGATGGGCGACGTGATCGCGCGCTACAAGAAATCGACGGGGCACAACGTGCTGCATCCGATGGGTTTCGACGCCTTCGGGATGCCGGCCGAGAACGCCGCGATGGAAAATGGCGGCCATCCCGCCGACTGGACCTACCAGAACATCGACGCGATGGTCGCGCAGATGAAGCCGCTGGGCTTCGGGCTCGACTGGAGCCGCATGTTCGCCACCTGCGACCCGGAATACTATGGCCAGCAGCAGGCTTTGTTCCTCGACTTCCTCAAGGCGGGCCTGGTCTACCGCAAGAACGCCGTGGTGAACTGGGATCCCGTGGACATGACCGTGCTCGCAAACGAGCAGGTGATCGACGGCAAGGGCTGGCGCTCGGGCGCGGAGGTGGAGAGGCGGGAACTCACGCAGTGGTTCTTCAAGATCTCCGACCATTCCGCCGAGCTTCTGGAAGCGCTCGACAGGCTGGACGACTGGCCCGCGAAGGTCAAGCTGATGCAGGCCAACTGGATCGGGCGCTCGCGCGGGCTGGAATTCGCCTTCGGCATGGTCGAGCCCACGAAGGGCCACGACCGGATCGACGTCTACACGACGCGGCCCGACACGCTTCTGGGCGCGTCCTTCGTCGGCATCTCGCCCGACCACCCGATCGCCAAGGAGCTCGAGGCGCACGACCCCGCCGTCGCGGCGTTCTGCGCCGAGGCGCGGCGCGGCGGCACGACCGAGGAGGCCATCGAAAAGGCCGAGAAGCTGGGCTTCGACACCGGGCTGAGATGCCGTCATCCCTTTGACACGTCGTGGGAATTGCCGGTCTACATCGCGAACTTCATCCTGATGGATTACGGCACCGGCGCGATCTTCGGCTGCCCCGCACACGACCAGCGCGACCTCGACTTCGCGCGGAAATACGGGCTGTCGGTGACCTCGACCTTCGAGCCGCTTGCGGGAGATCACCAAAGGCCCGAGGACGGCGGCGCGGCTTACGTTCCGCCCAAGACCGAGAAGGTGCGCTGGACGCTGCCCTTCGCATGGGACGCGGAGGCCACCGGCAACGAGGCCATCGACGCCGCGATTCGCTTCTGCGAGGAGAAGGGCGTGGGCCACGGCGTGACCAAGTTCCGCTTGCGGGACTGGGGCCTTTCGCGGCAGCGCTACTGGGGCGCTCCGATTCCCGTCGTGCATTGCGACGACTGCGGCACGGTCCCCGAGAAGAAGGAGAACCTTCCGATCGAACTGCCGCGCGACGTCTCGTTCGACGTGCCGGGCAATCCGCTCGACCGGCATCCGACGTGGCGAGACGCGCCCTGCCCCGCCTGCGGCAAGCCGGCGCGGCGCGAGACCGACACGATGGACACCTTCGTGGACTCGTCGTGGTATTTCGCCCGCTTCACCGCGCCCCGCGCCACGACGCCCACCGACATGGCCGAGGCCGAATACTGGATGAACGTGGATCAGTATATCGGCGGGATCGAGCATGCGATCCTGCATCTTCTCTATTCGCGCTTCTTCGCGCGGGCGATGCACATCACCGGCCACCTGCCCGAGAAGTGCAAGGAACCCTTCGACGCGCTCTTCACGCAAGGCATGGTCACGCACGCGATCTACGTCACGCGGGACGAGAAGGACCGGCCGGTCTACCATTTCCCCGAGGACGTGGAGGTCACGGAATCGGGGGCGCGACTGGGTGCGACGGGCGAGCCGGTCGAGGTGATCCCCTCGGCCAAGATGTCGAAATCGAAGAAGAACGTGGTCGACCCGGTGAACATCATCGCGACCTACGGCGCCGATACCGCGCGCTGGTTCGTCCTGAGCGACTCGCCGCCGGAACGGGATGTCGAGTGGACGGCCTCGGGCGCCGAGGCGACCAGCCGACACCTCGCGCGCGTGCATCGCATCGCCACCGAGATCGCGGCGGACGAAACGCCCGAGGGGCCCGGCGACGCGGCGCTCCTGCGCGAGATGCACCGGGCGATCTTCGACGTCACGAACGGCATCGAAAGCTTCGGGTTCAATGCGGCGATCGCCAAGCTTTACGCCTTCACCAACACACTTGGCCGGGCCGAGGCCGGGGCCGACGCGAAACGGGAGGCGATGAAGACGCTGGCGCAGCTGATGTCGCCGATGACCCCGCACCTGTCCGAGGAAATCTGGCACATGCTGGGCGGCGAGGGCCTGGTCGCCGAGGCGCCCTGGCCTGCCGCCGACGAGACCATGCTGGTCGAGGACACGGTCACGCTGCCCATCCAGGTCAACGGAAAACGCCGCTCGGAGGTCACGGTCGCGAAGGACGCGTCGAAGGAAGAGGTTGAAAAGGCGGCGCTGGCGGACGACGCTGTGCAGAGGGTCCTGGATGGCGGGACCCCCAAGAAGGTGATCGTCGTGCCGGGCCGGATCGTGAATGTCGTCCTCTGACCGCCGCAGCTTCCTCGCGCTTCTGGGCGCGCTGCCGCTTGCGGCCTGCGGCTTCACGCCGGTCTACGGACCCGGCGGGACGGGAGGCGCGGTGCGCGGCCGCGTGGACTTCGCCGATCCCGACTCGGCGCTCGAGTTCAGCCTCGTGGCGCGGCTGGAGGACCGGATCGGCCGGGCGGCGGGCGCGCAATACCTGCTCGACTACACGATCCGAACGAGGGAATCGGCGCTCGCCCTCACCGGGGCCGAGGACATCAACCGCATCAACATCAACGGAACGGCCACCTTCACGGTGACCGACACGGCGACGGGCGCGCAGGTGCAGTCGGGCGAAGTCACGACCTTCACCGCCTTCGCGAGTTCGGGTTCGCCCGTGGCGACGACCGCCGCGCGACGCGATGCCGAGCAACGCCTGATGATCGCGCTGGCGGACCAGATCGTGTCGCGCCTGCTGGCCGGGGCCGACGACTGGCCATGAAGCTGTCGTCGCGCGACGCCGGCGCCTATTTCAGGAAACCGGACGCCGAGGCCGCGGGCTGCCTGATCTACGGCGAAGACGCGGTGCGCGTGGCGCAGCTTCGCTCCGGCCTCCTGTCCGCGCTACTGGGACCGAACGCCGAGGAGGAGATGCGCCTGACGCGCATCGCCGCCGCGGATCTTCGCTCGGACACGGCAGCACTTCTGGATGCGGTCAAGGCCGTCGGCTTCTTTCCGGGGCCGCGCGCGGTGCTGGTGGAGCAGGCGACGGACGGGCTTGCCCCGGTCTTCGAGGGCGCGTTCTCCGAGTGGAAACCCGGCGATGCTCAGATGATCGCGACGGCGGGCGTGCTGACGAAACGCTCGGCCCTGCGAAAGCTGTTCGAAGGGGCGCGGAACGCCTACGTCGCCGCGATCTACGACGACCCGCCGGGCCGCGCCGAGATCGAGGAGCTTCTGCGCGCCGCCGGCGTGCCCGAGGTCGGCCGCGAGGCGATGGCCGACCTCGAGACGCTGTCGCGCACGTTGTCGGCAGGCGATTTCCGGCAGACGATCGAGAAACTCGGCCTGTACAAGCGCGGCGACGCGACGCCGGTTGTCCCCGCCGACCTCGACGCCGTGGCGCCGCTGTCGCGCGAGGCCGAGCTCGACGACATCCTGCACGCCGCCGCCGAGGCCGCGCCGGGCGCGATAGGACCGATCCTGACGCGGCTGAAGGCGCAGGGCGTCGCGCCCGTGACACTGTGCATCGCCGCCCTCAGGCATTTCCGCGCGCTGCACGCCGCCGCCTCCCATCCCGGCGGCGCGGAATCGGGCCTGTCCGCGCAGCGCCCGCCCGTCTTCGGCCCGCGCCGTGACCGGCTCAAGCGGCAGCTCGGACGCTGGCGGCGGCCGCAGCTTGAGACGGCGATCTCGATGCTGGTGGAAACCGATCTCGCCTTGCGCTCCTCGACCGAGGCACCGCAGATGGCGATCATGGAGCGCACGTTGATCCGGCTGGCGATGATGCCCGCCCGGACCCCGAGATGACGGCGCGAAAGCGGGAGGAAGGCATGACGGCTTATCAGGTCATTGGTTCGGTAAAGAGCCGCACGATGCGCGTCCTGTGGATGCTCGAGGAAATCGGCGCGAGCTACGAGCATGTGCCGGCCGCCCCGCGTTCGGACGAGGTGACGCGCTTCAATCCGGCGGGCAAGGTGCCGGTCCTCGTCGCCGACGGCGTGCCGATTTCCGATTCGGTGGCGATCATGACCTTTCTCGGCGACCGGCACGGCAAGCTCACCCATACGCCCGGCACGATCGAGCGCGCGCGGCAGGACAGCCTGACGCAGGCCATCATCGACGAATTCGACGCCCCGCTGTGGATGGCGGCGCGGCATAGCTTCATCCTCCCCGAGGACATGCGGATGCCCGGGATCAAGGACAGCCTGCGCTGGGAATTCGAACGCTCGCAGGAGCAGTTCCTGCCCCGCATGGCCGAGGACGGGCCGTTCCTCATGGGTGAGGAGCTGACGATCCCCGACATCCTGCTGGCGCATTGCATGGGCTGGGCGGTCGGCGCGAAGTTCCCCGTGACGGAACCCTTCCGCGAACACGCCCGCCGGATGCGCGAGCGCCCGGCCTTCGAGCGCGCCTCAGCCGCCTGACCTGGGCCAGCCGGCCGCGTGGCGGCCGGCATGAAGGCCCGTCGCAAGGCAGCCCGTGATGAGGTAGCCGCCGGTCGGCGCTTCCCAGTCGAGCATCTCGCCCGCGGCGAAGACGCCAGGCAGCGCGCGCAGCATCAGCCCCTCTTCCACGGCCTCCCGAGCGACGCCGCCCGCCGTCGAGATAGCCTCGTCCATCGGGCGGGGGCCCTGATGCGGGACCGGCAGCGCCTTGATCAGCGCCGCAAGCGCGGCGCCCTGGGGCAGGGGCCGCCCGAACTCCTGCAGGAGCGCGCGCTTGACCGGGTCGAGGCCCAGCGCCTGCGCCAGATGGCGCGACAGCGTGCGCTTGGCCGGCCTCGCCGCGAGACGCGCGGCGACATCGGACACGCTGCGGTCGGGCAGCAGGTCTACGAGGAAGGGCGCGCCGTCGCGGATGTCCGACGAGATCGCGTAGACGCCGCCGCCCTCCAGCCCCCGTTCCGACACGACGGCCTCACCGCGCACCGACCGGCCGCCCGCAATCAGGCGCACCGCCTTGAGCGGTTGGCCGAAATGCGGCGCCATGTGCGCGCTCCATGCCACGCGGAACCCCATGTTCGCGGGCCGGAACGGCGCAATCCGCACGCCCCTGTCCGCGAGGAACGGCGCCCATGCACCATCCGATCCAAGCCTGCGCCAGCTTGCCCCGCCCATCGCCAGCACAACCACGCAGGGCCGCAGACGGCGCCGCCCCTCAGCGGTCTCGAAGGCCCAGCAAGCGTCGTCCCACCCTGCCCAGCGCCAGCCCAGCCGAAGCTCGGCGTCGATCCGACCGAGCCACGCGCGCAGCAGCGGCGACGCCTTCATGACCTCGGGAAAGACGCGCCCCGTGGAGCCGGTGAAGACCGGCTGGCCAAGACCCTCCGCCCACGCGACCGCCTGTTCCGGGCCGAAGACGTCCAGCATGGGCCCGATCCAGCCGGACGCGGCGCCGTAGGCGGCCCGGAACGCCTCGGGCGGCTCGGATTTCGTGAAATTGAGACCCGATTTCCCGGCCATCAGGAACTTGCGCCCCGCGCTGGGTTTCGCCTCGGCGATCAGCACGCGGCGGCCTTCCCGCGCGAGGGTCTCGGCAGCCATGAGGCCGGCGGGTCCCGCGCCGATCACCAGCGCATCGATCGCCTCGGGGTTGCCGGGCGCGGGCGGCGATCCATGATCCCTAGCCATGACACCCGCCCCGCACAGCACGATGGACGAAGCGCCCGTATGCCCGCTTTGCGATCGCCCGATCCCGGCGCACGCGAAACAGAGCCTGCATCACCTTGTCCCGCGCCTGCGCGGCGGCAAGGGCGGGTCCACCGTTCTTCTGCACCAGATCTGCCACAACGAGATCCACGCCACCCTCTCCGAATCCGACCTCGCGCGGAGCTACAACACCGTGGAAGCGCTGCGCGCGCATCCCCGCATCGCGCGATTCGTGGACTGGATCGCGAAACGGCCGCCCGATTTCCATTCGAGGACGCCAGGCGCGCAGCGCGGATGGAAACGGCGCTGACATCGCCTCAGCCGTCGCACATCACCTTGATCCGGCGAAGGACATCCACGTCCCCGGCGCAGGCGTCCTCGGCGATGTCGCGCACGGTGGCGGCCAGATGCTCGTCCAGCACGATGCGGTCCACGAGGCCGAAGTCATAGGCTTCCTCGGCCGAGAACTTCTGTCCACCGAGCAGAAGCAGCTTGGCGCGCGCAGGGCCGACGAGATCGCGCAGCCGCCCCGGATCGGAGGGCTGCGGCAGGAACCCCAGCTTGGCCACAGGGTAGAAGAAGCGCGCGTCGGGCACGGCAACGCGGAGATCGCAGGCCAGGGCCATGCCGAAGGCGCCACCGGCGAGCGTTCCGTTCAGGGCCGCGATGGTCAGGCAGGGCAGCGCCGCGATCCCGCCCGAGACCTGTTCCCACAGCGGCGAGGTGGCGAGGCCCGCGCGCGCCTCGTCGAGGTCGGCCCCGGCCGAGAACACCTTGTCGCCCGCGCCGGTCAGGACCAGCGCGCGCAGCTCCGGCGCGCCGGCGGCCTCCTCGATGATCCCGACCATGCGCTCGAGCATCGCCGCGGTGAGCGAATTCGCCTTCTGCGGCCGGTCCAGGGTCACCGTCCACAGCGCGCCGTCCTTCGCCAAGCCGATCATGCGACAAGACCCAGATGCGCCCGGATACCGGGATCGCGCAGCGAGATTTCCTCGCCGAGGTGGGCGTCGGCGTCGCTCGTGCACATCCACGACAGCGCGACGGCCGGCCATTCCGGCGGGATGTGGTCGGTCCACTCCAGCCGGCTGACCGCGTTCACGCCCGAGGCCTTGATCTCCTTCTGCATCTGCGTGGCGACAGTTCCCGGCGACAGGCCCATCGCGCGGATCCCGGACTGCCCATGCTCGAGGTGCAGCGAGCGCGTCAGCATCGCCGCCCCGGCCTTCGACGCGCAATAGGCGCTCCAATGCTCCAGCGGATTGTGCGCGGCGCCGGAACTGACGGTGACGATCGTGCCGCCGCCCTGGCCCAGCATCGCGGGCAGAACCGCGCGCATCCCGTGGAAGACGCCCTTGAGGTTGATGTCGATGACCTGGCCCCAGCCGTCGGGATCGACCTCCTCGATCCCGGCGATAGGTTCGATGGCGCCTGCATTGTTGACCAGGATGTCGACGCGCCCGAACGCCTGCGCCGCCGCGCTGACCGCGGCCTCCACTTCCCAGTAGCGGGTGACGTCCACCGGCACGGCCAGCGCCGTCCGTCCGATCTCGCCGGCGAGTTCCGCGATCTCGTCGCGGCCCCGCGCCATGAGGACCACGTTCGCGCCCTGCCGCGCGAAGGCGCGCGCCGCCGCCGCGCCGATGCCTCGGCTCGCCCCCGTGATCAGCGCGGTCTTTCCGGACAGGTCGAAGCTTGATGTCTGCGCCTCTGCCACCTTGGCCTCCCGTAGCGGTTTTCGCATCTCCAACGTCAACTGCTACCGCTCCCGCCCCGCGGGAGCCACCCCATTTGCGGACGCCCCTATCCGGTTTTCCGGGTTGACGCAGCCAGCGGCGCGGGCCGAACATCCCGACGAAGTTCATTTTACCGAACGGAGCCCGTGACCGTCATGCCCCGCCTTTCTTCATGCATTTCCGCCCTCGCCCTGACGCTGGCCTCGCCCGCACTGGCGCAGGTCAGCGCCGAGGACATCTGGTCCGAGTGGCAGGCCGCCTCGGACGCCACCGGACAGGAGATGACCGCCGACGTCACGCAGACGGAGGATGGCCTCGTGCTGTCGAACCTGACCACCCGGATGGAGCAGGACGGCACCACCAGCATCGGCCGCGTCGAGCGCGTGACGCTGACGGAGCTGGACGACGGCACGCTGTCGGTCGAGATCGCGGATCCCTACACGCTCGAGGTCACGTTCCCGACCGAGACCGGGGGAGGCGAGGCGACGATCGAATTCCTGCTGTCGTTCGAGGAGCTCGACATCGTGGTGTCCGGCACCGCCGATGCGCGAAGCTATGCCTACAGCGCGGACGTTCTGAGGATCGTGAACGGCGCGATCTCCGGCCCGCAGCCCGGGCGCGCGCCCGAGATGGACCTCGAGATCGTGATGCGTGATCTCGCCACGACCTACGACCTGTTCGGAACGCCCGGCGACGCCCAGCGCTTCGAAAGCGACGGCACGGTCGGAAGCCTCGCCGCGCGGCTCGACCTTGCGCCGCCGCCGGTCGAGGACGGGCGGCTGAAACTCGCCTTCTCGATCGGCGGCATGAGTTCGACCTCGTCTGGCACGATCGTGGCGCTGGCCACGCTTCCGCAGTCGGCCAAGGGACTTCCCGAGGATTTCGAGGTCGCGGGGTCGGTCAGCTATGACTGGACGCGATTCGACGTCTCCTTCGACAGCCCCGCGGACAGCTTCGCCGCCGCATATTCAAACGAAGGCGGCGAGTTCGGCATCGAGCTGTCGAACGAGGCCCTTGCCTACGACATCTCGGCGACGGGGATCGAGGCGCGCGTCTCGGGCAGCGAGATCCCGGTTGCCGTCGCCGTGTCCGCCGCGTCGAGCGAACTGTCGCTCAGCCTGCCCCTCGCCGCGAGCCCAGAGCTTTCGGAGGCCTCCGTTCGCCTGGACTACCGCGACCTCGAAGCGGGCGACGAAGCCTGGGCAATGATCGACCCGACAGGCAGCGTGCCGCGCGACCCGCTGACCGTGATCCTTGATGCAAGGGCGCAGGTTCTGATCATGCGCGACATGATGGACCCCGCCTTTGCCGAGGCGCCGACGCCGCCGGGCGAGGTGCGGTCGCTGACCGTGTCTGAGCTGGAGTTGCGGTTCGGCGACACGTCGCTCACCGGGCTCGCCGATCTTTCCTTCGCCGCAGGGCAGGCGGTCCCGCAGCCGGTCGGCGACGCCTTCCTGCGCCTCGAAGGCGGCAACGCGCTGCTGGATCGGCTTCAGGCGGCAGGCGTCATCGGTCCCGAGCAGGCCGGGATGGCGCGCGGCATGGTCGGAATGTTCGCCCGGCCCGGCGCGACGCCCGACACGCTGGAGACGACGATCGAGTTCGGCGAAGGCGGGTCGATCACCGCGAACGGAATCCCCCTGCGATAAGGCCGGGGCCTCGCCGACTTGCGCCCGGCGAGGCCCCGCCCTAGGTGCTGGTTGCGGCCATTCCGGCCGGAAGGACAGCCCGCATGACAGACCGCCCCACCGACCTCGCCACGCTCGCCGCCGCCATTCTCGACGCCGCCGGCAAGGCGGGCGCGGACGCCGCGGACGCCCTCGTGGTGGACGGGGCGTCGCTTTCGGTCGATGTGCTGAACGGTCGGCTTGAACACGCGGAGCGCGCGGAGGGGATCGAGATCGGCCTGCGCGTGATGCTGGGCCGGAGACAGGCGAGCGTTTCCGCGTCGGACACGCGGCCCGAGACGCTGGCCGAGATGGCCGAGCGTGCGGTCGGGATGGCGCGGCTCGCCCCGGAGGATCCGACCGTCGGCCTCGCCGATCCCGAGCAGCTGAGCGATGTGCGCGACGCCGCCGGCCTCGACCTCGTCGATCCGGGCGACGACCCCGATCCCGCCGCGCTGCAGGAGGCCGCGCTGCGCGCCGAGGCCGCGGCGCTCGCCATCCACGGCGTGAGCCAGGTGCAGTCCGCCAGCGCCGGATACTCGCGCAGGCGCATCCACCTTGCCGCGACCAATGGTTTCTCGGGCGGATACGGGCGGACCAGCCATGGCCTCTCGTGCGTCGCCATCACGGGCGAGGGCCTGAAGATGGAGCGCGACTATTTCGGCGACAGCCGGACCTACGCCGCCGACCTCCCCGCCCCAGAGGAGATCGGGCGCATCGCCGGCGAACGCGCGGTGGAGCGCGCCGGCGCGCGCAAGCCCCGGACCGGCGCCTATCCGGTGATCTACCACGAGCGCATCTCGTCGGGCCTGATCGGGCACTTGCTGGCGGCGACCAACGGGACCGCGATCGCACGCGGCGCGTCATGGGCCCGCGACCTTCTGGGCGAACAGGTGCTTCCAGCGGACCTGACGCTGACCGAGGATCCGCTGCGCCCGCGCATCGGCGGCTCGCGTCCCTTCGACGCCGAAGGTCTGGCCGCGCGCGTGCGCGACATCGTCTCGGACGGCGTTCTCACCGGATGGACGCTGGACCTCGCGACGGCCCGCAAGCTTGGCCTTCAGTCCACGGCGAATGCCGCGCGGGGCACCGGCGGGGCGCCCTCGCCATCCGTCGGCAACGTGGCCCTGACGCAGGGCGGCCAAACCCTCGAGGAGATGATGCGGGAGATGGGAACGGGGCTTCTGATCACCTCCATGATCGGCTCGTCCATCAACGCCAACACCGGCGATTACTCGCGCGGGGCCTCGGGCTTCTGGGTCGAGAACGGCGAGATCGCCTATCCCGTCAACGAGTGCACGGTCGCGGGCAACCTGCGCGACATGCTGCGCACGATCCGCCCGGCGAACGACGCCCGGACGCATCTCAGCCGCGTGATGCCGTCGCTTCTGGTCGAGGGTCTCACGATTGCCGGGGCCTGAGGCGGACCTTGCGCTGCTGGTCGAGGCGGCGCAGGTCGCGGGCGACATCGCGCGCACGCATTTCCGGCGCGATCCCGAGATCTGGACCAAGGGCGACGACAGCCCGGTGACGGAGGCCGACATCGCCATCGACCGGGTCCTGCGCACCGACCTGCTGGCCGCGCGGCCCGACTACGGATGGCTCTCGGAAGAGACCGAGGACGACGCCGCCCGCCTCAGGTCCGAGCGCGTCTTCATCGTCGATCCCATCGACGGCACCCGTGCCTTCATCGACGGTCAGACGAGCTTCGCTCATTCCATCGCCATCGCCGAGGCGGGAGAGATCGTCGCCGGCGTCGTCTACCTGCCGATGAAGGACAAGCTCTATGCCGCCGCGCGGGGCTCGGGCTGCACCCTGAACGGGCAGGCGGTCCGCGCCTCGTCGGTCGAGGACGAACGCGGCGCCCGGATTCTCGCCACGAAGCCCAATGTCCAGCCGAAGCACTGGCCGGGCGGGGTGCCGCCCTTCGAGAGGGTCTACAGGCCCTCGCTCGCCTACCGCATGGCGCTGGTCGCCGAGGGGCATTTCGACGGGATGGTGACGTTTCGCGACACCTGGGAATGGGACATCGCGGCGGGCGTCATCCTCGTGCAGGAGGCCGGCGGCGCGGTCACGGACGGGCGCGGAGAGACGGTCTGGTTCAATGCGCCGGTGCCACAGGCCGCCGGCGTCATGGCAGGCCCCGCCACGCTTCACCGGACGCTTCTACGGCGGCGAATGGGCGTCTAGGCGGAGACCGCCGCACGCCCTTCGGGCATCAGGCGCGGGGGCGACGGCAGAGGTCCGTCGGCCCCCTTCGCCCCCGGCGCGCCAGTCGAGACGGCCGCCATGGCCGAGACCAGAAGCAGGGCGGCAAGCGTGATCAGGCTGAGGCGGATGGGCATGTGCGGACCATGTCTGGGAACGGGAAAGGCGCGGCTTGCCACGCCGGCCTAGCGCCAAGACGTCAACGAACTGCCCAACATCCCCCCGGCGGGACACGGCCGCGCCGCGCGGGTGCGAGACCCCGGCTTGACCGTGGGCGGCAGACCCGTAGGTTGCCCGCGCGGACCGCACGGCGCGCCGGTCCATTCACCCGGCATTCGAGGCGGCGGGATCATGGGACATTCGATAGCACTCGGCCTCTACCTGGCGTGGTCCGGCCGCGGAGGGCTGTCCTACGCCAACCGCAAGCTTTCGCAGCGGCTGGAGGAGGGCAAGGAGGACGCCAGCCGCATCGCGGAACGCCGCGGCGAAGCAACACTGCCGCGCCCCGACGGCAGGCTGATCTGGTTTCACGCCGCGAGCGTGGGCGAAAGCCTCGCGCTGCTGGAGCTGATCCGGCGCATCCTCGACGAGCGTGAGGACATCCACGTCCTCGTCACCACGGGAACAGTCACGTCAGCCGGCGTCATGGCCGAGCGCCTGCCCGAGCGCGCGTTCCACCAGTATGTGCCGCTGGACGCGCGCGCCTTCGTGACGCGGTTCCTGGATCACTGGAAGCCGGACCTCGCGATCTGGTGCGAAAGCGAATTCTGGCCCGCCCTGATCTGCGAGACCCACGCACGCGGCGTACCCATGGTGATCGTCAACGCCCGCATGTCGAAGACGAGCCACGACCGCTGGCGGTTCCTCAAGGGCATGGCGCGCAGCCTGCTGGAGAGGTTCGGCCATGCCATGGTGCAGGACGACATCACGGCGATGTATCTGCGCAGGCTGGGAATGCCGCCCGAACGCATGGAGGTCACCGGAACGCTGAAGGAAGGGGCCGCCGCCCTGCCCTGCAACGAGGACGAGCGCCGCGAGCTTGCAGAGCACCTCGGCGGGCGGCCGGTCTGGCTGGCCGCCTCGACCCACGACGGCGAAGAGCGCATCGTGCTGGAGGCCCACGACCTCGCGCTGAAGGTGAACCCGAGGCTCCTCCTGATCCTGGTGCCGCGCCATCCCCAGCGCGGTGACGAGATCGCGCATATGCTCCAGGCCGAGGGCTGGCGCTTCAACCGCCGCACGGCCGACGAGATGCCGGACGCCGATGCGCAGGTCTATCTCGCCGACACGATGGGCGAGCTGGGGCTTTGGTATCGGATTTCCTCAATCAGCTTCGTCGGCGGCTCGCTGCAGCCCATCGGCGGGCACAATCCGTTCGAGCCCGCCGCCCTCGGCTCGTCGATCCTGCATGGGCCCTACGTCACCAACTTCGTCGATATCTACCAGCGCCTGACCGAGGCGAAGGCCGCGCGCCTGGTCTCGGGCCCCGACACGCTGGCGGAGGCGGTGCACGAGCTTCTCAACCCCGACCGCGCCGCGGCGATGGCGCACGAGGCCTGGGAGGTCGTGTCCGCCGGGGCAGAAGTCACGGACCGCGCGCTCGACATGATCCTCGGCACGCTCGACACCGACGCGGCGGGGCGCAGGGCCTGAGATGCGGGCGCCCGCGTTCTGGTACCGCCCGCCGGGCCTCGCCGCGTCGCTTCTGTCCCCGCTCGGCGCGATCTACGCGGCGGGAACGCGGCGCCGGCTGGCCAGGGGGCCACGCGCGCGCGCCGGCGTTCCGGTCGTCTGCATCGGCAACATCAACGCGGGCGGCACCGGCAAGACGCCCACGGCCATCGCGCTGGTCGAGAGGCTGACGGCCCGCGGCGTGGCGGTCCACGTCGTCACGCGCGGCCATGGCGGGTCGCTGGAAGGGCCGGTCCGCGTCGAGGAACGCAGGCAAGTCGCAGCCGAGGTCGGAGACGAGGCCCTTCTGCTGGCCGCCTTCGCGCCCACATGGGTTGCCAAGGACCGGCTGGCCGGAGCGCGGGCGGCGGTGGCGGACGGGGCGCGGGCGATCGTGCTGGACGACGGGTTCCAGAACCCGGCCCTGGCCCACGACCTGTCCATCGTCGTCGTGGACGCGGCGCGCGGCTTCGGCAACGGGCGTGTCCTGCCTGCGGGACCGCTGAGGGAACCGGTGCAGCGCGGCATAGCGCGCGCGGATTTCGTGCTGGCGATCGGCGCAGCCGAGGCCCAGTCGCGCTTCGCGGAACGGCACGGGCGAGAGGTTTCCCGCCCGCTCCTGCGGGGGCGCCTCGAACCGTTGCAGACGGGCCTGCCCCTTGCCGGACTGCCGGTCCTCGCCTTCGCGGGCATCGGCCACCCCGAGAAGTTCTTCGCCACCCTGCGCGACATGGGCGCGGAGTTGCGCGCCACGCACGCGCTGTCGGACCATCAGCCGCTGTCGGACGCCCTGATGACGCGGATGCTGCGCGAGGCAGCGTCGCTCGGCGCGCAGGTGGTCACGACCGAGAAGGACGCGGTGCGCCTCGCGCCCGCCCTGCGGCCAAGGGTGATGACGCTGCCCGTGCGGCTGAGGATCGACGACTGGTCAGCGCTCGACGCGGCGCTCGACCAGCTGTTCGACTGAGGCGGAAGGCCGCCCCGTCAGGACCAGCCCTTGATCGCGTCGTCCTCGCCCAGTTTCGGCGCCGGACGCCCCGCCGCGATCTCGGCGTCGGAGAACCGGAACGGCGGCCGGACGCCCGGAACCCCGTCGAGTTCGGTGCGCATCCCGCGTGCGACGACCTGCGGATCCGCGAAGACCTCGGACAGGTCGTTGATCGGCCCGGCGGGCACACCTTCGGCCTCGCAGGCGGCGAGAAGTTCGGCCTTCGATCGCTTCAGCGTCGCCTCGGTCAGGCGCCGGGTCATCTCGTCCCGGTGGGCGATGCGGGCCGCATTTGTCAGGTAATCGGGATGCTCGGCCATGTCCGGCAGCCCCAGAAGACCGCAAAGCCGCCGATACTGCGCATCGTTGCCGGTGGCGATGATGATCCAGCCGTCCGAACAGTCGAAGACCTGGTAGGGCGTCAGGTTCTGATGCGCGTTGCCGATGCGCGCGGGGGCCTTGCCGGTCGTCAGGTAGTTCATCGCCTGGTTCGCCATGAAGGCCGTGGCGACATCGAGAAGACCCATGTCGATGTGCTGGCCCGTCCCGGTCGATTGCCGCAGATGCAGCGCGGCGAGGATCGCGTTCACGGAATAGAGGCCGGTCAGGATGTCGGTGACGGCGATCCCGACCTTCTGTGGCTGCCCCTCGGGCGCGCCGGTGACGGACATGATCCCGCTCATGCCCTGGATGATGTAGTCGTAGCCCGCGCGGTGCGCATATGGCCCGGTCTGCCCAAAGCCGGTGATCGAGCAGTAGATCAGGCCCGGATTGAGCTTGCGCAGGCTTTCGTAGTCGAGACCGTATTTCTCGAGGCCGCCGAGCTTGAAGTTCTCGATCAGGATATCCGCGCCGGCGGCGAGGGCGCGCACGCGGGCCTGTCCTTCCGCGGTGCGGAAATCGGCGATGACGGACTTCTTGCCCCGGTTGCAGCTGTGGAAGTAGGCGGCCGACGCGTCGCCGTCACGCTCCACGAAGGGCGGGCCCCAGCGGCGGGTGTCGTCGCCCTCGGGCGCCTCGACCTTGATCACCTCGGCGCCAAGGTCGGCAAGCGTCTGACCGGCCCAGGGGCCGGCCAGGATACGCGCGAGTTCGAGGACGCGGACGCCCGCGAGCGGTGCCGTCATTCCGCCTCGGCCAGCGCCGCGTCCAGCAGCTCGGCGAGATCGGCGTAGCTCATGTTGCCGTGCAGTTCGTCATTGATGACAAGCGAGGGCGTGCCGGGGATGTCGTGCACCTCGGTGTTGGCCTCGTAGGTCGCCAGCATCGCCTCGGCCATGGCCTGGTCGGTCAGGCAGGCGTCGAGTTCCTCGTTCGTCAAGCCGGCCGTACGCCCGATCCGGCGCAGGTTCTCGGCGACCTCGGCGGGGCTGCCCTGAACCCACTCGGACTGCTGTTCGTAGAGCAGGTCGGAGATCCCGAAGTAGCGCATTGGCCCGCCGCAGCGCGCGACCATCCCTGCCCAGAGACCGAACCGGTCGAAATAGACCTCGCGGTAGATGAAGTTGATGCGGCCGGGGTCGATGTAGTTGGCCTTCAGGTCGGGCATCACCCGCTCGTGGAAGGTGCGGCAGTGCGGGCAGGTGAACGAGGCGTATTCGATCAGCGTGACCGGCGCGTCGGGATTGCCCATCGTCATCTCGACGACCTCGAAGCCATCGCTCGCCTCGGCGGTCTGCGCGTTCGCGGCGCCGAAGGGCAGCAGCGGCTGCGCGCCCGCGTCCGGCCGCCACTGCGCATTTCCGCCCACGGCGAGGGCGCCCACTCCGGCAGCCCCGATAAGCATCTTCCTACGGTCCATCGAAAACCTCCAAATTCCTGTGCTTGTCTTATCTGGCGACGACATTGCGCGCCAGTGCCTCGAGCGCCGAGCGAAGTCCCTCGTCTTCGATGTCCTCGAGCCCCGAGGTCGCCGCGGCGAGCCGTTCGGGATCGGGCGTCCTGGGCGCCTGCGTCTCGGCGTGGCGAAACGCCACCCGCCCTTCCGAAAAACCCGTCCGCGCGGTCTGCGTGACCTGGATGCGCGCAACGGCGCGGTAGCCGTAGCAGGCGTTCACCAGCTCGACGATCTCGGCGCCGCGCATCTCGAGTATCGGCGCGTTGGCGCCTGTCGTCAGAAGCACGAGCGTCCCGCCGAAGCCGCGCCCGTAGCTGATCCGTAGCGGCACGGCGATGTCCGCGATGTCGGCACCGACAATATCCGCCCAATGCGTCAGAAGCCGCGCCTCGGCAAAGCCGCGCTTCTCGGCCGCCGCGCGCAGATGCGACGACACCAGCGTGGACGCGCGTTCGAAGCCGCGCTTGCGGCGCGCGTTCGGGGCTTTCGTGTCCTGCCGCGGCGTGACCATCTGCTGCCTTTCTCGGGGTTGCCTTTCCCGGTCCGACGGCAATCTATGCCGACACGGCCTGTTAACCAATAACCAGCCGGATGGGGGCGGATAACTCTTGCGTGACGCGGATATCCAAGGCGCGCTGATGCAATGGTATGACACCCATGCGCGGGATCTGCCATGGCGCGTCCCCCCGCGCGCGCTCGCGGCGGGCCAGCGTCCCGACCCCTACGCCGTGTGGCTGTCGGAGGTGATGCTTCAGCAGACGACGGTTGCAGCGGTGCGCGACTATTTCCACCGCTTCACGACCCGATGGCCGACCGTGACGGACCTCGCCCGCGCCGCGGACGCCGATGTCATGGCCGAGTGGGCTGGCCTCGGCTACTACGCACGGGCGCGGAACCTGCTGAAATGCGCGCGCGTCGTGGCCTTCGAGATGGACGGCGTGTTCCCCGGCACCGAGGAGGGACTGCGCGACCTTCCCGGGATCGGCCCCTATACCGCGGCGGCCGTCGCGGCGATCGCCTTCGACAGGCCCGCCCCGGTGCTCGACGGCAATGTCGAGCGGGTGATGGCGCGGCTTTTCGCGGTGACGGACCCCCTGCCGGGATCGAAGCCCCGGCTCATGGCGCTTGCCACGCGGCTTACGCCCGCGACGCGCCCCGGCTGCCATGCGCAGGCGGTCATGGACCTTGGCGCGACGATCTGCACGCCGAGATCGCCCGCCTGCGGGATCTGCCCGGTCATGGCGGCCTGCGCGGCGCGACGCGAGGGCATCGCGGCGGACCTTCCCGCCAAGACCCCGAAAAAGGCCAAGCCCACGCGATACGGCATCGCCTATCTCGTCCGGCGCGAGGACGGCGCCCTCCTGCTGGAGACGCGCCCGCCCAGCGGCCTTCTTGGCGGAATGCTGGGATGGCCCGGCAGCGCATGGACCGAAGGCGCGCCCGACCCCGCCGCGCCGGTCGATGCGGACTGGCACGATCCGGGGCTCGAGGTGCGTCACACCTTCACCCATTTCCACCTGCATCTGTCGCTTCGCCTCGCCAGCGTCGGTGTCGGCGCTGCACCGGATCGCGGCGCCTTCGTGCCGCGGCACGATTTCCGCCCCTCGGCGCTTCCGACCGTCATGCGCAAGGCCTTCGATCTGGCGCGCGACCGATGGCCCGACGGCGTGTCCGGGGATTGACGCAAGGCCGCACGCCGAGGATTCTGCGAACCATCCTCGTCGAAGGGAAAGAGACGACCATGGCGCTTGCGGCACGGCTCGGCGCGGCGAAGGCGGCGCTTCCATTCTGGCTTTCGCTGGCGCTGGTGCCGCTGATCGTCCTTGCCGCCAGCCTGGGCGGTTGGTGGCTTCTGCTGGTGCCGCTCAGCACATGGTGGCTATTTACGATCCTCGACGCGGTCGGGGGCCTCGACATGGAGAACGCGGACCCCGCGACACCGGACGGGGACCTGTTCTGGCACAAGCTCGTGACGCTGGTGTGGTTCCCGCTTCAGGCAAGCGTCGTTTTCGGAATGATCTGGTTCGCGCAGACCTCGGGAACCCTGAGCCTCGCGGAAAAGCTGGGTCTCTTCTTCGGCGTCGGCGTCCTGTCGGGAACCATCGGGATCACCTATGCCCACGAGCTGATGCACCAGAAAAGCAAGCTGGAGCGGCGCCTTGCCGACCTTCTGCTGGCCTGCGTGCTCTATTCGCATTTCCGCTCCGAGCATCTTCTGGTCCATCACCGCTACGTCGGCACCCGCCGCGATCCGGTGACGGCGCGCTACAACGAGGGATTCCATCGCTTCTTTCCCCGCGTCCTGCGCGAAAGCCTCGTCTCCGCCGTCCGGGCGGAAAAGGCCATGCTGATGCGCAAGGGCCTGAGCGCGTGGCACCTGTCGAACCCGTTCTGGCGTTTCGCGGCCTACCAGGGCGGTTTCCTTGCGCTGGCCTACATGCTTGGCGGCTGGGGCGGCGTGGGGCTGTTCGCGTTCCAGGCCTTCGTCGCGGTCTGGCAGCTGGAGCTGACGAACTACGTCGAGCATTACGGCCTGACGCGGAAGCACCTCGGCGACGGCCGCTACGAACACGTCCTTCCGCGACATTCGTGGAACGCGTCGCACAAGGTGTCGAACTGGCTCCTGATCAACCTGCAGCGTCATTCCGACCACCACTACAAGCCCGACAGGCGCTTTCCGCTTCTGCAGACCTATGGCGAGGACGAAGCGCCGCAACTGCCCTTCGGCTACCCGCTGATGACGATGGCGGCGATGGTCCCGCCCCTGTGGAAGCGCATGATGAACCCGCGGGTCAAGCAGTGGCGGCGCGCGCATTATCCCGAGATCGAGGATTGGCACCCCTACAACAAGGCGCTGAACCCCGCGCCGCGCTGAGGCGCCGGATCAGCGCTGAAGCGCGGGTGTCTGGTGCACGAAGGACCCGTCCTCGGCGGCCCGCACGAGGAAATGCGCCACGTCGGACCGGCTGACGATGCCCTGCCTCCAGGTCGAGGGTTCCACCAGGACGTGGTATTGCCCGGTCATCCGGCCATCGGTCAGGATGCCGGGACGGGCGATGGTCCAGTCTAGGCCGGAACCCCGGATCAGCTCTTCCTGCAACTCCTTGTCCGCATAGGCACGGCCGAGAAACGCCTTCATCGTCAGCCGCTCGGGCGTCGAGAGCCGTGCGTTGCTGTCGCCGGTCCCGAAGCCCGTGACGGTCAGAAGCCGCCTCACGCCAGCGTCCTGCATCGCCGGGATCAGGGCCTGCGTGACCGACGAGAACAGCGTCGTCGGCTTCAGCACGCGCAGATCGCGCGGAACGCCGAGCGTGAGGATCACGGCGTCGGCGCCCGCGACGGCGCGCGCGAGCACTTCGGGGTCGGTGGCGTCACCCGGCAGCTTCTCGAGCGCCTCGCTGTCGATCTCGATCCTGTCCGCGCTGCGGGCAAGGGCGCGGACTTGGTGACCGCGCTCCAGCGCGTAGTCCACCACCTTGCGTCCGATGCCGCGGCTTGCGCCGATGACTGTCAGTTTCATGCCGATGCCTCCGTGTCAGCGCCCGGGCAGCGAGGGCCCGGGCCTCGACGGTCGAATGTCAGGCCGCCATCGCGTCCGCGAGGTGCCCGGTCTTGACGTAGAGCAGGCAGCCCTCGTCCGTCGCCGGCGCGTGCCGGAAACCGTCGGGGTTCCTGATCCAGGTCCCGGCGGGATACGTTCCGTGCTCGTCCGAGAACGAGCCTTCGAGCACGAAGACCTCCTGCCCACCGGAATGGGCGTGCGCGGCAAGCCGCGCGCCCGCGTTCCAGCGCTGCAGGGTCACGTCCTCGCCGGGCACGGAATGGAGCGGCAGGATGGCCACGCCCTCCTCGTCGGCGTCCGCGAACCGCGCCGCGCCGGTATCGACGACCTTCTGTTCGGTGTCTTCGGGGTCGAACTGGTGAAGCTTGACCAGGATCGTGGCGCCCTCCGGTCCGATATGCGGGCGGTGCGACGTGCCGATGGGATTGCGCACGTAGGTGCCCGCCGGATAGTCGCCCGCCTCGTCCGAGAACACGCCTTCCAGCACCAGGTATTCCTCGCCGCCGCCGTGGGTATGGGCGTCGAAGGCGCTCATCGGCGCGAAACGGACGAGCGAGGTGGCGCGCGCCACCTCCTCGCCGATGCGGTCCAGCATCATGCGCTCGACGCCGGCGGCGGGCGAGGTGACCCATTCGCGGTCCTCGGGCCGGATCACCACGCGGCGGGAAAAATCTGCGTTCAGTCTCATCGTCTGCACCTCCGTCTCCCTCAGGGAGATGGGGGCCGACGCGCTGCGGGCAAGGCCCCCGTCAGGCCGTCATCTCGGATCGCACCTGCTGGCGCAGGACGTCGATGGGCACCGTCTTGCCTTCGCGGCGGAAGTGCCAGTACGTCCAGCCGTTGCACGAGGGCGCGCCCTCCAGCTCGGCGCCGACCTGGTGGATGGACCCCTTCACCTGATCCGCGATCAGGGTCCCATCGGCCCGCACCTTGGCCATCTGGCCACGCGCGTTCACCAGCATCTCGCCGGGACGCAAGAGACCGCGCTCGACCAGCTGGCCGAAGGGAACGCGCGGCTCGGCGCGCTTGGACGTGCTGACCTCGAGCGCCGAGGTGTCGTAGGGCCGGACGCGCGCGAGGCGCTTCTCGGCGATCTCGCGATAGGCGGCCTCGCGCTCGATCCCGATGAAATCGCGGCCGAGCATCCGGGCCACCGCGCCCGTCGTCCCCGTTCCGAAGAACGGGTCGAGCACCACGTCGCCGGGCTTCGTCGTCGCCACGAGGACCCGGTGCAGAAGCGCCTCGGGCTTCTGCGTGGGGTGTGCCTTCTCGCCGTTGGCGTCCTTCAGGCGTTCGCCGCCGTTGCAGATCGGGATCACCCAGTCCGAGCGCATCTGGATGCCCTCGTTCAGGGCCTTCAGCGCCTCGTAGTTGAAGGTGTATTTCGCGCCTTCCGCCTTCGACGCCCAGATCATCGTCTCGTGCGCGTTGGTCAGGCGCTTGCCGCGGAAGTTCGGCATCGGGTTCGACTTGCGCCAGACCACGTCGTTCAGGATCCAGTATCCCTGGTTCTGCAGCTCCGCGCCGACGCGGAAAATGTTGTGGTAGCTGCCGATGACCCAGATCGCGCCGTCGGGCTTCAAGAGCCTGCGCGCGGCGGCCAGCCACTCGCGGGTGAAGCGGTCGTAGGTGGCGAAGCTGTCGAACTGGTCCCAGTGATCGTCGCAGGCATCGACCATCGTGTTGTTCGGACGGTGCAGCGTGCCCTTGAGCTGAAGGTTGTAGGGCGGGTCCGCGAAGATCAGGTCGACGGACGCCTCGGGAAGACTGCGCATCGCCTCGATGCAGTCGCCATCCAGAATTTCATTGAGCGGCAGGGACACTGCCGCGGCTTTCTTCGTTTTCGTCATCACTGCCTCTGATCCGGCGCCTCTTCGGGCGCGTCTTGTTGCCCACAGAATCGCGCAAAGGCGAATCGGCGTCAATTTCTTTTTTGGAATCAGGAGGTTGCGCGATCAGTTGCACAACATCTGGTGTACCGGCGCGAAAGAACGCCTATGGTGCGGGGTAACCCCCAGATGTTGGAGGGCGCGCCTGTGCTCGACCGTGGCGTAGCCCGCGTTCTTCGCCCAGCCGTATCCGGGATAGGCAGCGTCAAGTTCGGCCATGACACGGTCGCGGGCGACCTTGGCGACGATCGAGGCGGCAGCGATCGACACGCAAAGGCCGTCGCCGCCGACGAGCGGCGTGGACGGGCACGGCAGGTTCGGCGGGCAGCTGTTCCCGTCGATCAGCACGTGGCAGGGCCTGTTGGGCAGCGCCTCGATGGCGCGGCGCATGGCGAAATGCGTCGCGTTGAGGATGTTCAGCGCGTCGATCTCCTCGACGCTGGCCCAACCGATACCGACTTGCGCGGCACCCTCCAGTGACGAAAGCAGCTCTTCGCGGCGCCCGCGGGCGAGCACCTTGGAATCGTTCAGCCCCTCGGGAATGCACGTCGCGTCCAGCACGACCGCGGCGGCGGTCACGGGACCGGCGAGCGGCCCGCGCCCCGCCTCGTCCACGCCGGCCACGAACCGTGCGCCGGCCGCAAGGAGCGAACCTTCATGCGCGTAGTCGGGTGTGGGCGTCGCTTTCGGGGCCATGCGGTCTCATCACATGCCACGGCGCTCCGCACAAGGAAGGGCGGCGATGCGCCGTGCACCGCCGCCCTTTCGGCCAACCTTCGGATCGGCGAACGCCCGTCAGGGACGGAACCCGGCCTCCCGCTGCCAGCCGTTCTGCGCAAGGCAGCGACCGCCATAGATCATCCGCGGGCCGCGCTGCGTCTCGACGCGGCGAAGGCAGTTCTGCGGAAGCGCCGCCGGACGGGCGACGTTGTTCTGCATGCAGCGCCGGACATAGCCGCGGAAGTATCCGTTGCGGTCATGGCCCTCGATGAAGCAGCGCGCCGGCGCGACCAGCGGCTGCGGTCGGTGCGGCTGCTGCGGCCGGTGGCCGTAGTTGCGGCGCGGGGTGGCGTCCCGGTCGTCGTTCCGGATCGCCTGCCCGATGGCATAGAGGGCGATGAGCCCGCCGATGATGGCGACGACCTCGTCGTTGTTGGCGCGGGCGGGCGCGGCCGAGGCCGTCACGCCGCCGAGCGCGAGGCTCAGGGCCAGGCCTGCGGCGGTCAGGGTTCGTGCGATACGGTTCATGGCAGTGCTCCTGTCGTGGTCTGCGGGGTCCGCGCCAGCGCTCGGCGAGCGCCGTGGCGGGCGATGCAGGCAGGGTCGCGCCGGCCGTCGCGGGCACGCAATAACGGCGCGGGGCTATCCGATAACCGGCGCCGGCCGGGTCTTTGTCATTGAGTGTCGGGCCCCGGACGTGCCTCTGTCGGCGGCAGGACCTGTGGACGCAGAACCCCGCTTGCAGTACGAGGGCAGCCCATGACGACACCGTTTCGAACCATCCTCCTGTCGGGCCTCGTGGCCGGGATGTCGGCCTTCGCGGCGACGCCTGCCGCGGCCGCGTGCTACGCGGATTACCGCGCCCGAACGGAGGATCCGCTCAGGCTTCATTACGGCGTGATCGAGGTGCCGGACGCGGCCTGTTCCGTTTCGGCGGCAGCGCCCTTGATCGCGCAGCGCATCGGCGCCGACGGCTGGCAGCTTCTGCAGGTGATCTCGGTCTTCGACGAAAGCGGTCTGGATGCGAGGAGGCCCGATGCCGGAGCGTACTTCCTCCGTTACTGAGGCGCGGATCGCCTCGTCCCGCGTCATCCAGATCGGCATGGTCGCGATCGTCGCGATCCTCGTGGTGTCGGCGGTGGTCCTGTTCGTGAACCTGCCCGACGCGGACGCCTTCAATGCCGCCGTGACGGACATTTTCGTGAACGCCGACGTGCGCGACCCCGACGCCACCCGGATGCTCGAGATCCTCGCCGCGACCGGCACCACGTTCTCGGGCGTCCTCGCCAGCTACCGGGCAGTGATCTTCGTCCTGATGGTCTTCGCCTCGGCGCTTCTGATCGCGTGCCTCGTGTTCCTGGCCACGATCGTCACGCTCAACCGCCGCATCCGCGAGATCGAGCGCCAGGGGATACAGGTCTCTTCGCTGATCCTCAGCCGCGAGGAACGGGTTGTGCTGATCAACAACCTCGAGTTCAAGCTGACCGACGCCGCGATGGAGACCCTGTCGGTCCTTGCCGAGGCGCGGCTGGACGACGAGGTCCTGACCGGCGCGCAGATCGAGGCGATGGTGTCCGGCAAATCCGAAATCGACGTGGACGAGGCGTCTGGCGCGACCCGGATCAAGCGGCTGCGAGACACGCTGGGCAACCAGATGGTCAGCGAGCTTCTGGTGAAGAACATCGCCCGGCGCGGCTATGTCCTCGCCATCGATAAGGACGTGATCAAGATGCTATGACGGCCCATGGCCTATCGCGGCCATTACGCCGCGAAGCTCGGCGAGGCCCCGCATCCGGCCGACGAGGGGATAGCCGGGCTGCCCCCTGCGCCGGACGTCGTCGAGCAGGTCGTGCCCATGATCGGGACGCATCGGGATCTCGGCGTCAGGCCGCCCGGCGGACCGGCGCCGCGCCTCTTCGGCCATGAGCGCGCGGATCGTGGCCACCATGTCCGTGTCACCGTCAAGGTGCGCGCTTTCCTGAAAGCCGACGCGAAGGCCAGCCGCCCCGGCATCGCGCCGCGTGTTGCGCAGGTGCACGAAGTGGATCCTGTTGCCCAGCGCTTCCACGAAGGCCACCGGGTCGAAGTCCGCCCGCACCCCGAGGGACCCGGTGCAAAGCGTCGCGCCGTTGGCCGGTGACGGCACGGCGTCCAGCACCTCGCGGTAATCGTCGAGCGTGGACATCACCCGCGGCAGGCCCAGAAGCGGAAACGGCGGATCGTCCGGATGACAGCAGAGCTTCAGTCCAAGCTCTTCCGCCACGGGCACCACCTCGCCGAGGAAAGCCACGAGGTTCGCGCGCAGGCCGCGGGGATCGACGCCGTCATAGTCCGCGATGCGGGCGCGCACGTCGTCGAGCGTCCAGCTTTCGTTGGAGCCGGGCAGGCCCGCGGTGACGTTGGCGGCAAGCGCCTCGGCGCGCGCGCCGTCGATGTCGGCGGCTCGGCGCGTGGCCTCGGCGACGACATCGGGGGAATAATCCGCCTCGGCCCCAGCACGCTTCAGCAGGTGCAGGTCGAACAGGGCGAAGTCCACGAGGTCGAAGCGCATCGCCGTCCCGCCGTTGGGCAGTGGCTCGCGCAGGGCCGTGCGCGTCCAGTCGAGCACCGGCATGAAGTTGTAGCAGATCACGCGCGGGCCGCCGGCGTCGGCCACGGCGCGCAGGCTGGCGATCCAGGCCTCCACATGCGCCTTCCACGGGCCGGTGCGCGTCTTGATCGGTTCGGACACAGGGATGCTTTCGATCACGTCCCAGTCGAGGCCCGCAGCCTCGATCAGGGCGCGCCGCCCGGCGATCTCGGAGGCCGTCCATGCCGTGCCCGACGGGACGTGGTGCAGTGCGCTGACGATGCCGCGCGCACCCGTCTGGCGGACTTCGTCGAGGGTGATCGGATCGGGCGGGCCGAACCAGCGCCAGGTCTCCTTCATGTCGTCCTCTCCGGTTGCCAGCCGTTCCAGAACGGGTGCGCGGGGCCGAGCGGGAGGGAAACCGCCTCGCCCGTTCGCGCGGAGGCGTAGATCGCCGTGACAAGTTCGATCGACGCGCGTCCGTCCTCGAAACTCACGGCGGCGGACGCCCTGCCCGCAAGGCTTTCCGCGACCGCGTCGAGGTATCCCGCGAAGCCCGGTCGCGCCCCCGAATGCGCCGCGACGATCCGGTCGACCTCTTCCTGCCGCTCGGGGTGACGCGTATCGAAGCGCCAGACGCCCGTCGCCGGGGAATAAGGAACGGTGTCGCTGGTCGCCGTGAGGTCGCGAAACACGAGCCGCATCCGGGTTTCGTCCCGCGCCGCGCCCAGCGTCACCGACGACGTGGCGAGCGATCCGTTCGCGAAGCGCAGCGCGATGGCCGCGCAATCGTCCGTCTCGATGGGGTTCGCCAGCGTGGCAAGCTGCGCCTGGACCACCGCGACGGGCCCGAAGAAGCGGCACAGAAGGTCGTGCGAGTGGATGGCATGGCCAAGCACGGCGCCACCCGCCTCGCCGGCCCAGGTTCCGCGCCAGGGCACGGCGTAGTAGCCGGCGTCACGGTTCCAGTGCGTCTCGAGGCTCGCCGCGACGGGAGGGCCGGCAAGGCCCGCTTCGACGAGGGCGTCCAGCGCCGCGAACGCGGGCCCGAAGCGGTACTGGAAGACCGGAAAGAGCATCTTGCCGGACCCCATCATGGCCGCGCCGATGGCGTCGACCTCGGACAGGCTCCGGGCGAGCGGCTTTTCGCAGATGACGTGCTTTCCGGCCTCCAGCGCCGCGATTGCGACCCTCGCGTGCAGGTGCGGCGGGAGGCAGACGTCGACAAGGCCGATGTCGGGATCGGCGAGCACGGCGTCGATGTCCCCGGTCAGACGGATCGCGGAATCGGCGGCCGTGACCACCCTCGCCCGGTCGAGGTCCAGATCGCATAGCGTGGCGACCTCGAAACGGTCGGGAAGGGCCCGGTAGCCGGTCAGATGCTCGGCACCGATGCCGGCGCCCAGGATCGCGACGCGGATCATGCCGCGCCCTCGGCCATGGCCTGCGCCTGCAGCGCAAGCTCCATCACGGTGAAGGCATGGGTCTGCGACATCGCGGTTTCCGTGCGGCCCCGGACATCCGCGACGATCCGGCCGAAATAGGGCAGTCCGGCATCCCGCGCGTCGATCGCCTCGCAGCGCGCGCCGTTCACGAGGATAAGGGTGTCGGTGCCCTCGCGCCCTGCGACGTCGACGTATTTCCGCAGCTCGATATACCCCTCGGTGCCCAGGATCGTCAGCCGCCCGTCGCCCCATGTGGGCAGAGCGTCGGGCGTGAACCAGTCCACGCGGACATAGCCCCGCCCCCTTTCCGACCGCAGGGCGATCTCGCCGAAGTCCTGCAGGCCGGGGTCCTCGGGATGGGCGTAGTTGTCGACGGCGGCGTGGACGATCTCGGCGGTGTCGGATCCCGTGAAATGAAGGAACTGGTCGATCTGATGGCTGGCGATGTCCGTCAGGATGCCGCCATAGGCCTCGCGGTCGAAGAACCATGCGGGCCGCGTCGCGCGGTTCAGCCTGTGCGGCCCAAGGCCGACGGTCTGGACGACCCGGCCGATCGCGCCCTCCGCGACGAGTTCGGAGGCAAGCGTGACCGACGGCACCTCGAAGCGCTCGGAGAAGTCGACGGACCAGATCCGCCCGGTCTCGGCCTGCACGCGGCGCAGCTCGGCAAGCTGTTCCAGCGTGGTGCAGCCTGGCTTGTCCACCATGACGTCCTTGCCGGCCCGCATAGCCTCGATCGCGAGGGCGGCGCGGTCCCGCGGAATGGCGGCGATCACCACCAAGTCGATGTCCGGGTCATCGAGAAGGGCGTGGCGATCCGCGGACCGGGAAAGATCGGGAAAGCGCTTGCGATACCCTGCCTCGGTCTCGGGATGCCCCTCGGTCCACCAGCCGGCGCATCCGGCGCCGGCGGCCAGAAGATGCTCGGTCATGCCGAATGCATGCCGATGGTCGATGCCGATGACGGCGAAACGGATGCTCATGATCCCCGGCTTTCTTCTATAAGATTTACGCTTCGTCCGTCCCGCGCCGAGCGGGTGATCGCGTCGATCAGGCGGTGCGCGGCAAGCGCGTCGGACCCGGTGACGGCGGGAGGGCGGCCCTCCCGCAGGGCGGCGGCGAAATCCTCGAGGATCGACCTGTGCCAGTCGTGGGTGAAGGCCATCGGGTCCGCCCCGCCGCCGGTGGTCGCGGCCGCGCCATGCCGCTCGCGGGTGCCGTCGCGCCAGGCGACGTCGAGGACGCCCTCGGCAAGCCGCAGGCTCGCGGCGTCGAAATGCAGCGCGATGGATTCCGAGCCGCCGGGATAGCTTGCCGTGGTGGCGGCCAGCCAGCCCGCCGCCCCGCCCACGAAGCGCAGGCCCGCCACGGCAACATCCTCGGCCTCCATGTCGTGGAACCGCGTCGTCGCTGTCATCGCAGTCACCTCCGTGACGGGGCCGGCCAGCGCAAGCGCAAGGTCGATCGTGTGGATCGCCTGGCTGATCAGGACGCCGCCGCCGTCGCGCGCATAGGTGCCGCGCCCGGGCTCGTCATAGTAGGACTGCGCGCGCCACCATGGCACCGAGATCTCGACGAGGCCGAGCGCGCCGAGCGCCCCGCCGGCTACGAGCTTGGCGGCTGCGAGCGATGCAGCGCGCATCCGGTGCTGGAACACGACGCCAAGCGGCACGCCTTCGGCCCGGCAAAGCGCCACGACCTCTTCGGCCTCCGCCAGCGTGCGGCCGACGGGCTTCTCCAGAAGCACCGGCTTGCCGGCGCGGGCGAGCGGCCTGACCAGCTCGAGGCGTGCATCGGGCGGCGTCACGATCACCACGGCGTCTACACGCGGGTCGGCCGCGACGGCGTCGAGATCGGGAAAAACGTCGACCGGGGCGCCGAGCGTGGCCGAAGCGTCCTGCGCGAAGCGGGCCGCGCGGTCGGCGGACCGGGCAAGGACGCCGACCAGCCGAACGGGCGGCGTGGCATCGCGGATCGCGAGGGCGTGCGTCCCGGCGACCATTCCGACGCCGATCATTGCAACGCCGAGGGGCGCGTCTGACTGGATCACCCGGTATCCTCCCGTCCCTGGGATAGGGTCGGCCGGCGGGAATTGTCAACTGGCCCGCACACCAGTATACCGGGTTCAGTCATCATCAAGACAGGATACCGCGCCTTGCCCGCAAGCGGCCCACTGACCGATCTCGCCCCGGCGATCCTGGACTTCGATCAGCCGACGGCGGTGCAGATCCACGCAGGCCTGCGCGCCGCGATCCTGTCTCTCGTGCTGCCGCCCGGGACGCGGGTCTCCGAGGCGGAGGCAGGCGCGCGTTTCGGCGCCAGCCGCACCCCGGTCCGCGAGGCGATGACGCGCCTGCGCGACGAGGGGTTGATCGTGACCTGGCCGTCGCGCGGGAATTTCGTGACCCCCTTCTCGGAGGACGGGATCCGCACCGCGCAGTTCATTCGCGAGGCGCTGGAGATGGCGGCGGTGGCGCGCATCGCCGCGAACGGCCTGACGCCCGAGGCCGACAGCGCCCTGACCGAGGCGCTGACCGCGCAGGAGGCCGCGATGGCCGCGAGTGACGCCACGGCCTTCCAGGCCGCCGACGACGCCTTTCACGCCGCGCTCGCCGAGGCGACAGGCCTTGTCCGTGTCCGCACGCTGGTGGAACGCGAGAAGACCGCGCTCGACCGGTTGCGGGCGCTGCGGCTTCACGATCCGGGGCACCTCGCGGCGCTTCACGACGATCACCGGCAGATCCTGAAGGCGCTGCGCAAGGGCAAGGCCGAGCGGGCGCAGCGGATCCTGCGGACGCATCTCGCCGGGGTGCTCGACGTGCTGGCGGACCTCAAGACGCAACATGCGGAGTATTTCGAATGAGCAGGCCGGCACCGCGCATTGCGACGGTCACGGGAGATGCCGCCGGGATCTTCGAGGCGATCTGCGCCCTGCCCATCGTCTCGCCGCACGGGCATTGCGACCCCGCGTGGTGGGCCGAGGACGCGGCGTTCCCCGACCCGGCCGCGCTGATCGTGACCCCGGATCACTACCTGTTCCGCATGCTCCATTCGCTCGGCGTTCCGCTTGGCGAGATCGGCATCGGCACCGCGCCGGCCGACCGGGACAGTGCCGCGATCTTCCGCGTCTTCGGGCGCCATTGGGACGCCTTTCTCGGGACGCCCACACGGATGTGGCTGGAGCACACGTTCCATGAGGTCATCGGCGTCGACGTCGAATTCGCCGAGGACACGGCCGACGCCGTTCACGAGCAGGTCGCGGCATGGCTGCGCGACCCGGCGAATCGTCCCCGCGCGCTGTTCGACCGGTTCGGCCTGGAAGTCCTCGCGACGACCGATCCCGCGCTGTCTACACTGGCGGCGCACGAGACCATCGCCGCGTCCGGCTGGGGTGGGCGTATCGTTCCGACGTTCCGGCCCGACGACCTGATCGACCCCGCGCGCCCCGGCCATCCCGAAGCGATCCGGACGCTTGCCGAGATGACCGACACCGACGTGACCACCCATGCCGGGTTCCTCGACGCGATCAGGGCGCGCCGGGCCGCGTTCCGCGCGCGCGGCGCCACGGCCACCGACCACGACGTGCCCCGCCTGATGACCGCATGGCTGCCGCGAGCGGAGATCGAGGCGCTTCATGCCAGGGCACGCACCGGCGATCTCTCGTCCGGCGAGGCTGCGGCGTTCCACGGGCACATGCTGACCGAGATGGCGCAGATGGCGGCCGACGACGGCATGGTGATGCAGATCCACGCCGGATCGACCCGGTCCACGAACCGCGCGCTTGCCGACCGCTTCGGGCCGGACATGGGGGCCGACATCCCGCGCGCGACGAACTGGGTCGAAGGGCTGGACGCGCTCCTGAACCGGGTGGGCAACGATCCGCGCTTCCGCCTGATCGTCTTCACGCTCGACGAAGGCGCCTATGCGCGCGAACTGGCGCCGATGGCCGGGCACTGGCCGGCGCTCCGGCTGGGGCCGCCATGGTGGTTCCACGACAGCCTGAACGGCATAAGGCGCTATTTCGACAGGGTCGTCGAGACGGCAGGCTACCGCAACCTCGCGGGGTTCAACGACGACACGCGCGCCTTCCTGTCGATCCCCGCCCGGCACGATCTCTGGCGGCGGGGCGTGGCGCTGCATCTTGCGGATCAGATCGGGCGCGGCGTCCTGCGGAGGGCCGACGCGGACCGGATCGCGCCCCTGCTGGCGCGCGACCTCGCGATCGAGGCCTACCGGCTGGGGGACCGCTAGGGGATGGCCAAGCTCGTGCACCTGGGCCTCGGCAACTTCCACCGCGCGCACCAGGCCTGGTACACGCACATGGCAAATGCGACCGGTCCCGCGTGGCGGATCACCGGGGTCGCCATGCGGCACGGCGGGCTGCGTGACGCGATGGCGGCGTCGGGGTGGGCCTACGATCTCGGCGTTCTCGGGAATGACGGGCTTTCGGTCGGCCGCATCGCGGTTCACGACACGGTCCTCGTCGCCTCCGAGACGCCCGCCCGCGTCCTCGCGGCGCTGGCGGATCCGGTGGTCGCGGGCGTCACGCTGACAGTGACCGAAAAGGGCTACTGCCTGCGCCCCGACGGACGCCTCGACACCGGGAACGCCGCGATCCGGGCCGACCTGTCGCCGGGCACGCCTGTCGGAGCCATCGGCCTCCTTGCCCATGCGCTGCGGCTTCGACAGTCGCGGGGTGCGCCGCCGCTCACGATCCTGTCCTGCGACAACCTTTCGGGAAACGGGCGGCTTCTTCGGCGGGCGGTCGGCGATTTCATCGCGGCCGCGGACATGAAGGCCGATCTTCTCGACCATGCCGCCTTTCCCGACACGATGGTGGACCGGATCACGCCCCGGACCACCGAAGGGACGGTGCGGCGCATGTCCGAGGCCGCGGGCCGCCCGGTGGACGCGCCGGTGATGACCGAGGCGTTCACCGAGTGGGTGATCGAGGACGCCGCCGCAGGGCCGCTGCCGGACTGGGCCCGCGCGGGCGCCCGCTTCGTGCCCGACGTCGCCCCGTTCGAGCGGCGCAAGCTTCTGTTCCTGAATGCCGCGCATTCGGCCCTTGCCTATGGCGGGCTCCTGCGTGGGCACGTTTACGTCCACGAGGCCATCGCCGACCCGGTGCTGCGCGATCTTGTCCGAACGCTCTGGTCGGAGGCCGCGCCGCTTCTGCCCGAGTTCGGTCCGGCCGAGCGCGAGGCCTACCTCGGTGCGCTCGTCGCGCGCTTCTCGGTCGCGGGAATGGCGCACCGGCTGGACCAGATCGCCGCCGACGGAAGCGTGAAGCTGCCACAGCGCATCGTTCCGATCCTGAGGCATCACCGGTTCTCCTGCCCGGCCGCGACGCAGGTCGTGCAGGCGTGGTGGGCCGTGCTCGAGGCGCGCGAAGCCGCGGGGGCCGCGCTCGACGACCCGGCCGAGGATGCCTTGCGCGCCGCCCTGCGCGGGGGCGTAGGCCGCGGCCAAGGTCTTGCCGAGGGGCTACGGCAGATCGGGCTCGGGTCAGGCGACATGTCCGGGGGCTGGCCCGAGGGCTGGCCCGCACACGGCATCGGCGGGCATGCAAGCGGGCGCTCTTAAACGCCGCATTGCATTTCCGCCAAATCCCGACAAAAACGCTCCGGATGGCACATTCCACGAAACCCAGCACAGGGACCGGCGGCGCGCGGCGCCCCGGCGCACTCGGCATCGTGGCCTGGATCGCGACCGCGCTCTGCCTGCTTCCGATGATCGCCGTCGCGCTGGCGGCGGCGGGCAGCGGGCCCGGCGTCGTGACGCGCCTCGCCGAGACCGTCCTGCCGCGCTACGCGGCGACGACGGCCACCCTGGTCGTGATCGTCGGCATCGGCACGGCGGTGATCGGCACGTCCACGGCATGGCTGGTGTCCGCCACGCGCTTTCCGGGCCGCCGCATCCTCGAGATCGCGCTGGCCCTTCCGCTGACCTACCCGGCCTATGTGCTGGCCTACGCCTACACCGACCTTCTCGACCATCCGGGCTGGGTGCAGACGACGCTGCGCGACCTGACCGGCTGGGGCCCGCGCGACTACTGGTTCCCCGAGATCCGCTCGCTCGGCGGCGCGGCGGCGATGCTGACCTTCGTACTCTATCCTTACGTCTACCTGCTGGCGCGCGCCGCCTTCCTGCGCCAGTCCTCCACCGCCTACATCGCCGCACGCACCCTGGGGCAAGGACCGTGGGGCGCGTTCTTCCGCGTCTCGGTGCCGATCGCGCGGCCCGCCATCGCAGGCGGCGTCCTTCTGGCGCTGATGGAAACGCTCGCCGATTACGGAACGGTCGCCTATTTCGGCGTCCAGACCTTCGCGACCGGCATCTACGTCAGCTGGTTCGCCCTGTTCGATCGCGGCGCGGCGGCGCAGCTTGCGCTTTGCCTTCTGGTCGTCGCACTGATCCTCGCGACGCTGGAGCGTCGCCAGAGACAGCATCAGCGCCACCACGACGCCGGTCGCCGCTTCGAACGGATGGAGCCGATCACGCTGCGCGGGGGCGCCGCCGCGGGCGCCATCGCCGTCTGCGGTCTTCCGGTCCTTTTTGGCTTCCTGCTGCCCACGGGCATCCTGCTTGGCCTCGCGTCGGGGTCCGGGCAGCTTCTGTTCACGCCGCGCTATCTCGCATTTCTCCAGCATTCCGTGACCCTCGCCGGCATCGCCGCCGTGCTCACGGTTTCGGCCGCCATCGCGCTGGGGTTCAACTCGCGGCTGCATCCGACCCGCGCGGCCCGCACCGCGATGCGGATCGCGGGCATCGGTTACGCGGTGCCCGGCGGCGTGATCGCCGTGGGTCTCCTGTTCCCGTTCGCGGCGCTCGACAACGCCTTCGACCGCTTCATGGAGGGCAATTTCGGCATCGACACGGGCCTGCTGATCACCGGGTCGATCTGGCTGATGGTCGCGGCCTATATGGTTCGGTTCATGGCCGTCGCGCTGAACACCTACGAATCGGGGCTTGCAACGGTGAACCCCAATATCGACGCGGTGGCGCGCACGCTGGGAAAGTCACCCTCCGGAATGCTGCGCGGCGTGCACCTTCCGATCCTGCGGCCCTCGCTTCTGACCGCGCTTCTGATCGTGTTCGTGGACGTGATGAAAGAGCTTCCGGCGACCCTGATCCTGCGGCCGTTCAACTACGACACGCTCGCGGTGCAGGCGCACAGGCTGGCCTCGGACGAACGCCTAAGGGAGGCGGCGGTGCCGAGCCTCGTGATCGGCGCGGTCGGCCTGCTGCCCGTCGCGCTTCTGTGCTGGAGCATCGGGAGGGAGGCGCGCGTGTCGCGCGATGCCGTCTCGGCGGCGGACGCGCAGGTCGAGCGCATGACGTGACACCCCGGAGGGAACGAAAAAACGGGCGCCGGCAAGGGCGCCCGTTTTCGTCCCGCAGGCCGTAGGTGACCTCAGGCGGTCATTCCCAACCGGCGGTGTTCAGCACTTCGACCGCCGCATCGACTTTCGAGGCGATGTCCGAAAGGTCGATCGTGTCGGGCCGGAAGATCCCCAGCGCCGCGACGGACGGGGCCAGGCCGACGCCCGGAACCGCCGGATATTCGTCGTTGCCCGCCGAGAAATACTGCTGCGCCTGGTCGGACGCGAGGTATTCGAGGAACCGCACCGCGTTGTCGCGGTTCGGCGCATTGGCCGCGACGCCCCCGCCCGAGATGTTCATGTGCGCGCCGATGTCGTTCTGGTTGGGGAACACCCAGCCGATCTGGTCGAGGCTGTCGGACAGGCCCTCGACGTCGGTGCGGATTGCACGAGCGAAGTAGTAGGTGTTGGACATCGCGATGTCGCACTCGCCCGAGACGATGCCGCGCAGCTGGTCCGTGTCGCCGCCCTGTGGATCACGCGCGAAGTTCCCGACCACCGCGTTCGCCCAGTCCTGAACGGCCTCCTGCCCAAGATGCGCGATCAGTGCCGCGGTGATGTTCTGGGTGTAGACGTTCGAGGAGGAGCGGATGCAGACGAGGCCCTCGTATTCCTCGTTCGCGAGGTCCTGGTAGGTCTGCGGCGGGTTCGCCACGTCGTTCTTGTCGTAGAAGATGATCCGAGCACGCTGCGAGAAGGCGAACCATTCGTTGTCGTCGGCCTGAAGGTAGGCCGGGATGCGGGCCTCGAGGACGTCGCTTTCGACGGGCTGCAGAAGCCCCATCTCGGCGGCGCGGGCAAGCCGGACGGTATCGACGGTCAGGAAGACGTCGGCCGGGCTGTTCTCGCCCTCGGCCTGCATCCGGGCGATCAGCTCGTCGGCGTTGCCCTCGATGCGGTTGATCGTGATGCCGGTCATCTCCTCGAAGTCGGTATAGAGCCGCTCGTCGGTGTCGTAGTGACGCGAAGAATAGAGGTTCAGCTCCTGCGCCTGTGCGGCGGTGAGGGCCGAAGCGGCGATCGTCGTGCCGAGAAGGGCCGCGAGAGTGCGTGTCATGGAATGCTCCCTGAAGCTGCTGGTCCGATACCTGAGCATTTTTGTCAGGCGATGGGCGCTTTCTTTCGCAGTTCGCCGAGGGCGTCAAGAATTTCCGACAAAAAAAATCGGATACTCGTCCGCCTTGCCGCCGCCGCCGCGCTTGGGCAGGGTCGCCGGATTGTCCGTCCGAAGGGGTCCGAAGATGCGCGCCGGGATCGCGTTCCTGATCGTCGCTTACATGCTGAGCCAGTTCTACCGCGCCTTTCTCGCCGTGCTCGCGCCGGCGCTCGAGGCCGATCTCGGGGCGACGACGGGCGACCTCGCGCGCGCCTCGGGGCTTTGGTTCGCGGCCTTTGCGCTGATGCAGCTTCCTGTGGGCTGGGCGCTGGATACGCTCGGCCCCCGGCGGACGGCCTCGGTCCTCGTCCTTGCGGGCGCGGCCGGCGGCGCGGTCATGTTCGCCTCCGCCCAGAGCCCCGCAATGATCACGGCGGCCATGGTCCTGATCGGCGTCGGCTGCGCGCCCGTTCTGATGTCCACCTACTACATCTTCGCCCGCACGCTTCCCGCAGCGATCTTCGGGACGCTCGCGGGCGTGACGGTGGGGCTGTCGTCGCTGGGCAACATCCTGTCGGCCGCGCCGATGGCCTGGGCGGTGGCGAGTTTCGGCTGGCGCGAGACGGTGGCGGGCTTCGCGCTGTTCACGGCGCTGATCGCGCTCGGCATCGCCGTCTTCGTGCGCGACCCCCCGAAGCCGCAGGGCGAACCGCGCGGTTCGCTGCTCCAGCTTCTGGCGATGCCCGCGCTGTGGCCGATCCTCGTCGCGATGTTCATCTGCTACGCCCCCGCCGCCGGCCTGCGCGGCCTGTGGATCAGCCCCTATGTCGCCGACGTCCACGGCGCGACGCTGGCGCAGATCGGAACGGCGACGCTGATCATGGGGCTGGCGATGGTAGCGGGCAACTTCGCCTACGGCCCGGTGGACCGGTGGGTGGGCAGCCGGAAGATCCCGATCCTCGTGGGCAATCTCGGCGTGGCGGTCCTTCTGATGACGTTCTGGATCGCGCCGCCGTCCGGCTTCGCGGGCACCGTGGCGCTTTTCGCCGTCATCGGCCTGATGGGCGCGTCCTATCCCATCGTGATCTCGCATGGCCGCAGCTTCCTGCCCGCCCACCTGACCGGGCGCGGGGTGACGCTGTTGAACCTGTTCGGGATGGGCGGGGCGGGCGTGATGCAGTTCGTCTCGGGCCCGCTGCAGGCGAGCTTTGCCGAAAACCGCCCGCCTGCCGAGGCCTATGGCGCGCTTTTCGCCACGATCGGCGTCTGCATCCTCGTGGGATGCGCGGTCTACGCGTTCAGCCGCGATACGGCGTCCTGACCGCGCGGCCAGGGGACGGCGCGCAACGCGGTCGCGAGGAACAGGCGGCGACGGGCTTTTCTATGCCCCTGTCTTGCGGTAAGCGCGCCGCACCCGCATCCGGAAGGACAAGATCATGGGCTACCGCATCGTCGTCGCAGGCGCCACGGGCAACGTGGGCCGCGAAATGCTGAACATTCTCGCCGAGCGCGAGTTCCCGGTGGACGAGATCGCCGTTCTGGCGTCCCGCAAGTCCCTCGGCACCGAGTGCAGCTTCGGCGACAGGACCCTGAAGACGCAGGACCTCGACACGTTCGACTTCACCGGCTGGGACATGGCGCTGTTCGCCATCGGCTCGGAGGCGACGGCGAAATACGCGCCGAGGGCGGCCAAGGCCGGCTGCGTCGTGATCGACAACTCGTCGCTCTACCGCTACGAGCCCGACATCCCGCTCGTGGTGCCCGAGGTGAACCCCGAGGCCGTCGAGGGCTATGCCAAGCGCAACATCATCGCCAACCCTAACTGCTCGACCGCGCAGATGGTCGTGGCGCTGAAGCCGCTGCACGACCGCGCGCGGATCAAGCGTGTCGTCGTCTCAACCTACCAGTCCGTCTCGGGCAGCGGGAAGGACGCGATGGACGAGCTGTGGAACCAGACCAAGGGCATGTATGTCCCCGGTCAGGAGGTCGCGCCCTCGGTCTATCCCAAGCAGATCGCCTTCAACGTCATTCCCCACATCGACAAGTTCATGGAGGACGGGTCGACCAAGGAGGAATGGAAGATGGTCGCCGAGACCAAGAAGATCATGGACCCGAAGATCAAGGTCACGGCGACCTGCGTGCGCGTGCCCGTCTTCGTCGGCCATTCCGAGGCGATCAACATCGAGTTCGAGGATTTTCTCGACGAGGACGAGGCGCGCGAGATCCTGCGCGTGGCCCCGGGCGTTCTGGTCGTCGACAAGCGCGAGGACGGCGGCTACGTCACGCCCATCGAATGCGTCGGCGACTACGCGACCTTCGTCAGCCGCATCCGGCAGGATTCGACGATCGAGAACGGCCTGAACCTCTGGTGCGTGTCCGACAACCTGCGCAAGGGCGCCGCCCTGAACGCCGTGCAGATCGCCGAGACGCTCGGCAACCGGGTGCTGAAAAAGGGCTGACGCGCGGGCGTTATTGAATAGCCGCGCGTTTGGGGGAACCTTCGGGAAAAGACCGCTTCCGAAAGGTTTCCCCAAATGCGTTTCTTCGCCACCACTGCCCTCGCGCTCTGCCTGCCGGGCGCCGCGTTCGCCGACGACATCCTGCTGCGCGCCGATGTCGCGCAGGCCCTCGTGTTCGCACGGGGGGCCGAGGTCACGCGGCGCGTGTCGGCGGACCTGCCGCAAGGCCGGCACAGGCTACTCATCCCGATGCGCGACATCTCCGATCCGTCCCTGATCGAGGTTTCCGGCCCCGACGGCGTCCGCATCGGCGTTCCGCAGACCGCCGCGCGGATCGCGATCCCCGAGGGCGCGCTCGATACCGGGCCGGAAGCGGACGCGCGCGATGCCGTCGAGGCGGCCGAGGACGCCCTGCAGGCGGCGCTCGACGCGCTTGCCCGGCGCGATGCCGCCATCAGGGGCCTCGAGACGCAGCTTGCCTATCTCGATGCGATCGCGCGGGGCGGGCCCGACGGCGCCGCGACGCCGCCGGGTCCCGAGGCGCTCGCCGCGCTTCTTGGGACGCTCGGCACCGAAACGGCGCGCGTTGGCACGGGCCTGCAGGCCGCCCGCGAGGCGCGTCGGGACGACGAGGAGGCCGTGGACGACCGCAGGCGCGATCTTTCCGTCGCCCGCAGCGCCTTGCAGGACCTCAACCCGTTCGGACCGGAGGCGCCTGGCATCGAGGTGGAGATCGAGGTTCCCGAGGCCGCCCGAGGCGACATCGTGATCTCCTACCCGACCGACGCCGCGGGCTGGGCGCCGATCTACGCGCTCCGCCTCGACACGCAAGCCGAGGCCCTTTCGGTCGAACGGTCGATCGCGCTTTACCATTCGGGCGCCGCGACGTGGCGGGACGTGGCCATGCGCTTTTCCACCGCCTTGCCCGGCCGCCGCCGGGAGCCGAGCGTGGCGTTCCCGGACCCGGCGCGGATCGCCCCCCCGCCACCGATGCCCGAGCCTGCTGTCAGAAGCGAAGCCGCAGGCATGATCGGCGCGGAGACGGCGATGGAGCCCGTAATGGTCGCCGACGCCGCCGCGCGCATGGTCACGACAGGCATTTCCGTCGTTTACGAATATGCCGCGCCGGTGACGGTCGGCCCGTCGGGGCAGGTGACGCTGCCCTTCGACGACATCGCTCTCGACATCGCGCTCGAGAATCGGGCGGTGCCGCGGCGCGACGCCAACGCCTTCCTCGTCGCCATGGGCGAGAACGACAGCGGCGAGGCGATCCTTCCGGGCGCGGCCCGCTTCTTCCGCGACGGCGAGCTGGTGGGCGCGGGAGCGCTGCCGATGGTCCCGTCCGGCGCCGAGGTCGAGATCGCCTTCGGCCAGCTCGATCACCTGCCGCTGATCTGGCAGGACCTGTCGCTCGACGAGGGAGACCGGGGCATCTTCGTCAGCGAGAACGAGCAACGCCGCCGCATCGTCTTCGGGGTGGAGAACACGTCGGGCACGGCCGAGACGGTGCGCCTTCTCTACGCGACGCCCTTCGCCGAGCAGGAGGACCTGGAGCTGTCGGTCGGTTTCTCGCGCGCGCCGGACGCGCGTGACGTGGACGACCTGCGCGGCGTTCTTGCCTGGGACATCACGGTGCCGGCCGGCGCCGAGGAGCGTATCGAGATGACGGTGGACCTGAGCTGGCCCGAGGACATGATCCTCGACTGGCGGCCCTGAGCGGGCCTGCGCGCCGGGTCAGAAACGCTCGGCGCGCAAGACCTCGCAATCGACGATGCTGACGACGCCGATGTGACGCTCGACGACGCCGAAGGCCGCGTCGAGCAGATCGTCGAGCCGCTCGGGGCGGATGATGCACACGACGCTGACCATGCCGCCCGCGCGGCTGACCTGCCCCTCGCGCGTCCATTGGCCCGACCGGCCCGACCCGCCCAGGACCGGCAGCACCGTGAACCCGGTGACGCCGGCCTTGACCAGCGCCGAGGTCAGGCGCCCCTCCATCACCATCTCGATGGTGATCTCGACGCGTTTTGCCTTGTGTGTCTGCATGGCGGTCAGCCTCCGGTCAGGGCCTGCGACACCGCGAGGTAGACCGGGATGCCGAGCGTCAGGTTGAAGGGGAAGGTCACGCCAAGCGACAGCGTGAGGTAGATCGACGGGTTCGCCTCGGGCAGCGCCACGCGCATCGCCGCGGGGACCGCGATGTAGGAGGCCGAGGCCGACAGCGTCATGAACAGCATCACGCCGCCCGGGCTGAGACCCAGCAGAAGGCCCGCCGCGAGGCCGAAGCACGACCCGATCAGCGGCATGATCACGCCGAACGCGAACAGGCCCGCCGTCAGGACGGACCGCGCCTCGCGAAGGCCGCGCCCCGCGACCAGCCCCATGTCGAGCAGGAAGAGGCACAGGACCCCTTGGAACGGCGCGACGATGAAGGGCGAGATCAGCGCCATTCCGTCGCTGCCGGTGATCCAGCCGATCAGGAACGAGCCCACCAGCAGGACGATCGATCCGTTCAGCAGGATCTCGCGCACGAGGCCCTCCTCCATTTCGGCCGCGCCCTTGCCGAAGCGCGCGATGATCCACAGCGCCGAGAGGATCGCGGGCGCCTCCATCACCGCCGCCACCGCGACCATGTAGCCCTCGGACGAGAGGCCGGCCGAGGTCGCCACGGAGGTCGCCGCGACAAAGGTCACGATCGATATCGAGCCGTAGTGTCCCGCCACGGCCGCCGCGTCCGTCACCGAAAGCCGCGTCATCGCGCGCATCAGGGCGAAGGCGACCAGCGGCAGGGCGAAGGACAGGACGATCCCCGCCACCAGCGACAGAAGCAGCGTCGCGTCGATCCCGTGCGCGGCGACGCTTGCGCCGCCCTTGAAGCCGATCGCGAACAGAAGGTAGATCGACAGCCCCTTGGCCACCGCTTCCGGAACCGACAGGTCCGACCGCGCGAAAGCCGCGGCGAGACCGAGGGCGAAGAACAGGATGATCGGCGACAGGAGGTTGTCGGCCGCAAGCGCCAGAATTCCGTCCATGACAGTCCCGTCCCGTTCCCGTTCAAACGCAGATACAGGCCGCGCCCTGCGGGGTAAAGCTCAGGTCCTGACGAAGTGGCGCACCGTGCCGTCGAACGTCTCGAGGTCCATCTCGGCGATGTCCGCCCAGAGCCCGTGAAGGGTAAGCTTGCCCGCCTCGACCGCTTCCGCCACGAAGGGATAGCCCAGAAGGTTCTCGAGGCTCAGCTGGATCGCCTCCTTCTCGAGCGCCGTCTGCATGTCTTCGGGCAGGGTCAGGTCGGCGACCTGCTCGAAACCGGGCCTCAGCACGTCGAGCCACCGCCCCACGAGGCTTTCGGGACGGTCAAGCTCGGGCGCACGGCCGGAACACATCTCGATGCATCCGCGCACGCCGCCGCAGTTGGAGTGGCCCATGACGAGGATGTGGGAGACCTTCAGCGACGTCACGGCGAACTCGACCGCCGCGCCGGTGCCGTGGTGCTTGCCGTCGGGCGTGTAGGGCGGCACGAGGTTGGCGATATTGCGATGCACGAACAGTTCGCCCGTCTTCTGCCCGAAGATCGAATTGACGGCGACGCGGCTGTCGCAGCAGGCGATGACCATGGCGCGCGGATGCTGACCCTCGAGGGCCAGCTTGCGGAACCATGTGCGATGCTCCGGGAAGCTCGCCTGTTTCCAGTGCTCGTAGCGTTCCCGCAGGTAGTCGGGCAGTGATTTCACGCGATGCATCGGCCGCCTCCTCGCGTCATGGATACCCCGCATTGCAGGCGAATTGGAGATGCTTTTCGGGGCAGTCTCAAGGGTTTCTTCAGTCCGCGGCCCGAATGTCTGGATACCGCGGTGGGGGCCGAGGTGGAGTGAGACATGTTCCGAAACACGGACCGGTTCGTCGCGGAACTGCGGCCGGAAGAACCCGCGCGCTTCAACCCCGAAAGGCTGGAGGACCTGTGCCGCCGGATCGGGGAGACGCGCGCCGAGGTGGAGGTCGCGCGGGCGCTCGACCGGATATCGACGACGCTGGGCGCGCTGCCGCAGCTTTCGGACGGGGGCGATGCCTCGGTCCTGCGGGCGGGGCTGACGACGCTGATCCGCGACGCGGACCTCATCGGGATGGCGACCCTCGCGCGGGTCGCCCGCGACGTGGCGCATTGCCTCGATAATGGCGACGACCGCGGCCGCGCCGCCACGACCGCCCGGCTGATCCGCGTCGGCGACCGGTCGATCCACGCCGTCTGGGAGCTGGAGGACGTGTCTGGCTGATCCGGGCTTGCGGCGGCGCGGGGGGCCGCTAGGCTGGCGCCGATCTGCCAGGCCGACACGGGGTTCGCCATGACGCTTTCCTTCGCCGAAACCGACGGGGGACACATTCCCATCCGCCTCGTCGACAAGACGGGGTGCGACGCGGTTCTCGGTGCGCTTCCGGGACCGGCCGCGGCCTGGGCGCGCCATCACGGCTTTTCCGGCGCGCTCGGCCAGGCCTGCGCGCTGCCGGATCCGTCGGGCATGCCCGCGATGGTCCTGGTCGGCCGTGGCGATGCCGCGGACCGCGCGCGCACCCGGTTCGGCACGGGGGCGGCCATCGCCAGGCTTCCCGAAGGCGTCTACCAGATCGAGGAGTGGCCAGAGGGCGCGGAAGCCGCCGAGATCGCGCTCGGCTTTCTCTTGTCGCTCTACCGTTTCTCGCGCTACCGCGAGCAGGCGCAGGCCAAGGCGCGGCTCGCGCCGCCCGCCCACCTCGACGCCGCCCGCCTGGAGCGGATCGCGGCGGGCGAGGCGCTGACCCGCGACCTCGTGAACACGCCCGCCGAGGACATGGGGCCAACGGCCCTCGAACACGCGGTGCGGGACCTTGCGGCGCGGCATGGCGCGGAGGTGACGGCCACGCATGGCGACAGCCTCTTGGACGCAAACCTGCCCCTGATCCACGCGGTCGGCCGCGCAAGCGACCAGGAGCCGCGCCTGATCGACATGACATGGGGCGGAGAAGGTCCGCTTCTGACGCTCGTGGGCAAGGGCGTCTGCTTCGACACCGGCGGCCTGAACCTGAAGCCGGGCGCCTCGATGGGGCTGATGAAGAAGGACATGGGCGGCGCGGCGACGGTGCTGGGGCTGGCGCACATGATCATGGACGCCGCCCTGCCGCTGCGCCTGCGCGTCCTGATCCCGGCGGTGGAGAACGCGGTCGCGGGTAGCGCCTTCAGGCCCGGCGACATCCTGACCGCGCGCAACGGCATGACGGTGGAGATCAACAACACCGACGCCGAGGGGCGGCTGGTGCTGGCCGACGCGCTGTCGCTGGCGGCCGATGAAGACCCGGAGCTTCTGATTTCCATGGCGACGCTGACGGGCGCGGCGCGCGTTGCGGTCGGCGCCGACATCGCGCCCTTCTACACCGACGACGAGGCGCTGGCCGAGGCGCTGCCGCGTGCCGCGGCCACCGTCGCCGATCCGGTCTGGCGGATGCCGTTCCACGCCCCCTACGAGAAGATGATCGAACCGGGCATCGCCGATCTGGACAATGCGCCCAAGGGCGGGTTCGCGGGCTCGATCACCGCGGCGCTGTTTCTGCGCCGCTTCGCCGCCAAGGCGCGGCGCTACGCCCATTTCGACATCTACGCATGGTCGCCGTCCGACGCGCCCGGCCGTCCCAAGGGCGGTGTCGGGCAGGGTGCGCGCGCGCTGTTCGACCTGTTGCCGGAGATCCTCTCGAAATGACGAGCGACAGACGCACGACCCCGTTCAACGGCCGCGTCGCCCACGTTTCGCTCGAGGGCGAGGTGGAGGCGGAGCGTTTCGTCGAAGGCGCATCGATGACAGTGCAGCAGCCGATCGCCAACCTCGCAAGCGATCCGGGCGGCCCCCGCGAAAGCCAGCTCGTCTTTGGCGAGCGGTTTCTCGTTCTGGACGAGACGAGCGGGTTTTCCTTCGGCCGCGCGGAGCGCGACGGCTATGTCGGCTGGATCGCCACCGGCGCGCTGACCGATGCCGTGGAGGCCACGCATTGGGTCATCACGCCGGCCACGCACCTCTACCCGAAGCCCGAGGTCAAGGCACAGGCCGAGGTGGCGCTGTTCTTCGGCAGCGCGGTGCGGGTGACGTCGGAGCGCGGCGACTTCCACCGCATCCAGACAGGCCATTTCATCCCGAAGCAGCACCTCATGCCGCTCGCGGCGCGGTTCGACGACCCTGTGGGCGTGGCGGACCTGTTCCTCGGCACCCCGTATCTGTGGGGCGGGTCCAGCAGGTGGGGTCTCGATTGCTCCGGTATCGTGCAGCTTGCGCTCATCGCCTGCGGCGCCCCCTGCCCGCGCGACAGCGACCAGCAGGCCGACGCCGTGGGCGAGGACCTGCCCGAGGGCGAGACCCTGTGCCGTGGCGATATCGTGTTCTGGAAAGGTCACGTCGGCTTCATGTCCGACGCGCGGACGCTGCTTCATGCGAACGCGCATCACATGGCGGTGGCTTACGAGCCCTTGAAGGACGCGGCGGCGCGGATCGCGTCGGGCGGCGGGGGCCAGATTACCCGGCGCAAACGTGTCGGGTTCGGCTGATCCGTCAGCCCACGGCGCGGATCAGCTTGCGCTCGAGCACGCGAAGCACGGTCTTCAGGTCGTGCCCGCGCTTCAGGATGCGGCCGTCCATCCCGATGACCGCATACTGCCCCTGCATCCGGGCAAGCCTCGGCCGTTTCTCGATCCTGTAGAGAGGCTGCTCCGCGCTGCGCCGGAAGACCGAGAAGATGGCGGCGTCGGACAGGTGCGAGATGCCGTAGTCCCGCCACTCGCCCGCGGCCACCATGCGCCCGTACAGGCCGAGAATCAGGCCAAGCTCGCGCCGGTCGAAGGCGACGGTCTCGGCAAACGGCTTCTGGCCGGACGGCTGGAAGTGCATGACCATTCGGGGATGGTGGGCGCGATGGGGCCGGAAATCAAGTGATCCGGCGCCCATCGTCCTTTCGGCTTCAGGCGCGCACGAGTTGCTCGTAGGCGGCCGAGATATCCCGCGTCATGGCGCCGACCTCGAAATTGTAGTCGCCGATCTGGCCGACCGGCGTCACCTCGGCAGCGGTGCCGGTCAGCCAGCACTGTTCGAAGCCCTCCAGTTCCGCGGGCATGATGTGGCGCTGATGCACCTTCACCTGGCGTTCGCCGAGCATTCCGATCACCGTCTGGCGCGTGATCCCGTTCAGGAACACGTCCGCGGTCGGGGTGTGCACCTCGCCGTTCTTCACGAAGAAGATGTTGGCGCCGGTCGCCTCGGCGACATAGCCGCGGTAGTCCATGAACAGCGCATCCGAGCAGCCCTTCGCCTCGGCTGCGTGCTTGGACATGGTGCAGATCATGTAGAGGCCTGCGGCCTTCGCATGGACGGGGATCGTGTCGGGCGAGGGGCGCTTCCACTTCGAGATGTCGAGCTTGGCGCCGCGCGTCTTGGCGTCGCCGTAATAGGCGCCCCAGGACCATGCCGCGACGGCGAGGCGGACGGGGTTCTTCGCGGAACTCACGCCCATGTCCTCGCCCGATCCGCGCCACGCCACGGCGCGCACATAGGCGTCCGACAGGTCGTTCGCCTTCATGACCTCGTATTTCGCGGCCTCGATCTCGTCGACCGTCCACGGAATGTCCACTTCCAGCATCCTGCCGGACGCCAGAAGGCGTTCGGAATGACGGCGGCTTTCGAAGATCTTTCCGTTGTAGGCGCGCTCGCCCTCGAACACCGACGAGGCATAGTGCATGGCATGCGTCAGGATGTGGACGTTGGCCTCGCGCCATGGCACCAGCTTGCCGTCCATCCAGATCCAGCCGTCACGATCGTCGTAGGCTCCTGCCATGGGTCCCTTCCTTCGCAGCTAATCGGGCTCAGCCTTGCCCTGGCCCACCATTCTTTCGGATTGTTGCGTTTCTTAAGGCCGAAACGGACATAATATTTCGCAAAACCTGCCTGTCGCTATCAATTGATTCTTGGAAAGTCAACAAGGCTGACATAAAGTGGCGCCGTCCCCGGAACGGGGCATGGCAAGGGACTTCCCGGGAGGGCAGAAGGCCGATGGCGGAGCGCACGACAGGCGCGGTGATGGGCCGGAGCGAGAGCCTCCTGTTCCTGACCGACGATCAGCTTCGGCGCGGGATCGAGGCGATGTTCTTCGCCTATCGCGGCTTCACCGCGGACCCCGACCGGATCTTGCAGGAATACGGCTACGGGCGTGCGCATCATCGGGCGATCCACTTCATCAACCGCTCTCCGGGCACGACGGTAAACAACCTCCTGTCGATCCTCGGCGTCACGAAACAGTCCCTGAACCGGGTGCTGCGCACGCTGGTGGAGGACGGGCTGGTCGACAGCCGGGTCGGCACCCGCGACAAGCGCGAGCGGCATCTCCACCTGACGGTGAAGGGCGCGGAACTGGAACGCCAGCTGTCCGAGGCGCAGCGCAACCGGATGCGCGCGGCGTTCCGCAACGCGGGCCCCGAGGCGGTGGCGGGCTTTCGCGCGGTGCTGGAGCAGATGATGGACCCCGAGATGCGCAGGCATTTCCTCGACGGAACGGATGGCGCACCATGAGCGAACCCGGAGCGCACCTTCTGATCGTCGACGACGACGAGCGCATCCGCGGCCTCTTGCAGAAGTTTCTCGTGCGCAACGGCTTTCTCGCGACGGCGGCGCGGGATGCGGCCCATGCGCGGCGGCTTCTGGCGGGGCTCGACTTCGACCTCATCGTGCTCGACGTTATGATGCCGGGCGAGGACGGTCTCAGCCTGACACGGGATCTGCGCCAGACGCTTTCGACGCCGATCCTGCTGTTGACCGCCAAGGGCGAAGCCGGCGACCGCATCACCGGCTTCGAGGCCGGCGCCGACGACTATCTCGCCAAGCCCTTCGAACCCAAGGAGCTTCTGCTGCGGGTCAACGCGATCCTGCGGCGGATGCCCAAGCAGCCCGAGGAGGCGCAGGTGGTGCAGGTGCTGCACCTCGGGCCCATCCGCTACGACATCGAGCGCGGCGAGCTTTGGCGCGGCTCGGACTCCGTGCGCCTGACGGCGACCGAGGCCGCGTTGATGCGGATCTTCTCGGGCCAGCCGCACCAGCCCTTCAGCCGGACCGACCTCGTCGGGCTTCTGAACCGGGACAAGGGCGCGCAGGCCGAGCAGGTGCAGGAACGCGCCGTGGACGTCCAGATCACGCGGTTGCGCAAGAAGATCGAACTGAACCCCAAGCAGCCGCGTTATCTTCAAACCGTGCGCGGCGCAGGCTACATGCTTGCCCCGGACTGAGCGGAGCAGGCAGACATGACGACCCTGATCATCGAGAACGCCCACGGGCTGGACCACGACACGCCGCCCGGCCATCCCGAGCAGGTCGCGCGCCTCAAGGCGGTGTCCGAGGCGCTGTCGGCCCCCGCCTTCGACACCGCCAGACGCGCGGCGGCCGGGCCCGCGTTGCGCGCCGACATCACGCAAGGCCACTCCGAGGGCTACCTCGACCAGATCGAGGATGCGATCCCCGCCTCCGACCGTGTCGCGCTGGACGCCGACACCTATGTCAGCCCCGGCAGCTGGGACGCGGCCCTGCGGGGCGTGGGCGGCTGCATCGCGGCAGTGGACGCCGTTCTCGACGGCCACGCGAAGAACGCCTTCGTCGCCACGCGACCGCCCGGCCACCACGCGGAACGCGACCGCGCCATGGGGTTCTGCCTGCTCGGCAACGTCGCGATCGCCGCGAAGCACGCGCTGGACCGCCGGGGATTGTCGCGCGTCGCCGTCGTCGATTTCGACGTGCATCACGGCAACGGGACGCAGGACATCCTCTGGGACGAGCCGCGCGCGCTGTTCGTGTCGAGCCACCAGATGCCGCTCTATCCCGGCACCGGCGGGCCGGGCGAGCGGGGGGCCACGCGCAACATCCGAAACGTGCCGCTGTCGCCCGGCTCCGGCGGGACCGAGATGCGCGCGGTCTACGAGGCACAGGTGTTTCCGTTCCTGCGCGCCTTCGAGCCCGAGATGGTCCTTGTCTCCGCCGGCTTCGACGCGCACCGCGACGATCCGCTGGCGAACCTGAACTGGACGGAAGAGGACTTCGCATGGGTCACGCGCGGGCTGTGCGATCTTGCCGACGAGCTTTGCGGGGGCCGCGTGGTCTCGACACTCGAAGGCGGCTATGATCTTTCTTCGCTCGCGGCCTCGGTCGCGGTGCATGTCACGGAATTGATGGAGCGGCACGGATGAGCGACGAGAAAGCGATCGGGGAGATGAGCTTCGAGGAAGCGATCCGCGAGTTCGAGACCGTCGTGGGCGCGCTGGACCGGGGCGACGTGCCGCTCGAGGATTCCATCAAGCTCTACAAGCGCGGCGCGGCCTTGAAGGCGCATTGCGAGGCCCGACTGAAGGAGGCCGAGGAGCAGGTCGAACAGATCACGCTCGACGCCAACGGACAGGCCACCGGCACCAGGCCCGCCGAGGGGCTCTGACCGCATGTTCCAGGCGGCGCTGGCCGACGCGCGAAATGACATCGGCGCGTTCCTTGCCGAACGGCTCGCCCCGCTCGGGGGTGACGCGATCGCCGAGGGGATGCGCTATGCCAGCGAGGGCGGCAAGCGGCTTCGCGGGTTCCTCGTGCTCGAGACGGCGGGACTGTTCGGCGTGGATCGGGCGCAGGCGCTCCATTCCGCGGCGGCGGTCGAATGCGTCCATGCCTACAGTCTCGTGCATGACGATCTTCCCTGCATGGATGACGACGATCTGCGCCGCGGACGTCCGACCGTGCATCGGAAATGGGACGAGGCCACGGCGGTTCTGGTCGGCGATGCGCTTCAGACCTTCGCGTTCGAGCTTCTGGCCGACGCACGCGCGGGCGACGCCGCGCAGCGCGTGGAGCTTGTGGCCACGCTGGCACGGTCCAGCGGGGCGCAGGGCATGGTGCTGGGACAGGCCCAGGACATGGCCGCCGAAACGTCCGGGCAGCCGCTGACGCTGGACCAGATCACCGAACTGCAGGGCAACAAGACCGGCCGCCTGATCGAGTGGCCGGCGCGGGCGGGTGCGATCCTCGGCCGGGCGGATCCGGGGCCGTTGCAGCGCTATGCCCGCGCCATCGGCCTTGCGTTCCAGATTGCGGACGACATCCTGGACGTCACCGGCGACAGCGCAAAGGCGGGCAAGGCACTGCGCAAGGACGCCGAGGCGGGCAAGGCGACCTTCGTGTCGCTACTTGGGCTGGAGGCCGCGCGCGCGCGTGCCGCGGCCCTCGTTGACGAGGCCTGCGCGGCGCTCGAGCCCTACGGCGACAGGTCGCAGAACTTGCAGGCGCTGGCCCGCTACATTATCGCCCGCGATGCATGACGGCAGCGACGGCCCGGGAGGCCAGCGAATGAGCGAGCGACCCGCCACCCCCCTCCTCGACCGGGTGAAGACCCCGGCGGACCTCAAGCGCTTTGGCGATGGCGACCTGCGCCGCGTCGCCGACGAGCTTCGGGCCGAGACGATCTGGTCGGTCAGCCAGACCGGCGGCCATTTCGGCGCCGGTCTGGGCGTGGTGGAACTGACCGTCGCGATACACGCCGTCTTCGACACGCCGCGCGACAAGCTGATCTGGGATGTCAGCCACCAGAGCTATCCGCACAAGATCCTGACCGGACGGCGCGACAGGATGCTGACGATCCGCCAGAAGGACGGCCTTTCGGGGTTCACCAAGCGCAGCGAGTCGCCTTACGACCCCTTTGGCGCGGCGCATTCCTCGACCAGCATCTCGGCGGCGCTTGGCTTTGCGGTGGCGCGGGACCTCGGCGGGGATTGCTCCACGGGGCACGGCGACGCGATCGCCGTGATCGGGGACGGCGCGCTTTCGGGCGGCATGGCCTACGAGGCGATGAACAACGCCGGTCACATGGGCAAGCGCCTGATCGTCATCCTCAACGACAACGAGATGTCCATCGCGCCGCCGACAGGGGCGATGTCGAGCTACCTGTCGCGCCTTTATGCGGGCGCCCCCTTTCAGGAGCTGAAGGCCGCGGCCAAGGGCGCGGTCTCGCTGCTTCCCGAACCCTTCCAGGAGGGCGCGCGCCGCGCCAAGGAACTGCTGAAGGCCGCGACCGTGGGCGGGACGCTGTTCGAGGAGCTGGGCTTTTCCTACATCGGACCCATCGACGGGCACGACATGGAGCAGCTTCTGGCCGTTCTGCGCACGGTCAAGGCGCGCGCCGATGGGCCGATCCTGATCCACGCCATCACGAGGAAGGGCAAGGGCTACGCCGAGCACCGCGCGGATCGCGGCCATGCCACGGCGAAATTCGACGTGGCCACGGGCGAACAGAAGAAGTCGCCCTCGAACGCGCCTTCCTACACCAAGGTCTTCGCCCGGTCGCTGATCCGCGAGGCCGAGGACGATCCCCGGATCGTCGCCGTCACTGCGGCGATGCCCGACGGAACCGGCCTCGACCTCTTCGGCGAGCGCTTTCCCGGCCGCTGCTTCGACGTGGGCATCGCCGAGCAGCACGCCGTCACCTTCTGCGCCGGCATGGCCGCGGGCGGCCTGAAGCCGTTCGCGGCGATCTACTCGACATTCCTCCAGCGCGGCTACGACCAGGTGGTGCATGACGTCGCCATCCAGCGCCTGCCGGTGCGCTTCGCCATCGACCGCGCCGGCCTCGTGGGCGCCGACGGCGCGACCCATGCCGGAAGCTATGACGTCGCCTTCCTGTCGAACCTTCCCGGTTTCGTCGTCATGGCGGCCTCCGACGAGGCCGAACTGGTGCACATGGTGCGCACCGCGCTGGAGATCGACGACCGCCCGTCGGCCTTCCGCTACCCGCGCGGCGAGGGCGTCGGCGTCGAGATGCCCGAACGCGGCGTCGCGCTGGAGATCGGTCGCGGGCGGATGATCGCCGAGGGGAACCGGGTCGCCCTCCTGAACTTCGGCGCGCGCCTGAAGGAGGTCCAGGAAGCCGCCGAAACGCTTGCGGGCCGGGGGCTGAAACCCACCGTGGCCGACGCCCGCTTTTCCAAGCCGCTGGACGAGGAGCTGATCCTGCAACTCGCCCGCCACCACGAGGCCCTGATCACCGTGGAAGAGGGCGCCGTCGGCGGCTTCGGCAGCCATGTCGCTCAGCTTCTGGCCGAGCGGGGCGTGTTCGACAAGGGGATCAGGTATCGCTCGATGGTCCTGCCCGACGTCTTCATCGACCAGGCGAGCCCCGAGGACATGTATGCCGTCGCGAAGATGAACGCGGGCGACATCGTCGAGAAGGTGCTGACGACGCTGGGCGTGGCGACGATGGAGCGGCGGGCCTGACGGCGAAGCCCGCTATTTCTCCAGCCGCTCCTCGATCTTTCTCAGACGCTCCAGCACCTCGTCGCGATACTTGTCGGTTGCGGCGTTGCTTTCCTCGGCATGGGCGTCCTGCATCGAGTTCACGATGAGACCGACCAGCAGGTTCACCACTGCGAAGGTCGTGACCATGATGAACGGCACGAAGAAGGCCCAGGCGAAGGGATAGACCTCGAGGACGGGTCGCACGATGCCCATCGACCACGATTCCAGCGTCATGATCTGAAAGAGCGTATAAAGCGACGCGCCGAGCGTCCCGAACCAGTCGGGGAAGCTGGCGCTGAACAGCTTCGTCGCCATCACGGCGCCGATGTAGAAGATGATCGCCATCAGAAGGAACACCGAGCCCATGCCGGGCAGCGCCGTGACGAACCCCTCGACCACGCGGCGCAGGCGCGGCGCGACGGAGATCACGCGCAGCACCCGCAGGATGCGCAGCGCGCGCAGAACCGACAGGCCCTGCGCCGCCGGTATCAGGGCGATGCCGACGATCACGAAGTCGAAAACGTTCCACCCGGAGCGGAAGAACCGCGGCCCATGCGCCACCAGCTTCAGCGCGATCTCGATGACGAAGATCGCAAGGCAGGCCCGGTCGAGCGCCACGATCAGGGGACCCCAACCCGCCATCAGCGCGTCCGACGTCTCCATTCCGAGGATCACGGCGTTGAACACGATGACGCCGATGATCGTGTAGCGGACCTGCGGGCGGTCCAGCCAGTCGGCCAGACGGCCGCGAAGCCCTGCGGAGGCGGTGGTCGTGTCGGTCATGTGGTCCCTCGAACGCTTTACGCGCCGATATGGGGAAGGCTTAGCGACGCGGCAAGCTCCACATGCGGGGACCAGCGAAACTGATCAACGGGTTGCACCCAGTCGAGGCGATATCCCGCCGCCACGAGCAGTGCGGCATCGCGTGCGAAGGTGACGGGATTGCACGAGACGGCGGCGATGCGCGGCACTCGCGCCCCGGCCAGCGCGCGGGCTTGCGCCTCGGCGCCCGCGCGGGGCGGATCGATGACGACGGCATCGAAGCCCGCAAGCTCGTCGGGGCCGAGGGGACGGCGGAACAGGTCGCGCGCCTCGATCGTGACGGGCCGCAGGCCGGAGGCATGACGCGCGCCTGCGTCCAGCGCGGCCAGAAGGCCCGCGTCCCCCTCGACGGCATGAACGGCGGCGGTGCGGGCAAGCGGAAGCGCGAACGTCCCGCAGCCCGAGAAAAGGTCGGCGATCCGGGCGGCGCCCTGCGTAGCCTCGGCGACCGCTGCAAGCAGCGCCGCCTCGCCCGCCGCGGTCGCCTGCAGGAAGGCGCCGGGCGGCGGCGTCACGGTCGCGGGGCCGAACCTCTGGACCGGGGGGGCATCGGCGAAGACGGGCTCGTCGTCCCAGCTGAGGCGCGTGAAGTGCGGCGCGAACCTCGGCAGATTGGCGCGCAACGGCCCGTCGAGCGGCTTGCCGCCCGTCACGCGCAGGTCGACACCCGCCGGCGACAGCGTGAGCGAGAGGCCAAGGACCCCGCTTCGCGACGCGCCGAGGCGGGTGATCTCTTCAAGCGTAGGAAGGGTCGCCAGAAGCTCGGGCGCGAGCACGAAACAGTCACTGATCGGCACGATGGTGTCTGATTTCCGCGCGTGGAAGCCCACCATCGCGCCCTTCTTCGTGCGGCGACCGGCGAGCGTCGCGCGCCTGCGCGACCGGGGCGGCGAGGTTCGGATCTCGCGCATTGGCGCCTCCAGCCCATGCGCGGCAAGCGCAGTCGCAATGACCTGCGCCTTCCATCCGGCCACGAACGCGTCGCTGGCGTGCATCAGCGCGCATCCGCCGCAACTGCGGTAATGCGGGCAGGGCGCGGCCACGCGGTCCGGCGAGGGTGCGACGATCCGGGGGCTTTCGATCCGGTCGCCCGACGTCTCGCCGGACACGACCTCACCCGGGAGGGCCAGCGGAACGAAAAGGGGGCTGCCGTCCGGCGCGGCCGCAATGCCGTCGCCCAGGTGTCCCAACCGCGTGATCCTGACCTCGACCATGATGCCTCAGGCGTGGATCGCGGGGCTGAAGGCGTAGCCCTCTGGGCTGAGGATCGTGCATTCGCGGAGGCCGTGCGGCTTGTCGGCAGTGGGCTCGAGCACGGTGAACCCGGCGGCCTCGGCCTTCGCGGCCGCCACGTCGGGATCGACCCCGAAAAGGTAGAACTGCGCCCCCGCGCCGCGCGGCGGCGTTTCCGGCACGAGGCCGAGCAGGGGATGCGCGCCAAAGGCGCCGTCGCCGTGCAGCTGGAACGTGGACCCGTCGTGAACCGCAATGGCGAAATCCGCGCTTACCCGGTGGACCGAAAGGCCGAAGACCCCGGACAGGAACCCGGCCAGCGCCCCGACGTCCCGCGACAGGATGTTGACGCCAAGTCCGCTCAGGCTGCGCCCGAAGACGTCGGCGGGGACGGTTTCGTAATCCATGACGGCGGCCTCCTGCCGGTTCGTGCGTGGCGCAACCGGTCTATTCGGCCGCCTCGGCATGGATAAACCCGCCCGACTGCCGGTTCCAGTAGCGCGCGTAAAGTCCACCCGTCGCAAGAAGATCCTCGTGGCGTCCGTCCTCCACGATGCGGCCGCCGTCAAGGACGACGATCCGGTCCATCTCGGCCAGCGTGGACAGGCGGTGCGCGATGGCGATGACCGTCTTGCCCTCCATGACGTCCGTCAGCGTGGACTGGATCGCGGCCTCGACCTCGCTGTCGAGCGCGCTGGTCGCCTCGTCCAGCACGAGCACCGGCGCGTCCTTCAGGAACGCCCGCGCCAGCGCGATCCGCTGCCGCTGTCCGCCCGAAAGCTTCACCCCGCGCTCGCCAAGGAACGCGTCATAGCCGCTGCGGCCGCGATGATCCTTGAGCGACAGGATGAACTCGTGCGCCTCGGCCCGGCGCGCCGCCGCGAAGACCTCCTCGTCGGAGGCCTCGGGACGCCCGTAGCGGATGTTCTCCATCGCCGAGCGGTTGAACATCGCCGTCTCCTGCGTGACCATCGCGATCTGCTGGCGGAGACTGTCCTGCGTGATGTCACGGATGTCCGTGCCGTCGACCGTGATGCGCCCCTTCTCGATGTCGTAGAGCCGCAGCAGCAGCGCGACGAGCGTCGACTTGCCCGCGCCGGACGCGCCCACGATGCCAAGCTTCTGTCCCGGCTCGATCACGAGGTCGATGCCTTCGACCCCCCCGACGCGACGCCCGTAGGCGAAATCGACGCCTTCGAATGCGATCCGACCCTCCATGCGCGGCAGGCTCACCGCATCCGACGCATCGGTCAGCCTGTGCGGCGGCGTCAGGGTTCGCATCCCGTCCTCGACCTCGCCCACGTTGGCGTAGATCGCCATCAGCGTGAAGCTGACCCAGCCGGTCATCTGCGCGATGCGCATGGCGATGGCACCTGTCGCCGCAATCTCGCCGGGTGTCGCAAGGCCGTTCTGCCACAATAGGATAGCCCCGAGCACGAGCACCACCGGCAGAAGCCCCGCCGTCGCCATCAACGCGAAGCGGAACCCCGTCGAGAGGTAGCCGAAGGCCAGCGCCGACTGCCTGTAGCCGTGCAGCGCGTCGATCGCCGCCTCGTCCTCGTGCTCGGTATGGCCGAACAGCTTCACGGTCTTGATGTTGGTGATCGTGTCGACGATCTGGCCGGTGACGTTCGCGCGCGCCGCCGCCCTCGCCTGCGACCGGACGCGTATGCGCGGCAGGAACCAGCGAATCATGGCGCCGTAGCCGACCAGCCACACCAGAAGCGCGAGGCCGATCCGCCAGTCGATCGCCGCAAGCATCGCCAGCGCCCCGATCAGTGTCGCGACGGCGAAAGCGCCGGCGTTGATGACCTCGGTCACGACGTTCACGAGCGCGGTCGCTGCCTGCATCTGCTTCTGCGCGATCCGGCCGGCGAAGTCGTTGTCGAAGAAGGTGACGTCATGTCCAAGCGACCAACGGTGCAGGCGGCTCTGGATCAGCGGTGCGAGGTTCGGAGGCAGGACGATGCCGTTGAACGCCGCCGACGCGCCGAAGAACAGCGGACGCAGAAGCAGGTAGAACGCGGCATATGCCGTCACGAGAAGGGCGTTCTCGGCGAAATATCCCCCGGACCCGGCCACGGTGGAATCGACCAGAACCCCCAGCAGCCACGCCGCGCCGACCTCCATCGCGCCCGCCAGCCCCGACAGCAGCGTGGCGAACAGGATCACCGGCCATGCGCCAGCGAGGCACCAGCGAATGAACGGCCACAACTTGCCGGGCGGCGGCCCGCCCGCCGGTTGGAAGCCGTCGATCAGATTGCCCATCCGGTGAAGGATGCCGCGCATGGCGTCGATCATTCGGCCGCCTCCGTGGATGCCGCTTCGTGCTGCGGATCGGTGCCGATGAAACCGCCCGATTGCCGCGCCCAGAACCCGGCATAAAGCCCGGCATTCGCCAGAAGCTCGGCATGGGTGCCCTGCTCGGCGACATGGCCCCCGTCGAGAACGACGATGCGGTCCATGTGGGCGATGGTGGACAGGCGGTGCGCGATGGCGATGACGGTCTTGCCCTCCATCACGCCATAGAGCGTGTTCTGGATCGCGGCCTCGACCTCGCTGTCGAGCGCGCTCGTGGCCTCGTCCAGCACCAGGATCGGCGCGTCCTTCAGGATCACCCGCGCCAGCGTGACGCGCTGCCGCTGCCCGCCCGAAAGCTTCACGCCGCGCTCGCCGACATGCGCGTCGTAGCCGGTGCGTCCCTGCGGATCGGAAAGCTCGAGTATGAAATCATGCGCCTCGGCCCGTTTCGCGGCGGCGATCATCTCGGCCTCCGTCGCATCCGGCCGCCCATAGAGGATGTTGTCCCGGACCGAACGGTGCAGAAGCGCGCTGTCCTGCTGCACCATGCCGATCCTGCGGCGCAGGCTGTCCTGCGTGACATGCGCGATGTCCTGTCCGTCGATCAGGATCCGCCCGCCCTCCGGGTCGTAGAACCGAAGAAGCAGCTTCACCAGCGTCGACTTGCCCGCGCCCGAGCGCCCGATCAGGCCCACCTTCTCGCCCGGCCTTATGACGAGGCTCACGCCGTCGAGGCCACCGGCCCCGCGCCCGTAATGGTGCGACACGCCGTCGAAGGCGATCTCGCCCCGATCGAACGTCAGGGGCACGGCCTCCGCTGCATCGGTCAGCATCACGGGATCGGTGATCGTCTCCATGCCCTCGGCAACGACGCCGAGCGAGCGGAAGAAGCTGGATACCGCCCACATGATCCAGCCCGTCATCGCGTTGAGCCGCAGCGTCAGGGCCGTCGCCGCGGCGACCGTGCCGACGCTCGCCGTCCCCGCCGCCCAGAGCCACACGGCCCAGCCCACGACCGACACGATCAGAAGACCGTTCAGCAGCGTCAGAACGACGTCCATCACAGTGAAAAGGCGCATCTCATGCGCGAAGGTGCGTCGCGTGGTCTCGATCGCCTCGCGGGCGTATTCGATCTCCTGGTCGTGATGGGCGAAGAGCTTCACGGCATGGATGTTGGTATAGCTGTCCACAACGCGGCCCGTCGTGGCCGAGCGCGCATCCGCGCTCGCCTTCGAGGCCGGCCCGATCCGCACGATCGTCCAGCGCAGAAGCAGCCCATAAAGCGCGAACCACGCGGCGAGCGGCAGCAGGAGCCGCGGATCGGCGCCGGCCAGCAGGACCGCGGCTCCCAGCAGATAGGCGAGCGAGAATGTGATCGCGTCGAAGACCTGGAACACGGCCTCGCCGCCGCTGGTGGGCGTCTGCATGATCCGGTTGGCGATACGGCCCGCGAAGTCGTTCTCGAACCACCCCACGGACTGGCGCAGGACCTGCCGGTGCGCGCGCCAGCGGATCAGCGTGCCGAACTGGGGCAGGATCGCATTGTTCAGGAGCGCGACGTTCAGCCCCTGGATGACCGGACGCACGAGAAGGATGAACAGCGCCGCCAGAACCAGCTCGGTCCCGTGCCGCGCAAGGACATCGGACGCGGCGCCGGTCGACAGAAGGTCGACCACCCGTCCCATGTACCAGATCAGCCCGACCTCGATCGCCGCGACGACAACCGCCGTGACGGCGGTGAGGGCGTAGACCGTCTTGAAGGGCTGTGAGTAGTCCCAGAGAAACGCGAAAAGGCGCCGGGGCGGGGCGTCCGTCTCGGTGTAGGCCGCGTAGGGATCGACCCGTGACTCGAAGAAATGGAATAGTCTGGAAAACATGGCGTCCGCCGTCCTTGAGCTCACATATAGGCCCCGGCCTACAGAAAGACCATGACAGCCGATGCGCCCAGACCCGTGGCCATGACGCGCGCGAAGATGCGCCACGCGCCCGCGTTGGACAGAAGAAGCGCAAGCAGCGAGCCGGCGTAGCTCCAGAACAGGCAGACGAGAAGGTTGAGCGCCGAGAACGCGATGGCCAGTCTCTGCGCTTCGTCGAGGGGGGTAAGCCCCGCGCCATAGCCCGACGCCGCCGCCATCGCGATGGCCCAGACCTTCGGGTTGACCCACTGGAAGAGGATCGCTTGCGTCACGCCCCAGGGCCGGGCGTCATCTGCGCGGGCGGCGCCCGCGGGCTCCGATCGCCAGAGGCGCGCGGCCATGTAGACGATCCAGCCTGCCGCGGCTAAGCCCAGAGCGCCCCTCACGACGGGCCATTCGGCGAGGAGGGCGCCGACCCCCAGCCCGGCCAGACCGGCAATGATCCCCACCCCAAGCGCGACGCCCGCCACATGGGGCAGCGTCGCGCGGAACCCGAACCTCGCACCGGACGCGGTCAGCAGGATGACGTTCGGACCAGGGGAAACGAGCCCGAAAAAGACGAACAGGTAAAGGGGATCCATGAAGCCTCGACGTGGCGCCGACGCACCCAATCCCGGCCCCGCGGCGCTGTCAAGAAGTCGCGCAAGTAGGGGGCTCCGCCCCCCGGCCTGCGGCCTCCCCCCGGAGTTTTTCCGCAAGGATGAAGCCACGCCCGCGCACCTTCCTTCATCCTTGCCGAAAAACTCCCGCCGGAGGCATCAGCGCCGGCGAGGGGCCATCGGCCCCGAGACGGCGCTTCGCGGGGCGACGCCGCAGGCGGCGCAATCCCCGTGTCACGAGAGAAGGTCGTGTGGCCCGAGGCGGAAGCCGCTGTCGATCCATGCGCGCTCCAGCCGGGAGAGCTCGGCGCCGAGCGCGGGTCCCTCGAAGGCGGGCATCAGGTCGGAGGCCTTCACCGGAAAGACCGCGGCGGCGCCGCGGGCGGCGGCCGCCAGCGCCGCGGGATCAGGCGCGCGCGCCTCCGCCGCGGCGCGCAGGAGCAGGATTTCGCGCGCGGTGTCCCTGCCGTGGCGATATCCCAGTTCTCCGGGAGACGCCGCGTTCGACATGCCGTCGCGCAGGAGCGCGAGGCGGCGGGCCTCGGCCTTCGAGAGACGCAGCCGCCCCGCCGGGTCTTCGCCGCCAAGCGTGGCGAGACGGCGGAGCGGGTCGGCGGGAAGCCCGTCCTCGAGCGCGACCAGGACAGGAAGCATGCGCGCGTCTGCGCCGGGCAGGATGCGGGCGAGCACGCCGCCCTGCGCCATCGCGGCGACGGACGGGGCGGGATCGGGGGCGGCAAGAAGCTTGCGCATCTCCGCGCCGACACGCTCTCGCGAGAGGCGCCCGAGGCCCTCGGCCATTTCGGCGGACGCCGCGAGGCCAGCCGCGTCGAGGCCGCCGCCGGGCGCGGAATACCAGGCGTGGAAGCGGAAGAAGCGCAGGATGCGGAGGTAGTCCTCGGCGATGCGGTCATGCGGATCGCCGATGAACCGTACCCGGCCCGCAGCGATATCGGTCAAGCCCTCGCCCGTCGGGTCGAGAACCGTCCCGTCGCGCAGCGAATAAAGCGCATTGATCGTGAAGTCCCGCCGGTGCGCGTCCTCGTCGAGGCGGTCGGTATAGGCAACCGTGGCGCGCCGCCCGTCGGTCTCGACATCGCGCCGGAGGGTCGTCACCTCGAACGGGCGGTGGTCGGTCACCAGCGTCACCGTGCCGTGATCCTCGCCTGTCGGCACGCAGCGGATGCCGGCGGCCCCGGCGATCTCGGCCACGCGCCCTGGGGGCACGTCGGTGGCGATGTCGATGTCGCCCATGGCGCGCCCGAGAAGCCCGTCGCGCACGCATCCTCCGACGAACCACGCGCGCGCGCCGCCCTGCTCGAGCGCGTCGATGACCGCCGTCGTGGCCGGATCCGTCAGCCAGTCCGCGACAAGTCTCATGGCCCGAGCCTGTCGGCCAGCGACTTCAGGATGCGCGCGGTTGCGCCCCAGATGTAGTAGGGGCCATAGGGCGCGACGTAGTAGTTGCGCCGCGTTCCACGCCACAGGCGGCCCTCCACGCGGTAGTTGGAGGGATCCATCAGGAAGGCGAGCGGCACGCGGAAGACCTCGGCGACCTCGCCCTCCTCCGGCACGGCCGCGAACTCCGCGCGGACCCGCGCGAGGATCGGGGTGATCGTGTAACCCGTCACCGTCTCATGCGCCGGCAGCTCGGCGATCAGCGCGACGTTGGAGGGGTCGAGGCCGATCTCCTCACGCGCCTCGCGCAGGGCCGCGGCCGCGGCGCCGTCGTCGGTGCCGTCCACCTTGCCGCCCGGAAGCGCGATCTGGCCAGGGTGGTGTTTCAGGTGCGAAGCACGCTTCGTGAGGATGACCTCACTGCCAAGCACCGGGATCAGCACCGCCGCGGCGCGCAGCCGCCTGCCCTCGGGCAGCTGGACGCCGGGATTCAGGTCGTAGTCGGACGATGGCCGGGCCGCGCGCGTGTCGAGGGCGGCCCTCAGCGTCTCGAGGTCAACCGGCTGTCCCATCGTCCTCACCGGGCGCATCGCCATCCGCGCGCCCGCCCTCGCCGGCAGGATCGCGGTCGGCCTCGAAGCCGAGTGTCCGTGGATCGAACTCGTAATGCGCGCCGCAGAACTGGCAATCCGCCGTCACGATGCCCTCGTCGGTCGTCATGTGGCCGATATCCTTGGCCGAGTAGATCGACAGGCTTTCGCGCACGCGCTCGGCCGAGCACGTGCAGCCGAAGCTGACCGGCTGGGCATCGAAGACGCGCGGGGCCTCCTCGTGGAAAAGCCGAACCAGAAGGTCCGTAGGTGCGATCCGGGGGCCCACCAGCTCCATTTCCTCGACGGTATCGAGCAGGAGGTTGGCCCGGCGCCAGTTGTCGCCGTCGTCGCCGTCCAGCAGATCGTCGGCCGCAAGCAGACCACCCTCGCCCGAGCCGCCCTCGCCCGGGGGCGGCCGGGACGCCTTGGGCATGTGCTGAAGCATGACGCCGCCGGCACGCCACGTCGCGTCCTCGCCCGGCTCGCGGCTTTGACCGTAGCTGAGCGCGAAGCGCGTCGGCAGCTGTTCGGACTGCGCGAAGTAGGTCTCCGCGCAGGCCGCCAGCGACCCGCCCGCGAGCGGCGTGATCCCCTGGTAGGGCGCGGTGCCCTTGCCCTGGTCGATCAGGATGGCGAAATAGCCGCCGCCGACCTGTGGGAACGGGGCGCCGCGTTCCTCGAGGCGCTCGGCGTCGTAGCTGGCGAAGGCGCGGATCCACGCCGGCGCACCCTCTTTGGCGGGGGCGAAGAAGTCGGTCGCGATCAGTCGGATCGGGCCGTCGCCGCGCACCTGAAGGGACAGTTTCCAGCGCAGCTTGATCGTCTGGCCGATCATCGCGGTCAGAAGCGCCATCTCGGCGACCAGCGCCTCGACCGCGGGCGGATAGTCGTGCTGGTGCAGGATGCGGTCGAGCGTCTGGTCCAGCCGCGCGACCCGGCCGCGGATGTCGGCATGATCGAGCTGGAAGGGAAGGACGGTGTCGTCCCATGCAATGCGTGTCGTGAGGGTCATGATGTCAGTCCGGGCTCGGTAGGGCCGCTTGCGTCACATATAGTCGGGAATGCCGCAATCCCAAACCGCGAAGCGCGGGGCCCGCGCGCTTGCCTGTGATACCCCGATCGGGGAAGGATGCCCGGACCGCCCCGTTCCGGACCGCCGCCGCCGCATGAACATCCTTTTCGTCCACCAGAACTTTCCCGGCCAGTACAGGGAACTCTTTCGCTACCTCGTGGCGCAGGGCGGACACCGGATCGTCTTTTTGACGCAGCGCAGCGACGCGCCGCACGTCGAGGGCGCCCAGATCGTCGTCTACAAGTCCCACCACAAGGCCGCCCCCGGCGCCTATGCGCTTTCGTCCTACTGGGAGGATTGCTGCGGCAACGGGTTCGGGGCGGCGCAGGCCTGCGAGACGCTGAAGGCCGACGGGTTCCGCCCCGATGTGATCCTGGGTCATGTGGGCTGGGGCGAGCTGACCTTCATGAAGCAGGTCTGGCCGGACGTGCCGGTGCTGGGCTTTTTCGAATACTACTTCCTGTCCGAGGGCGGTTCCGTCGGCTTCGACCCCGAGTTCCCGTCGAGCGATCAGGCGCGCTTCACCATGCACGCGCGCAACGCGGTGAACTTCGCCAATTTCCAGACGGTGGACCTTGGGCATTCACCGACCACGTGGCAGCGCGACACCTTTCCCGAAAGCTTCCACCCCGGGATCTACGTCTGCCACGACGGGATCCGCACCGACCGCCTGCACCCAAACCCGGACGCAAGGCTGCAGCTTGCGCGGCTGGACCGGCCGGTGACGCGCGCGGACGAGGTCTTCACCTACATGGCCCGCAACCTCGAGCCGGTGCGCGGGTTCCACGTCTTCATGCGCGCCCTGCCGCACATCCTGAACGCGCGACCCAACGCCCGCGCGCTCATCATCGGTGGAAACGAGACCTCCTATGGGCGCAAGGCCGACGAGGCCGGAGGCTACCGCGCGCGGATGGAACGGGAGGTCGGCGACCGGCTCGACTGGAACCGCGTGCATTTCCTCGGGCGCGTGCCTTACACCTCCTACAAGCAGGTCATCCAGGTCAGCCGGTGCCACATCTACCTGACGGTGCCCTTCGTGCTGTCGTGGTCGCTTCTGGAAGCGATGGCGATGGGCGCCACCATCGTCGCTTCGGACACGGCCCCCGTGCGCGAGGCGGTCGAACACGGAAAAAACGGTCTCCTCGTCGATTTCTTCCAGCCCGAGGCGCTGGCGCGGCAGGTCGTGGAAGTTCTGGAGCGGCCCGAAGCCCATGCCCCTCTCGGCGCCGAGGCGCGGCGTTTCGTGGTCGGGACGCACGATTTCCACACCCGGACGCTTCCGGTGCATATCTCGAGGATCAACAGCCTCGTGCCCCGCGCGCGCCGGATCGAGCTTCCTCGCTGACGGCGCGCGGCTTTTTGGGATACCGCGGGCCCGCGCGATGACCTATTCGGTAGGCCGGAATTCATGATCGCCGCCCCCGCCATCGCCGGGCGGCAAGGCAGGGGAGCCACGCCATGGCAGCGCGCAGGGCACTGGTCACGGGATCGGCGGGGTTCGTCGGCTTTCACGTCTGCGCCCGCCTTCTGGCCGAGGGCTGGGAGGTGGTCGGCATCGATGCGCTCACCGACTATTACGACGTTTCCCTGAAGGAACGGCGGCAGTCCATGCTGCTGCAGAAGCCGGGCTACACCGCCGTGACCGAGCGGATCGAGACACCCGGCGCGGTCCATGACCTGATGGCGCGACATCGGCCCGACGCGGTGGTCCACCTCGCCGCGCAGGCCGGCGTCCGCTACTCGATCGAGGCGCCCGAAAGCTACGTCGAGGCCAATCTCGTCGGCACCTTCCGCGTCCTCGAGGCGATGCGCGCGTTCCCGCCGGCCCACAGCCTTCTGGCCTCCACCTCGTCGGTCTACGGCGCGAATACCGAGATGCCCTATGCCGAGACGGACAAGGCCGACACGCAGATGTCGTTCTACGCCGCCACGAAGAAGGCGAACGAGGCGATGGCGCATTCCTACGCGCATCTCTACGGCCTGCCGACGACGATGTTCCGCTTCTTCACCGTCTACGGCCCCTGGAGCCGCCCGGACATGGCGCCCTTCAAGTTCACGCGCGCGATCCTCGCCGGGAAGCCGATCGACGTCTACAACCACGGCCGGATGAGCCGCGACTTCACCTACATCGACGATCTTGCGGACGCGATCGTCCGGCTGATCGACGTCGCTCCCGTCCGCCCCGAGGACCCCGCCTCGATCCCCGAAGGCGACAGCCTTTCGCCGGTGGCGCCGTTCCGCATCGTGAACATCGGTAGCTCGGCGCCTGTCCCCCTGCTCGATTTCATCGCGGCGATCGAGGCTGCGACCGGCCGCGCCGCGGTCAAGAACATGATGGACATGCAGCCCGGCGACGTTCCCGCCACCTGGGCGGACGCGACGCTTCTGCGGCAGCTGATCGGAGAGCGTCCCGGAACGGCGGTCCGGGACGGCGTGGCGAGATTCGTCGCGTGGTATCGCGACTATTACGGCACCTGAGCGCGTCGCCACCCATCCGCCCAAGTTACAGAAATCGCGCCGATTTTCACGGCTTCGAGAGTGCACGATCACGCGGCCGTGCGGTTCGTGCGCAGGGCGCAGGGTGTTGTGCAATAACGCACCTACTTCTCGTGAATCTCTCAGTTCCGTGTGTTGAATGAGGGCGCAAGAGGGCTCAGCTTAGGATCATCGAACGGCCAGACAGCCGAAGACGATCCAACAAGAGCCCGGGACACACCCCAGGCACCACACCAAGGAGACTGAAATGAAACGCACGATCATCACCGCAGCGATCCTCGCCGCCACCGCAATGCCGGCGCTTGCCGCCGACGCCACGCAACAGGCGATCAACCACTTCAACCTCAGCGCCGACAGCCGCTCGGACCTCATCGCGGCAGGGCCGAACGGTCCGGTGCTGGGCACGACGGTTTCGACCCGTGGCGACGAGGCCATCGCGGTCGCGGTTCGCAACTACAACGCATCCGTGGACCGCGCGGCCGAGCGCATCGACCTGAACTCGGTCACCGTGTTCTCGGGCGAGCCGGCCTACGGCGCCGAGATCTTCGATGAGCTGCGTCGCGCCGACGACAGCAACTGAGCCGGGGGTCTCTCCCTCTCCGACTCGGCTGACGGCCTCGCCCCCAAGGGCGGGGCCGTTCACGTTTCAGACGAGGCCCGCGCGAAGGCAGTCGTGCAGGTGAAGGATGCCGAGCGGCCGCGCGGCATCATCCGTGACGAACAGCGCGGTGATCTTGTTTTCCGACATCAGCGCAAGCGCCTCTGCGGCGAGCATTTCCGGCCCGATGACCCTGGGACTGCGCGTGGCGACCTCGCCCGCGCGGCGGTCCATAAGGTGGTCCATGTTGCGCCGCAGGTCGCCGTCGGAAATCACGCCGACAAGGCGGCCGCCCTCGGTCACGCCGGCGATGCCGAAGCCCTTTTCGCTCATCACGACAAGCGTCTCGGGCATGGCCGCGCCCACCTCGACCAGCGGCAGGGCCGCCGGGCCGTGCATCAGCTGCATCACCTTCGACAGTCGCGCCCCCAGCTTGCCGCCTGGGTGGAACGTGCGGAACTGTTCGGGCAGGAACCCGCGCCGTTCCATCACCGCGACGGCCAGCGCGTCGCCGAGTGCAAGCGTCAGCGTCGTGGATGTCGTCGGCGCCATGCCCAGCGCGCAGGCTTCGGGCGCGGGGGGAAGGGTCAGCCGGTAGTCGGCGGCCTTCATAAGCGTTGACTCGGGCCTGCCGGAGATGCCGATCAGCGGGATCGAGAAGCGGGCGACATGGGCCACGATGTCCCGCAGTTCCGCGGTCTCGCCGGAATTCGAGATCAGGATCGCAAGATCGCCCGGCATGATCATCCCAAGGTCGCCGTGGCTTGCCTCAGCGGGATGGACGAAGGCCGAGGGAGTTCCGGTCGAGGCGAAGGTCGAGCTGATCTTGCGCGCGATATGCCCCGACTTGCCGATGCCGCCGAGGATCACGCGGCCCTGCGTGGCGAGGATCCCCTCGACCGCAGCCTCGAAGTCCTCGGGCAGGGCGTCCGCAAGTTCGAGAACGGCCGCGCCCTCCGTGCGGAGGACACGCTCGGCCGTTTCGCGGGCCGACGGCGTCGTGCGGTCTGGGGCGGCGTCGCTCATGGGCGACCCATAGCCGATGGCTCCGGCCTTGGCGAGAGGCCCGGCGGATGGCAGAAACGGCGCCACGTCGTCGGAGGCTTCCATGAACCGCAGATTCGGCCGCCCGCCCATGCCGGGACAACGCTACGTGCCCCGGCCCGGCGTCTATGCGATCATCGATGCGGGCGACGGCCTTCTGGCCACCTTCCAGGAGGCGCCCCGGCCGGAACTTCAACTTCCCGGCGGCGGCATCGACCCCGGCGAGAGCCCGCAGGCCGCCCTGTCCCGCGAGGTGATGGAGGAAACCGGCTACGCCATTCATTCGATCCGGCGGCTGGGCATGTTCCACCGTTTCACGTTCATGCCCGACTACGACCTCTTCGCGCAGAAGCAATGCCACATCTATTTCGCGCGGCTCGGGCCCCGGCGCTCGGACCCCACGGAAGCGGGGCATTCGGCGGTCTTTCTGCCGTGGGAGACGGCGGCCGAGAAACTTGCCGTGTCGGGAGACAGGCATTTCGTGTCCGAATGGCTGCGCCGCCGTCAGGCCGCGTGGTCCCCGTAGCTGACCAGAAGCGCCGACACGTCGTCGGGGAAGTCGCTTCCGCCCATGTGACGTTCGAGGTCCGTCGCGATGGCGGACAGAAGCGCCTGGCCGTCGAGATCCGCGTGGCGGCGGCAGATGCGGATCAGGCCGTCCTCGTCGAGGAACGCGCCGTGCGGGGCGGGGCTTTCGGTCAGGCCGTCGGAGTAGAGCAGCAGGCGATCCCCGGCGGCGAGCCGGAAGCTGAAGGCCTCGAACTGCGCCTCCTGGAAAAGGCCCACGGGCATCCCGCCGGATCCCACCAGCTCGACCTCGCCAGACCGTCGCAGGATGAGCGGGTTCGGATGCCCGGCCTGCACCATTCTGACGACGCCGGTGCGCCGGTCGAGGAAACCGAGGCACAAGGTGAGATAGCGTTCGTTCTTGAGTTCGCTCAGAAGTTGCCGGTTCAGGCGCGCGGCGACAAGGTCGGGCGGCAGCGCGGTAAAGAGGCCGCCGCCCTGCGCGGACAAGGCGACGTTCTGTTCGGGGGCGCCGTCGCTGAGCATGCCGGCCGCCCGGGCGACGACCATGGCGGCGGCGACGCCATGCCCCGACACGTCGAGAGCGTAGAACCCCAGCTTGTCCTGCGCGGCCTCGAAGAAGCCAACCATGTCGCCGCCCACGTGGCCGCTGGCCTTCAGCCAAAGCGAGATCTCCGCGCCGGGCAGCTTGCGCGTCCTGTCGCGCAGAAGCGACCGCTGGAGACGCCGCGCTTCCTCGAGATCGGCATCGATCGCATCGTAAAGCTTTCGGATTTCCAGCAGCGCATTGCCGAGAGAGCGCGTCTTCTCGACCAGTTCGCCCTGCATCGTCACGATCCGCGCGCCCGCGTTCAGCCGCGCCCGCAACTCGGGCGCGCTGACGGGCTTGGTCAGGAAATCGTCGGCGCCGGCCGCCAGCCCCTCGGACAGGTCGCTGGTCTCCGACTTGGAGGTCAGGAGCACGACATACTGATAGCCCTCGCGCCCGGTCTCGCGCAGGCGCCTGCAGAACTCGGGCCCGGTCATGCCCGGCATCATCCAGTCCGAGACGATCAGGCCGATGCGCGGGTCGCGCGCAAGCTCCAGCGCCTCGCCGGGATCGCCGCTGGCCACGGCCTCGTAGCCCCACCGCTGCAGGAGCGTGAGCAGCAGCTTGCGCTGCGCGGCGCTGTCGTCGAGCACCAGAACGGCAGGCCGGCGCGCGGTCGCGCCTGCCGGCGTCATGGCCGGACCGCTGGCCTCGAGCGGATCGCGTTCGCGATACATGGGGACCTCGTCAGTGCAGGCGGCCATCGCTTTGACATGCGCGCCTTAACGGGTCGTGAAATGGCGAATGCGTCGGATGAAGGCCCGCGCCGTCAAGGATTTGTTAACGAATTGGACCGAGGCTCCTCCCCAGAAAAGGGGACGCCGCACATGAAATTCATCGACTGGGACCGCCTGATGTCGCTCCGGCACGACATCGGGGAAGAGGATTTCGCCGACGTCGCGTTCGTCTTCTTCTCGGAGATGGACGGAAAGCTGTTGGAACTTCTAGAGGACCCGACGCGGAGGACGGCGGACGATTTCCATTTCCTGCGCGGAAGCGCCGCCAATCTCGGCTTCGTCGCCATGGCGGAGGCCTGCGAAACCGCCGAGGCCGCGTGCCGCGAAGGACGGGTGCCCGACCTCGACGACGTGACAGGATCCTTCCGGGGCGCGCTGGCCGAAGTCCAGCCGCGCTTGCCCGAGCTTGACGGGGCCTCGGCCTTCGCCGCCTAGATCAGGAACTCGGCCAGAAGCTCGTCCTCGGTGATGTCGCGAAACGCGAAGCCGCGCTCGGCGATCCGCTCGAAAAGGCGCGGGAAGGTCGCGGCGTCCTTCGTCTCGATCCCGATCAGAACCGAACCGAAGTTCCGCGCGGACTTCTTGAGATATTCGAATCGCGCGATGTCGTCGTCCGGCCCCATCAGCTCGAGGAAATCCCTCAGGGCGCCAGGCCGCTGCGGCAGGCGCAGGATGAAGTATTTCTTCAGGCCCCTGTAGCGCATCGCGCGTTCCTTGACCTCGGGAAGACGCTCGAAGTCGAAGTTGCCGCCCGTGGTGACACAGACGACACGGCGGCCCCGGATCCGGTCGGCGATCTCGGGCAGCACATCGATCGACATCGCGCCCGCGGGCTCCAGCACGACCCCCTCGTGGTTCAGCATCTCCTGGATCGTGACGCAGATCCGGTTCTCGGGCGCGAGGTGAAGCGAGGCGGGATCGACATCCTTCAACGCCTCGAAGGTCAGGTCGCCGATGCGCGCGACCGCGGCTCCGTCCACGAAGGAGTCCGTGATCGGGACCTCGACGGGCGCGCCGGCCTCCAGCGCCGCCTTGAGGCTGGGACCGCCGCAGGGTTCCACCAGCACGATCTCGACATTTGCGCCGAGCGCGGAAAGGTACCGGCGCATCCCCGCCGAAAGGCCGCCACCGCCCACGGGCAGGACCAGCACGTCCGGCGCGCCCCCGAGCTGCTGCATCATCTCGACCGCGACCGAGGCCTGCCCCTCGATCACGTGCGCATCGTCGAACGGCGGCAGGAAATGCGCGTCCGCCTCGGCGCAATGGGCCTTTGCCGCCGCGAGCGTCTGGTCGAAGAAGTCGCCGACGAGGCGGATGTCGACATGCTCGCCGCCGAAGACGCGGGTCTTGTCGATCTTCTGCGCAGGCGTTGTGACGGGCATGAAAATCGTGCCGCGCACGCCGAAATGCGCGCAGGCGAAGGCCACGCCCTGCGCATGGTTGCCCGCGCTGGCGCACACGAAGCTGGCCTGGCCGGGCGCCGCCGCCAACCGCTTGCGCATGGCGTTGAACGCGCCGCGGATCTTGTAGGACCGCACGGGCGACAGATCCTCGCGCTTCAGCCAGATGTCCGCACCGTGGCGTTCGGACAGGAAGGCGTTGCGCTGCAGCGGCGTGGGCGGGAAAAGCTCGCGCAGGGCCTGTGCGGCGGCGCGGGCGGCGTCGGCGAAATCGGTCATGTCCTCGCCCTGCCGCAAGCCGCAGCCGCTGTCCAGCCGTCAGTTGAGCTGCCGCCCCTCGATCAGGTTGCCGTAGAGCGTGGTCATCAGCGCGAGGTTCACGAGGATCTGGATCCACGACACGAAGCCGTTGAGGATCTGGCCAGGCACGCTCAGCACCACCTGGTCCTGGGCCTGGCCGAACGCCTCGACCGTCACCGTCTGCCCGAACAGAAGCATGATGACCTGCCCGGCAAGGCCCACGGCCAGCGCCACGACGACCAGGGGAAGCAGGATCTGGCTGGAGACCGGGCGCGTCGCGGCCCAGCTTTCCGACAATGTCATCCTCTCGCCGATCGCCGCAGCCGGCAGGACGAGTCCGATGCGCGTCGCGATCCACGACGCCCCAAGCACCAGTCCGATGCCGAGGACGAGCGCGAAGGTCGTGGACTGCGTCAGCCCCACGACGAGCGCGATCACCAATCCGCCGCCGATCACGGCGAGGACGACCGCGAGGCCGACGAGGAAGGCGCGGCCGAGATAGGCCGTGATCCGGCCCCAGCGCCATTGCGGAAGAAAGCCGTTGCCGGTCTCTTCGAGAAGCACGTAGCGATGCCAGCCCACGGCGGCCCAGCAATAGGCGACGACCGCCACGCCGAGAAGAACGAGCCCCGCAAGAACCCCGCCGCCCGCAGCCGCGGGATCCTGCATCCCCCCGCCCGTCATCGCGCCCACGCCCAGGAGCACGAAGCCGATGTAGGGCGCGAGAAACAGCAGAAGCGTCAATTGGGCTGCCTGCCTGAGATTGCCGAAAACCTGCTGCACGACATGGCGCAGCAACTGATACCCGTAATCCATCGCACTCTCCGCTCGCTTGCCCCGCCTCTGAAAACCCGGTATCGCCCGCGCGGTCAACGACAAACCCCGACGGAGCCCTGCCATGTCCGCACCAAAGAAGGTCGTTCTCGCCTATTCCGGCGGCCTCGACACCTCGATCATCCTGAAGTGGCTGCAGACCGAGTACGGATGCGAGGTGGTGACCTTCACCGCCGACCTCGGCCAGGGCGAAGAGCTGGAGCCCGCCCGCGCCAAGGCCGAGATGATGGGCGCGAGCGACATCTACATCGAGGACTTGCGCGAAGAGTTCGTCCGCGATTTCGTGTTCCCGATGTTCCGTGCGAACGCGCTCTACGAGGGGCTGTATCTTCTGGGCACGTCGATCGCGCGCCCGCTGATCTCCAAGCGGCTGATCGAGATCGCCGCCGAGACCGGTGCCGACGCGATCTCGCACGGTGCGACGGGCAAGGGCAACGACCAGGTGCGCTTCGAGCTGTCGGCCTATGCGCTGAACCCCGAAATCAAGGTCATCGCGCCGTGGCGGGAATGGGACCTGACGAGCCGCACGAAGCTTCTGGAATTCGCCGAGAAGAACCAGATCCCGATCGCGAAGGACAAGCGTGGCGAGGCGCCGTTCAGCGTGGACGCGAACCTCCTGCACACGTCGTCCGAGGGCAAGGTCCTCGAAGATCCCGCGCAGGAGGCGCCGGATTACGTCTACCAGCGCACCGTCGATCCCGAGGCCGCGCCCGACACGCCGGAATTCGTCGAGATCACCTTCGAGAAGGGCGACGCCGTCGCGATCAACGGGCACGAGATGTCGCCCGCCGCGATCCTGACCAACCTCAACGAGCTTGGCGGGCGTCACGGCGTCGGCCGCCTCGACCTCGTGGAAAACCGCTTCGTCGGCATGAAGTCTCGGGGGATCTACGAGACGCCCGGCGGCACCATCCTGCTGGAGGCGCATCGCGGTATCGAGCAGATCACGCTGGACAGCGGCGCCGGGCACCTGAAGGACTCGATCATGCCGCGCTACGCCGAGCTGATCTACAACGGCTTCTGGTTCAGCCCCGAGCGCGAGATGCTGCAGGCGCTGATCGACAAGAGCCAGGAACACGTCAGCGGCACGGTACGCGTGAAGCTGTTCAAGGGGTCGGCCCGCACCGTCGCGCGCTGGTCGGATCACAGCCTGTATTCCGAGGCGCACGTCACCTTCGAGGAAGACGCGGGCGCCTACGACCAGACCGACGCGCAGGGGTTCATCCAGCTCAACGCGCTGCGGCTGAAACTGCTGGCGGCCCGGAAGCGGCGGACCTCGTAAGGCCCGGCGCCCTCGAAACGGCGGCGCGCGGGCTATCGCCCCGCGCCCCGGCGGCGTTCAGACATCGGCCCGCAGCGCCCGCAGGACGATCACGTCCCGGAACGTGATGCGCGTCGTCGCGGGTCGCTCGATGATGATGTCGAGCCAGGCTTTCTCGATCCGGCGTTCGTTGATCTGGGCATGGCCGAGGTCGAATTCCGCCACGCCGGCCTCGCCCTCGAAATCGACATGGCGCACCAGTTGCTCGGTGTTGGGTCCGTGCCGGATGTTGAGCCTTGCATAGACCTCGATCGGGCGGTCCCGCGCCATGCGGATGTGAAGCGCGACGTAGTGGTCGAGCGTCAGGTCCGCCACGGCCTCGTCCGGCAGATCGTGCACGAGAGACACGAAACTTCCGTCGAACGCGCGCACGTCGAGGCATATCTCGAACGGCGCGGCGCCGTCATTCGCGGGCGCCTGCCTCAGGCTCAGGTCGGGCTGGGTGGCGTCATGGTGAAGCGTGACGCCACCCGCCAAGTGCGTCGGGGACGGCGGCGCCGGCAGGTCCCGCGTCTCCATCGCCTCGCGCCATGGCGCAGGCCGTGAAATCCACTCGCACTGAACATCCGGAAGGAGGTGCGGCGCGTCGATCGCGCCGGGGGCCCCGGCCTTCCCCGCTGGAGGCCGCGTGCCGCGCAGGGCGCGGCGAAGCCTCCCGAGGATGCTTGCCATGTCCCGTCCCATCGGCTTGCACCTCCTGTTGCGGCCAGATCCGCATTGCCGCGCCGCGTTGCGGCTGACCGGCCTTCGACGTCTAATCGACGAACCGTCGGAAGAAGCCACTGAAGACACCGCCGCGCGGGCGGGCCGTATAGGCGGCGGGATCTTCCTCGGGCAGGGCGGACGTCGCCTCGGGGGCGATGTTGGCCGCCCGCACCGATTGCGCGAATGCCCCGAGAACCGCGAGGCTTTCCTCCGCCGTCACGCCCCGATCCTCCAGCGCGAAGACCGACAGCGTGGCGATTCGCGGGCCGAGGTCGAAATAGGCGCGCCAGTAGTCGTCGCTGACGCCCGGCATCGCGCCGGGGCTCGCGTCGCTGGCGTGCAGCAGGAAGACATCGCCGTCGGTCCGCGTGTCGATCACCGTGACCGAGGCGGCATCCTGCGACCGGCTCAGAAGCCGGCGACCATCCTCGGACCGGAAATAGGTGTCGAGGTCGGCGACGCTTTCGGAAATGGAACCGGCGTCGGAGGCCTCGGAAATCGCGGCGCTCAGGACGACGGGACTTTCGGGCTGGTCGGCCCGGCGCGAGTTGGAGATCGCCGCGCAATTGCCGAGCAGGACGAAAGCCGTGTCGCCCTCGGCCCGCGTCGCCGTCTCGTCCACGCAGAACCCGTGCGGCCCCGAGATCACGACGAGATCGGATGTCACGACCGCCTCGGCCGGCGCGCCGCCCGTGCCGCCTCCGCCTACGCAGGCGGCGAGCAGCGTCAGGGGCAGGATCGCCGGGCCGAGGCGGATCAGCTCAGATATCCGCGTAGACATGCTTCTCGGCGGTGCCGCCGGGATGCGTGACGGCGCCGTAGCGCGCGTCGCCCACGAGCTGGGCGTATTTCCACAGCGCGCCGGTGGCGTAGATCGTCTCGCGCGGGCCGGCCCAGTCCTTGCGGCGGGCCTCGAGCTCCTCGTCGGAGACCGCGACGGACAGTTCGCCCGTGATCGCGTCGATGGTGATCAGGTCGCCGTCCTTCAGAAGGCCGATTGGCCCGCCCACGGCCGCCTCGGGGCCGACATGCCCCACGCAGAAGCCCCGCGTCGCGCCCGAGAAGCGCCCGTCGGTGATAAGAGCGACCTTCTTGCCCATGCCCTGACCCGAAAGCGCCGAGGTGGTGGCCAGCATCTCGCGCATCCCCGGACCGCCCTTGGGCCCCTCGTTGCGGATCACGATGACCTCGCCTTCCTTGTAGGAGCGGCTCTTGACCGCCTCGAAGGCGTCCTCCTCGCATTCGAAGACGCGTGCGGGCCCGGTGAAGACCTGGTTCTCGGGCGCGATGCCCGCGACCTTCACGATGGCCCCGTCGGGCGCGAGGTTGCCCTCCAGGCCGACGACGCCGCCCGTCTCGGTGATCGGGCTCGCCGCGGGATAGATCACGCGGCCGTCGGCTTCGCGCTCGATCAGGTCCAGCTCCTCGCCCATCGTGCGGCCCGTGGCGGTCATGCAGTCCTCGTGCACGAGGCCGATCTTGCGCAGCTCCTTCATGACGACGGGCACGCCGCCCGCCTCGTAGAGGTCCTTGGCCACGAACTGGCCACCGGGCTTCATGTCCACGAAATAGGGCGTGTCGTGGAAGATGTCGCAGACGTCGAAAAGGTCGAACTCGATCCCCGCCTCGTGCGCGATGGCCGGCAGGTGCAGGCCCGCGTTGGTCGAGCCGCCGGTGCAGGCGACGACGCGCGCGGCGTTCTCGAGGCTTTTGCGGGTGACGACGTCGCGGGCGCGGATGCCCTTTTCCAGAAGGGCCATGACGGCCTCGCCGGACGCGACGCCATACTGGTCGCGGCTTTCGTAGGGCGCGGGCGCGCCGGAGGAGTTCGGCAGCGCGAGGCCGATCGCCTCGGAGACGCAGGCCATCGTGTTCGCGGTGAACTGGCCGCCGCAGGCGCCCGCCGAGGGGCAGGCCACGCGCTCGATCACGGCGAGAGCCTCGTCGCTGAGGTTGCCGGCCTGGTGCTGGCCCACGGCCTCGAAGACGTCCTGAACGGTGATGTCCCGGCCGTCCAGCCGGCCCGGAAGGATCGAGCCGCCGTAGATGAACACCGACGGCACGTTGAGGCGGACCATCGCCATCATCATGCCGGGCAGGGACTTGTCGCAGCCGGCAAGGCCAACGATCGCATCGTAGCAATGCCCGCGCATCGTCAGCTCGACCGTGTCGGCGATGGCATCGCGCGAGGCCAGCGACGAGCGCATCCCCTCATGGCCCATCGCGATACCGTCGGTCACGGTGATCGTCGTGAATTCGCGCGGGGTGCCGTTCGCGTGCTTGACGCCCAGCTTCACCGACTGCGCCTGGCGGGACAGGGCGATGTTGCACGGCGCGGCCTCGTTCCAGCAGGTCGCCACGCCGACGAAGGGCTGGTGGATCTCTTCGTCCGACAGCCCCATGGCGTAGAAATACGACCTGTGCGGCGCGCGCGACGGCCCCTCCGTCACATGCCGGCTGGGCAGTTTCGCCTTGTCCACCTTGCCTTTCAGCATCGTCGTCTCCCTCCTGGACCATGGCCGGCGCGCAGGCGCGCGGGCGTCGGCCACCGGAATAGACGGCGGCCGGGGCCGAGACAAGCCACGAGACGGCCGCCTGCGGACCGCGTGGGGAGGCCCTGCGAGATGGACGGACGGGCGCCAACCGACTAGAGTTCCGAAAAACGACAGATCGAGCAGGCAGGCCCGATGCAGTATCAGCCACATGCGCCCTTCGTGGCGCCGGCGCGCGCCCGGCCGCAGTTGTGGCGGCTGGCCCTTGGTCTCGTGCTGACGGCGGCGATCTACGGCATCGGCATCGCCGCGGTGTTCCTTCTCGTCGTCGCCTGGAGCGGCATGGACGGCGCGCAGCGCTGGATGCAGGAACTTTCGACGACGTCCGGGCCGACCGGAACGCTGCTTCTGCTGGCGACCTTCGCGGGAATGGCCCTTGGCCCGATGGCCGCGGCAAGGCTTCTGCACCGGCGCAAGGTCTCGAGCCTGTTCGGTCCGCTTCGGCGTCTCTGGCGGCAGTTCCTGCTGGCCCTGGCCATCTGCACGGGCTTCTACGCGGTGACGGCCCTGATACCGACCCCCGCCATGACCCCGCTGCCCAACCTCGAGCTGACGCTGTGGGCAAGCTTCCTTCCGCTCGCGCTGGTCGGCGTGCTGATCCAGACCGGCGCCGAGGAGGTGCTCTTCCGCGGCTACATGCAGCAGCAGCTCGCCGCCCGCTTCGCTTCACCCATCGCGTGGATGGTGCTGCCATCCGCGATCTTCGCGGCCCTGCACTACCAGCCCGACATCATGGGCGACAACACGTGGCTGATGATGGCCGCGGTGTTCGTCTTCGCGGTCCTCGCCGCCGACCTCACGGCCGCCACGGGCAGCATCGGCGCCGCATGGGGGCTTCATTTCGCCAACAACGCGCTTGCGATCCTCGTTGTGGCGACGGACGGACCGCTGTCGGGCCTCGCGCTTTTCGTCGCGCCGGTCTCGCCATCGTCCGAGGACATCAGGCCGCTGTTCTATCTCGACATCGCGACGACGATCGCGCTCTGGGCGGCCGTGCGCTTCGCCGTGACCCGTCCGGGCCTGCGCCGCCGGTGAGCGGAAGGCGCGGATCGTTCCCGCGATTGCATTCCCCGACCGCGACGCCTATTTCGAGCCCGATGCCGTCCGCCCGAGAGCCGTCCGAATGAACTGGATCACCAACTACGTCCGCCCCCGGATCAACTCGATCTTCTCGCGCCGCGAGATGCCCGAGAATCTGTGGACCAAGTGCGACGCCTGCGGGACGATGCTGTTTCACCGCGAGTTGAGCGAGGCGCTGAACGTCTGCACGAGTTGCGGACACCACATGCCGATCAGCCCGCGTCTGCGGTTCGAGGCCCTGTTCGACGCCGGCCTCTTCACCGAGGTGCCCGTACCCGCGCCGATGGACGATCCGCTGCGCTTCCGCGATCAGAAACGCTATCCCGACCGCCTTCGCGCGGCCCAGAGATCGACCGGCGAGGCCGAGGCGATGCTGGTCGCCGAAGGCGAGATCGGCCGCACCCCCATCGTCGCGGCGGCGCAGGATTTCTCGTTCATGGCCGGGTCGATGGGGATGTATGTCGGAAACGCCATCGTCGCCGCCGCGGAACGCGCGGTGACGCTGAAACGGCCGCTGATCCTGTTCTCGGCCGCGGGCGGCGCCCGGATGCAGGAGGGGATCCTGTCACTGATGCAGATGCCGCGCACGACCGTCGCGGTGCAGATGCTGCGCGAGGCGGGCCTTCCCTACATCGTCGTTCTGACCCATCCGACGACGGGCGGCGTGACCGCGTCCTACGCGATGCTGGGCGACGTCCAGATCGCCGAGCCGGGCGCGCTGATCTGTTTCGCCGGGCCTCGCGTGATCGAGCAGACGATCCGCGAAAAGCTGCCCGAAGGCTTCCAGCGGGCCGAATACCTGCTGGATCACGGGATGCTCGACCGCGTGACGCATCGAAGCCAACTGCGCGACGAGCTTATCCGCATCACGCGCATGATGATGGGCATGACCCCGGCCGTGATGGGCGACCTGCCCGCGCCCGAACAGCCGGACGACGCCGCCCCCGCCACCCCCGTGGGCGACGGCGCGAAGGAGCAAGGCGGCACGTGACCGGCCAGACATCCGACGTCCTCCTCGAACGGATGATGTCGCTCCACCCGAAGTTGATCGACCTCACGCTCGACCGCATGTGGCGCATCCTTGGCGCGCTCGACCACCCCGAGCGCCGCCTTCCACCCGTGATCCATGTCGCCGGCACGAACGGCAAGGGCTCGACCGTGGCGATGATCCGCGCCGGCCTCGAGGGGTCGGGCCACGCCGTCCATGCCTACACGTCGCCGCATCTCGTCCGCTTCCACGAGCGCATCCGCCTCCGTGGTGATCTTATAGAAGAACGCGCGCTGTCGGATATCCTCGACCGGTGCCTCGCCGCGAACGGTCCCGACGCGATCACGTATTTCGAGATCACCACCGCCGCAGCCTTCGTCGCATTCGCCGAGACGAAGGCAGACTTCGCGTTACTCGAGGTCGGGCTCGGCGGACGGCTCGACGCGACCAACGTTCTCGAGACTCCGCGCCTCACGATCATCACGCCGGTGGACATGGACCACCAGCAGTTCCTCGGCGACACGCTGCCCCGGATCGCGGCCGAGAAGGCCGGGATCATCAAGCGGGGCGTCCCTGTCGTGGTCGGCCGTCAGCAGGACGCGGCGCTCGAGGTGATCGAGGCGCAGGCGGCCCGGATGGGCGCACCGGTCCTCGCGCACGGACAGCACTGGCACGTCTGGGAGGAACGCGGACGCCTCGTCTTCCAGGACGAAACCGGGCTTCTGGACCTTCCGCTTCCCGCGCTGCCGGGCCGCCACCAGGTCGAGAACGCCGGCATGGCCCTTGCCGCGCTTCGCGCCCTCGGCCAGCAGGAAGAGGCCTGCGAGGCCGCGATGCGCGGCGTCGCGTGGCCGGCGCGGATGCAGCGCCTGCGCCATGGCCCGCTCGTCGAGGCCGGGCCGCAAGCCGAGTTCTGGCTCGACGGCGGGCACAACCCGCACGCCGCGCGCGCCATCTCCGAGCTGATCCGCGGGCTTCCCCCGCGCCCCACGCACCTGATCTGCGGAATGCTGAACACCAAGGACGTCACCGGCTACATGCACCCATTCGCGGGCATCGCGGAAAGGTTGTGGGCCGTATCCATCCCCGGCCAGTCCGCGACGCTTGCCGCCGCGCAGACGGCGGCTGCCGCCGGAGCCGCCGGGATCGAGGCCGCGGAGGCCGCGTCCCCCGCCGAAGCCGTCCGCGAGATCGTCCGCGCCACGCCCGCCGCGCGCATCGTGATCTGCGGCTCGCTCTACCTCGCCGGCGAGATCCTGCGCGAGAACGGATAGGCGGAACGCGCCCCCGGTCTTGACCCGGCGCGCCGGCGCGCCGACATTGACACCATGCGCACCCTCCCGCTCGCCACCGTCCTCCTAGTCCTGTCGGCCGGCGCAGCCGTTCCCTCGGACACCGCGAGGTTCCAGTTCTGCTGGATCGGAGCCGGCGGATATACCATGGAGGGCGTCATCGGCTTCCCCGCAGAGCTTCTGGGCACGGGGATCATCACACAGGCCGACGTGACCGAATTCGCCATCCGGGGCTACCTCGACGGGATGTCCGTAGGGTCGTGGACCATGGCCGACCGCACCACCGAGACAAGCTGGACGCTGTTCTTCGACACCCGCTCGGTCGCATTTCCCATGGGCGGCCACTTCCTCGAACAGTCCTACCAGGAATGGAACGCCAACGGGCAGGTGGACGATTGCGGCAAGCCGGGCTTCGGCTTCAACGGCGGCAACTGGGCGCAGGATTTCTGCATCGACAACGTCTGGATCGAGGAAAGCTCCATCGACCCCGACACGCCCCTGCCCGCCTATCCGATGGACCAGCCGATGCGCTGCGAGGCGGTGTTGCAGCTCAGCTGACACACCGGAAAGCTGCCGCCCCAGGATCGTCCGTGCCCCGCCGGGGCGCCGAATTTGCGAAAGCCCTGAAACTTTCCGCCGTGCTTCTCCGTGACTGCACCGACGCCGCGATCCGCGCGGCGCCGATCGTGAAACGACAGCAGCAGGAAGGACACATCATGGCATTCCGTCATCTCCCCGCATTCATGGCCGCGGCCCTCGCCGCGGGGCCCGCACTCGCCGCCCATGAAGGCACGACAGGCTACATCCTCTCCGGTGACGGCGCGACGCTGACCGTCATGCCCGACATCGCCACCCCTGAAGACGTCACCACCCACAGCCTCGACATGGCCCTGAGCGCCATCGCCTGGCGTCCCGTCACCGGCACGCTCATCGGCATCGCGGACGGCGCGCTCTATCTCATCGACCCGATGACCGGCGCGATGACCGATCTCGACGCCAGCTTCGCCGAGGACGCGATGATCTCCGGCGGCGCTATGACGGGCCTCGACTTCAACAACGCGATCGACGCGGTCAGGGCGGTGTCGTCCGCCGGCGAGAACCTCGTCTACTTTCCCGAGGGCTTCGGCGACGCCGACGAACGCGCAGGCAGCGTCCTGCGCTTCACCGACCTCGCCTATGCCGAGGGCGACGCGAATGCAGGCGCCGACCCGATGATCTTCGCCAATGCCTACAGCAATGCCATATCGGGCATGAAGGCATCGGAAACGGCGCAATACGCCCTCGACGCCGGCACCGACGCGCTTGTGACGCTCGCCAACAATGCCGGCACGCTGGCGACGATCGGGCCGGTCACGCTGGACGGCACCGCCCTCGACCTGTCGGGCATGGGCGGCTTCGACATCGTCTCGCCCGAGGAAGGGACCAACCGCGCCTTCGCGGTCCTGCAGGCGGAAGGCGCGGACAGTGCCGGGCTCTACCTGATCGACCTTGGAACCGGCGCGGCGACGATGCTCTCCGATCTCGGAATGGGCGGCGTCACCGGCTTCGCGGCGTCCCTCGGCGGCATGTGAGACCGGGCGGGCGGCCCGCGCTGCGCGGTCGCCCGTTCACGCCTCCGCGTCCCGCTTGCCGCCCCAGTCCGCGCCCTGCATCTCGCGCAGGCGGCTTGCGGTGCGCGCGAACTCGAAACTCCCCTCGCCCTCGACGTAAAGCTTCTCGGGCTCCGCCGCGGCCGAGCAGATCAGCCGCACGTGACCCTCGTAGAGCGCGTCGATCAGCGTCACGAAGCGCCGCGCCTCGTTGAACCGCGTCGAATCCAGCTGCGGAACATCCTCGAGCACCAGAAGCTTCACGGCCCCCGTCAACGCAAGGTAGTCCGCCGGCCCCAGCGGCTGTCCGCACAGGTCCCAGAACGTGCACCGCGCCATGCCCGCCCAGTAGCGCGGAAGGTGCACCTGCCGGCCCTTGACCTCCAGCACCAGCTCCTCCTCCCGCCCGTGCGTCAGATCGCGCCAGATCTCGTTCAGGGCACGATTGGCGGCCCGGTCGAGCGGCGTGAAATAGACAGGGTTCCCGGCAAGGCGGTCCTGCCGGTAATCCGTCATCGCCTCGAGGTGGTCGACCTCCAGCCTCTCTTCCAGCAGGGCGATGAACGGCACGAAGATGTCCCGGTTCAGCCCGTCCTTGTAAAGATCGCGCGGCGGCCGGTTCGACGTCGTCACGACGACGACGCCCGCCGCGAACAGCCTCTCGAACAAGCGCCCCACGATCATCGCGTCGGCGATGTCGGTGATCTGCATCTCGTCGAAGCACAAGAGCCTGACTTTCGCGGAAATCGCCTCCGCCACCGGCCGGATCGCGTCATCCACGCCGGTCTTGCGCGCCTCGTGCAGCGCGGCCTGGATCTCCTGCATGAAGGCATGGAAATGGACGCGGCGCTTGGCCTCGATGCCGACATGCGCGAAGAACAGGTCCATCAGCATGGATTTCCCGCGCCCGACGCCCCCCCAGAGATAGAGACCTTGCGTTCCGGCAGGCTCGGCGCGGCGGAAACGCGCAAGGAGCCCCCTGCGCTCAGGCGTCTCCAACCGCTCGCGCAACTCCTCCAGCCGCAGCAGGGCTGCACGCTGCACCGGGTCGGGACGCAGCATCCCCTCGGCGACGCGGGTGTCGTAGATCGCTTGCAGGTGTTGACCCATGGGCAGTTCCTAGCGCCAATCGCGCGCGGACCGCCACCTCGAATTGCGGCGTCGCGCCCCCGGTCTTCCCCTTCATCTTTAAATACGCCGGGGAGCGCGAGGGGCAGCGCCCCTCGCACGGATCGCCGCCGGCAGGCGGGGAAAACCCCGTCAGGCCCCCGCCACGACCTTCAGGATATGGCGCGCGCACATCAGGTCCAGATGCGCCCCCCCGCCGTTCTTGAAGACGGTGATCTCGTCGGCACTCCTCCGGGCGAAACGGCCGTCCGGCAGATCGTAGAAATCCGCCAGAATGTCGTCCTTCCGGATCGTGCCCGCCTCGAGCGGGATCTGCACTTCGCCGATGTGCCCGACCGTGGTGTGCCGCGCATCGACGAAAAGGCGCCCACGCCGCAGCACGTCGTCGTCGGCCTCGCGCATGTCCGGCCGGTAGGCCCCGATCAGGTCCACATGCGTTCCCGGCTTCAGCCATTCGCCCCGCAGGACAGGGTCCGTGGACATGGTGGCGCAGGTGACGATGTCTGCCGCGCCGACCGCCGCACCGAGGTCGGTGGCCACCTCCATTCCCTCGAATTCCGCCGCAAGGCGCTCCGCCGAAGCCCGCGTACGGTTCCACACGACGAAGCGCGCCTGCGGGAATGCGGCTCCATAGGCCTCGCGCAGGCTTCGCGCCACGGTCCCGGCTCCCACGATCAGGATCGTGCCGCTGTCGGGCCGCGCCAGCTTCCGCGCCGCCAGAAGGCTGTCGCCGGCCGTCTTCCACTTGGTCACGAGGTGGAAGTCGAGGATCGCCTCCAGGCCTCCGTCTGCGTCGGAATAGAGCGAGACGCCTCCGTTGATCGTCGGCGCGCCCCGCGCGGCGTTGCCCGGAAAGATCGTCGCCGTCTTCACCAGGAGGCCCATCCCGTCAATCCACGCGGACCGGCTCAAGGCCGTGTCGTCCCGCCGATAGAGGAACGTGTCCCCGATCTCGGCCCTCGCCAGCCGGTGCCCCGCCTCCAGCGCGTCGGTCAGCGCCAGCCAGTCGAGCCGCACCTCGGCCTCGGGTCCTACAATCGTCACCTTCATGCCGCAGCCTCCGTTCCGGTCAGGACGCCCTTCGCCACCAGTGTCTCGGCCCAGCCCTCCGGTCCTTCGAAAAGATGCGCCTGCCAGCCGCGTGCCCGCGCAGCGTCGATGTTGTCCGTCCGGTCGTCGGTGAACAGAAGTCTCTCCGCGGGGACGCCGCACTCCGCCTCCACCCTCTCGTAGATCCGGACATCCGGCTTGATGACGCCCATATGCCCCGAGACGAAGGCGCGGTCGAACTCGTTCAGGAAGTCGTATTGCGTCTGCGCGTAGGCGAAGCTCTCGATGCCGAAATTCGTCAGCGCGAAGACCGGAACGCCCTTCGCCCGAAGCGCCCGCAACAACTTGACCGAATGCGGGATCGCGGGCGTCGCCAGCTCGATCCAGCTGTCATGCCAGTCACGGATCTCGGCGCGCCACTCCGGGTGGGCCTCCGCCGTCTCGTAGATCACGGACCGGAATCCCTCGCCCATGTCCACACGGTCGTTCATTCCGTGCAGGTCCACCTCAGCGAACAACGCCTTGCGGCGCGCCTCGCCTATGACGCGGTCATAGTAGCGCTCGGGGCGCCACTCGATCAGGACGTTGCCGATGTCGAAGACGACGGCCTCCACCCGGCCGGCGCTCATGCCTCCGCCCCGTACATCGCCTCGGCGTGGAAGGTCACATGGTCCTCCATGAAGCTCGCCACGAAGAAGTAGGAATGATCGTAGCCCGGCTGCATCCGCATCATGCCATTCTGCCGCCGCGCGACCATGGCCTCGGCCAGCGCCTCGGTCTTCAGCAGGTCGCCGAACTGGTCCGCGGTGCCGGTATCGATCAGGACCGGCCCGGGAAAGCCCCGCTCCCGCATCAGGACGGTCGCGTCATGCGGCTCCCACAGGGCGGTGTTCTCGCCGAGATACGCACCGAACTGCTTGCGGCCCCAGTCGCTCTCCATCGGGTTGCAGATCGGCGAGAAGGCGGAAACGCTCGCGAAACGGTCCGGGAAGGACATCGCGATCGTAAGCGCGCCATGGCCGCCCATCGAATGGCCGGTGATCGCCTGCCGCGCTTCGTCGAGCGGGAAGCGCGCGAACAGCACGCGCGGCAGCTCCTCGGTGACGTAGTCCCACATCTGGAAATGCTCGGCCCAGGGGTCCTGCGTGGCGTTGACGTAGAACCCCGCACCCTGCCCGAGGTCGAAGGCCGCGTCGTCGGGCACGCCCGGCCCCCTGGGCGACGTGTCGGGAAAGACCAGCGCGATTCCCTGCTCCGCCGCCCAGAGTTGAGCGCCGGCCTTCACCATGGCGTTCTCATGCGTGCAGGTCAGGCCCGAGAGGTACCAAAGGACCGGCACCGGACCCGCCTCGCCTTCCGACGGCATGAACAGGCCGAAGGTCATCTCCGTGCCGGTCGCGTCCGAGTGGTGCCGGTAGACGCCCTGCGTCCCGCCGAAGCACCGGTTCTCCGAGATCGTGTCCATGATCGTCTCCCTCAAGGCCCGCCACATCGGTAGCGCGCGCCCCACGCGGGCCGCAACCCGTCACGCGCCGGACCTCAAGGCCCGACGCCGATCCCCGCGATGCCGGCCACCCAGGCGATCACCGCCGATACGGTCAGGACCGAGACCGCCGTGGAGATCAGGATCGACGCCGAGACCCTCTGCGGCGCGACGCCGTAGTGCTGCGCCAGGATGTAGACGTTCCCCGCCACCGGAAGCGAGGCGGCCGCGATCATCACCGCCGCGCTGAACGTGTCGACGGGGAACAGCACCAGTGCCGCAAGGGCGACCGCCGCGGGGTGCAGGACCAGCTTGCAGAAGCTCAGCCACCCGGCCACCGACAGCCGCTCGGCCGACTTTCCGGCCAGCGACGCGCCGATGGCGAAAAGCGCGCCTGGCGTCGCCGCAGCCCCGAGGATGGCGAGAAATTCGTTCACCGGCCCCGGCACGTCCCATCCCGTCGCCGACCAGCCGAGGCCCAGCAGGATCGACATGATCATCGGGTTCTTCAAAAGACCGAGGCCCACGTTGCGAAGCGTCGAGATCCTGACCCGCCCCTCGCGGCTCCCGGTCACGAGGATCACGATCAGCGACGAGAACACCACGAGGTCGATCGCCAGCACCATCAGGACAGGGCCCGCGGCCGCCTCGCCCATGAGCACCACCAGCATCGGCACGCCGAGGAAGCCCGTGTTCCCGATCACCGCGCATTGCGCCTCGACCGCCGCCTCCGCCACCGGCCGTCCCCTCAGCATCGCCACCCCCGTCGCGAGGAGGTAGACGACGAAGCAACCCCACAGATAGGCGGCCACGAACCACCAGTCGAAGATCTCGGCGAGCGACAGGTTCGCGGCGAACCGGAACAGCATCGCCGACAGCGCGAAGTAGAAGACGAACTTCGTCAGGTAGGCGGCCGCCTCGGCCGTGAAGAAGCCGGTCCGGCAGGCCTGGAAGCCGAGGGCGATCAGCGCGAAGAACGGCAGGGTCTTTAGGAAGATCTCGAGCATCGTGCACGTTCGCTACGCCGCAGCGCGGACGGTGTCCAGCCGTCCCGCCGCCGCGCACCCCCGCCCTCGCGCCCGAAAGGCTTGCCGAAACTGAACCGGTTGGTTTACATTGGGGCGGCAACGGGGGAGCGGGATGAACGCGGAAGCTCGGATCAGGAAGGGCCGCAAATACGACCAGGTGGTCGAAGGCGCCAAGGCGGTCTTCCTGCGCGAGGGCTTCGAAGGCGCAAGCGTCGACGAGATCGCCCGCGATGCCGGCGTCTCAAAGGCGACCCTCTACAGCTACTTCCCCGACAAGCAGCACCTTTTCCTCGCCGTCCTCGAGACCGAATGCGCCCAGCAGGCCGAGGTCGAGATCCTGCTCGTGGGCAACGAGACCACGGTCGAAGAGACGCTGAGGATCATCTGCAAGACGCTGATCACCTTCTTCCTGTCGCGCTTCGGGCAGGACATGTTCCGCGTCTGCGTGGCCGAAGCCCAGCGCTTCCCCGAGCTTGGACGAACCTTTTACGACAGCGGCCCCAAGAAATGGTCGCGCAACATCGCGCAATATCTCGACAGCCCAAGGGCGCGCGCGGTGCTCGAGATCGAGGACAGCCTCCTCGCCGCCGACCAACTCGCCCAGCTCTGTCGCGCCGACCTCATGCTGAAGGTCCTTTTCGGCATCGAGAAGGATCCGCCCGAGGCCGAGGTCGACCGCGTCGCCGAGGAGGCCGTCAAGACCTTCCTCGCCCGCTACCGTCGCGCAGGCTGACGCTCCGGCATCGACGTGGCCGCGACGCGGGTCCCCGTTTCATCCTTGCCGAAAACTCCGGGGGTCCGGGGGCAGCGCCCCCGCAGGCGCGGCCGAGCGGCTCCCGGAACGGGGGCCCGAGACCGCGCCTTTCGCTCTCGCCGCCACGGGCGGCGAAACCCCCTCAGTCGATGCGCCGCACCAGAAGCTGGTTTCCCTGTCCGCGCTTCACCTCGAGCGTCTTGAGGCTCTGAACGAGGTCGGACAGTTTCCGCTTGCCGTAGGTGCGCGTGTCGAAATCCGGGTTCGCGGTCGTCAGGTACTGGCCGATCTGGCCCAGCGAATACCAGTCGTCCTCCTGCTCGATCCCCTCCATCGCCCGATAGAGAAGATCGCGCGCCTCGTGCATCGGGCGCTTCTCGACGCCCCTCTCGGGATCCTCGGCGCGCTCGTCCTTGTCGTCGCTTCCGATGATGTTCTCGATGAAGATGAACCGCTTGCAGGCCTTTCGGAAGGCCTCGGGCGTCTTCTGCTGGCCGATCCCGTAGACCTCCAGCCCCTGCTCCCGGATGCGGCTCGCCAGCCGGGTGAAGTCGCTGTCGGAACTCACCAGAACGAAGCCGTCGAACCGGCCCGTATGCATCAGGTCCATCGCGTCGATCACCAGCGCGATGTCCGAGGCGTTCTTGCCGACGGTGTTGGCGGGCTGGTGGTGCGGCACGATGCCGAACTCGGCCTGCACGTTCGACCAGCCCTTCATGTGGCTCGACGAGAAATCCCCGTAGATGCGCCGCACGCTCGCCTCTCCGAAGCTCGCGATCTCGTCGAAGATCGCGCGGGCGTGCTTGTGGCTTGTGTTGTCCGCGTCGATCAGAACCGCCAGAAGCGGGGTGTCAGTTGCCATGCTCGAATACCTCCGGCGCCAACGTGTCACAGCTTGCCCGGCCTTGCCAGACCGCCCGAAGCGCTTCGGCCCGCACGGCGTTCGTTCCCGGAATGTAGATCGTCCCGCTCCCGATCCGGTCGCGCGCCGGCGCGTCCAGCATCACGGCGCCGCAGACCATGACCTGCATCCGCGCGCCCGCCGACCCCTCCGTCAGGCCGGCGAGGCCCTCGGACGCCGAAGGCCCGAGCCGCACGAAGATGTCGGTGATCCCGCCGCTTTCGGAAATGTCGATCGAGGTCACCGCCGCCCTCGGCACCTCGAGGGTCGCCGCCCCCGCCACCAGCGTCAGAAGCGGTTCGGCCGACACCGGCAGCGCGCCGACCCCGCCAAGCGCGATCGCCCATGCGAGGGCCGCGCGTCTACCCGCCAACGCCGATGTCCCGCCACATGACCAGCGCATCCACGAGACCCTCCGTTGGATGCCGGAACGCGCCAGGCAAGCGCCCGACGGTGCGGAACCCCGCCCGCGTCCACGTCGCGACGGCCCGCTCGTTCGTCGCCACCACGAAGTTGTACTGCATCGCCCGGAACCCGCGGTCACGCGCCGTGGCGATCGAATGCTTGAGCATCGCGCGGGCGACGCCGAGGCCTCGGGCCGCCTCCGAGGTGACGTAGCCGCAATTGCAGACGTGATCGCCGCCGCCCTCGGCGTTGGGCCTGATATAGTAGGTCCCGACCGCCGCGCCGGCCGCGTCCTCGGCAAGGAACACGGTCTTGCCGGGCGCGCGCCAGTAGGCCAACGCGTCGCCGGGGGCGATGTCGCGCGGCACGGTGTAGGTCTCGCCCGCGCGGAAGACCGGAAGGACCATCGACAGGATCGCAGCATCGTCGCCGGGGCCGGCCTGCCGGATCGCGAGGCCGGTCATCGCGCGGCCTCCGGCCTCCATGTCAGTAGATCACGACCGAACGGATCGATTCGCCCGAATGCATCAACTCGAAGCCCTTGTTGATGTCGTTGAGCGGCATGGTGTGGGTGATCATCGGGTCGATCTCGATCTTGCCGTCCATGTACCAGTCCACGATCTTCGGCACGTCCGTGCGCCCGCGCGCGCCACCGAAGGCCGTGCCGCGCCACGATCGTCCGGTGACGAGCTGGAAGGGCCGCGTCGAGATTTCGGCGCCCGCCGGGGCCACGCCGATGATGATCGACTCGCCCCACCCCTTGTGCGCGGATTCCAGCGCCGCGCGCATCACCTGCACGTTGCCGGTCGCATCGAAGGTGTAGTCGGCCCCACCCTTCGTCAGGTCGACGAGGTAGGGCACGAGGTCCCCCTCGACCTCGGCGGGATTGACGAAATGGGTCATGCCGAAACGCTCGGCCATCGGCTTCTTGCCCGGGTTGAGGTCGACGCCCACGATCTGGTCCGCGCCCGCGAGCCGCAGCCCCTGGATCACGTTCAGACCGATCCCCCCCAGGCCGAACACGATCGCGCGGCAACCGATCTCGGCCTTGGCGGTGTTGATGACCGCGCCGATCCCGGTCGTCACGCCGCAGCCGATGTAGCAGACCTTGTCAAACGGCGCGTCGGGACGGATCTTCGCCAGGGCGATCTCGGGCAGGACCGTGTGGTTCGAGAACGTCGAGCAGCCCATGTAATGCAGGATCGGGTCGCCATCGAGCGTCGAGAACCGCGAGGTTCCGTCAGGCATCACGCCCTGCCCCTGGGTCGACCGGATCGCCTGGCAGAGGTTCGTCTTGGGGTGCAGGCAGTATTCGCATTCACGGCATTCCGGCGTGTAGAGCGGGATGACGTGATCGCCCGGCTTCACGCTCGTCACGCCCTCGCCGACCTCGAGGACGACGCCCGCGCCTTCATGGCCGAGGATCGCGGGAAAAAGGCCCTCGGGATCGGCACCCGTAAGGGTGAAGTCGTCGGTGTGGCAAAGGCCCGTCGCCTTGATCTCCACCAGAACCTCGCCCGCCCTCGGGCCCTCGAGGTTCACCTCCATGATTTCCAGCGGCTTGCCGGCTTGCGTTGCGACGGCGGCACGGGTGCGCATGAACCTTGTCCTCCCTTGGCGGTTGTCGAGACGGGACCATGTGCCAATGCTGGCACATAATCAACGGAGGATGCCATGCCCATGACCCGCCATACCCCGGCCGCCGCGGGCCTCGCGGCCCTTCTGGCGCTGCCCGCCTGCGTCACGCCCACGGGCGATGCGGGCGGCGGATGCGGCGCCGCCGGCTACCGCGATCTCGTCGGGCGCGACCGCTCGGTCGCCTAGGACCTGCGAACCGTTCAGCCCAAGGGCGTCTTCGGACCGGACGAGGCGGTGACGATGGACTACGATCCCGACCGCATCAATTTCGTCATCGGCGAGGATGGCACCATCGCGGACGTGCGCTGCGGGTGACTTGCGCCCCCCGGCGATTCCCCCTATATGCGCTTCAACAGCGGCGCGTCGGGGTCCAAACCCGAGGCTCCACCGGACAAGATCACGGGCCGCTTGGCCCGTTTTTTCGTTTCTGGGAACACCATGTCTGACCTCATCGCCAAGACGTCCATCGACCGGCGCATGGCCGAAATCCTGACCCCCGTGATCGAGGGGATGGGATACGAGGTCGTGCGCATCCGGCTGATGGGCGGGCAGACGAAGACGCTTCAGGTCATGGTCGAGCGTCCCGAGGGCGGGATCGAGGTTGACGAATGCGCCGAGATCTCGGGCGCGATCTCGGCCGTGCTCGACGTCGAGGATCCGCTAGAGGAGGCGTATTCGCTGGAAGTCTCGAGCCCCGGCATCGACCGCCCCCTGACCCGCCTCAAGGATTTCGAGACGTTCGAGGGCCACGAGGCCAGGATCGAGACGACCGAGATGATCGACGGCCGCCGGCGCTTCAAGGGCGTTCTGGCAGGGGTCGAGGACGACGAGGTCCTGATCAACATCGACGAGGGAACCGTGGGCCTGCACTTCGACTGGCTCTCGGACGCGAAACTCGTCCTCACCGACGACCTGATCCGTGAGATGCTGCGCGCCCGCAAGGACGCAGGTCTCATCGACGAAACCCAGTTTGACGATATCGAGGAAAGCACCTCGGAGGCGGAGGACACCTAAGAGATGGCCATTACTTCAGCCAATCAGCTCGAACTTCTGCAGACCGCAGAGGCCGTCGCGCGCGAGAAGATGATCGATCCTTCCCTCGTGATCGAGGCGATGGAGGAAAGCCTCGCCCGGGCCGCGAAGTCGCGCTACGGCGCCGACCTCGACATCCGCGTCAAGATCGACCGGAAGACGGGCCGGGCGACCTTCACCCGCGTGCGCACCGTGGTCGAGGACGACGAGGTCGAGAACGACAAGGCCGAACTGACCGTCGATCAGGCGAAGCAGCATCTCGAGGATCCCAAGGTCGGCGACACGATCGTGGACGAGGTCCCGCCGGTGGACATGGGCCGGATTGCCGCGCAGTCGGCCAAGCAGGTCATCCTCCAGAAGGTCCGCGAAGCCGAGCGCGACCGCCAGTACGAGGAATTCAAGGACCGCGCGGGGACGATCATCAACGGCGTCGTCAAGCGCGAGGAATACGGCAACATCATCGTCGACATCGGCCGGGGCGAGGGCGTGCTGCGCCGCAACGACAAGATCGGCCGCGAAAGCTACCGCAACGGCGACCGCATCCGCTGCTACATCAAGGACGTCCGCCGCGAGGCGCGCGGGCCGCAGGTCTTCCTGTCGCGCACCGCGCCCGAGTTCATGGCCGAGCTGTTCAAGATGGAAGTGCCCGAGATCTACGACGGCATCATCGAGATCAAGGCCGTGGCCCGCGATCCCGGTTCGCGCGCGAAGATCGGCGTCATCTCCTACGACAACGCCATCGACCCGGTCGGCGCCTGCGTCGGGATGAGGGGATCGCGCGTGCAGGCCGTGGTGAACGAGCTGCAGGGCGAAAAGATCGACATCATCCCGTGGAACGACGACGCGGCGACCTTCCTCGTGAACGCGCTGCAGCCCGCCGAGGTGACGAAGGTCGTCATCGACGAGGAAGCCGAGCGGATCGAGGTCGTCGTGCCCGACGAGCAGCTGTCGCTGGCGATCGGCCGGCGCGGCCAGAACGTGCGACTCGCCTCGCAGCTCACCGGCCTCGACATCGACATCCTGACCGAGGAAGAGGAAAGCAAGCGCCGTCAGGCCGAGTTCGAGGAGCGCACGAAGCTCTTCATGGACACGCTCGACCTTGACGAGTTCTTCGCGCAGCTGCTGGTCTCCGAAGGCTTCTCCTCGCTCGAGGAGGTGGCCTACGTCGACATGGACGAGCTTCTGGTGATCGACGGCGTCGACGACTCGACCGCCGAAGAGCTGCAGGCCCGCGCCCGCGACTACCTCGAGGAGCAGAACAAGAAGGCGCTGGAGAAGGCGCGCGAGATCGGCGTCGAGGAAAGCCTCATTGAATTCGAGGGCCTCACCCCCCAGATGCTGGTGGCGCTTGGAGAGGACGGCGTGAAGACCCTCGAGGACTTCGCGACCTGCGCCGACTGGGAGCTTGCCGGCGGCTGGACGACGGTCGATGGCCAGCGCAGCAAGGACGACGGCCTTCTCGAACCCTTCGACGTGTCGCTCGAGGAAGCACAGAACATGGTGATGACCGCCCGCGTGAAGCTGGGCTGGGTGTCGATCGACGAACTCGAGGCCCAGGCCGCCGCCGAAGCGGAAGCCGCCCAGGCGGAGGCCGAGACGGAAGGAGCCGGGGCCGAGGGCTGAGGCCCGAGGCTTCGGAGGCACCTCGATGACGCGGGGCGGCCGGAACAAGGATCATGACGACGGCCCGGAACGGCGTTGCATCGTCACGGGCGAGACCCAGCCCAAGGACGGGCTGGTCCGCTTCGTGGTGGCGCCTGACGGCGAGATCGCCCCGGACGTGCTCGAAAAGCTGCCGGGCCGGGGCATCTGGGTCAGCGCCGATCGGGACGCCATCGGCAAGGCGGTCGCGAAGAACCTCTTCGCGCGCGCGGCGAAACGGCCTGTCACCGTGCCGTCCGACCTCGTCGAAAGGGTCGAGGCGGCGCTGGTCCGGCGGCTTACCGACCTGATCGCGCTCAGCCGCAAGTCGGGCGACGCGGTGGCCGGGTTCGAGAAGGTGAAGGATTGGCTGGCCACCCGCAAGGTGGCCGTGCTCCTGCAGGCGACCGACGGGTCCGAGCGGGGAAAATCGAAGCTCTGGACGCCGACGGGCGCCCGCTACTTCAGCGTCCTGACGGCCCGGGAATTGGGTTTGGCATTCGGACGCCAAAGTGTGATACATGGCGCGCTTGCCGCTGGCGGTCTCTCCCCCCGTGTTGTAGAGGGTGCGGCGAAACTCAGGGGCCTGCGCAAGGCAGACGGCGGTGCACCCGCCGGGAAGGACGAACGGAACGCATGAGCGATCAGGACGGAAAAAAACCTCTTGGCCTATCTGGCGGCGCGCGGTCCGGCCGCGTGAACCAGAGTTTCTCGCGCGGGCGCACCAAAAGCGTCGTAGTCGAGACGAAGCGCAAGCGCGTGGTCGTCCCCAAGCCGGGACAGCAGAACGCTGCGGCGCAGAATGCCGAGGGCGGAAAGCGTGACAAGGCCGTTCCCGACGCCGAACTCGAGCGTCGGCTGAAGGCGCTCCAGGCCGCCAAGGCCCGCGAGGCCGAGGATGAGGTGCGCCGTGCGCAGGAGGAGAAGGAGCGCGAACAGGAACGCGCCCGCCGCCGCGCCGAGATCGAGGCCAAGGAACGCGAAGAGCGTGAGCGCGAAGAAGCGCTGAAGGCCAAGGAAGAAGAAGACCGCCGCCGCCGCGAGGAAGAGGAAGCGCGCAGGAATGCGCCGCCCGCCGCCGCCGCGGAACCGACCGCGGCCGAGCCGTCGACCGCGCCCGCGGGCCGTGGCAAGCAGGCGCCCGCGGCACCCCCGCGCCGCAAGGAAGAAGACGACCGTGGCGCCCGGAAGGGCGCTGGCCGTGGCGAACGCCGGTCCGGCAAGCTGACGGTCAACCAGGCCCTCGCCGGTGGCGAAGGCGGACGTCAGCGCAGCCTCGCCGCCATGAAGCGCAAGCAGGAGCGTGCGCGCCAGAAGGCCATGGGTAACGGTCAGGACCGCGAGAAGATCGTGCGCGACGTGCAGCTGCCCGAGTCGATCATCGTCTCCGAGCTCGCCAACCGCATGGCCGAGCGCGTGGCCGACGTGGTCAAGGCTCTGATGAACAACGGCCTGATGGTCACGCAGAACCAGCCGATCGACGCAGACACCGCGGAACTCATCATCGAGGAATTCGGCCACCGCGTTCAGCGCGTCTCGGCCGCTGACGTCGAGGATGTGATCGTCGGTGACGACGACGACGAGGCTGAAATGCTGCCTCGTCCGCCCGTGATCACCATCATGGGCCACGTCGACCACGGCAAGACGTCGCTGCTCGACCGGATCCGCCAGGCGAACGTCGTCTCGGGCGAGGCCGGCGGCATAACGCAGCATATCGGCGCCTACCAGGTGACGACGGATTCCGGCGCTGTCCTGACCTTCCTCGACACGCCCGGCCACGCCGCGTTCACGTCGATGCGGGCGCGCGGTGCACAGGTGACGGACGTCGTCGTGCTCGTCGTGGCCGCGGACGACGCGGTCATGCCGCAGACGATCGAAGCGATCAATCACGCCAAGGCCGCCAAGGTCCCGATGATCGTGGCGATCAACAAGATCGACAAGCCTTCCGCGAACCCGGACAAGGTGCGCACCGACCTTCTCCAGCACGAGGTCGTCGTCGAGAAGATGTCAGGCGACGTGCAGGACGTCGAAGTCTCGGCCGTGTCCGGTCAGGGCCTCACCGAACTGCTCGAGGCGATCGCGCTGCAGGCCGAGATCCTCGAGCTGAAGGCGAACCCCGACCGTCCCGCTGAGGGCGCGGTGATCGAGGCGCAGCTCGACGTGGGCCGAGGCCCCGTCGCAACCGTCCTCGTCCAGAAGGGCACGCTGCGTCAGGGCGACATCTTCGTCGTCGGCGAACAGTGGGGCAAGGTCCGCGCGCTCATGAACGACAAGGGCGAGCGCGTGAAGGAAGCCGGGCCGTCCGTCCCCGTCGAGGTGCTCGGCCTGAACGGCACGCCCGAGGCGGGCGACGTCCTGAACGTCGTCTCCACCGAGGCGCAGGCCCGCGAGATCGCCGAATACCGCCACAACGCCGCCAAGGACAAGCGCGCCGCCGCCGGCGCCGCGACCACGCTGGACCAGCTGCTTGCGAAGGCCAAGGCGGACAAGAGCGTCAGCGAGCTGCCCATCGTGGTGAAGGCCGACGTGCAGGGTTCTGCCGAGGCGATCGTGCAGGCGATGGAGAAGATCGGCAACGACGAGGTGCGCGTCCGCGTGCTCCACTACGGCGTCGGCGCCATCACCGAAAGCGACATCGGCCTGGCCGAAGCTTCGGGAGCGCCGGTCATCGGCTTCAACGTGCGGGCAAACGCGCCGGCACGCAGCGCCGCCAACCAGAAGGGCGTCGAGATCCGCTACTACTCGGTGATCTACGACCTCGTCGACGACGTGAAGGCGGCGGCATCGGGCCTTCTGGGCGCCGAGATCCGCGAGAACTTCATCGGCTATGCCGAGATCCGCGAGACCTTCCGCGTCTCGGGCGTGGGAACGGTTGCAGGCTGCCTCGTGACCGAGGGCGTGGCGCGGCGTTCCGCCGGCGTCCGCCTGCTGCGCGACGACGTCGTGGTGCACGAAGGCACCCTGAAGACGCTCAAGCGCTTCAAGGACGAAGTCAAGGAAGTGCAGTCCGGCCAGGAATGCGGCATGGCGTTCGAGAACTACGACGACATCCGCAAGGGTGACGTCATCGAGATCTTCGAACGCGAAGAGGTCGAGCGCACGCTGGCCTAAGTCACTCGCGCAGGAATGCGAAAGGGCGCCCTCTGCGGCGCCCTTTTCATTTGGTCTCTCGGTATTTTCGGCTGTGCGACCCTTCAGACAACTCGCTTTTCCGCGTCGGCCCTTTCCTCGCGCGCGATACTGGCATCCTGAACGGATGCCCGGGGTCCACCATCCATGCGGCGTCGCCCGCCCGACGGTTGGTCCAGCGGCGTGCCCTTCTTGTAGGACCCAGATCCGCCCAGCGATGCACGGTGTGATGTGCCGGCCAGCTTCGTCGGAGGAATTGGAGGCCACGATGTACGCCAGCCAGACGGTCCGGCCGTCTACTCCGCGGGTTGCGCCGCTTCGCTCGGATTGCGCATCCAGACGCTGGCGTTGAGCGCACCCGCGACAGTGACCCACGCGAGATAGGGCGCGAAAAGCGCCCCCGCGATCCAGTCCAGCGTCCAGAACGTGACCATCGTGCCCGCCACGGCCACCCAGAGGCCCGTCATGACGACAAATGCCGCCCTGATCCGGTGCAGCCCGAAGAAGATCGGCGTCCAGAGCGTGTTGAAGGCGATCTGCATCGCCCAGAAGGCCATCGCGTAGGCACTTCCCTCAATCGGGGCGACGCGGGACGCGGCGTAGGCGGAGGACAGGTAGAGGATCGTCCAGACGACGGGGAACATCCAGTCCTTCGGCGTCCACGGCGGCTTGGACAGGCCACGATACCATGCCCCAGGCATGAACATCGAGCCGGTGGTCGCCGCCGCACCGCAGGCGAGCAGAAAGATCGCGAACAAACCCCATTCCATGAATGGCAGATAGGGCGTCACACCGCGCCGGCCAAGCTTTCATCTTCGCGGTCCCGCGCTTCGAGCTGCGACAGGACCGAAAGGACACTCTCGCCCCAGCCGGTTCGCGACCTGTCGGGATGCGCCGCCGCATCGACAAGGAACGCGACCTCGTCCAGCGGCTTCGCGTAGTAGACGGCGCTTTGCGGCAGGGCCGTCGCAGCGCCGGCGCGGATGATGGACCAGCCCAGAAGCCCCATCTTCTGTGTCCGGGTCGTGAAGGCGCGGGTCGTCACGCTGTCATGCCCGTTGCGCTTCAGCTGCTGTCCGATGGCGTCGTAGCAGTGCCGCGCCGCGAAGATGCCCGGCCGCGCCGCGAGGGGCAGGCGCCCGATGCCGGCCTCGGACCGATAGTACAGCCGGTCGGCCTCGGCCAGAAGGCGCTTCACGATCCGGCGGATCGCAGGCGTGGGATGCGGATCGGCGAGGAAGGCGTCGACGTCGATCCCCGCCTCGTCCATCCACTCCGTCGGAAGGTAGAGACGCCCGGCGCGCGCGTCCTCGCCCACGTCGCGCGCGATGTTCGTCAGCTGCATCGCGACGCCCAGATCACAGGCCCGCGCCAGCGTCTGCGCCTCGCGGACGCGCATCAGGACACACATCATCACGCCCACCGCCGCCGCGACGCGGGCGGAATAGTCGCGCAGCTGTGACAGCGTGGCATAGCGCCGTTCCATTCCGTCCCAGGCGAGCCCCTCCAGAAGCGCCTCGGGCAGGGCGCGCGGCATCTCGTAATGCTCGATCAGGGCGGCCATCGCGCGGTCAGCGGGTGCGTTGCGCGGCCGCCCGGCATAGGCGAGGTCCAGCCTGTCGCGCAGCGCGAGCACGGCCGCGGGCTTGTTCATACCCAGATCGACCTCGTCGTCGGCCACGCGGCAGAACGCATAAAGCGCCAGCGCAGGGTCGCGCACGCGGGCCGGCAGAAGCCGGGACGCCGCGTGAAACGAATACGATCCTTCCCGGATCGCGTCACGGCAATGCTCGAGATCCCTCGTGTCCATCATTCCGCTGCAAGCCTCACGTCCTTCACCACCGGGCGCGCCGCGTCCGGCACCAGTTGCGTCAGGACCTCGGACGAGGTCACCACCGAGGGGATGCCCGCGCCGGGATGTGTTCCCGCGCCGACGAGAAAGAGGTTCTCGACCTCTTCCGAGATATTGTGCGGCCGGAACCACGCGCTTTGGAAAATGCGCGGCTCGAGGCTGAAACCGGCGCCGTGGGGGCTGAGATAGCGGCTCTGGAAGGTCTCGGGCGTGAAGACCTCGCTGGCCGAGAGATGGGCCTCGAACCCGGGGATCAGATGCTCGTCCAGAACCTTGGCGAGGTTGCGCCTGTAGGTCTCGCTCATGTCGGCCCAGTCCACGGCGTCGGTCCCGTGAAGGTTCGGCACCGGCGAGAGGGCGTAGAAGGTATCGTCCCCTTCGGGCGCAACGGTCGGGTCGGTGACGGACGGCCGGTGCAGGTAGACCGACATGTCGCCGGCAAGGTGCTTGCGCATGAATATGTCGTGCAGAAGCCCGGTGTAGCGCGGCCCGTTCAGGATGGTGTGGTGGCCCACGTCGGTCCATTTGCCCTTCGTGCCGCGCGTCCCGAAATACCAGACGAAAAGGCCCATCGACCAGCGCGAGCGGTCCAGCCGCCGATCCGTCCAGCGCTTGCGGGACGTGTTGCGCAGAAGGTGGGAATAGGTGTGGCCCGGGTCTGCGTTCGACACCACCACGTCGGCGCGCACTTCCTCGCCGCCCTTCAGCCGGACACCGGTCGCGCGGCCGCCCGCCGTCAGGATCTCGTCGACCTCGGCCCCCTGCCGCACATTTCCGGCCTGATCCTCGATCACGCGCACCATCGCGTCGGCCATCGCCTGCACGCCGCCCATCGCGTAATGGACGCCGAATTCCTTTTCGAGGTGACTGACGAGGATATACATCGACGTGACGTGCGCGGGGTCGCCGCCGATGAACAGCGGATGGAAGCTCAGCGCCATGCGAAGCCTCGGGTCGCGAACGCGCGCCTTGGCGTGCGCATAGACCGACCGGTCAGCGCGCAGTTTCACGAAGCCGGGCAATTCGCGCAGCAGGTCCCCGAGCTTGTTCATCGGCCGGCGGCCGAGACCCTCGAAGCCGAAGCGGTAGCGCGCCTCGCTGTCCTTCAGGAACGTCCGGTATCCTGAGACGTCGCGCGGCGAAAGGCGGCGCACCTCGTCGATCATCGCCTCCTCGTCCTGACGGACGGTGAAGGTGGACCCGTCGCGCCAGCGGATCTCGTAGTAGGGATCGACGGGCCTGAGATCGACCTCGGCCTCGAAGTCGCGCCCGCACTCCGCCCAGAGCTGGCGAAACACCTGCGGCACGGTGACGATGGTCGGGCCAAGGTCGAATCGGTGGCCGTCGCGCGTGATCGACGAGCCGCGCCCGCCGGGACGGTCCAGCCGGTCGAGCAACGTCACCGCGTATCCCTTCGCCCCAAGGCGCATCGCGGCGGACAGGCCGCCTAGACCCGCGCCGATGACGACCGCGCGCGACGGACCGGGCTGGGGGGACTGGTCGTTCATGGCTTGTCCAGTACTGTCTAGTTTCCTTGACATTACGGCAAAGCATCCGGGCTTGCCAAGAAAAACGCGACAGGAAGTCCCTTTTCCCGAAGAGCGAAGTATGTAAGGATAAGTTGACACATGGAGAGACCGGCCATGCAATCCGTCACCCTGAGCCTGTTTCGTTTCGGCTCTCTGTCCTCGCGCCTGTGGGCCTTTTCACAGATGGCGACCGCACGATTCGCGCTTGGCGCCGTGCGGGACCTGCAGACCTTCAAGCTCTGCGGCTCGGGCACGGGCGAGGGCTTCACGCCCATTCCCAATACCGCCGTCTACGCGATCCTCGCCACCTGGCCCGATCATGACGCGGCCCGCCGGGCGATGTTCGGCACTCCCGTGTTCCGCCGTTACCGCGCCCGTGCCGGCGAGGTGCTGACGATCTTCCTGACGCCCGCAAGCGCGCGCGGCAGATGGGCCGGGGCCGAGCCCTTCACGCCCGCCGACATCGCGCTGAACGGTCCCGTGGCCGCGCTGACGCGGGCGACGGTGAAGCCCTCCGCCGCGCTGAAGTTCTGGAAACACGAGCCCGGCGTCTCGGACGCCATCGGGCGCGACCCGAACGTGATGTTCAAGATCGGCATCGGCGAGGTGCCCTGGATGCAGCAGGTGACGTTCTCCGTCTGGCCGGACACCGCAACAATGGCCCGGTTCGCGCGCGCGGACGGCCCCCACGACCGCGCGATCAGGGCCGTCCGCGAGGGCGGCTGGTTTCGCGAGGAACTCTATGCCCGCTTTCGGTTGGATGCGGTGGAAGGAACCTGGGACGGCGCCGAGCCCGACCTGACGCACCGCCCCGAAAGCAAGACCCCAGATCCCATCGAGGTAGCCGCCGAATGACCGACCTTTCCGCAAACGGGGCCTTCCCGTTCTCCGCCATCGTCGGCCAGGACGACATGAAGCTGGCGATGATCCTGACCGCGATCGACCCGGGCATCGGCGGAGTTCTGGTGTTCGGCGACCGGGGCACGGGCAAATCGACCGCCGTGCGCGGGCTCGCCGCGCTGCTGCCACCGATAAAGGCCGTCGCAGGCTGCCCGGTCAACTCGGCCGCCGAGGCCGATGTGCCCGACTGGGCGCAGGTCCACGACCATGCCATCGTCGAGAAGCCGACGCCCGTCATCGACCTGCCGCTTGGCGCCACCGAGGACCGCGTTGTCGGTGCGCTCGACATCGAGAAGGCGCTGTCGAAGGGCGAGAAGGCGTTCGAGCCCGGGCTGCTTGCGCGGGCCAATCGCGGCTATCTCTACATCGACGAGGTCAACCTGCTCGAGGATCACCTCGTCGATCTGCTTCTGGACGTCGCGCAGTCGGGCCAGAACGTCGTCGAGCGCGAGGGCCTGTCGATCCGCCATGCCGCGCGCTTCGTTCTGGTCGGCTCGGGCAACCCCGAGGAGGGCGAACTGCGGCCCCAGCTTCTGGACCGCTTCGGACTGTCCGTCGAGGTTCAGAGCCCGCGCGACATCGAGGTGCGGGTCGAGGTCATCCGCCGCCGCGACGCCTTCGACCGGGACCGCGACGGCTTCATGACCGAATGGCGCGCGCGGGACATGGAACTTCGGGCGCGCATCCTGACGGCGCGCGCCGCGCTGGCCCATGTGGACGCCGATGACGCCATCCTGCGCGATTGCGCCGAGTTGTGCGTCGCGCTGGGGTCCGACGGGCTTCGCGGAGAGCTGACGCTGCTGCGCGCCGCGCGCGCGCTGGCCGCCTTCGAGGACGAGCCCTCGGTCACGCGCGGGCATCTGCGCCGCGTCGCCGCCTCGTCGCTGCGGCACCGCCTGCGCCGCGATCCGCTGGACGACGCCGGCACGACCACGCGCGTCACCCGCACCGTCGAGGAGGTTCTGGCGTGAGCGACGGCGAGGAGCTCTGGCAACGGGCAAACCTTGCCCTCGCCTGCTTCTCGCTCGATCCCGCGGCGATTGGCGGCATCTGGCTTCGGGCCCGTGTCGGGCCGGTGCGCGACCGCTTCATGTCGGGACTGGAGCTTGCGGTCAGGGGCAAGCGCGTGTCGCGGCTGCACCCCAACATCGGCGACGAGGCGCTTTTCGGCGGCATCGACCTTGCCGCGACACTGGGTGCGGGGACCGTGACGCGGACGGCGGGTCTTCTGGAACGGCCGGGCGTCCTTGTCCTGCCGATGGCCGAACGCGCGAAGGCGGGCCTCGCCGCGCGCCTCGCCCGTGCGCTCGACGAGAGGCGCGGACTTTCCCTCGTGGCGCTCGACGAGGGCGCGGGCCCCGAGGAGCGCATTCCCGAAAGCCTCGCAGACCGCCTCGCCCTTCATCTCGACCTGTCGGACCTTGCGCTGTCCGACGCAACGGCGCTGGCTCTCGACACTGACGCCATCGTCGAGGCCCGTCGGCTCCTGCCGCATGTCACGGTGACTGAGGCCACGATTTCCGATCTTGCGCAGGTCGCCGCACGGCTCGGTATCCTGTCCCTGCGCGCGCCGCTTCAGGCGCTGGCCGTCGCGCGCGCCAGCGCGGCCCTGTCGGGCGAGACCCAAGTGGACGAGCCGGATCTTCTGACCGCGGTCGAGCTTGTGCTTGCCCCCCGCGCGACGCGGATCCCGGACGATCCCGTGTCCGGCGAACCGGAGCCCGAGGCGCCGCCCGAGGACGATAAGGCGACACATGACGACGCGGACCCGGGAGATGAGCAGGACACCCCGCCCATCCCCGCCGAGGTGCTGATCGAGGCCGCGCGCGCGATGCTGCCGCCGCACCTTCTTGCACGGATGGAGGCCGGGCGCGCCGCGCGCAACGCCGCCGCCACCGGGTCCGGCGCGACGAAGAAGGGCAACCGGCGCGGCCGGCCCCTGCCCTCGCGCGCCGGCCGGCTTGGCGGGGACGCCCGCATCGACCTCGTGGCCACGCTGCGCGCCGCCGCGCCGTGGCAGCCGATCCGCCGCAAGACCACGGGACGGGAGGACGGGCTTCACGTGCGGATGTCCGACATCAGTGTGCGCCAATTCGAGGAACGCTCGGACCGCGCGATCATCTTCGTGGTCGACGCCTCGGGGTCCGCCGCGCTGGCGCGGCTGGCCGAGGCGAAGGGCGCGATCGAGCTTCTGCTGGCCGAAGCCTATTCGCGCCGGGATCACGTGGCGCTGGTTGCGTTCCGTGGCGACGGCGCCGACGTCCTGCTTCCGCCAACGCGGTCGCTGGTGCAGACGAAACGGCGGCTGGGACAACTGCCGGGCGGGGGCGGCACGCCGCTGGCCGCAGGGCTGAAAGCCGCGCTGGAACTTGCCACCTTCGCCGAAGGCAAGGGCATGACGCCGTCGATCGCGCTGCTGACCGACGGACGCGCGAACGTGGACCTTTCGGGCACCGCGAACCGGGTGCAGGCGGCGGAGGACGCGACGCTGATGGCGCGCGCGATCCGGGCGAGACGGCTGACGGGGCTGGTCATCGACACCGGGCTGCGTCCGACCCGCTCGCTCGACGCGCTGGCGCAGGAGATGCGCGTGCCATACCTGCCGCTGCCGCGCGCCGACGCGCGCGCCGTCTCGAGGGCCGTGGAAACCGCGCTGGAGGCCGTTTGACCCCCGGCCTGCCCCCGGAGGACTGGCCGCTTCGGTCGGCCAGCCGCATCGTTCCGGTCGCGCCGCACCGCTGGCACGTCCAGGTCACCGGTCAAGGTTCTGACATGCTGCTGCTACACGGTGCTGGCGCATCGGCCCATAGCTGGCATCGGCTGATGTCGCGGCTGGACGGCCGATACCGGCTGATCGCGCCCGATCTTCCGGGCCACGGGTTCACCCGTAGCCCGCGCGGCCGGTCCGGGCTGCCGCAGGTGGCACGGGACGTCGCGGCGCTGGTCGAGCATCTCGGGGCCGAGCCTCGGGTGGTCGTCGGCCATTCGGCCGGTGGCGCGGTGGCGCTGGAACTGGCGCGGCAGGGCGCATTTCCCATCGACAGCGTGATCGTCGTCAACGGGGCGCTCGAGGACTTCAAGGGACCCGCCGGGGTTCTCTTTCCGATGATGGCGCGCCTTCTTGCCATGAACCCGTTCAGCGGCCTTTTCGTCAGCCGCGGAAGCTCGGCCGCGCAGGTGCGCAGCATCGTGGGCGGCACGGGAACCGAACTCGATGACGATGCGCTGTCGGTCTACACGCGGCTGATCGCACGGCGCGAGCATGTCGAGGGGACGCTCGCCATGATGGCGCAATGGTCGCTGAAGGAGCTGAACGCGGCGCTGCCACGGATCGGCACCCGCACCCTGTTCCTGCACGGCCAGCGGGATCAGGCCGTGCGGCCGGACGTTGCGGAAAGGGCGGCGCGGGCGATGCCGAACGCCGCGCTGAAGATTCTGGATGGCGTGGGCCATCTCGCGCAGGAGGAGGCGCCGGACCGTGTCGCGGCGGAGATCATCGGCTTCCTGAAACCACCCGCGGCCGCAGCCGCCGAGTAGTCACGAAAAAGGGGCAGGCGCCGCTGCACCTGCCCCTTCGCGTCATTCCGCTCGCTGCGCCTTACTCGGCGAGCGACACGAGGTAGGCGTAGAGGTCCGCGCCGGCGGTGTCGCCGCGCAGACGCTGTGCCGCCATCGCGCCACGGAGCGAGTCGTCGCCCGTCGCCTCGCGGATGAACCCGGTCGGGTCCTGGATGTAGGCGACGAAGTTCTCTTCGGTGAGCTGAACGCCCTGTTCGTTCAGGGCCTGCAGCCCCGGCGACCAGCGGAACTCCTCGTCTTCACCGAAGGTGTTGCCCATCTGCCCGTAAAGGTTCGGGCCGGTGCGCATGTTGGGACGGCCCGCGAGGACGTCACCGGCCTCGTTGACCACGTTGTGGCACGCTGCGCACTGACGGAACGCTGCTTCACCGGCGGCCGGATCTCCGGTCGTCTCGATGTCCTGGGCATAGGCCATGGCGCCCGACAGGAGCGTTGCCGCTGCGGCGAGAACAAACTTGCTCTTCATGGGTGGTCTCCCTTCTGAAACTCTGCCCGAGTTAAATAGGGCGCGCGTGTTGGGGTCCACCCCTTTTTATTTTACCGAGAGGGGAACCGCCGGTCAGGCCACGGCATGGGCGATGGCGCACTGCTTCCAAAGCGTCTTGAGCGCCATCACGAGATATTCGATGTCCTCGTCGGTGTGCAGGGGGCCGGGCGTGAAGCGCAGGCGCTCGGTTCCCTTTGGCACCGTGGGGTAGTTGATCGGCTGAACGTAGATGCCGAACTGCTCCATCAGGATGTCGCTCAGCATCTTGCACTTCACCGGATCCTTCACCATCACCGGAATGATGTGAGACGGGTTTCGCTCGTGCGGGATGCCCTCGGCCTCCAGTCGGGCCCGCAGCCGCGCGACCTGCCGCTTCTGCATGTCGCGCTCGTAGCTCGACACCTTGAGGTGGCGGATCGACGCCGTGGCAGCCGCCGCGACGGCCGGTGGCAGGGCAGTGGTGAAGATGAAGCCCGAGGCGAAGCTGCGGATGAAGTCCACCAGCGCGTGCGAGCCCGTGACGTAGCCGCCGACGCAGCCGAAGGCCTTGCCCAGAGTGCCCTCGATCAGCGTGATCCGGTCCATCAGCCCCTCGCGCTCGGCCACGCCGCCGCCGCGCGGTCCGTACATGCCGACGGCGTGAACCTCGTCGATATAGGACATCGCGCCGTGCTTCTCGCAGACGTCGAGGATCTCGGCGATGGGGGCGATGTCGCCGTCCATCGAGTAGACCGATTCGAAGGCGACGATCTTGGTGGCGTTCGCCGGAAGCGCCGCGAGCTTGCGATCGAGGTCCTCGGGATCGTTGTGCTTCCAGATCCGCTTGTCGCACTTGGCGTGGCGAATGCCCTCGATCATCGAGGCGTGGTTCAACTCGTCAGAGAGGATGACGGCGTTCGGAAGGCGCGAGCCGAGTGTCGAAAGCGACGCCCAGTTCGACACGTAGCCCGACGTGAACAGAAGCGCCGCCTCCTTGCCATGAAGATCCGCCAGTTCCTCTTCCAGCCGCTTGTGGTGATAGGCGTTGCCCGAGATGTTGCGCGTGCCGCCAGCGCCGGCGCCGCATTCCTTCACCGTCTGCATCATCGCCGCGATGACGTCTGGGTGCTGCCCCATCCCGAGATAGTCGTTCGAGCACCAGACCGTGACCTCGTCCTGTCCGTCGGAGTGGTTGCGGACCCTCGGGAACGTCCCGCAGCTGCGCTGAAGCTCGGCGAAGACGCGATAGTTCCCCTCCTGCTTGAGTTGATCGAGCTGGGACTGGAACAGCTTGTCGAAGTTCATCGGGCATCCTCGCTTGGCAGTATCGCTTGGTTGGGGCTGGGACGTTCGGGCAGCATCCAGCGCCACAGTCTTTCGTCCGGGAGAGGGAGCACCATGAACCAGTGCTCCAGCAGGGCGAGCGCGGTAAGCGCGCCCAGAAGGGCATAGCCGACGGCATGGGCCGGCGCGTCCGAGGCAAAGACGTGGCCGAGCCAGAAGGCGGAGGCGACGCTGAGCGCGGTGATCGAGATCGGAAAGAGCCAGTTCATCCGCGCGATGCGGAAATGGCTCGGAAGATGCGCGAGGTGGTCGGGAATGAACTCCACGTTGATCTTACGCACCCCGAGATACAGGTTCAGCTTGGCGCTGATCCGGGCGAGGAAGAGAACGGTGAAGGTCCAGGTTCCGAACTGGTTCTCGGCGCCATAGCTGAGCAGCACCATCCCGATCAGCGTGAAGGCCAGCAGCATCTCGTGATAGGCGATGGTGCCCCACGCGCGGATGAACCGCTCCCATTCGGGAACGCCGTCCTTAAGGGGCTGGCGCACCGGGCCGGTGATGACCCCGGTCAGGAACGCCAGTTCTATCCACCCCCAGAGCGCGAGCGCCGACAGGAAGGCGACGTAGACGCCCGCCACCGTGTCGTTGTTCACGGTGTCGATGAAGCCCACGCCGCCGATGACGAGGAAGGGCAGGTTCCAGAGCACGGCCCATAGCCGCGCCTTGGCCCCTTCCCTGTCGGCCCGCCGGACTGTCAGCAGGATCGCCCCGGTGGAGAACCACCAGAGGAAAAGCGCCAGAAGCGCCGCGATCCAGGGGGAGGTCATCATCAGTAGGCGGGCTCCAGCCGGGTGGAGGCGGGAACCCGGTGCCTGACCGCGGGGATCGTGTAGAGCGACACGAAGGCCGCCGCCGCGCGTGTCATGGCGCCGACCCGCTTGAAGACGTTGCCGGACTTCTTGGCCTCGGCGAGGTCGGCATTCGCCCTCTGCAGCGCCTTCAGACCCTTGTCCCAGCGAGGATGCTCGATATCGAGGGTGATCGGGAACACCTGCTTCGAGACCTCGGAGGTCTTGGTGAAGACCTCGTGCGCATACCAGTCGGGATCGACGCCCAGCGCCTCATGGAAGGCGGGACGCTGGTGGTCGCGGACATACATCGTCGAATAGACCGCGGTCAGGAAGAACTTGATCCACCACACGTTGACGCCCGACGTCAGCTTGGGGTCGGTCTTCATGAGAAGCGCGAAGGCCTCGCCGTGGCTGAACTCGTCGTTGCACCACTCGCGGAACCACTTGAAGATCGGGTGGAATCGGTGCTCGGGGTTCGCCTCGAGGTGACGGTAGATCGTGATGTAGCGCGCGTAGCCGATCTTTTCGCTGAGGTAGGTCGCGTAGTAGATGAACTTGGGCCGGAAGTAGGTGTACTTCTTCTTCTGAGTAAGGAAGCCGAGGTTCACCGCGATCCCCGCCTCGCGCAGCGCGTCGTTGATGAAGCCCGCGTGCCGGGCCTCGTCCCGCGCCATCAGCTGGAACAGCGTGACGATGTCCTCGTTGTTGCCGCGCCGCTTCATCTCCTTGTAGAGGACGCAGCCCGAGAACTCGGCGGTGCAGGACGACACGAGGAAGTCGATGAATTCCCGTTTCAGACGGGGTTCCATGTTCTCCCAGTCGATGTGGTCCCAGTCCTCGTTCTTCTTGAAGTGGCCCCTGTTGGGGTCAGCTTTCATCTGCGCGATGAGGGTGTCCCAGTCCTCGCGCACGCTGGAGACGTCGATCGCGTCCATCTCGTCGAAGTCGGTGGTGTAGAAGCGCGGCGTCAGAAGCGTGTTCTGCATGGCGAGCGCGGTCGCGCCCTCGCTGTCGACGACCGGCTGGTGGTTGGATGCCGCAAGCGCCTCTTCGACGGTGGCGGCGTCGGCCGAATGGCTGAGCTGGTCCTTCATACCGAAACCTCCTCGGAGAAGCTGAATTCGCAAAGCTCCATGAACTCGAAGTCGCCCGTGGCGCGCGTCCACATCTGCTCCAGCTTCGAGGCCCGCGTGATCGTGGCCGTCCGCTCCTCGCGGACAACCTCGCCGTAGGGCGCCATCACGGGCGCGCCGTGGACGAGCACCTCGTCACCGGGGTTGATCGTTGCGCCGTTCAGGAACTTTACGTGCGCGTGCAGGCTGTCGAAGCGGTGGCTTACCTCCACCTCGCACGGCGCGGTCTCGCGCTCTTTCGTGATCCATCCCATCGGTCATTCCTCCAGAAGGCGGGCGAAGGCCGCCTCGTTGTCCGCCCCGAAGCCGAAGAGTTCGGCCCGGAAATCGGTGTGGTCATCCCGAAGCCCGATGCGCCCGTCTGAAAAGCGCACCAGCCGGATGGGCTCGGATGCATCGAGGCCAACTGCCCCACGTTCGCGTTCCAGCACGCGATGGATGCCGGCGACGAATCCACCTTCCTCCGGCGAGAAGTCGGCCACAAGGTTTCCGTCCACGTCGAGCACGCGGGCAGAGCCGTCCATCTGACCGAAGATGCGGATCATCCGCTCCTGGACGACGGGCGCCTCCTCCAGCGAGGGCGGCATGGCGGCGAGCGGACGGTCCGTGATCCGCGCGTAGGTGACGATGATCAGGACGCACAGGCACAGGACAAACATCGCCCGCACCAGGATGGTCGGCACCATCTCCTTGTCGCGCTTGACCAGTTTCCGTTCGGCATGGGTAAGGGGCATGTCCGGTCTCCTCCCTATTCGGCCGCGACCGGCTGCGCCGTCGGAACCCGTTCGATCACCGGTTCGGCGACGGCCGTCTCGGCGGCCTCGGCGAACAGCTTTGCGACGGTCTCGGCGTCCCGGATGCAGCGCAGGGCCGGTTCCGGATGCTTCAGGCGCCACGGGCGGACATGCGGCCACGTCAGGATGTAGGACAGCCGCACCTTGCCGTCGTCGTTGTCCATCTCCAGCGCGATCGTGCCGGTGCCGTTCCCGCGCCGCGACAGGGTCGCGTTGCGGATCCGGCGGAACGGAAGGTTCAGCGTCATGGTCAGCGCGGCGCCGATGCGCATCGCCACCCGGCGATTGGTGATCGTGTAGACGGTCGCCTTGGCCTGGATCACGCCGATCGCGAGCAGGAGCGCGCAGACGATGCCGCCCAGCACGAGGAAGAACGAGGCCGCCGTCGCGCTTTGGGTCCAGGTCTCGGTCGCAGCGCCGCCGGTCGTGCGCCACGCGAACAGGAATACGAAGTAGCCTGCGACCCACCAGAAGCTCAGCGCCTCACGGGTCAGGGCCCACCAGTCGGGGTGTCCCTGCCAGAGGATGTGCTCACCCTCCGGCAGGTTCTCGGGAAGTCCACGGACGGGCTCGGTCTGAAAGTCGTCGTGGTCGTGCATCGGTCAGTCCTCCTTCGGTCGTCTCGGACCGCTGCTCAGAGCAGCGGCTCGACGCGGTCGGCCGAGGCGTAGAGGATGCCGCCGCCGTAGTAGGCGGAGATTTTCTCTTCCTCGAGCTTGGTGATCTGGTTGGGCGACTTCGTCACCGGGACGCCGGCGAAGTGCTTGCCGAAGATCGCGAAGATGCGGACGCGGTTCGACAGGATTCGCACGAAGTGGATCGGGACGAGTCGCGTGCCGCCGCCATGCTCGGCGTCGAGTTCGATCTCGAGGTAGCGCACCAGCTGTTCCGGCGCGTCGACCCACATGTCCGAGATCGTGCCCACGACTTCGTTGTCGCCGGCGATCACCGGAAGACCTCGAGGATCGCGGCCGGCGCTCACGCGGTAGGCTTCGGTCTGGCCCATCGGCACGATCTTGGGATGGCCGTGGCCGTCAAGCTCGGGCACGTCGGCGCGCGGTGTCCATGCGCCCGGACCGATGCCGTCGGCCAGCGGATCGCCCGTCGGCTCGTAGGGATAGCCGTTGCCCGCGGCCCACGCGACCTTCTCCATGGCGAGATTCTCGCGACGGTGCGCCGCCTCGGTCTCGGCCGAGGGAACGGTGACCTCGCCGCGCCCGTGCGGCAGCACGAAGGTCTTGGGGTTCGGAACCGGGAAGGGCCCCTGGTTGGCCGAGGCCGTTCCGTCCTCGTTTTCAAGCGGGTAGCCTTCCCGCATGTTCTCGGTCTGCAGGTAGTAGATCAGCAGCGCGAAGAAGATCCAGAACAGCCAGATCGAAAGGCTGGCGAGATCGAAGTTCCCGAAGAATGCGTTTACCATTTGGTATCCTTTCGTTCCGGCGGGTCAGGTAGGCAGGTCGGCGAGCCCGAATCTGCCCGTCATCCTGTCGCGTTTGGTCGTTGCGGTTCGCACCAGCGGCCCGAGGGCCACCAGCGTTATGAAAAGAAGCAGAATCTCGACGTGGTAGACGACCGAGTAGCCGGTCGCGGGGTTGGCCAGAGCCTCGCCGAGCTGGCCGGTCGTGGCCATGCCGTTCACGACATCGCGCAGCCCGCCGCCGATGGCGGTGGAGATGCCGGCGGCCGTCGCCTGCGCCGCGCCCCATGCGCCCAGCGCCAAGCCCCGGCCCGCCTTGCCGGCCGCGGGCATGGTCATGGCCGCCGTCAGCGTAGCGACCGAGAACAGGCCACCGCCGAAGCCGATCAGGCAGGCTCCGGTGAAGAACAGCTCGGACGAGGACCACGGATTCGAGAAGATCACCGCCGAGAACGCCGCGAGGCCGGCGAGGATGCCGCGCCCGGCCATGCGGTAGGGGTTCATCCCCGAGCCGAGCCAGCGCGCGGCCATGGCAAAGCCGACCAGCGCGCCCGAGGCCCAGGTCGCGGTCAGAAGTGTGGTCGCCGAAACCGACAGGCCGAGGATCTCGCCGCCATAGGGTTCGAGCAGCACGTCCTGCATGTTGAAGGCCATCGTCCCGAGGAACACGACCACCAGAAGCCGCCCGGCGCTGCCGCCACTGGCGTAGTCGGCCCATGCGTCGCGGAAGCTGGGGCTTGCCTCTTCGCGTTCGGCCCTGGTCATCGGGCGCACCCGCTCCTGTTTCCAGAGCGCGACGACGTTCAGGATCACGGTCAGAACGGCCGTGCCCTGCACGACCTGTATCAGCTCGATCGCCGTGAACTCGCGCAGGAGCCAGCCGATCACGATGGCCGAGCCGCCCATGCCAAGGAGGAACATGACATAAAGAAGCGCGACCACCCTGGGACGCGTCTCGTCCGTCGCGCGGTCGGCGGCCAGCGCGAGGCCTGCGGTCTGCGTCATGTGCATCCCGAGACCTGTCATGAGGAAGGCGATCCCTGCCAGAAGCTCGCCCGCATAGGGGATTTCGTAATGCACCCGCGTGACGTCGCCGCCCAGCACCAGAAGCGCGGCGGGCATGATCGCGAGGCCGCCGAACTGCCAGAGCGTGCCGAACCACAGGTAGGGTATGCGCTTCCAGCCGATGGCGGACTTGTAGGTATCCGACTTGAACCCGAGGAGCGCGCGGAACGGCGCGATCAGGACAGGAAGGGCCACCATCATCGCGACAAGGAACGCGGGCACCTGCAGCTCGACGATCATCACCCGGTTGAGCGTGCCCAGAAGCATCACGGCGGCCATGCCGACCGAGACCTGGAACAGGCTGAGACGCAGAAGCTGCCCAAGCGGAAGCTCGTCGCTCGCGGCATCCGCGAAGGGGAGATACTTGATCGATAGCCGCTTGAGCACGCTCATGCGCGATACTCCAGACAGGTTGAGATGTAGAAGCCGCGGGACACCCGGCCGATCTCGGCGACCGAACCCGCTGCGCCGTTCAGGGCCGTCTTGCGGGCCACGTCGCGGGGCGCGTGGGGGATCATCGTCGGCGAACGGTCGGAACGCGGGAAGAGCTTGCCGACCGTGAAGAAGGTCATCAGGAACGGCGTGCGCGGCGCGACGGTGAAGACGATCGAGCCCGACACGCGCCGGGCAAGGTTCGCGATCGCGCGCCCCAGGTCGTCCGCCTCGTAGTAGATCATCGAATCCATCGCCACGACATGATCGAAGCGTCCCAGATCGGCCGAAAGCATGTCGCCCGAGCGGAAATCGACCCGGTGCTGAAGCGCCTCGGGGACGCGCCGCCGCGCGATGCCCACCAGTTGCGGGGAAATGTCGACCGCGACCACGTCGGCCCCGCGCCGCGCCAGCTCCTCGGTCATCGCGCCCGTGCCGCAGCCCGCGTCCAGAACGCGCGTGCCGCTCAGGTCCTCGTCCAGCCGCGACAGCATGATCGCGCGCATCCGGTCACGCCCTTCGCGCACCGTCTGGCGGATGCCGGACACCGGCGCGTCCGAGGTCAGCCGCTCCCAGGTCGTGGTGGCGGTGCGGTCGAAGTATTCCTCGACCCTGTCGCGCGTGGCGCCGTATGTGGGGGTTCCCACCATCAATCGAAGCCCAGCAGTTCAAAGATGTGCCGGTCTTCCAGCGGCGCGGGCGCAAGCGGGTCGGTGCCCGCATAAAGCGCCTCGGCGAGGCGGATGTATTCCGCGCGGCACTGCACGATGTCCTCGTCGTCGGGCATCTCGAACAGCGTCTTCTTCTTCAGGCGCGAGCGGCGGATGGCGTCGACATCGGGCATGTGCGCGATACGCCTGAAGCCCACGGTGTCGCAGTAGCGGTCGACCTCGTCGGTATCCTTCGAGCGGTTGGCGACGCATCCCGCGAGACGGACGTTGTAGTTCTTCGACTTCGCCTGAACGGCGGCGATGATGCGGTTCATCGCGTAGATCGAGTCGAAGTCGTTGGCCGTCACGATGACCGCGCGGTCGGCGTGCTGCAAAGGTGCCGCGAACCCGCCGCAGACGACATCGCCGAGCACGTCGAAGATGACGATGTCGGTATCCTCGAGCAGGTGATGCTGCTTCAGAAGCTTCACGGTCTGGCCCACGACATACCCGCCGCAGCCCGTTCCGGCGGGCGGGCCGCCCGCCTCGATGCACATGACGCCGTTGTAGCCCGTGGTCACGAAGTCCTCGGGGCGCAGCTCCTCGGCGTGGAAATCGACGTCCTTCAGGATGTCGATCACCGTGGGCTGCAGGTGGCCCGTCAGCGTGAAGGTCGAATCATGCTTGGGGTCGCAGCCGATCTGCAGGACCTTCTTGCCCAGCTTCGAGAACGCCGCCGACAGGTTCGACGAGGTCGTCGACTTGCCGATGCCCCCCTTGCCGTAGACCGCGAAGACCTGCGCGCCCTCGATCTTCATCGACGGGTCGAGATGCACCTGGAGCGAACCCTCGCCGTCCTCGCCCTTCTTCAGCACGGGCGGCGCGCCGAGGCCGCGCTTGCGCAATCCGTCGGCCTCGCGGTCGGCGGCACGGGCGGCGGGCGGGTTTCTCTCGTCCAGCATCTGCTTGGTCCTCTCCTATTCGGCGGCCATGCCCGGGGTCAGACCCTCGAGCGTGTCCTCCAGTTCGTCCGCACCGGCCTGAAGCGCGGCGAGCGTCGCCTCGTCGGGTTGCCAGTAATCGCGTTCGAATGCTTCGAGCAGGCGGTTCGCCATCCGGGCAGACGCCTGCGGGTTCAGTTCTGCCATCCGGCGGCGCATTTCCTCGTCGAGGACGAACGTCTCGGACAGTCTCTGGTAGATCCAGGGATCCACCTGGCCGGTCGTTGCCGACCAGCCCAGCGTGTTCGTCACCTGCGCCTCGATCTGGCGAACGCCCTCGTGGCCATGCTTCAGAAGACCTTCGAACCACTTGGGGTTCAGGCTTCTCGCGCGGGTCTCGAGCGCGACCTGCTCCTGCAGGGTGCGCACCTTGCCCTCGCCGCGCGTCTGGTCGCCGATGAAGACCGGGGCCTCGCGCCCGCCCTTCGCCCGCTTGACCGCCCGCGAGATGCCGCCGAGCGTGTCGAAGTAATGATCGACCGTGGTGACGCCCAGCTCGACGCTCTCGAGGTTCTGGTAGGCGAGATCGACGTCCTTCAGCGCGGATTGCAGAAGGCCGGCGTTCTTGTGCGCCTTGCCGTCACGGCCATAAGCGAAGGACTTGCGGGCCTCGTAGGCGTCGGCCAGCTCGTCCTCCTCTCCCCACGCGCCGGAATCAACCAGAGCGTTCACGTTTGAGCCATAGGCCCCCTCGGCGTTCGAGAAGACGCGCAGGCTCGCCTCGTCGAGGCCGACGCCCATCTTCGCGGCGTAGTCGAGCGAATGGGCGCGGACGAAATTCATCTCCGAGGGCTCGTCGGCCGTCGCGGCCTTCCAGGCAGCTTCGGCCAGCATCCGGGTCTGCAACGGCAAAAGGTCCCGGAAGATGCCCGAAAGGGTCATCACGACGTCGATCCGTGGGCGACCGAGCTCCGCCAGCGGGATCAGGTCCGCGCCGCAGAGCCGCCCGTAGCCGTCGAAACGCGGCCGCGCGCCCATCAGCGCAAGCGCCTGGCTGATCGGCCCGCCATCCGACTTGATGTTGTCCGACCCCCAGAGAACCAGCGCGACGGATCGCGGCATCTCGCCCGCAGCCTCGATCAGGCGCTGCGCCTGCTTCGCGCCGTCGCGAAGGGCGAAGGCCGTGGGCATCCGGAACGGATCGAAGGCATGGATGTTGCGCCCCGTGGGCAGAACCTCGGGTGACCGGATCAGGTCGCCACCCGGCACCGGCTCGATGTAGTGGGCCGAAAGCGCCCGCATCAGGCCGGTCAGCTCGGTCTCCTGCCGCAGCAGATGCTCGATCCGCGCGCGCGTCTCGGGGTCCGTCTGGGCCATGACGCGCAGGTGCTCCTGCAGCTCGGTCTCGGCGATCGGCCGGCCGACGACATGCAGGCCGTCGGGGATCAGCGCGTCCTCCGTCTCGAGGAGCGTCAGCCACAGACGGTCGGGATCGCGCTCGGCAAGGTCCACCGCCTCGGCCTGGGCCTCGATCAGGGCCGCAAGCTCGCCGCGCTCGGGCGCGTCGGGGGCGAAACCGCGCCAGCGCGTCAGGCTGTCCTTCAGCTCCGACAGCCCCTTGTAAAGACCCGCCGAGGCAAGCGGCGGCGTCATGTGCGTGATCGTCACGGCGTTCGAACGGCGCTTGGCGAGCGTCGCCTCGGACGGGTTGTTGGAGGCGTAGAGATAGACGTTCGGCACTTCGCCGATCAGCCGGTCCGGCCAGTCCCGCGCGCCAAGGCCGGCCTGCTTGCCCGGCATGAATTCCAGCGCGCCATGCATCCCGAAATGCAGAAGCACGTCGGCCCGGTAGGTGTTGCGCAGCCACATGTAGAAGGTGGCGAACGCGTGCGTCGGCGCAAACCCCTTCTCGAACAGAAGGCGCATCGGATCGCCCTCGTATCCGAAGGTCGGCTGAACGCCCACGAAGACGTTTCCGAAATGCCGGCCCAACACGAACACGCCGCGCCCGTCGGACTGGATCTTGCCCGGCGCGGGTCCCCACACGGCCTCGATCGCCTTGAGCGGCGGGGTCGTGCGCACGATCGTGTCGGCATCGACATGGGCCGCGACGTTGGCCTCCTGCCCGTACTGACGTGCGTTGCCCTTCAGGACCATGTGGCGCAGGTCGTCGACCGAGGCCGGAACCTCGACTTCGTAGCCCTCGGCCTTCATGCGGGTCAGCGTGTTGAAAAGACTCTCGAAGACGCTGAGGTACGCCGCGGTGCCGACGGCGCCCGCGTTGGGCGGGAAGCCGAACAGGACGATGCCAACCTTCTTCTCGGCATTGGCCTTGCGCCGCAGAAGCGCGAGGCGCCGGGTCTTCTCGACAAGGCTGTCGATCCGCTCGAGGCAGGGCGCCATCGCCTTGGTATCGGAAGCGAGAGGACAGTTGTAGGAACACCCTTGGCAACCCTCGACGCCGTGGCGGCCACCGAAGACCGTCGGGTTCGTCGCTCCATCGATTTCGGGCAGCGCCACCAGCATCGTCGTCTCGACCGGACCGAGGCCGCCATGCGAGGACGCCCATTGGCCAAGGGTCTGGAACTCGATCGGGTGCGCCGCGATGTAGGGCACGTCCAGCCCCTTCAGGACCGTCACCGCCGCATCGCTGTCGTTGTAGGCCGGGCCGCCGATCAGGCTGAAGCCGGTCAGCGACACCAGCGCGTCGATGCGGCCGCCAGCGAAATACGCCTCGATGGCCGGGCGTCCGTCGAGGCCGCCCGCGAAGGCGGGGACGACGGCAAGCCCCGCCGCCTGCATCTTGCGGATGACGCCGTCGTAGTGGCCCGTGTCCGATGCAAGAACGTAGCTGCGCATCATCAGAAGACCGACCGTCGCCACCGGGTTCTCCGGGTTCGGCAGATCGCCCACGTCGGTCACGATGCGATGCCCCGGCAGATCGGGATGGTAGAGGCCGACATCGGGATAATCGATCGGCGCCTCGGCGCGCGCGCCCCGGAACGCCCGGTCGCGGCCGTAGCTTCCGACGAGAAAACGCACCATCTGCTCGACGTTGTCATCCGACCCGCCCAGCCAGTATTGCATCGTCAGAAACCAGGCGCGCAGATCCTGAGCCTTCCCGGGAATGAAGCGCAGGATCTTCGGCAGCCGGCGCAGCATCTTCATCTGCCGCTCACCGGACTCGGCCGAAGGCTCCCTCGAGCCGCGCAGCTTCTTCAGCAGCTTCATCGGCCCCGAGGCCGGCCGCCTCATGTCAAGCTCGCCCATGCGCGTCAGCTGCACGACTTCCTTCGCCGAGATCACGCCGATCATCGCGTCGCACTGCGGGCGCCGTGCCTCGAGGTCGGGCAGGATCGCGGCGATGTGCTCCTCGATGAACAGGAGATTGGCCATGACGATATCGCCGTGGCGCACCGCAATCTTCGCCTCTTCCAGGGCGGCCGGGTTCTCGGCCCATTCCGCTGCGGCATGGACGGACACGCTCAGGCCCGGGAATTCTCCGGCCAGCCGTTCCGTGACGCGCGCGGCGGGGCCCGCCGCATGGGCGTCCAGCGTGACGATGACCACGCGGTAGCCCGGAATATGATCGCCATCACCTCGCAAAGTGGGCCTTCGCCTCGTAGAGCGTATCGACGCTGATCTCGGTGACGCCGCGCTCGGCGGCGAACTTCTCGGTGTTCCGACGGGCCTTGCCCCGCACGAAGAACGGGATCTTCTTCAACTCGCGCTCGGCATCTGCCAGCCAGACGGTCACGTCCGCGCCGGTCTCGCGCATGGGCTCCGGCGCCTCGTCCTTCATCTTTCCTTCAATACGCCCGGGGGTCTGGGGGGCTGGCCCCCCAGCCTCCGCCGCTTGCGTGGCGGCCGGCCGCCTGGCGTGCCCGCCGTGATGGCTGGCTCCCGCGTCGTCGTGAAACTCGAAATCCTCGCGGAACATCGCGAGAAGATGCTCCTCGAGGCCCATCACCAGCGGGTGGATCCAGGTGTCGAAAATGACGTTCGCACCCTCCCAGCCCATCTGGGGCGAGTATCGCGCGGGGAAGTCCTGAACGTGGACGGGGGCGGAGATCACGGCGCAGGGGATCCCGAGGCGCTTGCCGATGTGGCGCTCCATCTGCGTGCCGAGGATCATCTCGGGCGCGGCGTCCTCGATGGCCTTCTCGACCTCGAGATAGTCGTCGGTGATCAGCGCCTCGAGGCCGAACTCCCCGGCAAGCCGGCGGATGCCGCGGGCGAATTCGCGGTTGTAGCATCCAAGGCCGACGACGTCGAAGCCCATCTCGTCCCGGGCGATGCGGGCGGCGGCGCGAACATGCGTGGCGTCGCCGAACACGAACACGCGCTTACCGGTCAGATAGGTCGAGTCGACGGACCTGGACCACCAGGGCTGACGCAGGCGCGACAGGTCCTTTTTCGGCTCCATACCGCAGATTCGAGCCACTTCGGCGACGAAGTCGTGTGTCGCGCCGACACCGATCGGGACCGTTCTGGTGTAGGGAATTCCAAGCGTCCGCTCCATGTGTCGGGCGGCCGTCTCGGCATGTTCGGGATACATCAGCACATTGACATGGGCCTGGCCGAGCCGCGCGAGGTCATGCGGCGTCGCGTCGAACGGGGCCACGACGTTGATCCCGATCCCCATCTCGTAGAGCAGGCCCTTCACCTCCTCGATGTCGTCGCGATGGCGGAAGCCCAGCGCGAGAGGTCCGATGAGGTTGGCGGTGACGTCGGGCGTCCGGTCCATCGGGGCGGCAAGCGCCTTGACCAGCTGGTAGAATGTCTCGTCGGTGCCGAAGTTCTCCTTGCGCTGATAGGAGGGAAGCTCCAGCGCGACGACCGGCACGGGAATGTCCATCGTCTCGGCAAGGCCGCCGGGATCGTCCTGGATCAGTTCGGCCGTGCAGGAGGCGCCGACGATCAGGGCCTGCGGCCTGAAGCGGTCGTAGGCGTCCTGGCAGGTCTTCTTGAAGATGCCGGCGGTATCCTCGCCCAGATCGCGACCCTCGAAGGTCGTGTAGGTGACGGGCGGGCGGTGGTCGCGCCGCTCGATCATGGTGAAGAGAAGATCGGCGTAGGTATCGCCCTGGGGGGCGTGCAGAACGTAGTGCAGCCCCTTCATCGCGGTCGCGACGCGCATCGCGCCGACATGCGGCGGGCCCTCGTATGTCCAGACGGTGAGCTTCATGACGAAGCCCTGAGATGCGTATTTTCGGAAAGATAAAGGACGCAGGTCATTCCGCCGCCTCCAGCTTCAGAAGCTCGCGGCGGCGCACCGGGCGGCTGAAGAGGCCGGCGAGATCGCCTGCCTGCTCGTAGAAATGCACCGGCGTGAAGACCAGCTCGATCGCCCACTTGGTGGTCAGGCCCTCGGCTTCGAGGGGATTGGCGAGGCCCAGGCCGCAGACGGTGAGGTCGGGCCGCGCAGCGCGCACGCGGTCGAGTTGCAGGTCCACGTCCTGACCCTCGGAAATGGTCGGGCCCGCGGGGATGAGGTCGAGGTCGGCGCCGACGAGCCCCTTGTGGATGTAGGGCTGGCCGATCTCGATCGCCTCCATGCCGCATTCGCGAACGAGGAACCTGGCCAGCGGGATCTCGAGCTGGCTGTCGGGCATGAAGAAGATCGTCTTGCCCCTCAGCGCCTCGGAGGCGTTGGCGATGGCGGTCCGCGCGCGGGCGCGCGGCGCTGCGGTGACCGCTTCGAACGTCTCGTCGTCGACGCCGAATTCGTCGGCGATGGCGCGGAGCCAGTGGGTGGTGCCCTCTTCGCCGAAGGGGAACGGCGCCGCGATCATGCGCGCGCCGCGCCGTTCGAGAGCGGCAGCGGTGTCACCGAGGAAGGGCTGGAGGCAGGCGAACACGGTGTTGGGACCCACGCAGGGCGCCTCGGCGGTTCGGGGCGCGGGCAGCACCCGGATCGGACCGATGCCCATCTTCGACAGAAGCGACACGGCCTGGTCCTCGACCACGTCGGGAAGCGCGCCGACGAGGACGAGCTCGCGCTCCTCGGTGGGCCGAAGTACGGGGACCATCGAGGCAAGGCAGGCGTCCTCGCCTTGCGTGAACGTGGTCTCGATGCCCGAGCCGGAATAGTTCAGCACCCGCACGTGGGGCGCGTGCGCTTGCGTCAGCCGCTCGGCGGCGCGGGCGAGGTCGAGCTTTATGACCTCCGAGGGGCAGGAGCCGACGAGGAAGAGCTGACGTATGTCGGGGCGGCGCGCGAGCAGCCTGCCCACTTCGCGATCGAGCTCGTCATGGGCGTCGGCCATGCCGGCGAGATCGCTTTCCTCCAGGATCGCCGTTCCGAAGCGCGGCTCGGCGAAGATCATGACGCCGGCGGCCGATTGCAGGAGATGCGCGCAGGTGCGCGAGCCCACGACGAGGAAGAAGGCGTCCTGCATCTTGCGGTGCAGCCAGATGATGCCGGTGAGGCCGCAGAAGACCTCGCGCTGGCCACGCTCCTTCAGGATGGGCGCGTCGCGGCAGGTGGCGGGCTTGATGTTCGCGGGATGGTTCACGGCCGGCCCTCGGCGTCGAGGCGGGCCATGCGCAGCTTCCACAGGAACTGCGCCGCGTTGACGACGTAGGCGCCGTAGGCGGCAAGCGCGATCCACATCTGCTGGTCGTGCGGCCAGCCCGCCAGCAGCGACCAGACATAGGTGAGGTGAAGCGCGATCACGGCGAAGCTGAACACGTCTTCCCAGAAGAAGGCCGGTGCGAAGAGATACTGGCCGAAGACGACCTTTTCCCAGATCGCGCCCGTCACCATGATCGTCAGGAGGATGACGGTCTTCGCGATGATCGAGACGGTGGCTGCATCATAGCCGTATCCCGTCGCCATGAAGCGCAGCACAAGAGCGGCCGACACGAGGAACACGACGAACTGCAACGGCGCGAGAACGCCCTGGACCGTGGTCCAGACGGTTCCGTCCCGGCGAGCGCGCTCTTCCGGGGTGTAAAGCTGCCTTGACGGCGGTTCTGTCAGGATGTCGCTCGCCATGAACGGTTCGATTCCTCCGGTCCGTGTTAGAAATCTGGTCCGTAAACGGCAGAGTGTCAATCAAAACTTACACTATTGGCGCAGGATATCTCGGCCATGCGATAAACGCGAATCTTCTCGGAAACTCTTGAAATCAAGGGCAGTCTGACCAATTCTGAAGCTGGAGAACGCTGCTACTTGGGGTCTGGGACGGGGTGTGTCAATTTCCTTTGACAGCAGGATATGAATGGCCGAGACTGGGTCCAAACGCATTGCACACGATCCTGCGCTTTTCGGCACAACGACGCGAGACGTGGGCAAAACGCGGTGACCCAGCATGAACATCGACCTTAACGGCGGAAGAGAGGCCACCCGGGCGGCGGCCAGCGGCGACGTCGTGGCTCATGCCGCCATCGCCGCCGCCGCGATGCTTCCTGGCCGCGATGCATCGCGCTTGGAGACGGCGGGCGTGGGCGGCATGGGCGGGCGGATGCGCATCCTGTGCGACGCGTTCCTGTCGGAGCGCGACGAGATCCGGCACGAGATCCTGCGCCGCCTCAGGAGCGACCGTTTCGCCGTCGAGGACATCGTTGACCGCATCGTGCCGGAGGTGGCCCGCTGCCTCGGGCGGGGCTGGGCGGAGGACGAGATCAGCTTTGCGGACGTCACCATCGGGTCCGCGCGCCTGCAGGAGGCGGTCCGCGCCCTGCGGCTTAAGGATGGCGCGGGCCCTGCGGAGGGCCGCGGCGACGGGTCTGCGCGGCCGCGCCTGCTCCTGGTCGTGCCGAGGTTCGAAGAACACACGCTCGGGTCGTTCGTGGCGGCAGATCAGTTCCGCAGGCTGGGACTTCATGTCGACGTCGCGCTCGACCGGTCGCCCGGACAATTGGCCGAGGCGGTGCGCAAGAAACGCTATTCGATGGTCGGAATTTCGGTTGCAGGCCGCAGGAAGCTTGCATCGGCAAGGGAATTGGTAGACACGATCCGGGCTTCGGCCACGCGGGTCACGCCGATCGTGCTGGGTGGGAGCATCTTGGAAAGCGAGACGAAACTGAAAGCCCTCACTGGCGTCGACCATGTGACGAACGACGTGGAGACGGCCATCGGACTTTGCGGATTGGGCGGCTACGAAAGGGCTTTGGCGCATGTCGCGCCTTGATTGTCGCCGGAGGGGCGGAGGCGCTCCGGCAGGGAAGAATTGGTCATGAACACGCGCGGAACAGACTTCTGGGATCAGCCGTCGGCCCCGCCCATCGGTCCGGAGCAATTCAACGAGATCGTCACGACCGCGGCCGACCTCGCGATCGTGCTGGACACGGACGGCATGGTCCAGTCGGTCGTCACCAACCCCCTCAACCCTTCGCTCGGGCGGCTCGATCATTGGAAGGGCCGCAACATCCGCGACTTCATGGCCGAGGACAGCCTGCCGAAGCTGGAGGCGCAGCTCGACGCCTACCGCCATGGCAGGAAGGCCAAAGTGGACGTCGTCGAGGTCAACCATTTCGACAACGCGAATTGGGAATTCCCGATCCGCTACACGATCCACAAGACCGGGAAACCCGACATCATCCTGATGCTCGGCCGTGACCTGCGCCCGATCGCCGAACTCCAGCACAGGCTTGTGAAGGCGCAGCTTGCGCTCGAGAAGGACTACGAGACGCATCGCGACTTCGAGACGCGCTACCGGGTGATCATGGAGACGGCGCGGGATGCGCTGATCCTGGTCGACGTGTCGTCCGGCCGCATCCTCGATCTCAACAGCACGGCCGCGGAACTTCTCGAGACCGAGGCCGACACGCTGACCGGCAGCGCCTTCACACAGGAATTCGACGGACGCCGCCGGGGCGAATTCATCGAGGGTCTCGTCTTCGCCGCGAACGACGAGGCGTCCGATCAGGTCTCGGTGAGGGCGCGGCGGTCGCGGAAGGATGTCGTCATCCACCCAACGGTCTTCCGCGCCGCAGGCGACAGGATCCTGCTTTGCCGCGTCGAAGCCGCCGAGACGGCGGAAACGGTGGCCGCAGACCTGTCGCGGATGCTGAGCGCGCTCTACCGCGACGGGCCGGACGCGATGGTGTTCACGGATGCCCACGGCCTGATCCGGTCCGCGAACGAAGCCTTCCTGAACCTGACCGACGCGGGACAGCTTTCCGACGTGAAGGGCAAGTCATTCGCGGACTTCCTCTCGCGCGGAAGCGTCGATCTGAAGGTCCTGATCGACAACGCGTCGCGCCAGGGCAAGATGCGGCTTTACTCGACCCGCCTCGAGGGGGCATTCGGCTCGCAGCTGACTGTCGAGATGTCGGCCACGCGCATCAACGGCACCGGCGCCGGTGGCTTCGCCTTCGTGCTGCGCGACACTTCCCGGCTGGAGGTGATCCGCGAGCCGGTGATGCCCGTCCCTGCGGGTCCCGCGCCGATTTCCGACGATGCCATGCGCAACGTGATGGACCTTGTCGGCTCGGCGCCGCTCAAGGACATCGTTTCGGCGACCACGGATGTCGTCGAGAAGATGTGCATCGAGACGGCGGTGGAGCTGACGAACAACAACCGGGTCGCCGCCGCCGAGATGCTCGGTCTTTCGCGCCAGTCGCTTTACGTCAAGCTGCGCAAGTACGGCCTTCTGAACCGGATGGACAGCAGCGACTGAAGCCGCACGGGGCCGTGGCCGGTCAGGGATTTTTTGCATCCGTAAACCAGATTTTACACTTGCCGAGTCATGTAGTGTCAACTTATCCTGACACTCATGAGCGCTGCGACCGACCTCGCCACATCCACGGCAAGACATGTCCCCGAACCCCGGGCCGTGCTTGCGCTGCTGAAGCCGATCACTTGGTTTCCGCCGATGTGGGCGTATCTGTGCGGTGCGGTCTCGGCCGGCGTGGCGCCTTCGGGTCACTGGCTCACCCTGATGCTCGGCATCGTCCTCGCAGGCCCCATCGTCTGCGGGATGAGCCAGGCGGCCAACGATTGGTGCGACCGTCACGTCGACGCGATCAACGAGCCCGACCGGCCGATCCCCTCGGGGCGCATTCCGGGACGCTGGGGCCTCTGGATCGCACTGGCGATGTCGGCACTTGCCGCGGTCATGGGCCTTGCGCTGGGGCCCTGGGGCTTCGGCGCGACGCTGGTGGCCATCGCGGCCGCCTGGGCCTACTCGGCGGAGCCCGTGCGGCTGAAGCGTTCGGGCCTCTGGGGTCCGGGGCTCGTCGGGCTCAGCTACGAAAGCCTGCCGTGGTTCACGGGCGCCGCCGTGCTTGCGGCAGGGGCGCCCTCGTGGCCCGTGATCATCGTCGCGGTCCTTTACGGCATCGGCGCGCACGGCATCATGACACTCAACGATTTCAAGGCGCTGGAAGGTGATCGCCAGACGGGCGTGAACTCGCTTCCCGTCACGCTCGGGCCCGAGCGCGCGGCGCGGCTTGCCTGCGTCGTCATGGCCATCCCGCAACTCGCCGTCTTCGCCCTGCTCTACGCGGTCTGGGACCGGCCTTGGCACGGGCTGGCCATCGCGGTGTCCCTCATCGCGCAGCTTTACGCGATGAAGGTTCTCCTGCGAGACCCGAAGGCCAAGGCGCCGTGGTACAACGGCGTGGGTGTCACGCTCTACGTTTCGGGCATGATGGTCACGGCCTTCGCCGTCCGCTCGCTGGAGGTGTGGCCGTGACGCTTTCCTGGCTTCAGATCGTCCGCCTCGGCTTCGTTCAGATGGCGCTGGGCGCGATCGTCGTCCTGATGACCTCGACGCTGAACCGGCTGATGGTGGTGGAGCTTGCGCTACCGGCCATCCTGCCCGGCTTTCTCGTGGCGCTGCATTACGGCATCCAGCTGACGCGGCCGCAATGGGGCTACAGGTCCGACACGGGCGGGCACAGAACGCGCTGGATCGTCGGCGGCATGGCGGTTCTGGCGCTTGGCGGGCTGTCGGCATCATGGGGCGTCGTCGTGATGGAGACGCGGTTCGGGGCCGGGCTTGCCGTCTCGATCCTCGCCTATGCGGCGATCGGCGTGGGCGTTGGCGCTTCGGGAACCTCGCTTCTGGCGCTTCTGGCGACGGCGACGGCACCGCTGCGCAGACCGGCGGCCGCGACGATCACCTGGCTGATGATGATCTTCGGCATCGCGGTGACGGCCGGCGTCTCGGGCCAGTTCCTCGACCCTTACACACCGCTTCGCCTGATGGAGGTCGTGGGCGTCGTCACCGCGCTGGCCTTCGCCGTCACCTGCGTCGCGGTCCGCGGCATCGAGCGGCGCGTCGTCGCCCGCCCGGAAACCGAGGGCGCGCCCTTCCTCGAGGGCCTTCGCGAGGTCTGGGCCGAACCCCGCGCCCGGCTTTTCACGCTGTTCGTGTTCCTCAGCATGACCGCCTACTTCATGCAGGAACTCATCCTCGAGCCCTATGCGGGCCTCGTCTTCGGCTTCACGCCGGGCCAATCGACCTCCCTGTCGGGGGCGCAGAACGGCGGCGTGTTCCTCGGGATGGTCGTCGTGGGCATCGCGGGAACCGCGTTGCGCATCGGCACGCTGCGGCAATGGGTCGTCGCGGGCTGCGCCGGATCTGCGGCGGCGCTCGTCCTGATCACCAGCCTCGGCCAGATCGGCCCCGAGGCGCCGCTGGTGCCGGCGGTGGTGCTGATGGGCTTCTTCAACGGGATGTTCGCGGTCGCGGCCATCGGCAGCATGATGGCGCTGGCCGGCGAGGGCCGCCAGGCCCGCGAAGGCACGCGCATGGGGCTGTGGGGCGCGGCGCAGGCCATCGCCGCCGGGTTCGGCGGCCTTGTGGGCGCAGGTCTGGCCGATGCGATGCGGGCCGTCATGTCCGACCCCGGCGCATTCGGCACAGTCTTCATCCTCGAGGCGATCCTCTATGTCGCCTCGGCCTTCATGGCCGTCCGCATCATGGACCGCCGACCGCCCATGTCGCCCGCGGGCGCCGCAGTTCCGGGAGAATGACCATGATCTACGATGCCGTCGTCGTGGGGGGCGGGCCGTCCGGCGCCACCGCCGCCGAGGATCTCGCACGGTCCGGCCATTCCGTCGCCCTTCTGGACCGGGCCGGACGGATCAAGCCCTGCGGCGGCGCGATCCCGCCGCGGCTGATCCGCGACTTCCACATCCCCGAGGATCAGATCGTCGCGAAGATCACCACGGCGCGCATGATCTCTCCCACTGGGCGGCGCGTCGACATCCCGATCGAGAACGGCTTCGTGGGAATGGTGGACCGCGAGCATTTCGACGAGTTCCTGCGCACCCGCGCCGCCGAGGCCGGCGCCGAACGGTTCACCGGCACCTATACCCGGATCACGCGGGACGCGGACGGGACGCATGTGCATTTCCGCGACAAGGAAAGCGGCGAGGAACGCGCGCTGACCGCACGGATCGTGATCGGCGCCGACGGCGCAAGGTCGAACGTGGCGCGCACCGAGGTGAAGGGCGGCGACAAGATCCCCTATGTCATCGCCTACCACGAGATCATCGAAAGCCCCGGTCCCCGCGGCGACTATCACCCGGATCGCTGCGACGTCATCTATGACGGGCGCATCAGCCCGGATTTCTACGGCTGGGTGTTTCCGCACGGAAAATCCGCCAGCGTCGGCATGGGCAGCTTCGTGCGCGAGGTGGACCTGAAGAAGGCGACCGCCGACCTGCGCGAGGCGTCGGGCCTTGCAGATTGCGCCACGATCCGCCGCGAAGGCGCGCCCATCCCGCTCAAGCCGCTGGAGGAATGGGACAACGGGCGTGACGTGGTTCTTGCGGGCGACGCCGCCGGCGTGGTCGCGCCCTCCTCGGGCGAGGGCATCTACTACGCCATGGTCGGGGGCCGCGTGGCCGCAACGGCCGCCGCCGCCAAGCTTCAGAGCGGCAAGGTCAAGGACCTGAAGCTTGCGCGCAAACTCTTCATGCGGGAGCACAAGTCCGTCTTCAAGATCCTTGGCGCGATGCAGGACGCCTACTACAAGTGCGACGAGCGGCGCGAGCGTTTCGTGAGCCTCTGTCACGACGTGGACGTTCAAAGACTGACCTTCGAGGCCTACATGAACAAGGAACTGGTCAAGGCGCGCCCCCTCGCCCACCTGAAGATCGGGGTGAAGAACCTTGCCCACCTGACTGGACTGGTCGCGGCGACACGGACATGAGCATCGACATCCCCACCTGGGTCGAGGGAGAGCTTCGGCCGGTCGAGAAGCTGGAGGCGCATGTGCGCGGCCTCCGCCACAAGGCCGTGTCGGTCTTTCTGATGCGGGGCGGCGAGGTGCTTCTGCAGCGGCGGGCGATGGGCAAGTATCACACGCCCGGACTGTGGGCGAACGCCTGCTGCACGCATCCCCACTGGGGGGAGGCATCCCTCGACTGTGCGACGCGGCGGCTGTCCGAGGAACTGGGGCTGGCGGATGTCGCCCTCGACTACCGCGACACGGTCGAATACCGCGCCGACGTGGGCGGCGGGCTTATCGAACACGAGGTCGTGGACATCTTCGTGGGCGAGATCGCGCCCGGCATCGAACCGAGGCCGGATCCGTCGGAAGTGATGGATACGATCTGGCAACCGCTTGCATCGCTGTCGGAGGAAGTGGCGCGGCGGCCGCAGGGCTTCACCCCGTGGCTGCAGATATATCTTCGGGATCATGCGCAGTCGATCTTCGGCGGCATCGCCGCCTGACCGCGGACCCTGAAACCCCGTCACGGAAAGCGGCGACCGGTGGGCGCCGTTTCTCGTCGCGCGGCATCCTCAGGCTCGCACCCTCTCGGAGAGTGACGCGATCCCGATCGCCTGAAGCGCGGTCGCCGCGATGTCAGCAGCCGTCAGCCCGGCCTCGGAATACATGTCGGCGGGGCTTGCCTGGTCGATGAACCGGTCGGGCAGGTGCATCGTGCGCACCGCGCAGCGCCCGTCGAGCTGACCGGTCGCGGCGAGGTGATGCAGAACAAGGCCGCCGAAACCCAGCATCGCGCCTTGCTCCACCGTGACCAGCGAGCGATGGCCGCGCATCAGGTCGTCGATCAGGTCGGTATCGAGCGGTTTCGCGAAGCGCGCGTCGGCCAGCGTGACCGAAAGGCCCTTCGCCTCCAGTTCGCGCACCGCCTCGCGGGCTTCCGCCAGATGCGCGCCGAACGAAAGGATCGCGACGTCGCCCCCTTCCTGCAGGACGCGGCCCTTGCCGATCTTCAGGACATCGCCCCGTTCGGGCATTTCGATCCCGACGCCCTCGCCGCGGGGATACCTCAACGCGATGGGTCCGTCGTCATGCGCGGCGCAGGTGGCCATCATGTGCACCAGCTCGGCCTCGTCGGCGCAGGCCATGACCGTCATGTTCGGCAGCATCGCGAGATATCCGATGTCGAAGGCGCCCGCGTGCGTGGGCCCGTCAGCCCCGACAAGGCCCGCACGGTCGATCATGAACCGGACCGGCAGGTTCTGAAGCGCCACGTCGTGGACGATCTGGTCGAACCCGCGCTGCAGAAAGCTGGAATAGATCGCGCAGAAAGGCTTCAGCCCCCCCGCCGCGAGGCCGCCGCAGAAGGTGACGGCGTGCTGTTCGGCGATGCCGACATCGAAGACGCGGCCGGGCATGGCCTTCTGAAGGACGTTCAGGCCAGTCCCTCCGGGCATGGCGGCCGTGACGCCCACGATGCGCGAATCCGTCTCTGCAAGGCGTGTCAGGGTCTTTCCGAAGACGCTGGTGTAGCTTGGCGCGTTCGTGAGCGACTTCTTCTGCTCCCCGGTCCTCACGTCGAATTTCGCGACGCCGTGATAGCAGTCGTCTGCGCCTTCTGCGGGGGCGTATCCCTTGCCCTTGACCGTGACGGCATGGATCAGGACCGGCCCAGTCGCCTGCGCCTTCGCGGCGCGCAGGACCTCCAGAAGCTGCGTCATGTCGTGCCCGTCGACGGGTCCGACATAGGTGAAGCCCAGGTGCTCGAAAAGCGTCGCGGACTTCGGATGGCCGGTCACAAGCTCCCGCGCCCGCTCGGCGCCCTGGCGCAGCGGTTGCGGCAGGTGCGCGGCGACGCCGTCGGCGATGTCCTTCAGCGTGTGCAGCGGCGTGCCCTTGCCGAGGCCCGCGAGGTAGCGCGACATGGCTCCGACGGGGGGCGCGATGCTCATGTCGTTGTCATTGAGGATCACGAAGAGCCGCCGGCCGAGATCGCCCGCGTTGTTCAGCGCCTCGTAGGCCATGCCAGCGCTGATCGAGCCGTCGCCGATGACGGCGATCGCGTCGCCCGTCGCCTCGCCCAGCTCGCGCGCCATCGTGAAGCCCAGCGCGGCCGAGATCGAGGTCGAGGAATGCGCGGCGCCGAACGGATCGTAGTCGCTTTCGGCGCGCTTGGTGAATCCCGACAGGCCGTCCTTCTGGCGCAGCGTTCTGATCCGGTCGCGGCGGCCAGTGACGATCTTGTGGGGGTAGCACTGGTGGCCGACGTCCCACACGAGCTTGTCGTAGGGCGTGTTGAAGACCGCGTGGATCGCGACCGTCAGCTCGACCACTCCGAGCGATGACCCGAGGTGCCCCCCGGTGACGGAGACGGCGTCGATCGTCTCGGCGCGCAGCTCGTCCGCGCATCGTGCAAGCTCGGCGTCCGTCAGCCGCCGCAGGTCGGACGGGTAGCGGACGCGGTCGAGGATGGGGGTATGCGGTCGGTCGTTCATCGGTCGGTCCTCCCAAACCGTATTCGGGAAAGAAAAACCGCGGACGGGGTCTGACACCCGGCCGCGGCTCCAGTCGACCTACGAAGGGACGTAGGGGTCGTGGACGATCCCGGGCGGGCGAACCCGCCCGGGACCGATATCGACATGGCGCGTCACCCGCATCGCCTCATTCGAACGCGGCGTAGTCCGGCTCACCGTCGAGGACGGCAAGCTCGGGCCAGTTGCGGATCACGTTCAGGCCATTGAGCGGCTGCTGATAGCCCTGGTGGCAGGTCCGGCAGGCGAGCTTGGGCACGTCCGCGTAGATCGGCCCCAGACGCTCGGCCGGAAGCACGTCCTGAAGCGGCAGGATGTATTGCTCCAGCTGCTCCTGAACCATGATGATCCCGAGGCTGGCCGTCGCCCATTGGGGCGTGACCTGGCTGGGGTCGTAGAACGCCCGGCTGTTGTGGCAGAACACGCAGTTCACGCCGAGCGAGTTCGCGAAGTAGTTCATGAAGGCGTAGGTGCGCTCGGTCTGCTGGATCAGCGGATCTCCCGGAAGGTTCTCCACCCGGCTGGCCAGATCGTGCACGGCGATCGGATTGTAGCCGCCCTCATCGTTCACGAGCAGGTAGTGCTGCAGATAGTCCGACGGAAGGGACGTGTAGTTCGAGACCATCGTGACCCGGTTCTGGACGGCCGGCCAGCCACGGACGTTCTCGTTGATCCCGATCCACCCGTCCTCGTCCATGCCGCGGGTGTTGAACCAGACGTTGTTCGGCACCGGCTGTCCGCGGTGGCAGGTGTAGCAGGTGACGCCGACCTCCGCGTTGGCCTGAACGTGCGCCGCCCAGTTCTGGTTTATGTTCTGGGTCATCTCGATCATCGAGTAGGCCACCTGCGTCTGGTAGCTCTCGTTGCCGGGCTCGAGAAGGTCGGGGATACCGGTCCACGCCCGCATCGCCGTGAGGAGACGGTCGTAGTTCTCCTCGGTGACGTTGGCCAGCGACGGCGGGACGTCTTCCATCGTGTCGGCGGCCATTGCCGAGCCCGCGGCGGGAACCACCGGCTCGGAGGTCACGAAACCCGAGACCGTCGGATCGCCCGCTTCCAGATCGGAGACGAACTCCTGCACATGCATCCCGGTGCCGCGAGGCCCCGTCTGCATGCTGTCGGTCGCGAAGGGCTGCCCCCAGGCGACGATCATCGCTGCCACGAAGATCGCCGATCCCGCGATGCCCACCCCGATTGCGGGACCGAACACGTTGGTCGGGTTGTCCCGGTTCCAGTTGTCAAACCACTTGGGAAACATGGCTCACTGACCTCCCGCCGCGATGCCGCCGAAGTCCGAATAGGAGCCGTAGGCCTCATAGCCGTATGCGCCGAGATATTCGGGGGCGAAGTTGTGTTCCTGGGCCCAGATGAACCAGTTGTCCACCACGGTCCCGGTAAGCAGGATGCCGATCCCGCCGGTGATGGGCGTCAGCACCGCGAACCACCATGCCCAGCGGTGAATCCCCTCCATCGTGGCGTTGAAACCCATCGTCCAGCGCCAGAACAGGGCGGCGCGTTCCGTGGCCGTGCCGCGATCGTAGATCTGCTCGAGCTCCCGGTCGCCGCCGAAGCGGGAGACCGCGAGGATCGTGCCGCCGTGCATCGCGAAGAGAAGCACGGAGCCGTAGAGGAACACGATCGAGAGCGCGTGGAACGGGTTGTAGTAGAGGTTCCCGTAGCGGATCGAGAAGGCCGTGGTCCAGTCGAGGTGCGGGAAGATCCCGTAGGGCACCGCCTCGGACCAGCTTCCCATGAGGATCGGCCGGAACAGGCCGAGAACCAGGAAAAGCCAGATCGCCGCGAGGAATGCCCAGGCGATGTGCTTGCCCATCTTGTGCTGGGCCGCCAGCAGGTAACTGCGCACCCACCACATCATCACGGACACGAGCAGGAAGAAGCTGGAGATGATGTACCATCCGCCATCGTTCAGCGGCGGAAAGCTCAGGCCGTATTCCGGCCCCGGAGGCTCGAGCGCCAGCCAGAACAGCTGACGGATGAATTCCGGGATCGACCAGCCGACCTGCGACAGCATGTTGAAACCGACGATGTTGAACCAGAGCGTTCCGGTCGCAAGGCTGATGAGCCCGGCCCAGCCCAGGTAGATCGGACCGAGCTGCGCGTTGCCGAGCCAGCCGGCGAGCTTGGAGAAGCTCGCGCCCTTGGTCCGCTCCCCTCCCAGGATGTTCTCCTGGAGCTCCATCCCCATCTCGGGTTCGCCTTGAACCTGAACCTGGGTGAAGATGTTCTGATATTCGAAGTAAGCCATGGTTCAGTTACCTCCCACGATAGCGGGCTGCATGGCGCCGTAGGTCTCGAGGCCGGTGCTGTCGTACAGCAGGGCGGGCTCGGGCCAGATCGGCAGCTGAAGCCACCAGTTCCACCATTCGGGCCATCCGGACGTCCAGACGGGGCCGGAAATGATGATGCAGACCGCACTCCAGAACCCTGCGTTCAGCGCCAGCAGAAGCCCGAGCCGGTGAATGCCGAGCGTGCCGATGGAGTAGCCGATGAAGTCACGGAAGAACGTGTCCTCGTGATCCGGCGTCTTCGTCTCCTCCCCCTTTTCGGGGTTGGCCGCGGACAGGATCAGGCCGCCGTGCAGCGCAAGCGCCAGCGTCGTGGTGAAGAAGAACGTCACCGCGATCATGTGCGCCGGGTTGTAGTGGAAGTGCAGGTAGGCGTAGCCGACGTTCGAGACCCAGTCGAGGTGACTGAAGATCCCGTACGGGAAGCCGTGCCCCCACGCGCCCATCAGAAGCGGGCGGAACACCACCAGCGTCACGTAGGCGAGGATCGCGAAGGCGAAGGCGAATGGCACATGGTAGCCGATGCCCAGCTTGCGGCAGATCTCGACCTCGCGCAGAGCCCAGGACACGAAGGCCCCGACCGCGCAGAAGGTGACGATCTGCCAGAGCCCGCCCTCGAGAAGCGGTGCGAAGCCCAGACCGTAACTGAGGTCGGGCGGCGCGATGTTTATCGTCCAGGGGTTGAACGTGCCCTGCATGGCAGCACCCCAGAAGATCAGGATTGTTCCCAGCAGCGCAAAGAAGGCTGTCGTGACCCCGAAGAAGCCCACGTAGAATGGGCCGACCCAGAAGTCGAACAGATCGCCGCCGATCAGCGTCCCTCCGCGGACGCGGTACTTTTTTTCGAAGCTAAGCAAAGCCATGCGTCTGTCTCCGCGTATGGCGGCGTGTCCTCTTGCGGTCAGCCGTCAGTTTGTTCGTGCGATGGCTGCGGGCGAGACGGTGGCCCCGCCCGCAGCGAATGTGATGCCGTCACGTGACGTGCGGCTTCGGGGCGTCAGCCGCCGAAGCCAGCCGTCGCGGCGGCGGACTCGAACCAGTTCAGGCCGGACGACAGAACCACCAGGTGGATCATCGCCGCGAGAAGGAACAGGAACACGCCCTGCGCCACGAACACGCGGCGGGGGTCGAAGATGAGCCAGATCTTGTAGAACTTAGCCATGTCTTATTCCCTTCTCAGAACCAGGGCGCCCAGATGTACGTGGCGAGATGAGCCACAAGGGCGACGGCCGAAAACAGCCAGAGCCCGCTCATATACACCGCGTGCAGCTCTTGCGCCTGCTCGTCGGTCAGACCTGTGAAGGACAGGTCAGCATTGTCAGCCATTAACTTTCCTCCGGAACGTTAGACTGATGCCGCGTTCCCCGCGGCCGGGCCCCGACAAGGCCTCATTGCCCTGCCGGCATTCCACCCGTGACGGATCGCTCCGCCGCGGATGAATTCAGTATCGGCTCCGGTCGTCACGCCGAGGTATGCGTGGGTCCCGTCCTGCCAGCCGGGTCTGAAGCGGCTGTCTTGCGGCAGGTCGGGCTTGGTCTCTTCTCAGGCCGCGAAGATCATCGGCGTGATGATCCGCGCCTGGCTCCAGGCGCGCTTGATCGGCCCTCGATCGGTCATGCTGCCCGAGCGGATCGCGGCCAGCGCCCAGGTCAGGAACGCAAGCGGAAGCGTCGCGGCGAAGATGATCGCGAAGTAGATCATGAACTCCGTCCGCGGCGGCTTGTGCCGGGTGACGGGGCTGTCAGAGGTGAAGTCCGTCATTATTCCTCTCCCTCGGTGAAATCGAAACCCGCCGGCGCCAACCGCCTGACGGTATCCTTGACGACCCGCTCCGCCCCGCTCTCGAGCGCGGCCTTCTCGGCGGCGTCACGAAGCGTCCTGGCGGCCGAAATGCGGGTGAGTATCGGGTGCTCGGCAACGATCCTGTCCAGAAGCGCCTGCGCGTCCGGGTCCCAGGGGAAGTCGCGGCGCAAATTGGCGGGCGTCGCCGCGGCGCTGTCCATATCCGCGCCCAGCGGAAGGATGTGGAACAGGGCGTCGAACAGGCCGTTGCACACTTCCTGCAGCATGTAGGTGGCGCCGGCATAGCCCATGAAGGGCGTGCCGGTGGCGCGCCGGATCGCGGCGCCGGGAAAGCTCGCGGGGATGAAGGCCGGCCTCGGCCCATGTCCCGCGCTCATCTCGGCGAGGTACATCTTCTCGTTGATCGACCCCATCAGGATCAGGGGACGTTTCTGCGAGATCATCGCGCGGACCTGCTCGTTGTCGGTCTTCTTGCCGGCCACGCGGGCGACGGCGAAGGCGCAGGGCAGCCCGAGGTCGGTCTCCAGGAAGTTCCGCACGCCGCGCGCGTAAGTCTCGTTCGCGACGATGCCGAAGCTCGCCGTGGCGAAGAAGTCCTGCGTCACCGAGCGCCAGAGATCCCAGACCGGCTTGATCGTCGAATGCTTCTCGCGCTCGATGAAAGGCTCGGGATCGAGGCCGGTCAGCTCGCCCAGCATCCGCAGGAACCGCGTCGTGCTTTCCACGCCGACCGGCGCCTGCAGGTAGGGCTTGCCCAGAACCTCGCACAGGCCGCGGCCGAACTCGCGGTACATGCAGACGTTGACGTCCGCGTTCACGAGGTTGCGCATCTCGGCCAGGTGGCTGCCCAGCGGCATCACCATGTTGACCTCGCAGCCGATGCCCTCGACCAGTCTGCGGATCTCCGCAAGGTCGGACGGCATGTTGAACGTGCCGTACATCGGCCCGAGGATGTTGACGCGGGGCGCCGCACCCTCCTCGCGCTTCTTCTCGGGTGGCATCCGGCCCTTGGTCATTCCGAACTCGGTGAAGATCCAGGTCATCGCGCGGTCCGCGCTCTCCCACTGGTCCTCGTCGATGGTGCGCGGAAGGAACCGCTGGATGTTGGTGCCCATGGGCGTCACGCCACCGCCGATCATCTCGGCGATCGAGCCGGTGACGACGACGCTGGGCAGCGCGGGATCCAGCACTTCCCAGGCGCGTCTCATCGCACCCTCGGTGCCGTCGCGCCCGAGCTCTTCCTCGGCGAGGCCGGTGACGACGATCGGCAGCTCGTGCGGCGGGAGGCCGTCGGTGTAGTGGAGGACGGACGTCACCGGAAGGTTCTCGCAGCCCACGGGACCGTCGATGATGACCTGAAGGCCCTTCACCGCGGTGAAGGCGTAGACCGATCCCCAGTAGCCGCCGGCGCGGTCGTGATCCTGGATCAGCATGACCGCTTCCCCTTCATCTTTCCGCAAATACGCAGAGAGGCCATGGGGCCGGACGGCGGGGGGATATGCGCGCAGCCGCCCATCAGATCATCTCCTGCGCTTTTGCGGCGCGGGCCTGCTTGTCGAGCTTCTTCTGGTGGGCGGCGCGGAAATCGGGCCGCAGGTTCGGCGCGCCTTCCCAGATGCCGGCGGTGTCGCCCACACCCACGCCCTCGAAGAAGGCCTTCATGTGCGCCATGCGATCGCGGTTGGCCATCGCGGCGTTGACGACCTGCTGCAGGCTTCCCGCGCCCATCGGGCCCATCAGCGGACGGGCCGAGATGAGGTTGGTGAAATAGAGGCTCGGAATGCCCATCGCCTTGCCTTTCTGCACGACCGGGGTCGTGCCGATGGCGAGATCGGGACGGATCGCCTCCATCGCGGCGCAATCATCCTCGAGGCTGGCGCGGAACCGGATCTTCACGCCGCGCGCCTCGAGCCACTCGATGTCGGGGGCGGACCATTTCGTCTTCGGACAGGCAGTGCCGACATAGGGGATCTCGGCGCCGCTCTCGATCAGGAGGCGGGCAACCAGAAGTTCGGACCCCTCGTAACCCGAGAGCGTGATCGTGCCCTTGATCGGCGCGGCGGCAAGCGCCTGGCGGATCGCGGGCAGGAACGCGTTCTGGGCGGCGGCGACCTTTTCGGGGGCGACGCCGTAGGCCTCCCCGATCGCGGCGAGCCATGCGGCGGTGCCGTCGTGGCCGACAGGCGCTGAACCGACGATCGTCCGGCCCGCGGCTTCGAATTCGCGTATCGCGGCGGTGTAGAAGGGGTGGATTGCGGCCACCACCTCGCTGTCCAGCGCGGAATAAAGCTCGCGCCACTCACGGCAGGGAACGACCGGACCTGCCGCCAGACCGAGTGGCGCGAGCATCCCTCCGATCCCGAGGGGATCAGCAGGGAACATTTCGCCCAACAGCGTGACTGTCGGACGGTCTGAAACACCCGAGACAGGGGCCTGAACTGGACCGGCCTCCACCTCCTGTCGGGCATAGTTGAGCATCGACCCGGCGAGGACATCCTTGGCCTCGGCATGTGTCGGCACCCCGAAGCCCGGGACGTCGATGCCGACGATCCGGACCCCATTGATCTCATCCGGCAACAGCCGGAGAGGCACACCGGACGCCGTGGGAACGCAGAGGTTGGTGACCACGATCGCGTCGTAGCGCTCGGGGTCGGCCATCTCGTGCACGGCGTCGCGGATGTCTTCGAAGAGTTTCCCCGTCACCAGGGTCTCGGAATTGAACGGAACGTATCCCACCGAGCGGCGGGCGCCGTAGAAGTGGCTGACGAAGGTCAGGCCGTAGACGCAGCAGGCCGATCCCGACAGAACCGTGGCCACGCGGCGCATGCGGAGGCCGACGCGCAGGCTGCCGAAGGCCGGGCACATCGACTGCGGCTTGTCGTGCGGGCCTTGCGGGTAGTCCTTTGCGAACTGGTCGAGGATGTCGGACTTGCCCGCCATGCGGGCCGCCTTCTCCATCTCGGCCGCTCCGCCGTGGCACCCCGTGCCGTCGCCCCCCGCAGGAGCGGGTCCCGAAGCAGACATCCCGGAGGCCACGTCGCCGTCGTCCCGGGAATTTCCCAGGATGACTTCGGCGGCGTCTGCGTCGTCGTATCTGATTTCTTCGGTCATCGTCTCATGCCTCGTCGTAGATCACTTCGAGGGATTTCCTGGGTTTCGAGTGCTTGCCGCGCATGTCGGCGTCGGTTGCAGGCTGGAGCACGACGCCCGCGCCCGTGTCGGAGCCGTCGAACAGGTTCAGCAGTTCGTCCTGGCTGAGCGCGGTCGGCCGCATCGGCGGCGCCTCGGCAACGTTCATCCCAAGTTCGGCGAACAGCGCGCCCCACCGGCTCTCGGCCGTGCCGACGATCTGGTAGTTCGCGGATTTCTTGCGCAGGTCGTCATCCTGCGGGATCGCGGCGAGGACGGGAATACCCACGGCATCGGCAAAGGCCTGCGCCTCGCCCGAGCCGTCATCCTTGTTGATCACGAGGCCCGCGACGCCGACGTTGCCGCCGAGCTTGCGGAAGTATTCGACCGCCGAGCAGACGTTGTTGGCCACATAGAGCGATTGCAGGTCGTTGGATCCGACCAGGATCACCTTCTGCGCCATGTCGCGCGCGATCGGCAGGCCGAAGCCGCCACAGACCACGTCGCCGAGGAAGTCGAGCAGCACATAGTCGAAGTCCCAGTCGTGGAACCCGAGCTTCTCCAGCAGTTCGAAACCGTGGATGATGCCGCGTCCGCCGCAGCCCCGGCCGACTTCCGGCCCGCCAAGCTCCATCGCGAAGACACCGCCGCGCTTGAAGCAGACGTCGCCGATCTTGACCTCTTCGCCCGAAAGCTTCTTCTGCGTCGAGGTTTCGATGATCGTCGGGCAGGCCTTGCCGCCGAACAGCAGCGAGGTCGTGTCGGATTTCGGATCGCAGCCGATCAGCAGCACGCGCTTGCCCTGCTCGGCCATCATGTGGCTGAGGTTCGCCAGCGTGAAGGACTTGCCGATCCCGCCCTTGCCGTAGATCGCTATGATCTGCGTCTTCTTGGTCGGTTCGGCCTGCGGCACCTCCAGCGTGGGCTCGTTGGCCTCGTCGCGGAGCTTGGCATCGTAGTCCTTCAGATTTGGCACTTCGTCGAGGCTCATGCGGCGTTCTCCCAGTTCAGGATCATCTTCAGGCAGGCCGGATCTTCGAACGCAGTCCGGTATGCGTTCGCGGCGTCATTTGCGGGAACCTGGTGCGAGATGAGATGGCGGAGGCCGAGCGCCCCGTGATCGATCAGGTCGCGTGTCGCCACCAGATCGTCGCGGGTCCATTCGGCCGCGATGCGGAAACGCGCCTCGCGCATGAAGGCGGGCGGAAAGGAGAATGACAGCGGCTCGGGATAGAACCCGGCAAGCACGATCTCCCCGCCCTTCGCGAGGCGGCCGACAAGGGTGTCAAGCAGGCTGGACACCCCGGACGCGTCGTAGATCGAGCGATAGTCGCGGCGCGGATCGTCGTCGGGATGGACGACGTCGTAGCCCTCGGCACCGGTCGCGCGGTCGGGATCGATCTCCCACACCGTCGGCGCGGCGCCCCCGGCGGCGAGCGTCAGCCGCGCCAGAAGCCGGCCGAACACGCCATGGCCGACGATAAGCTCGGGAAGACTGGTGTTCAGCCCGGCGATGGCATGTCGCGCGGTCGCGGCTAGCGCCAGAAGCGCGCCCTCGGGGCCCATCGCGGCGTCGATCTTCACGACACGGTCCGCTGCGGTGACAAGGCGATTCGTGGCGGCGCCGAACAGGCCCCTGACCTCGCCATAGCAGCTCGCGCCAGGGACGAAGACGGTATCGCCGGGGCGGAAATTCGTGGCGGCGCCGGCTTCGACGACCTCGCCTGCGGCCTCGTATCCCGGCACCAGCGGATAGCCCATTCCGGGAAACGGCGGCATCTCTCCCGACCAGAACAGCTTTTCCGTGCCGGTCGAAATCCCCGAATGCCGGACCTCGACCACGAGATCGCCCGGGCCGGGTTCCGGAAGGGCGATCCGGCCCAGCCCGATCATCCTTGGTGCTTCGAGTATGACGGAAGTGCAGTGCACGGATCGTGGTCCAGTCAATCGCATTCGGAACATGGGGATGGAGAATCCTGATACCTCCCCATCGTGACTGTCAGTTTAACCTGACACTTTGATATGTCAATGTGAATGGACAGCCGGGTGCGACATTCTTTACGGCTTGCGCGCGGTCACGACACTCGTGATGAACGGACGCGAGGTCTTCAGGGGTTTTACGTCGGAAAATCCCACTTCGCCCAGCAGTTGGCCGATCTCGTGTGCGCTGCGCACGCGTCCCGTCCGCATCGCAAGGCAGTAGATCGCGAAATAGGCGTCGCCCGCGCGGGAGGGTGCGGCGCCGCCCGACATCGGCTCGGCCACGACAAGGCGGCCGCCGTCGCGAAGCGCGGCGTGCGCCTTGGCCAGAAGCATCTGAACAGTCTCGTCCGAATGATCGTAGAGCACGCGAACGAGGCTGATCGCGTCGGCCCCGGCCGGCAGGACGTCGGTGCGAAAGCTGCCACCCGTGATCGCCGCGCGGTCCGAAAGTCCGTGCCGCGCGAACCGCGCCGCAGCACCCTCCGCGACGACGGGAAGATCGAAGAGGTGAAGCTTCAGGTGGGGCCACGCCAGTCCGGCCGCCGTCAGGAACGCACCGGTGCCGCCCCCGACATCCAGAAGCGTGCCGACGCCGCCCATGTCGATCGCGCGAAGCGCCTCCTCGGCCACAAGGGTCTGACTTTCGGCCATGAGTTCGGAATAGGTGTGGGCCGTCTGCGGCGAGACTTCCCCGGTTGCGCCGAAGACATAGGGCCAGAACGTCGCAAGCTCCGTGTCCGAGCCATCCGCGAAGAAACCGGCCGCGTCGCCGAGGTCGCGGTAGAGCACGTCGTGATGCGCGATCATCTGCGAAAGACCCGGCACGCCCGGAACCGCTGCGCCGAGGCGTCCCAGCGCGAAGCGCCCGTCGCGCCGCCGCTGGAGCAGGTCGAGCGAGGCGGCGGCCTGGCACAGGACGCGCATCCGCTCGGGCGCGATCCCGGTCTCGAGGGCAAGCTCGTGGGCATGTTTCGGGCGGTCGGCAAGGCGCGCGGGCAGGTCGAAGGCGACGAAGGCCCGCAGCACCTGCGCGTGAACGAAGCCTGCCACGAGGTCGAACAGGGCCTCGCCGTCCTTGCGCGCGATGCGGGAGGCGACGGGAAGACGCGCGGCAAGCCTCTGGAAGGAACGGGACCCGACAAGCGCGGTGCGCCAGGCATAGATGCGATCCGGCAGGCTCGGCCTCATCCCGCCTGCCTCCTCGCGCAGGGCCACCGGATCAGACCGCGTGCCGAGCGGGAACCACGGGCGTCAGGCGCTCGGCCGTCTTGCGGACCATCTCGCAAAGTGCCGCCTCGCCTGGACAGGACGGGATCGACGAGATGGCGCCCGACAGGATGTCCTCCAGCCGGCGGATCGCACCGCGCACGCCAAGTTCGGACACCGCGTTGGGACGTCCGTTGATCTCGTCCTGATGGGCGGGCTTGCCCAGCGCGTCCTCGTCGTAAAGTGCGTCGCGAAGGTCGTCGGCCACCTGGAAGGCCTCGCCGATACGCGCGCCCAGTTCGGTCCAGGCGTCGGGCTCCTCGCCTGCGGCGGCGGCGCCCATGCGCGTCGCGGCGGTGAACAGCGCACCGGTCTTGGCGCGGTGATAGGCGGAGAGGTCGATCTTGTCCTCGCTTTCCCACCCCTGCCCCGCGCAGATCCCGCCGGGCATCCCGGTGGACTCGCCCAGGATCCGGATAAGGCCGATGGCGCGTTCGGGGTCCTGCCCGGCGGCGCGGGCGAGAACCTCGAAGGCCGCGACGATCAGGGTATCGCCCGCAAGCAGCGCGATGGGCTCGCCATAGGCGCGATGGACGCTCGGCTTTCCGCGCCGGATGTCGGCGTTGTCGAAACAGGGCATGTCGTCATGCACGAGGCTCGCGCAATGGATCAGCTCGATCGCCGTGGCGGCGGCGTCGGACATGGCCGGGCGGTCGTCGCCGCAGGCCATCGCGACGGACAGGCAGATGGTGGGACGAATCCGCGCCCCGCCGGGATTGACCGAATAGTCGAGCGCCGACGAAAGCCGTGGCGGCGCCGCCCCGTTCCGTGCCGTGGATATGGCCGAGGAAAGGGCTGTCTCGATCCTTGTCTTAAGCGGCATGTGCCCTCCTGACGGCAAGGGAATCCTGTCGCGGGGCGCGCGGATTTGTAAATTAGACTGGACATATCTGGGTGATCTGTCAACTATAACTGACACTTCAGAGGGCTCTTGCCGTGCCGGATGGCGTAAATCCTTCGCAACCCCGTGCCGTCGTCATCGGCGCCGGCATCGGCGGCCTTTCGGCGGCGCTCCGGCTTGCCCATCGCGGGCTGCCGGTCGAGGTCGTGGACATGGCGCCCGGTCCCGGCGGCAAGATGCGCACACGCGCCTCCTCCACCGGACCCGTGGACATCGGCCCGACCGTGATGACGATGCGCCATGTATTCGAGGAGCTGTTCGAAGCGGTGGGCGAACGGCTTGCCGACCATGTCACGCTCCATCCCGACACCGTATTGGCGCGGCACTGGTGGCGCGACGGGTCAAGCCTCGACCTTCATTCGGACCCCGAGGCCAGCGCGGCCGCCGTGCGCGGCTTCGCGGGCGCGGCCGCCGAGGCCGAGTTCCGCGCCTTCTCGAAGAAGGCCTGGCGCCTGTTCGAGGCGTTCGACGCCCCCGTCATGCAGGAGGCCGAGCCGAAGCTCTCGTCGCTGACCGCGCATGTCCTGAAGGAACCGTCGCTGATTGCCGCAATGGCGCCGGGCCTGTCGATGGCGCGCAGTCTCCGGATGGAGTTCTCCGATCCGCGATTGCGCCAGCTGTTCGGGCGCTACGCCACCTACGTCGGCGGGTCGCCCTATCTCAGCCCCGCCATTCTGGGGCTGATCTTTCATTCCGAGGCATCGGGCGTCTGGCGCGTGGAAGGCGGGATGCACATGCTTGCGCGCGCGCTCCACAAGCTTGCGCTCGCGCGCGGCGTGACGTTCCGCTTCGGCGCCGAGGCGCGGCGCATCGAGACGCAGGACGAAAGATGCACCGCCGTGCATCTGACCGACGGCACGCGGCTGGCGGCCGACATCGTTCTGTTCAACGGCGATCCGAAAGCCCTGCACGAGGGGCGCCTCGGGCCGTCGCCGCGCCGGGCGGTGCCGCGCCGCGGGGTCGAACCACGAAGCCTGTCGGCCTTCGTCTGGGGTTTCGCCGCCGAAGCGCACGGCGCGGACCTCGCCCATCACAACGTGTTTTTCTGCGACGACCCGCGCGCGGAATTCGGCGACATCGCGCAGGGCCGGATGCCGCGCGACGCCACCCTCTACCTCTGCGCGCAGGATCGTGGCGGGGCCGACGCGCCCACCGGACGGGAGCGCTTCGAGATCATCATGAACGGCCCGCCGGGCTACCGGGCGACGGACGAGGACAGACGCACATGCCGGACACGCACCTTCGAGACCTTGAGCCGGATGGGCCTGACCTTCTCGCCCGCCCCGGACCTGTCGCACCTGACGACACCGGACGATTTCGACCGGGCCTTTCCGGCCTCGGACGGTTCCCTCTACGGGCGGAGCCCGCACGGCATGATGGCGACCTTCCATCGACCGGTGGCGCGGACGGGCCTGAGGGGGCTCTATCTCTGCGGGGGCGGGACGCATCCGGGGGCGGGAATACCCATGGCCTGCCTCTCAGGGCGGCACGCGGCCGCGGCGATCTGGAGCGACCTTGCTTCGACCTCGACGTTCCCCCGGACGGCTACGCCTGGTGGTATGTCGACGGGATCAGCGACGATGGCGAGCGCGCCATCTCGATCATCGGCTTCATAGGCTCGGTCTTCTCTCCCTGGTATCGCTGGAGCGGCCGCCGGAACCCCGCCGACCATTGCTGTCTCAACGTCGTCACCTACGGACGCGGCGGGCGCTGGACCATGACGGACCGTGGCGAGGGCGCGCTGGGCCGGTCGCGGGACAGTCTGCGGATCGGTCCATCGGCGATGACCTGGGACGGCGACCGGCTGGTCGTGGAGATCGACGAGGTCTCGACGCCACACGCACAGCGGCTGAAGGGAACGGTGACGGTCGTGCCCTCGGCGCTGACGGAGGTCGAGCTGCCGCTGACCGACGACGGCGCCCATGTCTGGCGGCCCTTCGCGCCGAAGGCGGGCATTCGCGTGGACCTGAACCGCCCCGGCTGGAACTGGAGCGGCCACGGCTATTTCGACGCCAACTTCGGCACGCGCGCGCTGGAGGCCGATTTCGACTACTGGACCTGGGGCCGCTTCCCCCTGAAGGACGGCGCGGCGTGCTTCTACGACGCGACGCGGCGCGACGGGAGCGAGCTATCGGTGGCCGTGGGTTTCGCCGAGGACGGAAGCATCCGGCAGCTTTCGCAACCGCCGAAGGCGCGCCTTTCGCGTCCGGGCTGGATGGTGCGGCGCGAGACGCGGGCGGACGCGGGATACCGGCCGCAGCAGGTCAAGGCGATGCTGGACGCCCCGTTCTACAACCGCTCCACCATTCGCACGAAGATAAACGGCGAGGAGACGGTCGGCGTGCACGAGGCGCTCGATCTCAACCGCTTCCGCGGGCCATGGCTGATGCCGATGCTGGCGGTGCGGGTGCCGCGGCGTAAAGGCTGGCCCGGCCGCGCCTGACCGGCCCCATGGTTGCGGCAGGCCGTCCCGCGATCCATATAGGGCCGAACGACGGAGGCCCCATGGCAGACAGCGATTTTCCCGGCTGGCACGGAACCACGATCATCGGCGTGAAGAAGGGTGGCGAGGTCGTCGTCGCCGGCGACGGCCAGGTGAGCCTCGGCCAGACGGTCATCAAGGGCACCGCGCGCAAGGTGCGCCGGCTTTCGCCCGGAGGGCATGACGTTGTCGCGGGGTTCGCCGGCTCCACCGCCGACGCCTTCACCCTTCTCGAGCGGCTGGAGGCCAAGCTCGAGGCCACGCCGGGACAGCTTCAGCGCGCCTGCGTGGAGCTGGCCAAGGACTGGCGGACCGACAAGTATCTCCAGAAGCTCGAGGCGATGCTGATCGTCACCGATGGCGCGGACCTCTTTGTGATCACCGGCGCGGGCGACGTGCTCGAGCCCGAGCACGACGTCGCGGCCATCGGCTCGGGCGGCAACTATGCGCTTGCTGCGGCCCGCGCGCTGATCGACGGCCCCGACGACGCCGAGACGATCGCGCGTCGTGCCATGGCGATCGCATCGGACATCTGCGTCTACACCAATGGCAACCTGACCGTCGAAAAGATCGGCGGATGACAGGGATCACGCGCGACGATATCCGCGCGGCGGTCGCCTCGGGCACACTGAGCGAGGCACAGGCCGCCTCGGTCATCGTCCTGGCCGAGCGCCGGGCAGGCGTGCGCGCCCGCATGTCGGGCCTCGACGAACCCTTCGAGCTGTTCAAGGGCTTCAACGAGATCTTCATCGTCGTCGGACTGTCGATCCTCTATCTCGGCTTCGCGGGCGTCACCGGCATGACGCTTCTGGGCACGACGCAGGGCTACGTCCTCGGAATGGCATACGCCGTCGCGGGGATCGCCGGGGTGGCGGCGCTTGCGCGGTATTTCACGCTCGTGCGTCGGATGGTGGCGCCGTCCATCGCGCTGGCGGTGATGTTCGGGCTTCTGGCAGGGCAGTTCGGCTATTCGTTCGCGTCGATGCTGGACATGAGGACGCCCGCGATGCTGACGACGGCGGCGGGCATCTCGGCACTGTCCCTCTCGGGCTATTACGCGGTCTTCCGGGTGCCCTTCACGGTCGCGCTGATCGCGCTCTCGGTCTTCGCGACGGCGTTCGGCGCGGCGACGATGGGCGGCTCGTTTCCGCGGACGCCGCAGGACCTCTTCCTGCTCAGCGCAGACGGTCCCTTCGCGCTTCTGACGATCGCGCTGGGCCTTGCCGGCCTCGTGATCGCGCTGCGGTTCGACATGTCGGATCCGCACCGCGTGACGCGGCGGGCCTCGGCCGGCTTCTGGCTGCATGTCATCGCGGCACCCGCCATCGTGAACACCGTTGCGCTGACGCTTTTCGAGACGGGTAGCGTGGCGGCGCAGCTCGTCCTCGCGGCCTTCATCACCCTGATGGCATTGTTCGCCGTCGTCATCGACAGGCGCTCGTTCCTCGTGGCGGGCGTCGGCTATGTCGTCGCGCTCGCCATCACCGTGGTCGAGGGGCAGGCCTTCTTCGTCATCCTGATGCTTGGTGGCGGCCTCGTCCTTCTCGGCGCCCAGTGGGAGGCGCTGCGGCGCGCCGTCATGCGCGCACTGCCCGGCTTTCCCGGAAAGGACCGTCTTCCGCCCTACGATCTTCTACAAGAGGAAACCCCAGCTTGACCGACCTCACCCCTCGCGAAATCGTATCGGAGCTCGACCGGTTCATCATCGGGCAGAAAGAGGCCAAGCGCGCCGTCGCCGTGGCGCTGCGAAACCGCTGGCGCCGCAAGCAGCTGGGCCCCGACCTGCGGGAGGAGGTCTATCCGAAGAACATCCTGATGATCGGGCCGACCGGCGTGGGCAAGACCGAGATCTCGCGCCGCCTCGCCAAGCTTGCGCGGGCGCCCTTCATCAAGGTGGAGGCCACGAAATACACCGAGGTCGGCTATGTCGGACGGGACGTGGAGCAGATCATCCGTGACCTCGTCGACGCGGCGCAGGCGATGGTGCGCGAGAACCTCCGCGAGGAGGTGAAGGCAAAGGCGCACGAAGCCGCGGAGGAGCGCGTGATCGAGGCGCTGGCGGGGGACGGGGCGCGCGAGCAGACGCGCGAGATGTTCCGCAGGAAGCTCCGCTCGGGCGAGCTTGACGACACGATGATCGAGCTCGAGGTCGCGGACACGTCGAACCCGATGCAGGGCTTCGAGATCCCCGGCCAGCCCGGCATGGGCGGCGGCGGCATGATGAATCTGGGCGACATCTTCGGCAAGGCGTTCGGGCAGCGCACCGTGAAGCGGCGAATGAGCGTCGCGTCGAGCTACGAGGTGCTGATCGACGAGGAGGCCGACAAGCTTCTGGATCCCGAAGCCGTCACCAAGGAAGCGGTGCGCGCCGTCGAGCAGAACGGCATCGTCTTCATCGACGAGATCGACAAGGTCGCGGCTCGGCAGGACGTGCGCGGCGGCGATGTCAGTCGCGAGGGCGTTCAACGCGACCTGCTTCCGCTGATCGAAGGGACGACGGTTTCAACCCGTTACGGTCCGGTCAGGACCGACCATATCCTGTTCATCGCCTCGGGGGCGTTCCACATCGCCAAACCCTCGGACCTGCTGCCCGAACTCCAGGGACGGCTGCCGATCCGGGTGAACCTGCGGGCGCTGACCGAGGATGATTTCGTCCGGATCCTGACCGAGACGGACAACGCCCTCACCCGGCAGTACACGGCCCTGATGCAAACCGAGGAAGTCGAGGTCGCGTTCACCACGGACGGGATCGCGGCCCTTGCCAAGATCGCGGCGGACGTGAACCAGTCGATCGAGAACATCGGCGCCCGACGGCTTTACACGGTGATGGAACGGGTGTTCGAGGAACTGAGCTTCACCGCGCCCGACCGCGCCGGCGACACCGTCACCGTAGATGCGGATTTCGTCGAGAAGAACCTCGGCGAGTTGACGCGGAGCGCGGACCTCAGCCGCTACGTCCTCTAGACCTCAGCGCCGGCGCCTCAGGTAGACGTAGTAGGCGCCGCCACCGCCGTGGCGCTGATGAGCCTCGCGGATCTCGAGGACCATCGCCCCAAGGGGCGGCGCGGTCAGCCAGCCCGGCACCTGCTGCCGCAGGACGCCGCGACGCACCGGGATCGGGCCGACATCCTCGCCGGCGCGGCCCTTTCCGGTGATGACCAGCACCAGCCTCAGCCCCCTGTCATGGGCGCCCGCGATGAAGCGCACGAGCGCAGGGTGGGCATCCGCGATTGTCATGCCGTGAAGGTCGAGACGCGCCTCGGGCGTCAGCTTCCCGCGGACCATGCGGCGGTGCGTCTTGTGCTGCATACGGACCGGGCCATGGGCCGGGGGCCGTTCCGGGGCCTGCGTGGGGACGGACGCCGTGTCGCCGATACGGAAGGGCTTGATCGTCAGCGTATCCGGCGGCTCGGGAGATCGGGACGGTTCGGGCCGCCTCACCGGCGTCTGCGGCTTTTCCATCGACCGTTCGAGGGAGGGTGGGGCCAACGGCTTGGCCGAGCGTTTCACGCGATCCCACAATTCCCGGTCTTCCGGGCTGAGCCCTTTCCTTCGCCGTGCCATCCGTTCAGGCGTCCGGAACGATCTGGTGCGCGCGCTCGATCGGCAGCAGCACGACCATCCGGCCGGGATCGCGGATCGTTCCCGCCGCGTCACCCGCCGCGTCGCCGAAACCGAAGAAGATGTCCGCGCGTTGCGGGCCGCGGATGGCGCCGCCGGTGTCCTGTGCGATCATCAGCCGCCGCATCTCGCCCGCGCCGCCCTTCTCGATCCAGACCGGCGCGCCGAGCGGCGTATAGGCAGGATCGACGGCGATGGTCCTGAGCGGCGTGATCGAGCGGTTCATGGCGCCCAGCGGACCAAGCCCCGGATCGCCGATGTCGACCTCGCGGAAGAAGATGTAGGACGGGTTGTGGTGCAGAAGCTCGTAACCCTCGGTGGGATTTCGGCGCACCCAGTTGGCGATGACGCCCGCCGAGACCTGATGCGGCTCGTAGATGCCCCGTCGGACCATCTCCTGACCGATCGACCGGTATTCGTGACCGTTCCGCGCGCCGTAGCCCACGCGAATGATCGATCCATCGGTCATCCTGATGCGACCGGACCCCTGGATCTGGAGAAAGAACAGTTCGACCGCGTCGTCGACCCATGCGATCTCGAGGTTGCGGCCTTCCAGAACCCCCGTCGTCTCGATCTCGGCGCGGCTGAGCCACGGACCGTTGCCCAATTCCGGCGGCACCCGGTAGATCGGGAAGCGGTAGCGAGGCGTTCGGATCCGCGACCCGTCGAGCTCGGGCTCGAAATACCCGGTGAAAAGCGCGGGCTCGTCACCGCCGATCAGGACCGGACGAAAGAACAGTTCGAAGAAGGTGCGCGCCTCGGGGGCATTGGCGGCGATGGAGCAGAGGCCTTGCCAATCTTCGCCGTCCATGTCGCGGCAGGTGCCGAGATACACGTCGAGCGCGGCCGCATGATCGTCCTCGGCCCATCCGTCGAGGTCCGAGAACGAAAGCAGCTGCGCCGAAACGTCAGCCAATGCCTGCGACAACGAGAGACAGAGAGACAGCGCGACCCCTGTGACGATGCTCCACGGGCCTGGCATCGATCATCCGTCGGTCGCCACCAGAAGCCAGTTCGGGTCGTCCGTCCCCATCGTGCGCCCGAAGGTCCAGACGTCGCGCTGGCGCTTGATCTCGCTGGGATCGCCCTCGATCACCTCGCCGTCGGCGTTTTTCACCACCGACGTGAGTTCGCCCACGAAGCGCACCGTCACCTCCGCCTCGCCCGTGGCGCGGTCGAAGGTCGCGTTCTGCAGGCCAAGCTCGCGGATGCCGACGAATTCCGCATCGATCCGCAGGCCCTGCGCCTCGCGGTCGCGGATCACCGACTCGAAGCTTTCCAGGACGTCGTCGGCAAGGAACCTGCGCAGTTCCTCGACGTCGCCACGCTCGAACGCCATGAGGATCATCTCGTAGGCGCCGCGCGCACCCTGAAGGAACTCGCGCACGTTGAAGCCGGGCTCCGCCATCTTCATCGCGGCCAGCGCCTTGGCCGCTTCGCTGTCATTCGGCACATGGTCGGTGATGTCGTCGTCGGGCCCGCCCTCGATCACCTCGAAGTCACGGCGCGGGTCGGGACGCGACGCCGTGGGACGGACGGCCGGTTTCTCGAACCCCTCCCGCGTTCCAAGAACGCTACGCAGGCGAAGGATCAGAAAGATCGCAATGCCGGCGAGGACAAGCAGGGAGAGAAGGGAGGAGTTCATACGCGAAACCTCGGGCGCAAAAGGGTGGGGCTTTCATCAGCGGTCACAGGGGACATATGTAAGCGAGGGCACCTATCAAGTCCATCACTCCCGGCCCGTCACCCGAGGCGGTCGGGGCGCCGCGCCATCCGCAAGACCGGAGCACACGACCATGTGGCTTTTTCTCATGTTTCTTCTCGTTCCGCTGATCGAGATCGCCCTCTTCATCCAGGTCGGCGGGTGGATCGGCCTCTGGCCGACCCTGGGCATCGTGATCGCCACTGCGATTGCGGGTACGATCCTCGTGCGGTCGCAGGGAAGTCAGGCGCTCGCTCAGCTGAAGCGCAGCTTCGAAGAATTGCGGGACCCGACGGACAACCTCGCGCATGGCGCGATGATCCTGTTCTCGGGCGCGTTGCTGCTGACGCCGGGCTTCTTCACCGACGCGCTCGGCTTCGCGCTTCTGGTGCCGCAGGTCAGGGCCTTCATCGTGCGTCGCGTCAAGGAACGGATCCAGGTGCGCACGGTCGTCGGCGGGCAGGCCCATTGGCGCGGGCCCGAGGCGGACCCCACACGGCGTTCCGGCGACATCATCGAGGGCGAATACCGGGTCGAGGAGGCCGAGGCGCCGCCGCGCGACGGTCCTTCGGGCTGGACGCAGCGCTGACGCGAGGCGCGGCGAGACCCGGCATTGAGGCCCGCATCGGGTGCTGATAGAGCAACGGCAACCGATCATGATGGAGTGAGAGATGACCGACACCAATGGCGGAACGCAGCCCGAAGCAACCGGCAACGGCCAGGCCACGCAGGTCGAGATGCCCCGGATGCAGGTGCTTGGCCAGTTCATTCGCGACATGTCGTTCGAGAACGTCGCGGCCCAGAAACAGATGCAGGCCGCCGGTCAGCCCGACATCCAGGTGCAGGTGGCGCTCGATGCCCGCAAGCGCGAGGCCGAGGGACAGTACGACGTCATCATGAAGCTGAAGATCGACAGCAAGACGAAGGGTGATGCGCCCCAGTCGATTTTCCTGCTCGAGCTTGAATACGCCGGCGTGTTCAAGGTCGAGAACGTGCCCGAGCAGCAGCTGCACCCGTATCTCCTGATCGAGTGCCCGCGAATGCTGTTCCCCTGGGTGCGCCGCATCGTGGCCGACGTCACGCGCGACGGGGGTTTCCCGCCGCTCAACCTCGACCAGATCGATTTCCTCGCGCTCTACCGGCAGCAGATCGCCCAGCGTGCGGCCGGCGCTCCTGCGGCCGAGGCCTGATCCGGTTCAGTCGAAGCGGTTCCAGACCGCATCGGCCCCCAGACCCTCGACGAAGGCGGCATGAGCCGCCTTCTCGGCGTCGGTGATACGCGCGGGCAGGGCTTGGGGCCGCGGTCGCGGCCGCCACTGGCTGTCCTGCGCGCCGGCATCCGTCTTGCGCTGAACGGCGGACAGCGCGAAGTCCGGCTGCTTGCCGCCAATAAGCTCGAGGTAGACTTCCGCCAGGATTTCGGAGTCGAGAAGCGCGCCGTGCTTCTCGCGCATGGAATTGTCGATCCCGAAGCGCCGGCAGAGCGCATCGAGGGACGCAGGCGACCCCGGAAACCTGCGCTTGGCGATGGCGAGCGTGTCGATCGCCTGATCCAGCGGCAGCATCCTGTGCCCGGCCCAGTCAAGCTCGGCGTTCAGGAAACGCATGTCGAAGGACGCGTTGTGGATCACCAGCTTGTCCGCCTGCACGAACTCGAGGAAGTCGGCGACGATATCGGCGAAGGCGGGCTTGTCGGCGAGGAATTCGTCGCCGAGGCCATGCACCTCGAAGGCTTCCTTGGGCATTGGACGGCCGGGATTGATGTATTGGTGATACGTCCGACCGGTCGGGACCTGATGCCAAAGCTCGACCGCGCCGATTTCGACGATGCGGTGGCCATCGGACGGGTCAAGGCCCGTCGTTTCGGTGTCCAGAACGATTTCACGCATGTCCCGGCCCCTCTGCCTTCAGCTTCGCCACCAGTTGTTCCACGGCTTGGCGGGCCGTCGCAAGGTCGTCCGTGCGGATGATGTAATCGGCCTTCGCGCGCTTGAGATCGTCCGGGACCTGCCGGTCAAGGAGCCGGCGGAAGGTATCCTCGTCCATGCCGGGGCGGGACAGGACGCGCCGCCGCTGTTCTTCGGGATCGGTGCTGACGACGACAACGCTGTCGATCCACCCCTCGGCCCCCGTCTCGAAAAGCAGCGGTATGTCCAGAAGGACAAGCGCGGCACTGGCGTTTTCCTGAAGAAACCTTTGCCGGTCGGCCGCCACGAGGGGGTGAACGGCGGCTTCGATCCGCGACAGAAGCGTGCTGTCAGCGGCGATCGCGCGCTTCATCGCGGTCCGGTCCACACCGTCCCCGGGGGTGATCGCCTCGGGAACGATCTCGCGCAGGGCGCCTGCGGCCGGCCCACCGGGCGCGTAGACCCGGTGCACGGCCGCATCAGCATCCCAGACGGGAACGCCGAGATCAGCGAACATGGCCGCGGTCGTCGATTTTCCCATGCCAATGGACCCTGTGAGGCCCAATACCAGAGGCTTCACGACAGGACCGCCGCGCGCAATTCGTCGTCGACCATCGGCGTATAGCTGAACCACCGTTCAAAGCCGGGAACGGCTTGGTGCAACAGCATCCCGAGGCCGTCAACGGTCTGGCATCCCTTCGCCTCGGCCTGTTCCAGAAGCCCGGTGCGCAATGGCGTGTAGACGATGTCGGTCACGACCGTCGAAGGCACGGCGCCGCTCAGGTCTATGGTAAGCGCGGGCTGGCCCTGCATCCCCAGCGACGTGGTGTTCACGATCAGGCTGGCCTCGCGCACGAGATCGGGGATCATCGTCCAGTCCTGCGGCGAGACACGCGCGCCGTACTGTTCCTTCAGACCGTCGGCGCGCGCGCGCGTCCTGTTGGCGACGTAGACGACAGGGGCCCCGTCCGACAGAAGCGCCCATACGATCGCCTTCGCTGCCCCACCGCTCCCCAGCACCAGCGCGGGTCCCGATTTCGCCGTCCATCCCGGCAAGGCCTGCCGGATGCTCGCGAGAAAGCCGGTCCCGTCGGTGTTGTCGGCCTGGATGCGGCCTTGCGCGGTGAATGTGAGCGTGTTCGCCGCCCCGATCAGGGCGGCGCGGTCCGTCACGGTGTCGGCAAGCGACAGCACGTGCTCCTTATGCGGGATGGTCACGTTCACGCCCACGAAGCCCAGGATCGGCAGCACCCGAAGCGCGTCGGCGAGGTCCGACTGAGCGACGCGCATCGGGATGTAGTGCCCCGGGATGCCGTAGCGCCGCAGCCAGTGACCATGAAGCCTGGGCGAAAGGCTGTGAGCCACGGGATCGCCGATCACGCCGGCGAGCGGTATCTGTCTTGCAGCCATCAGTCCAACCAACCCCGCAACCGGAAAAACGAACAGACGTCCAGCAGGGGAAGGCCCAGGACGGAAAACCAGTCCCCCTCGATGCGCGAAAACAACCGAGCGCCATACCCCTCCGCGTGGTATGCGCCGACGGAGGACGACACCGCGGGCCACGCATGATCGAGATAGGCATCGATCTCGGCAGGCGAAAGGCGGTGCATCGTCATCCGCACTTGCCCTACGCTTCGCCAGATGGGCTCACCCTCATGGTAGATCACGGCGCTGGACAGAAGCTGGTGCTGTTGTCCCTGCAGTTCGAAAAGCTGTGCCGCTGCCTCGTCGCGATCGGCGGCCTTTCCAAACACGCGGCCCTTGAACGCGAGAACCTGGTCGGACCCCAGCACCACGGCGTCCGGGCGTTTTTCGTGGCCCTTCCTCGCCTTGAACTCGCCGAGTGCGTCAGCCACGTCGCGCGGGGACGCACCCTCCGCCTCGAGAGACGCGCGCACGGCATCCTCGTCGATTCGAATCGGCAGCACCTCGAACCGAAACCCGGCATTTTCGAGCATCTGGCGGCGCGATACGGAGGCCGAGGCGAGGACAAGGTCGGGCAAAAGGGCACCTTTGTTCTGGGTTGTCCTGTTGATAGGCAAGTGCCGCGTCGGTGGAAAGATGTGTGTGGACCGGAAGCGCCGACGCCTGACGCGGGTTTTCTCCCGGCGATGCGAAAGTTGCCATGCGGTTGTCCCCGTGGACGAATGACCGCGGGACGGGCGGTGGATCATCGCGGACCAGGGAAGTTTGCCATCGGATCTCCACAGGCATCCACAGCGAGAATTTTCGATTAATATTTGATATTAAAGGCCTTTATAGAATATCCCTTTTATCCCTCGCTGTCCCTGTCTCGGAGGGATCGCCGTGCAGGACCCTGTGTGAAAATCGTCGAGATCCTCGTTTTACGGTTTGTTAAGCCTCCTACATACAATCACATCTTTCTTTCTCCTCTTTCCTATTGGTCTGGAACCGGTGGGCACATCGGGTTTCTTGACTTTCACGGACGAGGCCCTTAGCTGGCAGTCAACCCGTCGTCCGACGGTGAAAAAATCACTTCATATCGACCGATGCCCGGACGCTTCCCGCGTTCCGCTTGCGACTGGTGAATTCCATGACTGAGAACAGCTTGCGCCTATCCGACCTGAAGGCGCAGTCGCCCAAGGACCTGCTCGCCATGGCGGAGGATCTCGAGATCGAGAACGCCTCGACCATGCGCAAGGGCGAGATGATGTTCGAGATCCTGCGAGAGCGGGCTGACGAGGGCTGGGAGATTGCCGGCGATGGCGTGCTCGAGGTGTTGCAGGACGGTTTCGGTTTCCTGAGAAGCCCTGAGGCGAACTACCTGCCCGGTCCGGACGACATCTACGTCTCGCCTGAGATGATCCGCCAGCACAGCTTGCGCACCGGCGATACGGTCGAGGGCGTGATCAGCGCCCCGCGCGAGAGCGAACGCTACTTCGCCCTGACGAAGGTGAACCGCATCAATTTCGAGGAACCGACGCGCGCCAAGCACAAGGTCGCGTTCGATAACCTGACACCGCTCTATCCCGACGAGCGGCTGAAGATGGAGATCGAGGATCCGACCATCAAGGACCGTTCCGCCCGGATCATCGACCTCGTGTCGCCCATCGGAAAGGGTCAGCGCGCCCTGATCGTTGCGCCGCCGCGGACTGGCAAGACGGTTCTCCTGCAGAACATCGCGAACTCGATCGAGACCAACCATCCCGAGTGCTACCTGATCGTCCTGTTGATCGACGAGCGCCCCGAAGAGGTCACGGACATGCAGCGCTCGGTGAAGGGGGAGGTCATTTCCTCTACCTTCGACGAACCCGCCACGCGCCATGTCGCCGTGTCCGAAATGGTCATCGAGAAGGCCAAGCGCCTCGTGGAACACAAGCGCGACGTGGTGATCCTGCTCGACTCGATCACGCGCCTCGGCCGGGCGTTCAACACGGTCGTTCCGTCCTCGGGCAAGGTCCTGACCGGCGGTGTGGATGCGAATGCGCTTCAGCGGCCCAAGCGGTTCTTCGGTGCCGCGAGGAACATCGAGGAGGGCGGCTCGCTTACGATCATCGCGACCGCGCTGATCGATACCGGAAGCCGGATGGACGAGGTGATTTTCGAGGAATTCAAGGGCACCGGCAACTCGGAGATCGTGCTCGACCGCAAGGTGGCCGACAAGCGCGTCTTCCCGGCGATGGACATCCTCAAGTCCGGCACCCGAAAGGAAGAGCTGCTGGTCGACAAGGGCGACCTTCAGAAGACCTTTGTCCTGCGGCGCATCCTGAATCCGATGGGTACGACCGATGCGATCGAATTCCTGATCTCGAAGCTCAGGCAGACGAAGACGAATTCCGAATTCTTCGACTCCATGAACACCTGACAACCTGGCGAGGCAGCGATGGATACGATCTTTGCCTTGGCGACGGCCCGGGGCAGGTCGGGCGTGGCCGTCATCAGGGTATCTGGCCCACAAGCCTTTGAAATATCTCATATTCTGACCGGAACAAGGCCCGTTCCAGCGACCAAGACACTAAGGCGTGTGGTGGACGGCGAGGGCGCTTTGGTCGATCACGCCCTGGTTCTCGGCTTCGTTGCTCCGCGTAGTTTCACCGGCGAGGATGTCGTGGAATTCCATGTCCACGGAAGTCCTGCGGTCATTTCCGCGGTCGAGGCGCTGATTGACGGAACGGGCCTGGCACGGCCCGCGGAAGCCGGGGAATTCACGCGCCGCGCACTGATGAACGACAAGCTAGACATCGCGCAGGTGGAAGGCCTTGGCGATCTTCTTTCGGCCGAGACCGAGGCGCAGCGAAAGCAGGCAATGCGCCTTCTTGACGGCAAGCTGGGGCGTGTCGCGGACGCCTGGCGGGCCGATCTTCTGCGGGCTGCCGCGCTTCTGGAGGCGACGATCGATTTCGCGGACGAGGACGTTCCGGTCGACGTCATGCCCGAGGTTGGCGGTCTATTGCGCAAGGTCTCTGCCAGTCTCCGTCTCGAGGTCGAGGGCGCCAAGGTGGCCGAGCGTGTCCGCGACGGGTTCGAGGTGGCAATCCTGGGTGCGCCAAACGCGGGGAAGTCGACGCTTTTGAACCACATCGCTGGCCGCGATGTCGCCATTACCTCAGAGATCGCTGGCACCACACGGGACATACTCGAGGTGCGCCTCGATTTGCGGGGCATTCCAGTGACCCTGCTCGACACGGCGGGACTGCGAGATGCCGAGGACGAGATCGAACGCATCGGCGTCAGAAGAACGCGCACGCGGGCGCTCGACGCCGACCTACGGGTATTTCTCCTTGGCCCCGGCGATGTCGCGCCCTCCGATCTCGTGAAGGATGACGACATCGTCGTTGGTGGCAAGGCCGACTTGACGGGCGAGGGCGTATCCGGCGTCACGGGGCAGGGGGTCGACACGCTGCTGGAACGGATCGAGCGTGTTCTGGGCGGACGGATGCTGGGAATCGCGACGGCCACCCGCGAACGCCACAGGGCAGCGATGGAGCGGGCGCTTCTGGCCATCGGCGATGCGGAACAGGTATTTGCAACGACGCCGGACATGCCTGAGATCGGCGCGGCGCACTTGCGTGAGGCGATGTCGTCGCTTGACTCGCTGACCGGCCGCATCGATGTAGAAGCCATCCTCGGTGAGATCTTTTCGTCCTTCTGTATCGGGAAATAGGAGTGTTTCACGTGAAACATCACTTCGATGTCGCGGTGATCGGAGGCGGACATGCCGGCGTGGAGGCCGCTTCGGCCGCTGCCCGGTCTGGCGCGCGAACTGCGCTTGTCACCTTGTCGTGGGACGGCATCGGAGTGATGTCCTGCAATCCAGCGATCGGCGGATTGGGGAAGGGGCATCTTGTGCGGGAAGTCGACGCCCTGGGTGGCGCGATGGGCATTGCCGCGGACCGGTCGGGTATCCAGTTCCGGCTTCTCAACCGCCGCAAGGGTCCGGCCGTGCGTGGGCCGAGGACCCAGTCCGACCGCAAGCTTTATCGTGAAGCGATCCATGACGCCGTTCGCAATCAGCGCAATCTGACGGTGATCGAGGGCGAAGTGGCGGACCTGCAGGTTCACGGCAATCGCGTGGCCGGCGTGATCCTTGCCGATGGATCCGAGATCGGCGCGAAGGCCGTCGTCCTGACGGCGGGAACCTTTCTGCGTGGCGTCATTCATATCGGCGACGAGTCCCGACCCGGCGGTCGCATGGGGGACAAGCCTTCCGTGCGCCTTGCGGAACGGCTCGACGACCTTGGTCTCCCGCTTGGTCGGCTCAAGACGGGTACGCCCCCGCGCCTCGACACGCAGAGTATTCGGTGGGACGGGCTCGAGATGCAGCCGGCCGATGACGAGCCGTATCTTTTTTCCTTCCTGTCCAGGAAACCTGGAGCCCGCCAGATCTCGTGCGGGATCGCGCATACGAACGATCGTACGCATGAGATCATCAGGGCGAACCTTGACCGCTCGGCGATGTATGGCGGGCATATCCAGGGCGTGGGGCCCCGGTACTGCCCCTCGATCGAAGACAAGGTCGTTCGGTTCGCCGACAAGACGTCGCACCAGATCTTCCTTGAGCCTGAGGGTCTCGACAGCGACGTGGTCTACCCCAACGGCATCTCCACGTCGTTGTCGGCGGATGTCCAGGAAAGCTATGTCAGGTCTATCGAAGGGCTTGAAAACGCACGGATCCTGCAGCCTGGTTACGCGATCGAATACGATTACGTCGATCCCCGCAGCCTGGATGACACGCTTCAGCTTTCGGCGCTTCCAGGTCTGTTCCTTGCCGGGCAGATTAACGGGACGACAGGATACGAGGAAGCCGCGGCACAGGGTTTGATGGCCGGACTGAATGCCGCGTTCCAGGCGCTGGGGCGGAATCCAGTGCGCTTCTCCCGGAGCGAGGCCTATATCGGCGTTCTGATCGACGATCTGGTAACCCGCGGTGTGTCCGAACCGTATCGGATGTTCACGTCGCGCGCGGAATATCGCCTTTCGCTTCGGGCGGATAACGCGGACCAAAGGCTTACGCCGACGGCCGCGTCGCTCGGTATTCTAGACGATGCGCGCGTCGAAACCTTCGACGCCAAGATGGAAATGCTCGATCGTGGTCGCGCGGCACTGGTCGCACTGGATATTTCCCCCACCGAGGCGCGGAGGCACGATCTTCCGGTGAACCAGGACGGGCAGCGGCGAAACGGGCTGCAGCTGCTGGCATTTCCGGGTATCGCCATATCTGACCTCGACGCGCTGGTGCCCGAGCTTGGATCGCTGCCAGCGGACATCAGGGAGCAACTGGAGATCGAGGCGCTTTACGCCACTTATGTTGCCCGACAGCAGCGCGATGTGGAAGCGATGGCGCGTGATGATGGAGAGGTCATCCCCGACGACCTCGATTATGACGGGCTTGCAGGGCTCTCGACCGAGCTTCGGGGCAAGCTGCAGCGTATCCGTCCACGGACGCTGGGACAGGCGGGGCGGATCGATGGCATGACGCCGGCGGCACTGGCGCTGATCCTCACCCGTTTGCGCCAGCAACAGCGGCGTTCGGCGTGAGCGGCGACGAGGCGCGAAATCGAATCGCGGCGGATGTTTCACGTGAAACACTGGCGAAGCTCGATACCTTCCATGACCTTCTTCTGAAGTGGCAAGATAAGGTCAATCTCGTCGCCAAAGCCACGATTCCGCACGCGTGGGACCGCCATTTTATCGATTCACTTCAGGTCTTCCATGCGGCACGGCCCAGCTCTGGTCTGTGGCTCGATGTGGGAAGCGGTGGCGGTTTTCCGGGATTGGTGTGTGCGATCGTCGCGGCGGAGGTTGCGCCGGATCTCGAATTCAAGCTCGTGGACAGCGACATCCGCAAATGCGCTTTCCTTCGTGAGGTGGCGCGCCAGACCGGCGTATCGGTCGATGTTCGTTCGGCGCGTCTCGAGCGCCTGGATCCCATTGGCGCTGACGTGATTTCGGCGCGCGCGATGGCCCCACTTCCGCAGCTTCTCGAATGGACCGCGCCCCATCTCGGCGAGGGCGGTGTCCTCCTGTTCCAGAAAGGGGCATCCTATCGTGAGGAGCTTGAATCTGCCGGCCAGCGCTGGCAGATGACTACCGACATCGTGCCGTCCATCACGGCGGCGGAGTCCGTCATCCTTCGCATCCGGAACGTTGCTCATGCCAAATAGCCACCCTCGGATTCTCGCCGTTACCAACCAGAAGGGCGGCGTGGGCAAGACGACCACGGCCATCAATCTGGGTGCAGCCCTTGCACGGATGCGGAAACGTGTCCTGATCATGGATCTCGATCCGCAGGGAAACGCGTCCACGGGCCTTGGTATTGTGCCGTCGGACCGCATGAATACCACATATGACCTGCTGATCGACGAAGTTCCCCTGCGAAAGGTCGTGCTTCCGACGCAGATCGAGAACCTTTACATCGCGCCGGCGACCACGGACCTGAGTTCGACCGATGTTGATCTCGTATCCCACGGCAACCGCACCGGCCTTCTGCGTCAGGCGTTGCGCGGCGCGTCCGAGCTTCCCTACGACGTCGTTCTCATCGATTGCCCGCCGTCTCTCAGCCTTCTGACGGTGAACGCCCTTGTGGCCGCCGACTCGGCCCTTGTGCCGCTGCAGACGGAGTTCTTCGCGCTCGAGGGCCTGTCGCAGCTTTTGCTGACCGTCCGGCAGGTCCGCGATTCGGCAAATCCAAATCTCAGGATCGAGGGTGTGGTGCTGACCATGTTCGATCAGCGCAACAACCTGTGCCGCCAGGTCGAGGAGGACGCGCGCGAGACGCTTGGCGATCTCGTCTACCAGACGCGAATTCCGCGCAACGTCCGGGTCAGCGAGGCGCCGTCCTACGCGCTTCCGGTGATCGATTACGACCCGTCGTCCAAGGGAAGCGAGGCATACCTGGAGCTTGCGCGCGAATTCCTCGAACGAAGCACCGTGAAGGAGGGCGCGTGATGTCGCAAAAGCGGGATCGCAAGGGGCTGGGCCGAGGGCTTTCGGCGCTCATGGCGGATATCCAGCCGGCTGAAGCCGAAGTTTCCGTGAACCAGCCAGCACCGGTTCGAGGCGAGCGTCTCGTGCCGGTCGACCGGATATTTCCGAACGCGGATCAGCCGAGGCGGGCCTTTTCCGAGGATGCGCTGGCCGAGCTTGCGTCGTCGATCCGCGAAAAGGGCGTGATCCAGCCGCTGATCGTGCGGCCCGACCCGTCGGGGTCCGACACGTTCCAGATCGTCGCCGGGGAACGCCGCTGGCGCGCGGCGCAGCGGGCGCAGGTGCACGAAGTCCCGGTGATCGTGCGGGAATTCAATGATACCGAGGTTCTCGAGGTCGCGATCATCGAGAACATCCAGCGCGCCGACCTCAACGCCGTGGAAGAGGCGCAAGGCTACCGGCAGCTCATGGATCGGTTTGGCCACACGCAGGAACAGCTTGCCACGGCCATGGGCAAAAGCCGAAGCCATATCGCCAACCTGATGCGCCTTCTCGGGCTGCCGGAGGAGGTTCTGGAGCTCTTGCGGGACGGGCGGCTTTCGGCCGGTCATGCCCGCGCACTCATCACGACCGATAACCCGGCCGAGCTTGCGCGGCAGGCTGTCGCCAAGGGTCTTTCGGTGCGTGAAGTCGAGAAGCTGGCAAAAGGCAGCGGTGTGGGTGCCGGAAAGGGGGGCGGCAAGTCACGCGCGACGCCGACCAAGGACGCCGATACGCGCGCCCTCGAGGGGGATCTGTCCGCGGCGCTTGGCATGAGCGTGACCATCGACCACGATCAGGACCGGGGTGACGGGAAAATAATCATCAAATACAAAGACTTGATTGCTCTCGATCACCTGATCCGCCTCCTCAACGGCGGCTGATCAGGCTCACGCGAGAAGATCGCGCAGGATCGCGTTCAGCAAGGGCCGCCCGGCGCGCGTGGTGCGCAGAAGGTTTCCGTCCCGCTCCACAAGACCGAGCTCCTCAAGATGCGACAGCCTTCCCTCGTCGAGGGGTTGCGCGAACATCCCGTCGAGCGGTGACAGGTCCACGCCCTCCGCCAGCCGGAGGCCCATCATCAGGTATTCCTCGCCCCGCTCCCGCGAGGTCATGGACGCGCGCTCGGTCTCGCCCGAGCCGTCCGTTTCCACGAGGTTGAGCCACCGTCCCGGCGTCAGCTCGGTTTCCGTGGCCCAGCGCACGCCGTCGAGCGTCAGCCGTCCATGCGCGCCCGGCCCGATGCCGCCATAGTCGCCCCCACGCCAGTAGATCAGGTTGTGCCGCGACCACGCCTCGTCGCGCGCGTGGTTCGAAACCTCGTATGCGGGAAACCCGGCGGCCTCGCACAGGTCCTGTGTGATCTCATACATGTCGGCCGCGTGATCCTCGTCCGGAAGGCCGCGCAAAAGCCCTCGTTCGTGGCGTTCGCCGAAGGCGGTCCCGGCCTCGATCGTCAGCTGATAAAGCGAAAGGTGGTCGGCCGCCATCGACAGTGCTTCCGACAATTCGTTCCGCCACGCATCGGGCGTCTGATCCTGACGCGCGTATATGAGGTCGAAACTGACGCGATCGAAGGTGGCGCGCGCCATGTCGAATGCGGCGCGCGCTTCGCTGGCGGAATGCAGACGGCCCAGCCGCTTCAGATCCGCGTCGTTCAGGGCCTGCACTCCAATCGAGACGCGATTGACGCCAGCGTCGCGGAATGCGCGGAACCGGTCGGCCTCTGCCGAGGTCGGATTCGCTTCGAGCGTGATCTCCACATCGTTCGACCAGGGCCACGCGGAACGGGCGGCCTCGATGATCGCGGCGACGGTTTCGGGTTGCATCAGCGAAGGGGTGCCGCCGCCGAAGAAGATGCTGCGCAAGGTTCGCTGCCCGGTTTCGGCGCGCAGCCGCCGGATCTCGGACAGGTAGGCGCGCAGCCAGCGATCATGGTCGATCAGGGCCGAGACATGGCTGTTGAAATCGCAATAGGGACACTTTGCCTGGCAGAACGGCCAGTGGACATAGAGACCGAAGTCCCGCGATGTTGCGTCAATTTCCGTCAAATATCGCAACCAGCTTTCGGAACGCGTCGGCACGGTGGCTGATGCGGTTCTTTTCCCATCTGTCCATCTCGCCGAAGGTCACGTCGAAGCCTTCGGGCTGGAAGATCGGGTCGTAGCCATGGCCCTGGTCGCCACGCATCGGCCAGACGACCTGTCCTTCCATAACGCCGGGAAACACCTCGTCGTGACCGTCGGGCCACGCGAGGACGAGCGTGCAGCAGAACCTTGCCGTCCGCGGACAGGGCGCGCCGACGCGCTCCAGTTCATCATGGGTGCGGCGCATCGCGTGCTCGAAATCGCGGCCGTTCGGCGTCTCGGCCCAATCCGCGGTGTACACTCCGGGCGCGCCACCGAGGGCGTCGATTTCGATCCCGGAATCGTCTGCCAGCGCGGGAAGTCCCGTGGCTTTCGCGGCGGCATGGGCCTTGAGGCGCGCATTCTCGACGAAGGTCGTCCCGGTCTCCTCGGGTTCGGGCAGGCCGTGATCCTTGGCCGAGGTGACGGCGATCCCGTAGGGCTCGAGCAGATGCGCGATTTCCTCCAGCTTTCCCTGGTTGTGCGTCGCGACCAGCACCGCATTCCCCGTGAAACGCCGCATGTCAGGAAACGGCCCGCTTCTGCGCCGCCACCAGCGCATCGACGCCCTTGGCCGCAAGTTCGTACATCTCGTCGAATTGCTCGCGCGAGAAGGCCGCGCCTTCGGCGCTGGCCTGCACTTCGATGATCGCGCCGCCACCGGTCATGACAAAATTGCTGTCGGTGCCGGCTTCGCTGTCCTCGGCGTAGTCGAGGTCGAGAACGGGCTGCCCGGCATAGATGCCGCACGACACCGCCGCGACGTGATCGACGATCGGATCGCTGCGGAGATCGCCCGCCTTGAGGAGCTTGTTGACCGCCAGCCTCAACGCCACCCAGCCGCCGGTGATCGCGGCGCAGCGCGTTCCGCCGTCGGCTTGTATCACGTCGCAATCGACGGTGATCTGGCGCTCACCCATCGCCGAACGGTCGATGCCGGCGCGAAGCGACCTGCCGATCAGGCGCTGGATCTCCTGCGTCCGCCCGGATTGCTTGCCCGATGCCGCCTCACGCCGCATCCGCGTGTGCGTCGCGCGCGGAAGCATCCCGTATTCCGCCGTCACCCAGCCGAGGCCCGTGTTCTTCAGGAACGGCGGCACGCGCTCCTCCAGGCTTGCGGTGCAAAGCACCTGGGTGTTGCCGCAGCGGATCAGGCAGGACCCCTCGGCATGCATCGTCACCCCGGTCTCGATGGAAATTTCGCGGATCTCGTCTAGGTTTCGGCCGGAAGGACGCATAACAATCTCCTGGTTTCACGGGGCGAGGCATAGTCCGCATCGACTTGCGCTCGCAACCCCGAAAGGCCTTGAATCCTTGGGCAATGCGCACGACATGAGATCGCAGTGACATGACCGAACAGGGACGCATCCTCGACGAGCTCAACGACCGGTCCCGCGAAGTGTTTCGCCGGGTCGTCGAAGGCTACCTTGCGACCGGCGCGCCGGTCGGATCGCGCACGCTGACCCGCGCGCTGACCGAACGCGTCTCGGCCGCGACGGTCCGCAACGTCATGCAGGACCTGGAATATCTCGGTCTTCTGGGCAGTCCGCACGTTTCGGCCGGGCGCGTCCCGACTCAGCTTGGCCTGCGCCTTTTCGTCGACGGTTTCCTCGAGGTGGGCGATCTCGACGATCAGGACCGGCAGAGCCTCGACAACACGCTCGACTCGAATTCCGCCGACATCCAGAACGTGCTCGATCGGGTCGGATCGGCGCTTTCGGCCGCGACGCGCGGCGCCAGCCTCGTGCTCGCCCCCAAGCACGAAGCCCCGATACAGCACATCGATTTCGTCTCGCTGTCGCCCGAGCAGGCGCTTGTCGTCCTGGTGTTTTCCGACGGGCATGTCGAGAACCGTCTGTTCGCGCCGCCGGGCGGCACAACGCCCAGCGCCATGCGCGAAGCGGCCAACTATCTGAACGCGCGGCTTGCCGGCCAGACCGTCCCGTCGCTGCGCGCCCTCATGAAGGCCGAGATCGAGACGCGCAGGCGCGAGATCGACGAATTGGCGAATTCGCTCATCGACAGCGGGCTTGCCGTCTGGGAAAACGCCGGCCAGCAGATGGAACGCCTGATCGTGCGCGGGCGAGCGAACCTGCTCAACGATTCGACCGAGGCGGCAGAGCTCGACCGCATCCGCCAGTTGTTCGATGACCTCGAGCGCAAGCGCGACATCGCCGAGTTTCTCGAACTGACCGAAGCCGGCGATGGGGTGCGAATTTTCATTGGGTCGGAGAACAAGTTGTTCTCACTTTCGGGTTCCAGTCTGGTCGTCTCTCCATATATGAACGCTGACCGAAAGATCGTGGGCGCCGTCGGCGTGATCGGACCGACGCGCCTGAACTACGGACGTATCGTCCCGATCGTGGACTACACTGCGCAATTGGTCGGACGCATGATCTCCGACCGATCGTAAGAGAGGTAACATGGCTGAGCCGAAGAAAGACGAGATGATGGAAGACCACGCGGCGCAGGACGCGGCAGCGGACTCCGCGCGCGACCAGGAGGCGCCGGATCCCTTCGTCGAGCTCGATCTTCTGAGGGCCGAGCGCGACGAGTTGCGCGACCGGATGCTGCGCGCGCTCGCCGATGCCGAGAACAGCCGCAAGCGCGCCGAACGCGATCGCCGCGAGGCGGAGCATTACGGCGGCTCGAAGCTGGCGCGCGATCTGCTGCCTGTCTACGACAACCTGCGTCGAGCGCTCGACGCCGCCCAGGAAGAACAGCGCGCGGCGGCAGGCGCGGTGATCGAAGGGGTCGAGCTGACCCTGAAAGAGCTTCTTTCGGTGTTCGGCAAGCACGGCATGACGCCGGTCGCCCCCGAAGTGGGCGACACCTTCGACCCGCAGCTTCATCAGGCGATGTTCGAGGCCCCCGTGCCCGGAACGAAGGCCGGAGAGATCATCCAGGTCATGGCCGAAGGCTTCATGCTGCACGATCGGCTCCTGCGGCCCGCGCAGGTTGGCGTCTCGTCCCGGCCCGCCTCCTGATCAGTCGCCAAGCAGGTCCTTCAGTGCGTAGACGAGGTCGAGCGCGTCGCGCGGGGTCAGGCCGTCCGGATGGACCGCGCGCAGCCGCTCCTCGATGGTGGACGGCGCCGTGCGTTTCGGCGCCGCATCCTTCGGCTTGACCGAAAACAGCGGCAAGTCGTCGATCAGGGTCGTGCGCTTCGGTCCCTCGCGTTCGCCTTCCTCCAGAGCCTGAAGGACGGACTGCGCGCGATCCACGACCGACGCCGGAAGCCCCGCAAGCTTGGCGACCTGCACCCCGTATGACCGGTCCGCCGCGCCTGGCCGTACTTCGTGCAGGAACACCACCTCGCCTTCCCACTCCTTGACGGCCATCGTCGTATTCGTCAGCCCGGCAAGCTTTTCGGCGAGCGCCGTAAGCTCATGATAATGCGTGGCAAAGAGCGCACGGCACCGGTTCGCCTCGTGCAGATGCTCGACGGTGGCCCAGGCGATCGACAGTCCGTCATACGTCGCCGTCCCGCGCCCGATCTCGTCGAGTATGACGAGCGCGCGCGCGTCGGCCTGGTTCAGGATCGCCGCGGTCTCGACCATTTCGACCATGAACGTCGAGCGGCCCCGTGCAAGGTCGTCGGACGCGCCCACGCGGCTGAAGACCTGGCTCACAAGGCCGATTTCCGCGCGTTCGGCGGGCGCGTAGCTGCCCATTTGCGCGAGGATGGCGATCAGGGCGTTCTGGCGCAGCCATGTCGACTTGCCCGCCATGTTGGGGCCAGTCAACAACGAGATCGCGGCGGCGTCGCCGTCCGGGCTGAGGGCGCAGTCGTTCGCGACGAAGGGCGCGCCGGACTTTTCGAGGGCCGCTTCCACTACAGGATGACGCCCCGAGACGATGTCGAAGCGCCTGTCGTCGTGCATGTCCGGTCGGCGCCAGTCGCCTTCCTGCGCGCGGGTGGCAAGCGCGGCATGCAGATCGATTTCCGCCAGCGCGCGCGCAGCGGCGCCGATCTCGTCCTGCGCGGCAAGCACCGTGTCGCGAAGGCTTCGGAACAGCGCGATCTCGATCTCGAGCGCGCGGTTTCCCGCATTGAGGATGCGCGATTCCAGTTCCGACAGCTCGACCGTCGTGAAACGCACGGCATTGGCGGTCGTCTGACGGTGGATGAAGCGATCGGACAGCGGCGGCGACAGCATCTTCTGGGAATGAACCGATGTCGTCTCGATGAAGTATCCCAGCACGTTGTTGTGCTTGATCTTCAGCGAGCCAATCCCGGTCGCCTCGATGAATTCGGCCTGCATCCCGGCGATCACGCCGCGCCCCTCGTCCCTCAGCTTGCGCGCGTCGTCCAGGCCGGCGTCATGGCCGGGCGCGATGAACCCGCCGTCGCGAAGCTGCACCGGGGGCTCGGCGACCAGGGCCGCGTCCAGCGTCTGGCAAAGCGCCTCGTGACCCTGAAGGTCGTGAAGCGCCCGCTCCAGGTGGTGCGGAAGCTCGCCCGATGGAAGCACACCCGCAATCTCGCCGGCTTGCGCAAGCCCGTCACGCAGTGCCGCGAGGTCGCGTGGCCCGCCCCGGTCGAGGGCGAGGCGCGACAGGGCGCGCTCGATGTCGGGACAGCGCTTGAGACGATCGCGCAAATCGTCTCTGAGCCGCATGTCAGAGACGAAATAACCGACGGCATCATGCCGTTTGCGGATCTCCCCGAGGTCCGTGGACGGCCCCGAAAGACGGCGTTCGAGGAGACGCGCGCCCCCGGCGGTGACGGTGCGGTCGAGGACGGACAGAAGGCTGCCGGCCCGCCCGCCCCCTAGGCTTCGCGTCAGTTCGAGGTTCCTTCGCGTGGCGACGTCGAGTTGCAGGAACTGCGCGCCCATCTGCCGCCGGGGTGGACGCAGAAGCGGCAGCGCGCCCTTCTGCGTCAGGTCGAGATAATCGACGAGCGCGCCCAGCGCGGACATCTCGGCGCGCGAGAAGGTCCCGAACCCGTCCAGCGATCCGACCCCGAAGGCGGCGGTCAACCGTTTCTCGGCCGAGCTGGAATCGAAGCTTCCCGGACCGAGCGGCGTGACGGCTGCGCCCGTCTCGATCAGCGCGTCCTGCCGGGCGATATCCATGTCGGCCTGCACGAGCACCTCGCGCACCGAAAGCCGGAAAAGCTCGGGTCCCAGCCGGACGGCGGGGCAGGGCATCACGTGCAGGTCCCCGGTCGATATGTCGGTCCAGGCCAGCGCGCCCTCGCCCCGGATTTCGGCCCAGGCGGCGAGGTAGTTGTTGGTCCGCGCGTCGAGGAGCGTATCCTCCGTCAGCGTCCCAGGCGTGACGAGGCGGACGACCTCGCGGCGGACGACGGATTTCGATCCGCGCTTCTTCGCCTCGGCGGGGTCTTCCATCTGTTCGCAGACGGCGACGCGGAAACCCTTGCGGATCAGCGTCAGAAGGTAGTTCTCGGCGGCGTGAACGGGGACGCCGCACATGGGGATGTCCTCGTCTCCGTGCTTGCCGCGCTTCGTCAGGGCGATATCCAGCGCCTCTGCCGCGGCCGCAGCGTCGTCGAAGAACATCTCGTAGAAATCGCCCATCCTGTAGAACAGAAGCGCGTCCGGGTGTTGCGCCTTGATCTCCAGGTATTGCGCCATCATCGGCGTCACGTGCGCGTTCATGTCGGCCCCCTCGTGCGCGGCGGAGCCTACAAAGCGAACCGGCCGGATTGAAGGGTCAAATCCGGCCGGTCCGTCATGAAAACGATGGAGACGGCGTCAGCTCGCCAGGTCGTCCCAGAACTTGCGCACCTTGTCGAAGAAACCGCTGGCGTCAGGGTTGTTCGACTTGGCGCAACTTTCCTCGAACTGGCGCAGAAGCTCCTTCTGCTCGGCGTTCAGCTTTACCGGCGTCTCGACGGCAAGCTCGATATACATGTCGCCCATGCCGGTGCCGCGAAGCGAAGGCATCCCCTTGCCCCGAAGCCGCATCTGACGGCCGGATTGCGAGCCTTCGGGCACCTTCACGCGCGAGCGGCCACCGTCGATGGTGGGAACCTCGACCTCGCCGCCAAGCGCCGCGCGGGTCATGGACACTGGCACGCGGCAATAGAGGTCGACACCGTCGCGCTGGAACAGCGGATGGTCGCCAACCTCTATGAAGATGTACAGATCGCCCGTCGGGCCACCGCGCAGACCGGCCTCGCCCTCGCCGGACAGGCGGATCCGCGTGCCTGTCTCGACGCCGGCGGGAATGTTCACGGACAGCGCGCGGTCCTTCTGAACGCGCCCGGCGCCGCCACAGGAATGACAGGGATTCTTGACGATCTGACCGACGCCCGAGCAGGTCGGGCAGGTCCGTTCGACGGTGAAGAAGCCCTGCTGCGCGCGAACCTTGCCCATGCCGGAGCAGGTCGGGCATGTGACGGGTTCGGACCCGCCCTCCGACCCGGTGCCCGAGCACGAGCCGCAGGCGACGGCCGAGGGCACCGTGATCTGCTTCTGAAGGCCGGAATAGGCGTCCTCGAGATTGATCCTGAGGTTGTATCGCAGGTCGGAGCCACGGCTTGCCCTGCTGCGACGCTGGCCACCGCCGCGCTGGCCGCCCATGAAGTCGCCAAACAGGTCCTCGAACACGTCGGAGAAGGCGCTGGCGAAATCGCCCTGGCCGGCCCCTCCGCCAAAGCCGCCCGCGCGCGCGCCACCGGCCATTCCGCCGTCGAAGGCGGCGTGGCCGAAGCGGTCATAGGCGGCCTTCTTGTCGGCATCCTTGAGGACGTCGTAGGCCTCGTTTAATTCCTTGAACTGGGCCTCGGCATCGGGATTGTCGGAATTCCGGTCGGGGTGCAGCTGTTTGGCCTTGGTTCGATAGGCCTTCTTGATCTCGTCGGCGGACGTCCCTCGCTGGATCCCGAGGACCTCGTAATAGTCGCGCTTCGCCATGATATTGATTCAGCCTCCGGAAATGCGCTGGCCGGCCAAGGTGTCCCTGACCGGCCAAGGCAATGTCATTCAGCGCGATTACGAGCTTTTGCGGTCGTCATCGAGATCTTCGAAATCGGCGTCGACGATGTCGTCGTCCACGGGACGGGCGTCGCCTTCGTCATCCGCATCCGCGCTTCCGGAGTCCTCCTGCTGCGCCTTGTAGATCGCCTCGCCCAGCCGCATGGAGGCTTCGGTGACGTTCTGGATGCCGCCCTTGATCTTGCCGACATCCTCGGTCTCGAGCTGTTCCTTGAGGTTCTTGATGGCAAGCTCGATCGCCTCGACCGTGGAGGGATCGACCTTGTCGCCATGTTCCTCGAGCGACTTCTCGGTGGAGTGGACAAGGCTTTCGGCCTGGTTCTTCGTTTCGACAAGCTCGCGGCGCTGCTTGTCGGCGTCGGCGTTCTCCTCGGCCTCGCGCACCATGCGATCGATGTCCTCGTCGCTCAGACCGCCGGAAGCCTGGATCGTGATCTTCTGCTCCTTGCCGGTGCCCTTGTCCTTGGCTCCGACCGAAACGATGCCGTTGGCGTCGATGTCGAACGTCACCTCGATCTGCGGCACGCCGCGCGGGGCGGGCGGGATGTTCTCGAGATTGAACTGGCCGAGCATCTTGTTGTCGGCCGCCATTTCTCGCTCGCCCTGGAAGACGCGAATGGTCACGGCGTTCTGGTTGTCCTCGGCGGTCGAGAAAATCTGCGCCTTCTTGGTCGGGATCGTCGTGTTGCGGTCGATCAGCCGGGTGAACACGCCGCCCAGCGTCTCGATGCCAAGCGACAGCGGCGTGACGTCGAGCAGGACCACGTCCTTCACGTCACCCTGAAGAACGCCTGCCTGGATGGCTGCGCCCATGGCCACGACCTCGTCGGGGTTCACGCCCTTGTGCGGTTCCTTGCCGAAGAACTTGGTCACTTCCTCGATGACCCTCGGCATCCGCGTCATGCCGCCGACCAGCACGACCTCGTCGATCTCGCCCTTGGAGAGGCCGGCGTCCTTGAGGGCTGCGGCGCAGGGCTTCATCGACTTCTGGATCAGGTCGCCGACCAGGCTTTCCAGCTTCGCACGGGTCAGCTTCATGACCATGTGCAGAGGCTGGCCGTTCGCGCCCATCGAGATGAACGGCTGGTTGATCTCGGTCTGGCTGGAGCTCGACAGTTCGATCTTGGCCTTCTCGGCGGCTTCCTTCAGGCGCTGAAGGGCCATCTTGTCGTTCGTCAGGTCCACGCCGTGCTCTTTCTTGAACTCGTCGGCGAGGTAGTTGACGATCCGCATGTCGAAGTCTTCACCGCCGAGGAACGTGTCGCCGTTGGTGGACTTCACCTCGAAGAGGCCGTCGTCGATTTCCAGGATCGTGATGTCGAAGGTGCCGCCACCGAGGTCGTAGACCGCGATCGTGCGCGACTCCTTCTTGTCGAGACCATAGGCGAGCGCAGCCGCCGTCGGCTCGTTGATGATGCGAAGCACCTCGAGGCCCGCGATCTTGCCGGCGTCCTTGGTCGCCTGGCGCTGGGCGTCGTTGAAGTAGGCGGGAACCGTGATGACGGCCTGCGTGACTTCCTCGCCGAGGTAGCTTTCGGCAGTTTCCTTCATCTTGCCGAGGATCTGCGCCGAGATCTGCGACGGCGAGAACTTCTCACCCTTCACCTCGACCCATGCGTCGCCGTTGCCGCCGTCCACGATCGAATAGGGCACGAGCTTCTTGTCCTTCTCGACCTCGGCGTCGCCGAGGCGGCGGCCGACAAGCCGCTTGACCGCGAAGATCGTGTTCTCGGGGTTCGTGACCGCCTGCCGTTTCGCCGGCTGGCCGACGAGACGCTCGTCGTCGGTGTAGGCGACGATCGACGGCGTCGTCCGTGCGCCTTCAGAGTTTTCGATCACGCGCGCCTGGCTGCCGTCCATGATGGCAACGCAGGAGTTGGTGGTTCCAAGGTCGATACCGATCACTTTGGCCATATCGTATAGTCCCTTTCTTCAAGCGAACAGGTGGTCGCGGGTCCGGTTGCAGCCCCCTCGCCGCCTTGTCATGCCTCTTGTGATGCCCGGCCGGGATGCACGCCCCTGACCGCTTCCGGGCGTATATAAGAAGGGGGTTATGGGCCTGCAAGCGCCCGAGGGAAACGCGATGGCGAGGATTGGCCGAATGAACACCGTGGATGTGAACGGCGCAGTAGTTCATCCGGGGCTTCTGGACGAGACCGCGCAACGCGCGCTTGTCGAAGACGTGCGCGCCATCGTGCGCGCCGCACCGCTGTTCCGGCCTGTTACGGCGCGGGGCAAGCCGATGTCCGTGCGGATGACGTCGGCGGGGGAAAAGGGCTGGGTGTCGGACAGGCGCGGCTACCGCTACGAGCCGAGGCACCCCGATGGCGGTCCATGGCCGCCGATCCCGCAAGCCGTCCTCGAGATCTGGCGTCGGGTCGCGGGCGTCGCGCGCGATCCGCAATGCTGTCTCGTGAACTTCTACGACGCCGATGCGCGCATGGGGCTGCACCAGGACCGCGACGAGGCCGATTTCTCGATGCCGGTGGTCTCGGTTTCGCTGGGCGACGAGGCGCTTTTCCGGGTCGGCGGGACGGAACGAGGTGGCCCGACGAAATCGATCTGGCTGCGCTCGGGCGATGTCGCCGTACTGGGCGGCGCCGCGCGGCTCGCCTATCACGGGATCGACCGCATCCGCCCCGGAAGCTCGACGCTTCTTCCAAGGGGGGGACGGATCAACCTGACGCTCAGGGTCGTGGACTGATGGCGCTTCAGCGCCGCGCCTCCCAACTCGCCGAGGCGCGCTTGCGGGTATAGAATTCCGCCATCATGCCCAGAAGGAGCAGGAAGAGCATCGCGTAGAGCGGGTATTCCCAGTTCGTGTGATGCGGAAAATAGTTCACGAAGGTGAAGCCCCGGGCCTGGTCGATGATGTGGAACAGGGGGTTCCAGTCGAACATCGCGATCATCATGCCGGGAAGCATGTTCGCGACGAACATCTTTCCCGAGGCGATCATGTTCGCCCTGACGTAGACCATCTGCACGATCGTCACCACGTCGGGCGCCCACGGCTTGGCCGCCATGAGGATCAGTCCCAGCGCGCAGCCCGTGCCCCACGCCAGCAGGTACATCATGAACGCCCCGGCCCAATCGTGCAGCACGACAGGCTCGACGATGGCGTGCAGCGCGAAGAGGATCACCAGAAGGCTGACTGTCTTGACGTAGAGGACCGAAAACGCCGACGACAGGATCGCCACGAGCGTGTTCATCGGCGCGTGCTGCATCATCGCCGAGGTCGCGCTTTCGGAATTCATCACCGCCTGAAGCGCCTGGATGTGAACCAGGTACATGAAGATGCCGGTCAGCAGGTAAAGCATGAAGTCGCCGCGGATCGCCATCGTCCGCGCGCCTGGCACCAGCGTGAACAGAAGGTAGAAAGCGGCGACGAAAAGAACGCTCTGGAAGACGCTCATGACGATCGCCATCACGGCATTGCCGTGGTTTTTTCTGACCTTGCGGACCGTGGCGTGGTAGGTCACCTCGAGCATACCGAAGATCAGCGCGCCCGTGGTCGTCGGTCTCGAGGGTTGGAACATGGTGTTCTGCTCGTTCGCTGGGGCCCGTGCGTTCCGCGCCCGCCTTCCCGGACCGGTCGGACGACTTGGCCCCGAGGACAGGATCGACGATAACGTTTCAGGGCCGCGGGTTCAATCGCGCACGAAACCGGAATGGACGATGATGGATTACACCGAACTGATGTTGGAAATGCGGCGCTCGGCCATTCTGGCGGGTGAAAAGATCATGGAAATTTATGGATCTGACGAATTCGCCGTTCGCGCGAAGTCCGACGAAAGCCCCGTGACCGAAGCCGACGAGGCCGCAGATGCGCTGATTTCCGCGCGCCTTCGCGCGGCCTATCCCGATATCGCGCTGGTGACCGAGGAACAGGCCGACAGCCACGGCATGACGGCCTCGACCTTCCTGATCGTCGATCCCCTGGACGGCACGAAGGAATTCGTGAAACGGCGCGGCGACTTCACGGTGAACATCGCGCTGGTCGAGGACGGCGTCCCGGTGCGCGGCGTGGTCTACGCCCCGGCGCGCAACCGGCTGTTCTATACGCGCGGCGACGGAACCAGCGTCGAGGAGCGCGGACCGTTCGATCCCGACACGCCCGGCGAGGCCAGCCCGATCTCGGTGCGAAAGCCCGACAACTCGGCGCTTTTCGTCGTGGCCTCGGCGTCCCACCGCGATGCGGCCACCGACGCCTACATCGCGGCCTACGACGTGGCGGACATGAAAAGCGCGGGCAGTTCGCTGAAGTTCTGCCTCGTGGCTACTGGCGAGGCGGATCTCTATCCGCGCCTTGGCCGGACGATGGAATGGGACACCGCGGCGGGCGATGCGGTCCTGCGCGGCGCCGGCGGACAGGTGGTAAGGTTCGAGGACCACGCGCCGTTCACCTATGGCAAGCCGGGCTTCGCGAACGGTTTCTTCATCGCCCATGCGCCGGGCGTCGCGTTGCAGACGCCGTGAAGCGCGCCTGATCATGGGCATCGTCTGCATCATTCCCGCGCGCTATCCCTCGGTGCGCTTTCCGGGCAAGCCGCTTGCCATGCTGCGCGGCGCCACCGGCGAGGCGCGGAGCCTGATCGAACGCAGCTGGCGCGCCGCCCGCGACGTTGGGCGCTTCGACGCTGTCCATGTCGCCACCGATGACGAGCGCATCGCCGAGGCGGCGAGGGCGTTCGGCGCCGACGTCCTGATGACCTCCGACCGTTGCCGCAACGGCACCGAGCGCTGCGCCGAGGCACTTGCGCTTCTGGGACCGGGCGTCGACATGGTCGTCAACCTGCAGGGCGACGCGCCGCTGACGCCGCCTTGGTTCCTCGAGGCGCTGATCGACGGCCTCGAGGGCGACAGCCAGGCCGCGCTCGCCACGCCGATCCTGCGCTGCGACGGCGAGACGCTCGCCGCCCTAAAGGCCGACCGCGCCGCAGGGCGCGTCGGCGGCACGACGGCCGTTTGCGACAGCGAGATGCGGGGGCTCTATTTCTCGAAGGAAGTCATCCCCTACACCGCCGAGGCCTACGCTCCGGACGATCCCACGCCCGTCTTCCACCATGTCGGCGTCTACGCCTACCGCCCCTGGGCCTTGCACGCCTATCCCGACTGGGCGGTGGGGCCGCTGGAACGCCTCGAGGGGCTCGAACAGCTCCGCTTCCTCGAGGCCGGGCACCGCGTGCTCTGCGTCGAGGTCGAGGGGCGGGGCCGCAAGTTCTGGGAGCTGAACAACCCCGAAGACATTCCCCGGATCGAGGCGATGCTGGCCGAGATGGGCCAGCCGTGAAAGAGACGCCGGCGCTCAGCGTCGTGGTGGCCAGCCATGGGCGGCCCCGCGCGCTGAGGCGCTGCCTTCTGGGCCTGTCGCAATCCCGGCTTCGCCGCATGGAGGTCATCGTGGTGGCCGACGCGGCGGGTCTTCGGGCGACGTCGGATCTTGCCTTCGCGGATCGTCTGAAGACCGTGCCGCAGGCCGAGCCGAACCTGTCCGCCGCGCGCAACGACGGGGTCGCGCGGGCGGCGGGCGACGTGGTCGCCTTCATCGACGACGACGCGGTGCCCGAGCCCACTTGGGCCGGGGCGCTTGCCGAGGCCTTCGCCCGCGACGCCGATCTTGCCGCGGCGACCGGCCCGGTGCTTGGCCGGAACGGCATCTCGGTGCAGTGGGGCCGCATGTCCGTCGACCGGCAGGGCCGCGACGGGCCGTTTTCCGAACGGCTTCCCGCGGGTGCCGTCCTCAAGCTGCACGGGACGAACATGGCCGTACGCCGGGACGTCCTGCACGATCTCGGGGGGTTCGATCCGGCGTTCCGCTTCTACCTCGACGACACCGACCTGGCGCTGCGCCTCGGGCAGGCAGGCCATCGCGCGGTCTGGGTGCCGCGCGCGCAGGTTCATCACGCCTTCGCGCCAAGCGAGCGCCGGGATGCCGAACGGGTGCCGTTGAGCCTTTTCGACATCGGCGCCTCCACCGCGAGCTTCCTGCGCAAGCACGCGCCGGACGAGATGGAGGCGGAAATCGCCCGCCTTGCCGAGGATCAGCGCGCGCGTCTCTTTCGGCTCGTGCGGAGGCGGAAGCTTGGGGCCCAAGCGCTGGAGCGGCTGACTTCAAGCCTGCGCGACGGCATCGCCGAGGGCCGCGGCCGGCCCGTGGGCGCGCGCGGGCCGGCGTCTCAGGAGGCCGCCTGGATCGCCCTTCACGACGGCCCCTCCCCGCGCGACGAGGTGCTGTGGGGCTGGCGGACGCGCGCGCGACCCCTGCGGGCGGAGGCCGCGCGACGCGTCGCCGCCGGCGCGCGCGTCAGCCTTTTCCTGTTCGAACCGACGCCGAGGGCGCATCGCGTGCGCTTCGACGATGGCGGCTGGTGGGAGCAGACCGGCGGCCTTTACGGCCGATCCGAAAGGACGATGCCCAGAATTCAGGCATGGCGCTTCGATTCACGACTTTTTTCCGAAATCCGCCGCATCGGGGACACAAGATTTGGGGAAGGAGGGACCGATCGGTTCCGCGAGGATGCGGGAACCGGTATTTTCGAGTGATGAGCGCAGGCCCTGTGGACACATCGTCCGCCTTGCGCCGACCTAGAGAGGCCGACATGAAAAAGCGCGTGACCAAGGCGATTTTCCCGGTTGCGGGACTCGGGACACGGTTCCTGCCGGCGACCAAGTCGATCCCCAAGGAGATCATGACGCTGGTCGATCGACCCCTGATCCAGTACGCGATCGACGAGGCGCGCGCCGCCGGGATCGAGGAATTCATCTTCGTCACCAGCCGCGGGAAATCGGCGCTGGAGGATTATTTCGACCACTCCCCTGAACTGGAAAACCAGCTTCGGGAGAAGGGCAAGACGGACCTTCTCGAGGCGCTCGGCGCCAGCAACATGGCCTCGGGCGCGATCGCCTACATCCGGCAGCACAAGGCACTGGGCCTTGGACATGCGGTTTGGTGCGCGCGTCGCCTTCTGGCGGACGAGCCCTTCGCGGTCATACTGCCCGACGACGTGATCGCGGCCGAGACGCCCTGCCTCAAGCAGATGGTCGACGCCTATGCCGAAACCGGCGGAAACATGGTCGCGGCGATGGAAGTTCCCGATTCCAAGACCCACGCCTACGGCATCCTCGACATCGAGGACGACATGGGTTCCGTCGTGTCGGTGAAGGGGATGGTCGAGAAACCGAAGGCGGGCACCGCCCCGTCGAACCTTGCCGTCATCGGGCGCTACATCCTCGATCCGCGCGTGATGGAGAACCTCGAACGGATCGAGGCCGGCGCGGGCGGCGAGCTTCAGCTGACCGATGCCATCGCGCAGGAGATCGCGACTTCGGGCAACGTCTACGGCTTCCGGTTCCGGGGACAGCGGTTCGATTGCGGGTCGAAGGCCGGGTTCCTTCAGGCCACTGTCGCCTTCGGTCTGGCCCGCGACGACCTGCGCGGCGAGTTCTCCGAATTCCTGTCGGACATGACGTCGATCCGCACCGCGGCGCAGTGAGCCCGGCGCCGGACGACGCGCTGTTGCGTGGCGCGGTCTGGCTCGATCTCACGCGTCTGCTGACGCGGGCGGGACGGGGCGCGCCGACCGGGATCGACCGGGTGGAGCTTGCCTGGTTCGATCATCTCTCGGCGGCCAATTCCTGGCTCATGTGCCTGTGCCGCACCACGCGCGGCTTCCTGCTGCTTCCCCCCGGCGTCGCCCGTGCCATCGTGGACGTGGTGCGCGGCACGACCGGCCTCGGTCGGGCGGACCTGTGGTCGCGGGCGACCGGGCGCGGGGCGCGTCCGCGGCACCGGGCCGAGGCGATGGTGCGCCACGGCGCCGCCGACCGCTGTCCGCCGTGGGGACTTGCCGGGATGATCCGGCGGCACGGACCCGACGCCTACCTCAACGTCGGCCATGCCAACCTGCGCGACCGTGTGCTCGGCGCGTTCCAGGACGCCGGCACGGACGTGGTGGTGCTGGTTCACGACCTCATCCCCGTTCTGCATCCCGATCTCGTGCCACCCGATCAGCCGGGCGTCTTCGCGGCAAGGATCGACGCGGTCGCGCGGCACGCCAGCCTCGTCGCCACCGTCTCCGGGGATACGCGCGCCAGCCTTGAACGGCACTGGTCGTCGCGGGACCGAAGCCCGCCCGTCGTCGCCGTGCCGATCGGGATTCCCGCGATCCCGCCGGCCGGCCCGCCCGAGCGGGAGGCGGGACGCTTCCTGATGATCGGGACGCTGGAGCCGCGCAAGAACCACGCGACGCTCCTGAAGGCGTGGTCGCTTCTTGCCGGCGAGTTCCCCAAGTGGGATATGCCCCAGCTCCATATCCTTGGAAACGAGGGCTGGCAGGGCGACGCGATCCGGCGCGAGATCGAGGGTCACGACCTGTTCGGCACGGCGATCTTCCTTGGCGGCGGCGTGCATGACGACGCGCTGGCCGAGCAGATGCGGCGCGCCGATGCGCTGCTCTATCCCTCGCTCGCCGAGGGGTTCGGTCTGCCGCCTTGGGAGGCGTTGGACGCGGGCCTGCTTCCGATCTGTTCCGACCTGCCGGTGCTGCGCGAATTGCTCGGCGCACGCGCCGTTTACGTCGACCCGACCGACGTCTATTCTTGGGCGGAAACGGTCAGGCAACGGGCCCGTGGCGGTTTGGAAATGCCGGTTGGCGCCATGCCGGACAGGCCCCGATGGCAGGAGCATTTCGCCGGTGTCGCCAGGGCGCTGGCCGAGGTGCGGCAGGCAGGTCGCCTGACCGGGCAGAAGGGCCGTGAATGAAGGCGGTTGAACGCTATGCGTTGCGACTGGAGCGCAAGAAGTACCTCGTCCGCGCATGGCGGAAGGGACGGACGCTCGCGCCCGTGGCCGACCGGACGGATGCGATCCGGGCGGGGGATGTCCTGTGCTTCTCCACGCTGCGCAACGAACGTCCGCGCCTGAAGTATTTCCTCGATTACTACCGCGCGCTCGGCATCGCGCATTTCCTGTTCGTCGACAACGGCAGCGACGACGGCTCGCGCGAGTTTCTCGCAGGTCAGCCCGACTGCTCGGTCTGGAGCACGCCCGACAGCTACAAGCGCGCCCGTTTCGGCATCGACTGGATGAACCGGTTGCTGAGGCTGCACGGTTCCGGGCACTGGTGCCTGACCGTCGATCCCGACGAGTTCCTCGTCTACCCGTTTTCGGATACGCGCCCCATCCCGGCGCTGTGCGACTGGCTGGACGCCTCGTCCATCAAGAGCTTCGGGACCATGGTCCTCGACATGTATCCCAAGGGACCCTTCACCGCGCAGCCCTGTGCCGAGGGGCAGAACCCGTTCGAGATCGCGTGCTGGTTCGATCCCGGCAACTACATGATCGAACGGAACTGGACCTACGGGAACCTATGGATCCAGGGCGGGCCCCGCGCGCGCACTTTCTTCGCCGAGGATCCCGCCCGCGCGCCCGCGCTCAACAAGATCCCGCTGGTGCGCTGGCAGAAGGGGTTCGCCTATGCCAGCTCTACGCACATGCTCCTGCCGCGCGGCCTGAACCTCGTGTTCGACGAATGGGGCGGGGAAAAGGCCTCGGGCGTCCTTCTGCACGCCAAGTTCCTGTCGACTTTCGCCGAAAAGGCCGCCGAAGAAATGGTGCGCCGGCAGCACTACGCCGCAAGCGCGGAATACAAGGCCTACAACGAAGGGGTCTCGGCCAACCCCGACCTTTGGACGCGCTGGTCGGAGCGATACATCAACTGGCGCCAGCTCGAGATCCTCGGCCTCATGTCCAAGGGAAACTGGGCGTGAGCGCGCTGGGCTTCGTCATGCTGTGCCATACGGCCCTGCACCGCGCGGCGCAGGTCGCCCGCCACTGGGCCGAGCGTGACTGCCCCGTGGTGATCCACGTCGATCGTGCCGTGGGCCGCGCGCGTTTCGACGAGTTTCGCGCCGCGCTCGCCGACCTTTCGAACGTGCGGTTCTGCAAGCGCCATCGCTGCGAGTGGGGGACATGGTCGCTGGTCGCGGCAAGCCAGACCGCGTCCGAGATGATGCTCGAGGATTTTCCCTCGGTGCGGCACGTCTATCTCGCATCGGGATCGTGTCTTCCGCTACGTCCCGTCGACGACCTGCGCGCCTATCTGGCCGCGCGACCGATGACCGATTTCATCGAAAGCGTCACGATCCGCGACGTGGACTGGACGGTGGGCGGGCTGAATGAGGAACGGTTCGAGTTCCGCTTTCCGTGGCCGTGGAAGAAGCGCCGGTTCCTTTTCGACCGCTATGTCGAGGTGCAGCGCGCCCTTGGATGGCGCCGCCGGATGCCCGAGGGCGTGACCCCGCACCTCGGCAGTCAGTGGTGGTGCCTGACGCGCCACACCCTGTCGGCCATCCTCGAGGATCCGCGCCGCGGGGAGCTGGAGGATTTCTTCCGCCTCGTCTGGATTCCCGACGAAAGCTACTATCAGACGCTGGTGCGCAAGTATGGCCGCAGGGTCGAAAGCCGGTCCCTGACGCTGTCCAAGTTCGATTTCCAGGGCAAGCCGCACGTCTTCTACGACGATCACCTGCACCTTCTGCGCCGTTCCGACTGCTTCGTCGCGCGCAAGATCTGGCCAAAGGCGAACCGCCTTTACCGCACCTTCCTGTCCGACGAGCATACGTCCGACCGGATGGCCGAGCCTGCGCCGGGCAAGATCGACCGGGTGTTCTCGGGGGCGCTGGAACGGCGGACGCGCGGGCGATCCGGTCTCTACATGCACAGTCGGTTCCCGAACCCCGGCTGGGAAAACGGCATCACGGCGGCGCCCTATTCAGTCTTCCAGGGATTCAACGACCTGTTCGAGGATTTCGAGCCGTGGCTGTCGCGCCGGCTTGGAACCATGGTGCACGGCAACCTCTTTGCGCCGCGCCGCGCAAGGTTCGCGGGCGACGCCGACATCCACGCCGGCGCGCTCAGCGCCTCGGCGAGCCTCCGGGACTACAATCCCGAGGCGTTCCTGACGAACCTCGTCTGGAATACCCGCGGCGCGCGCCAGGTCTTCATGTTCGGCCCGCAGGACAATCAGCGACCCGGCGCTTTCATGGCCAACGACGCCAACGCGCAGATCTCAGTCATCACCGGCGCATGGGCGGTGCGCCTCTTCATGTCGAACCGAAACTTCGCCACGATCCGCGCCGAGGCTGCGCGGCTTCAGCGGCGCGAGGCCGAGTTCGTCGAGACGCTTCGCGACCGCAGCCGGAGGGCCGATATCCGCATCTGGACGCTTGCGGAGTTCGTCGACGAACCGATGGAGAACGTTCAGGCGATCCTCGACGCCATGGAGGGCGCGCCCATCCAGCGGCTCGGCGAGGCGCCGCGCCTCGTCGATCTGCAGGGGTTCCCGCAATTCCTTCAGAACCTCAGGAACCAGGGGATGAACCCCTTCCTCGTGGGCGATTTCCCGCAGGAGGGATACGGCGACGCCCCAAGGCCCGGCGACGAAAGCCGCCCCTACCTGGTGCGCTAGGCCATGACGCGCCCGTTCGACGCCTTCGTGATCTTCGCCGAGATGCGGACCGGGTCCAACCATCTCGAGGAAAGCCTGAATTCCCTGCCGGACGTCACCTGCCACGGCGAGGTGTTCAATCCCGTCTTCATCGGTCGCAAGGACCGGTTCGAGTTGTTGGGACACGATCTTGCGGCGCGGGAGCGCGATCCCATGAGCCTGCTTCGCGCGATGATCGCCGATGCGAAGGGCCTGGCCGGGTTCCGTTTCTTCCACGACCACGATCCCCGCGTGCTTGCCCCCGTGATCGCGGATGCGCGCATCGCCAAGGTGATCCTCACGCGCAACCCGCTCGACGCCTATGTCAGCCGCAAGATCGCCGCCGAGACCGGACAGTGGCGGCTGACCGACCTCAAGGACGCGCGGACCAGCCGCATCCGCTTCGACGCGGACGAATTCGCCGCGATGCTCGGAGACTGGACGGCGTTTCACGACCAGGTGAGCAATGGGCTTCAGCGCGCCGGACAGGGCGCTTTCCACATAAGGTTCGAGGACATCAACGACCTCGAGGTCCTGAACGGCCTCGCGCAGTTCCTCGGCTCGGAGCATCGGCTGTCGCGGGCGTCCGGGCGGCTGAAGCGCCAGAACCCCGCGCCGCTCGAGGACAAGGTCGAGAACCACGACGAAATGGTGGCCGCGCTGGGCCGCATGGAACGGTTCGGGCTGGACCGGATCGTCGAGACGGAGGCGCCGCGTGCGCCGGGCGTGCCAGGTTTCGTGGCGCATCCCGACGCGGGGCTCCTGTTCCTGCCGGTTTCGGGCGCGCCCCGGTCCGGCGTCCTCGACTGGATGGCCGCCATCGGAGACGTCGGTCGGAACGGATTGCTGCGGGGGATGTCGCAGAAGGACCTGCGCAAATGGATGCGGGGGCATCCCGGCTTCACCAGTTTCACCGTGCTGCGCCACCCAGCGCCACGCGCGTTCGGGGCCTACTTGCGCCTTCTTTCGCCAGCCATGGTCGCGACCCGCGAGGTTCTGCGCGGGCGTTACGGCGTTCCGTTCCCCGCCGACGAAGGCGGTCCGCACCGCGATGCGTTCTTGCGGTTCCTCGCATTCCTGAAGGGCAACATCGCGGGGCAGACCAGTCTTCGGACCGAGGCCGACTGGGCGACGCAGACCGCGATCCTTCAGCGCGCGGCCCATGCCGTCCTGCCCCAAATGGTCCTGAAGGAGGCCGAGGCGCCGCAGGCCCTTGCGGGCCTTGCCGCCCGGTCGGGCCTCGACGCCCCGCCGATGTCCGCCGGGGAGGGCCGCGCTCGGTCCCTTTCGGCGATTTGGGACGATGGTGTCGAGCGCGCCGTCTTCGACGCCTACAGACGCGATTTCGTGCAGCTCGGCTTCGGCCCGTGGTCGAGGCCGTGATGCGCGCCCTCGGGGCGTCAGGCGGCCTGGGTTTCGGCGCCGTCGGCGAGGATCGTGTAGAGCGTCGATGGATCGCTGTTGGCGCGAAGTTTCGCGCACAGTGCGGGATTGCGCAGCGTGCGTGACACCAGCGCGAGAGCCTTCAGGTGATCGACCCCGCTGTCGGCGGGGGCGAACAGGGCGAACACCAGATCCACTGGCTGCCGGTCGGCCGAGTCGAAATCGATCGGCTTCTCAAGCTTCAGGAACGCGCCCTGAACCTCGCTCAGGGCGGAGAGCCGCGCATGTGGAAGCGCCACGCCATGGCCGACGCCGGTGGGCCCGAGGCTTTCGCGTTCCTGCAGGGCGTCGAAAATGTCCGATGCAGGCAGCCCGATCAGATCCCCGGCCATGTCCGCGATGGACTGAAGGAGGCGCTTCTTGCTGCTGATATCCGTCACCACGCGCACCGCACGAGGTTTCAGCAAGGACGACAGGTTCATACGACCTCCCTTGTTTCAGTCGTATCGTGGTCGTTTCACGGTTCCGCGAGTTCGAATCCCGTGGGCTCTGTTTCGTCATTCAGCTCCGGCGGGGGTCGATCCAGCCGACGTTGCCGTCCTCGCGCCGGTACACGACGTTCACGCCGTCATGACCTTCGTTGCGGAACACAAGCAGCGGCGCGCCGGCGATCTCCATCTGCATCACGGCTTCGCCTACGGAGAGCGAAGGGATCTTCGTCTCCATTTCGGCCACGATGATGGGCTGGAGGGTCTCCGGTTCGGCGTCTTCATGCTCCGCGTCGGACGAGGCGAGGATATAGGTCGGTGCTCCGAAAACATCAACCGGTTGCGTCCGTTCGCGGTGATGGTCCTTGAGCCGGCGCTTGTAGCGGCGCAGCTGCTTTTCCATCTTGTCAGCCGTCTTTTCGAAGGCCGCGTAGATCTCGTGCGCGGTGCCCTTGGCGGAGGCCGTCAGGCCAGTGGACAGATGGACGGTCGCCTCGCAGACGTACTCGGCCCCGGACTTCGAGAAGATCACGGTCGAGTCGGTCGGCCGCTCGGCGTATTTGCCGACCACGGTGCCGAGGCTGTCCTTGACGTGCGTCTGCAACGCCTCGCCGATGTCGATCTGTTTTCCGCTGATCTGGTAACGCATGTGTCCTCCCGAGTGTAAGACGTGCCGCCTTCCGCGTCGGAACGCGTGTGCTGCACGCAGCGTGTTCGTGTTGTCCTGATGGGAGCCTGTCCACTCCCCGATGGGTGTCGTGGCGCAAGTCGCGGGGACTGGGTCGCAGATGAAGCAAACGCGAACATCGGCTTCATTTGGCGACAACTTCGCGGCCCGTGTCAACGTGGGTCGTGCGGATGGACGGACGCATCAGCCGATGCGGAAGCTCTGGCCGAGATAGACGCGGCGCACCGTCTCGTCGCGCACGACCTCGTCGGCGCTGCCGGACATGATGATGGTCCCGTCGTGCAGGATGTAGGCGCGATCCACGATCTCGAGCGTCTCGCGCACGTTGTGATCGGTAATGAGAACGCCGATGCCGCGGGTCTTCAGTTCGGAAACTAGGTGGCGGATGTCGCCAACCGCGATGGGATCGACGCCCGCGAAAGGCTCGTCAAGAAGGACGTATCGCGGGTTCGAGGCAAGGCAGCGCGCGATCTCGGCGCGTCTCCGCTCGCCGCCCGAAAGCGACAGGGCGGGCGCGCGCCGCAGGTGCTCGATCGAGAATTCCGCCAGAAGCTCTTCCAGGCGTTCCTTACGGCGCGAGCGCTTGGGCTCCACCACCTCGAGGATGGCCATGATGTTGTCCTCGACGGACAATCCGCGGAAGATCGACATCTCCTGCGGAAGATAGCCGATCCCCGACCGCGCGCGGCGATACATCGGGAAAAGCGTGACGTCCTGCCCGTCGATCGTGACGCTTCCCCCGTCCGGCGTGATCAGGCCGGCGATGCAGTAGAACGACGTCGTCTTGCCCGAACCGTTCGGGCCGAGCAGCGCGACGACCTCGCCTCGGTTCAGCTCCATCGTCACGTCGCGGATGATCGGGCGCCGGCGATAGCTCTTTCTGAGCCTGTTCACCTTCAGGCCGCTGGACCCTTCGGTGACGGAGAACGGCGCGTCGTCCCTCATTCGTCCCCGCTGGTGTCGAGGACGGTCCGCACCCGCCCCTCGACCGAGCCGTTGCCGGTGCGCATGTTCACGACCATCCGGTCGCCCGCCACTGCCGTCGGACCCTGCGTCACGAGGACGGAGCCTGACATCGTCAGAAGCGAGGCGGCCACGTCGAAGCGCGCCTCCTGCCCCTCGGCCGCGTCCGCGCCGCGCGTCACGAGGACGCCGCCGGTCGCAAGAACCTCGTCCACGGCCCGCCGGCCTTCAGCCTCGCTGTAGAAGACGCGAACCTGCGACGCCGCCATGCGCAGGTCGCCCTGATGCACGATCACGTTGCCGGTGAACACGGCCTCGCCCGTCGTCTGGTCGATGGTCAGGCTTTCGGACGTGACCTCGACGGGCTGGCTGGAATCGTAAGCGATGCCGCCGAAGCCGATGGCGACCTGCGCCGACGCGGGAATGGCGACGACTGCGCTCAGGAGCAGCGCGAGGATTGGGAATGCATGACGTGCGATCATCGCCGTTCCTTACTCTTCCGGTTCGTATAGCAGCCGGACACCGCCGGTGAAACTCAGAACCTCCGCGCCCGATGGACCGGCAAGTTCCATCGCGCCCGCCGTCAGGATCAGGCCCGGCCCCTCCACCCGCACGTCCGATGGCGTGCTCAGCCCCAGTTCGGCAAGCTTCATGCGCATCGTGGCGGAAGTCAGGCGGTAGCCCTGCGAAGTTTCGGCCTCCACGCCGCCGGACAGGTCGGCGATGCGGCCCGCCACGTCGATCCGCCCCGACCCGGCGTCGACGTAGAGGAACTCGTTGTCGTCCAGCGCGATCCGCCCCTCCAGCGTGTCGGTCAATATGACGTCAGTCGTCTCGAAATCCGGAGCGGCTGTTTCGGCCACGAGCGTGATCTCCCGGCCGTCCGGCAGAAGCCCGGCGTAGCGCGGCTGCGTCAGCCGCATCTCGCGGGCGAGCTGCGCCACGTCGACCTCGGCATAAGGCAGCGCGCGCTCGGGGTCCGGCGGGTCGGACAGGAGGAAGATCGTCGACAGAAGGACAATCGCCCCGAGCGGCATCACGACCTTGAGCCCGGTCACGAGCCTCGAATATCGGTTATGCCGGGCCATGATCGTGGCGGCTCAGTGCGCGAAGATGTCGGCCTCGGGCCAGCCTTCGAGGTCGAGGCGCGCGCGCGTCGGCAGAAAGTCGAAGCACGCCTGCGCCAGTGCGGTCCGCCCTTCGCGCGCGAGCATGGCGTCAAGCGCGTCGCGCAGGCGATGCAGGTAAAGGACGTCCGACGCGGCATAGGCCACCTGCGCCTCCGTCAGCTTGGCCGCGCCCCAGTCCGAGCTTTGCTGCTGCTTGGAGATGTCGACGTCGAGCAATTCCTGCAGCAGGTACTTCAGCCCGTGCCGGTCGGTATAGGTCCGCACCAGCTTCGAGGCGATCTTGGTGCAGTAGACGGGCGCGGCAAGCGCGCCGAACGCATGGTCGAGCACGGCGATATCGAAACGGCCGAAGTGAAACAGCTTCAGCACCTCGGGGTTGCGCAGCATCCGCACGAGGTTTGGCGCCTCGGTCTGGCCGATCTCGACCTGTACGAGGTGCGCGTCGCCGTCGCCGCCCGACAACTGCACGACGCAGAGCCGGTCGCGGTGGGGGTTCAGCCCCATGGTCTCGCAATCGATGGCGACGACCGGCCCAAGGTCGAGGCCGTTCGGAAGATCGCGCGTGTGAAGATGATTGGTCAAAGCCGAACCCTTTCCATTCCCCACCCCGAAGCCTTTGCGGTCAGGGCCCGCGACTGGGAAGGATGGTGCCCAGGAGAGGACTCGAACCTCCACGACCGTTAAGTCACTGGTACCTGAAACCAGCGCGTCTACCAATTCCGCCACCTGGGCAGGTGTCGTGAATGCGGCTGATATAGCGGGGCTCGGGACGTGTCAACAAGCTCCGGAACGGTTTCGGCCCCGGCCGCGAACGCTCAGTAATCGCGCTCGAAAAACACGCCCAGCGAGCTGCCGCCGCCCGAGGACACGCTTCCCCGCGCCGTGATGCTGGGGGTCAGGTCGATGTTCAGCGAAACCTCGCTGTCACCCTGCGCGCCTACGGTGACGTCCGTGTAAATGTTGTCCGACAGGTAGCGCCCCGCGCGCACGGCGGCGTTGCCCTCGTCGTCGGTCTGCAGGTCGAGGTTGTCGAGACCGAGCCCCTGCCGGAGATTCGACAGGATGCCGCCGTCGGACCGCCCGCCCGCGAGCGAGCTTGCGGCATCGGCCAGTTGCAGAAGCTGGATCGGCGACAGCGCCGAGACCGACCTGCCGAACAGGAGCTGGGCGAGGATCTCGTCCTCGGGAAGGAACGGATCGGACCTGAGGGAAATGTCCGGCGACGAGGCCGGTCCCCCGACAGCGATCGTGATCCGGTATCCGCCCGCGCGGCTGACCGCGCTCAGGTCGAGAAACGGGTCGAAGTCGCCCTGCAGCGTCGCGGATCCCTCGCTGATGTCGAGGCGGGTTCCGAGGATCGAGATGCGGCCCCGCACCAGCTCGAACCGGCCCGCCGGGATCACGTTGGCGGTGGTGCCGCCGATCCTGATCGAGCCGCCGAACTCCGCGTCGATGCCCCGGCCCCGCAGGAAGATCCGGCCCGGCGCGGCGATCTCGACGTCAAGGCCGATCGGGGACGACCCGCCGCCGCCATTGCCGCGCGTCTCAAGGAAGCCCGCGGCGGCGAGCGTGCGCCGTTCCGTTGCCGTCATGCCGACGTGGCTGATGTCCGGCACAGCCGCCGCGACGCCAAGTCCGGCCTCCGGCACCCGCAACTCCGACTCGCCCAGCACGATGCGCCCGGCGACCACCGGCCCGGCCGCAAGCGCGCCGCTGATCGACAGGTCGCCGCGGCTCACCACCACCTGGTAAAGGGTGGGGTCCACCAGGCGGACGGCGTCGAGCGTGGCCTCGATGGTGCCGGGCACGCCCGACGCAGCGGCGTTCACCGACCCCGAAAGCCCGACGCGCCCGCCCGTCGAGACGTCGCCACCGCCCTCGAACGACACCTGCCCGCCCGACAGCGATGCCCGCAGGCCGATGTTCTCGAGCGCAAACTGCAAGGTCGGCGCCGAGAGGCGCGCGTTGGCCGTCGACAGGGTTCCCGACAGCGCCTGAAGGCCCGGCTGGCCCCGCAGGCCGAGGTCGAACCGAAGTGCGCCCGCGACGGAGCGGGGCGTGATGTACTGGTTCGCCAGTTCCAGCGGAACCGTGCCGGTGGCCGCGAGGTCCACGCGCCCGCCCTCCAGTCCCACGGTCCCGTTCACCGCCGCGCCAAGGCCGCCAGGTCCGCGCAGCGTTCCATCGACGCCCCAGCCCTCGCCGCCGTCCTTGGCGAGGCTGACCGCGACCGTGGCCGGACCGTTGATCGCCGTCGTGAAAAGGCCAAGGTCGGCAAGCCGCGCCTCGGCGCTCAGGCTGCCGCCGCGCGCCGTCACCTCGCCCGATCCGTTCAGAGTAAACTGGGTGCCGTCGATCGAAAGCGTCTCGATCCGCCCGTTCCCTGCATCGTCCCTCGCGGCGGCGACGCGAAGCCGCGTCTCGCCGGACAGAAGCCGGGGGGGGAGCGCCGGGGCCGCCACGACATCTTGCGCAAGGCCGTCCAGAACGAAGTCGACCGCCCCCGTGCCGAGATCCGCCGTGCCCTCGAGGCCGGCGCGGAGCGACCCCGAAAGGTTCTGCCCTCCGAGGCCCGAGAACCGGCCGAGATCGCCGATGTCGAGGGCGACGTCATAGCCAAGCGGGGTCCCGCCCTCAGCCGACCCGATCGAGACGGACCCGTCCACGGAAAGGTCCCCCGAAACCAGCGAAAGGTCCTCGATGCGGGTTCCCGTCTCGTCGCGGACGGCCGCGACCCGCAGGCGCGTTTCCTCGGCCAGCAGCCGGGGGGGCAGGGCCGGACTTGCGCCCGCGTTCCGCGCCAACCCTTCGAAGGTGAGGTCGAAGGCGCCCGACAGCGCCTCGGCGGTGCCTGCGAGGTCGGCCGTCAGAGCGCCCGACAGATCCTGCCCGGCGAGGCCCGAGAAACGGCCGAGATCGGCGATGCGCGCCGTCAGGTCGTAATCCAGCGGCACCCGTGCGTCCCCGAAACCGGCGGACAGCGTGCCCTCGGCCGAAAGACCGTCGGACGCGACCGAGATCGCGTCGAGGCGGATCGGCGAGCCTTCGGACCAGCTTGCCTGCGTGGACAGGGTCAGCGCCCCGCCAAGCGCTTGCGACAGGTCGGGATCGGAATGGTCGATGCCGGAAAGCCCGGCGGTGAGGTCGACCGTCACGGCGCCGACGCCGTCCGCCGAGGGCGTGATCCTCCCGCTGGAGGAGATCTCGGCCGAAGCGAGGGTCAGCGCGTCGACGGCCAGTCCGTTCAGGCGCGCCGAAAACCTGAAGGCGTCGCTTTCGGTCGCGTCGAAATCGAAGTTCACGTCAGCCGAGGACACCAGCGTTTCGGCGCCCGGCACCGGAAGCCGGATGGGTCCTGACGCATCGGGATCAGCGATGCGGCCGCTGACGTCGATCGCGACCGGACGGCTTTGCGGATCGAGCGTGACATCGCCCCGAAGCAGCAGGGCCGCCGAGGCGAGGCGCATGTCGTTCAGCCGCGTGGTGCCGTCCGCCTCGCGCGCGACACGGGCCGTGATCTCCGACGACGTGCCGAAGAAGGGCCGGTATTCCGAAGCCAGGAGCGGCGAGAGATCGCCCGCCAGATCGAGCTCGATGATCTGGCCTTCGCCGTCGGCCATCGCCATGCTGCGCAGCGTGCCGTTCACGCGCTCCTCGCCGCCCGTCGCAAGGCCGAGGGTGATCGCGATGTCATCCAGCGGACCCTCACCCGCCAGCTCGAGCCGCACCGAAGGTTCGTCGGGGATGTTCAGGACGCCAGCCACGATGCCGCCCTCGGCCTCGTTCAGCAGAACCCCGAGGTCGAGCACGCGCGTCGCGTTGTCGAAGGCCGCCTCGAGGCGGAACGTGCCCTCGGGACCGTCGAGGCGCTGCATCACCACATTCGCCTGGCCCGACCCGCCAGCAAGCCGCGCCTGCCCGGACAGCGACACCTCAGCCGGCGTTCCGAGGATCGGTTCGCCCAGCTCTAGCGTGGCGATGGAGATCTCGCCGATGTCGATGCTGACCGGCAGCTCGGGCAGGGAGAACGGCGTCGCGGCGGCGGGCGGAAGGTCGGGACCTTCGGGTGGCAGCGGCTGTCGCAGGATCGTCAGGCGGTCGGCCGTCAGAGACTGGATGCGCAATTCGCCCCGCAGAAGGGCGGCGCGCCTCCAGTTCAGCGCCGCATCCTCCAGGATCAGCCACGCGCCGTCCGGGTCCGAGATGGTCATCCGGTCCAGCGTCGCCTCGGAGGACAGCGCGCCGCGGAAGCCGTCGATGCGCACCTGCCGATCCGCGCCTTGCGACAGCTGGCTTTCGATGAGCCGCGTCAGCCGTCCCCGGTCGTCGTCCTGCGCCGACGCGCCCTGCGGAAGTCCCGCCAGAAGCAGGATGGCGATGAGGAGAACCCGAATCAAAATGCCTGTCCGATGCCGATGTACAGAAACAGATCCTCGCCCACGCCATTGCCGCGGACGGGTGTGGCGATGTCCACGCGGACGGGCCCGAAGGGCGTCGCATAGCGCAGGCCTACGCCAGCGCCGGCGTGCCAGTCCCCGTCCTGGAAATCCGCCCCGGGCGAGATGAAGCCCGCGTCGGCGAAGGCGACGAGCCCGAAATTCGAATCGCCCAGCGATTGCCGGATCTCCGCGGAAAGCCCGGCAAAGCCGCGCCCGCCTGAATCGATGCCCTGCTGCACAGCGCCGAGGGATTGGTATTCCTGCCCTCGAACCGTGCCCGAGCCGCCCGAGAAGAACAGGAAGTCAGGCGGAATGGTGTCGTAGTCTCCCCCCGCAAGCACGCCGAGCTGGGCGCGCCCGGCCAGCACGGTCCGGTCGTTCTCGCCGAAACCGACATAGCCGCGGGTGTCGGCGGTCAGGCGGATGCCGGTCCCGTCGTCGAGGCTGAGGAACGGCGTCGCCGTGCCGACCATGTAGACACCGGCGGTCGGGTTCAGCGCGTCGTCACGGTTGTCCCATGTGATTTCCCCCGGAAGGAAAAGCACCGTGGTCTCGCGCGTGCCCAGCGCATCCTCGAACCGGACCTGCCTCACGCCGATGCCCAGCGCGCCTTCCAGCGAAGTCGAGAACCAGCGTTCGACACCGACCTCAAGCTCGATCGCGGCAAGCCGGTAGGTGGGCTCGTCGAGGCCGATGATGGACAATTCGCCATAGGCCAGCGTGTCTGGCGTGAAGGTCGCGGGCCGTGAAAGCCGCGCGCGCAGTCCCGCGTCGATGCCCTCGACCTCCTCGGTGTCTATGCCTTCCTGGCCAATGCCGCTGATCTCGCCGTCGATCCGCAGCCGTTCGGCCCCGCCAAAGAGGTTGCGGTGCAGCCAGAAGGCCGTGACCCGCGCGCCCTCGTCCGTAGAAAGCTCGGCGCCGGCGCCGAAGCGGCGCGGAGGCGATTCGGCGACGTTCGCGATGATGTTCATCGTGTTGTCGGGCCCAAGCGGCCGTTCCTCGAGGGCGACCGCCGAGAAGACGCCGGTGTCGCGAAGCCGTTCGGTCACGCGGGCGAGGATCTCGGGCGAGTAGACGACGCCCTGTGGCAGCCCCGCGATTTCCGTGATGCGCTCGGTCCGCATCCGGTCCTCGCCGCGCGGCACCAGCCGTCCGAAGGTCACGACCGGGCCGGGCGCGACCACGATCGAGGCGTCGAGCGCGGCGTCCCTGTGCCTCGCGACGATCCTCTGGCTCTGGACATCGGCCACGGCGTGGCCGCGCGCGCGCCACTGGTCGATCGCGGCGGCAGCCGTGTCCTGAAGCACGGGTGTGGTCGCGGCGCCGCCGGGACGGAAGTCTTCCGGCAGGTCCGTTCCCGGCGCGAGAGGCCCGATCTCGGCGGTGCCGAACGAAAATACCGGGCCCGGCTCCACCTCGATCGCGACCGTAGCGATGCTGGCGGGAACCGAGAATGGCGACAGGCCCGAGGCCTCGCGGCCGTCGAGCGTGATGCTCACGACCGGGGCGAAATGCCCGAACTCGTAGAGCGTCGCCGTCAGCCGGGCATAATCCGTCCGCGCCGCCGCGACGATGTCCTGCGCCGTTCGTCCGGCGCCGTCCTCGGCCTCCTGCAGGAGCAGGGCGTTCGCGCGCAGCCGGTCGGCCAGGTCCTCGTCCGCGCCGGGCGCGTCGAAGGTGATGTCCTGCGCCGCCGCAGGCAGGGCCAGGCACCCCGCAAGGACCAATCGCGCCAGGGTTCGAGAAGCAAAAACCATGACCAACACCTAGAGCCCTTGAGGAGCCAAGGCCAGTAACCTTTGCCACGCCCCCCGCGATTGGGACGATTTGCGCCTTGTGACGGTGCGCCATGGGTCCTATCACCCGGCGGGAACAGACTCCGGGAGTTTCGGTCATGGCGAAACTGGTCACCATATTCGGCGGCTCGGGCTTCATTGGGCGATATATTGCACGCCGCATGGCCAAGGAGGGCTGGCGCGTCCGTGTCGCGGTGCGCCGCCCGAACGACGCACATTTCGTGCGGCCCTATGGCGTCGTCGGCCAAGTGGAGCCGGTGTTTGCCAATATCCGTGACGACGATTCGGTGCGCGCCGCGATCCATGGTGCGGATGCGGTGGTGAACTGCGTCGGCATCCTTGCCGAAACCGGAAAGAACCGCTTCGGCCTCGTCCAGCACCATGGCGCCGCGCGCATCGCCCGGATCGCCGCCGACGAGGGCGTGTCCCGCCTCGTCCAGATTTCGGCCATCGGCGCGGACGCCGACAGCGACAGTCAGTATGCGGAAAGCAAGGGCCTTGGCGAGCAGGCCGTGCTCGAGGCCTTTCCGCAGGCCGTGATCCTGCGTCCCTCCATCGTGTTCGGCCCCGAGGACCAGTTCTTCAACCGTTTCGCGAAGATGACGCGCCTCAGCCCGTTCCTTCCGGTGGTAGGCGCCCAGACCCGTTTTCAGCCGGTCTATGCCGACGACGTCGCGCGCGCGGCCGTCAAGGGTGTGCTGGGCGAGGCGGAACCGGGCATCTACGAGCTTGGCGGCCCCGAAGTGCGCAGTTTCCGCGAGCTCATGGCGATGATGCTGCGGATCATCCGCCGCCGCCGCCTGATCGTGAATGTGCCGTTCTGGGCCGGCATGATGATGGGCGGCGCGTTCGACCTGCTGCAGGCCGTGACGCTGGGCCTGTTCCGCAACGGCGTGCTGACCCGCGACCAGGTGCGCAACCTTCGCCGCGACAACGTCGTGACCGAAGGCCGCAAGACCTTCGCGGATCTCGGCATCTCGCCGGTGGCGATGGAGCTCGTGCTGGACGACTACCTGTGGCCGTATCGCCCGGCGGGCCAGTATGCGGCGATCATGGAAAGCGCCGAACGTCTCAAGCGCCCGTAAGGGCCCCGCTGTAGCCGAGCCATAGCAGGATCACGCCCAACACCACGCGGTAGATGACGTAGGGTGTGAAGCTGACGCTTTTCAGAAGCCGCATCATCAGGGTCAGCGCCGCGAGCGCCGCGACGAAGGCAAGAGCGGCCGCGATGGCGCCGTCACGGGCTGCCTGCGCATCCGCGGTGACGGCGACCTCGGCGCCAAGCACGACGCCGGAGGCAAGGATGGTGGGAATGGACATCAGCATGGCAAGCCGCGCCGACGATTCGCGGTCGTAGCCCAGAATCCGTCCGGCGGTGATGGTGATGCCCGAACGCGAGGTGCCGGGGATCAGCGCCACCGCCTGCCAGAGGCCCATCGAGATGGCGTCCCTGAGGGTCCAGTCCGCGTCCCGCCTGCTTTGCGCGCCGCGCTGGTCGGCCCAGTAGAGGACGAGGCCGAAGATCAGCATGGTCCAGCCGATCACGGTGACCGACCGCATGGCCTGCGCAAGGCCCGTCACCTGCAGGATCACGCCCGCGACGATGACAGGCACGGTGGCGACCGCCAGCAGGAAGGCGAGCCTTGCGCCGGGCGTGTCGATGCGGCCGGTCAGAAGCCGCGGCACGCCAGCGAGCCCCAGTTTCACGTCCCGCCAGAAGTAGACCACCACGGCGCCCAGCGTTCCGACATGGACCGCCACGTCGATGGCCTGGCCCTGGTCCTGCAGCCCGGAGAGATTCGGCAGGAGGATCAGGTGCCCGGAGGACGAGATCGGCAGGAACTCGGTGATGCCCTGGATCAGGGCGATGAGAAAAAGGTGGAGAAGCGACATGTTCTGGTTGTCTCGGCACTAACGGAAGGCATTGTTTTTATTTTATTGTTTCCAAACTAGGTTCGCCTCGTTACCTAATTTCGGCGCCGAACCTGACCCTGGCATCCATGGCGGCATCAGGAATTCGCAAATAGGTCAGTATTGCTGTCTTTTTATATCCCGGAACGCTCGGTATAGGGGCGTTCGAAGAATGGGAGATGTTCCGTGGCCAAGCAACCCATGTTGAAATTCGTGACGGTGCAAAAAGAGATGCCGTCGAAGCGTGCGGCGACCGACCGGACCGACGACTTCGCCGAGATCTATGGCGAGTACGCCCGAGAGAAGGCGGCCGAGCAGGCCGGGCGCTGCAGCCAGTGCGGCGTTCCCTACTGCCAGAGCCATTGTCCCCTGCACAACAATATCCCCGATTGGTTGAAGCTGACGGCCGAGGGTCGCCTGCAGGAAGCCTACGAGATCAGCCAGTCGACCAACACCTTCCCCGAGATCTGCGGCCGCATCTGCCCGCAGGACCGCCTGTGCGAGGGCAACTGCGTCATCGAGCAGTCCGGCCACGGCACCGTCACGATCGGCGCGGTGGAGAAATACATCACCGACACCGCCTGGGAGGAAGGCTGGGTGCAGCCCATCCGCCCCCATGCAGAGCGCGCGGAATCGGTCGGCATCATCGGTGCGGGACCGGGCGGCCTTGCCGCCGCGGACATGTTGCGCCGCGCCGGTCTGCAGGTCACCGTCTACGACCGCTACGACCGTTCGGGCGGGCTGATGGTCTACGGCATTCCCGGCTTCAAGCTGGAGAAGGACGTGGTCATGCGCCGCAACGCCCAGCTGGAAGAAGGCGGCGTCACCTTCGTGATGAACTGCGACGTCGGTCACGACATCACTTTCGACCAGATCCGCGAGAAGCATGACTTCGTCGTCATCGCCACGGGCGTCTACAAGTCCCGCGACCTGCAGGCGCCCGGCGTCGGCGCGACAGGCATCGTGCGGGCGATCGACTATCTCACCGCCTCCAGCCGGGTGGGCTTCGGGGACGAGGTGCCGGAATTCGCCTCGGGCGAGCTGGACGCCGAGGGCAAGCGCGTCGTCGTCATCGGCGGGGGCGACACGGCGATGGATTGCGTGCGCACCGCGGTGCGGCAGGGCGCCACCAGCGTGAAATGCCTCTACCGCCGCGACCGCGCCAACATGCCGGGCTCGCAGCGCGAGGTCGCGAACGCAGAAGAGGAGGGCGTGGAGTTCATCTGGCTCTCGGCGCCAAAGGGCTTCTCGGGTGATGCCGTAGAGGGCGTGATGGTCCAGAAGATGCGCCTTGGCGCCCCCGACGCGACGGGCCGCCAGATGCCCGAGGTGATCGAGGGCGCGGACTATGTCGAGGGCGCCGACCTCGTGATCAAGGCGCTGGGCTTCGAACCCGAGGACCTGCAAAGGCTCTGGGGCGTGCCGGAGCTGGAGGTGACGCGCTGGGGCACCATCAAGGCCGATTTCCGCAGCCACGAGACGTCGCTTCCGAACGTCTACGCGGTCGGCGACATCGTGCGCGGCGCAAGCCTTGTGGTCTGGGCGATCCGTGACGGCCGCGAGGCCGCCGAGGCCATCCTCGCGAAGGTGATGGCCGAGGGCGCGAGTGCGGGCGTGGCCGCGGAGTGAACCCCATCCGATGATCGCACGCGCCTTCCATATCCTGCTGGCCGCCGCGCTGGTCCTGCCTGCCGCCACGCCCGTCGTGGCGCAGGACGGCCCGCGCCTGTTCCAGGTGCCGGAAGGCTGCGAGGCGTTCCTGACGGTTCAGGCGCGGTCCTGCACGGTGTCCCACCATTGGACCTGCGAGGGTGACCCGGAAGGCACGCATTGGCGCGCCGCGCTCGACCAGGACGGCGCCTTCTATCTCAGCTTCACTGATGCGGAATTCCGCTGGATCAGGTCGTGGGACCTGCGCAACGGAGGCACCGACGTCCTGATCGAACCCGAGGAGGACCCGGCCTCGATGACGGAGCTGCTGGCCACCGGCAGCGACGCCATGGTGTTCTCGATCCTCGAGGAAAACGACCTCGGCACGTTCCAGCGCGACTACACGGGCTTCGACAGGCTGACGGGCGAGACCATCGTCGTGGATGGCCGCGAGCTTCTCGTGACCGAGTTCAGCTACCAGTACGACACACGCGACGGTCCGCGCCGGACGGAAGGCAACCAGTTCGTCCACGAGGGCTGGCGCCTGTTCTTCGGCGGGCTCGAGACGGTGACGTTGCCCGACGGCGAGACGTTCGAGGGAAACTACAGCCCGATGGAATTCGCCGAACCGGGCGAGCGCGGTTTCCTGACGACGCAGCCGCTCTACGATTGCGGAGAGATGATGAGCGCGTTTGACGATGGCGCCGTGTGGCGGGTCCGGCAATGATCGACGCCTTCCGCAGAACCGGCCGGATGACCGGCAAGTGCCTGTGCGGGGCGGTGACGCTGTCCATCGATGGCGATTACGTCGCCGCGGTCGGCGCCTGCCATTGCAGCAAGTGCCAGAGGTCGGCGGGCGTCATGTGGGCGGCGTTCACGGCCGAGGCCGAGGCGGTGACGGTGACGGGGGAGGTGACGCGCTACGCCTCGACGCCCTTCGCCGAGCGCGCCTTCTGCCCGGTCTGCGGCAGCAACCTGTGGCTGCGGAATACGGACGATCCTTCGGCGGAGTATGAGTTCATGCCCGCCCTGTTCCCCGAGGCGGCGGAGTTCCCGCTGATCTCGGAAATCTACACCGACCGGCGGCCGGCCTACGTGCCGCTGAGCGGAAACCACCGGACGAAGACCCGCGCCGAATGGGAAGCGGAGAACCGTCATGTCGAGGGAGACATGCCATGACCAAGTATGACGCCGACTGGGCCGCCGCCGAAGCCGCGAAGCGCGAGTGGATGGCGCAAAACAGTCTCTATTCCGAGGCGGACGAGCATTCCTCGTGCGGCGTCGGCCTTGTCGTGTCCATCGACGGCAAGCCCAGCCGCAAGGTCGTGCAGAACGGCATCGACGCGCTGAAGGCGGTCTGGCACCGGGGTGCCGTGGACGCGGACGGCAAGACGGGTGACGGGGCGGGCATCCACGTCCAGATCCCGCCGCGCTTCTTCTACGATCAGGTGCGCCGCACCGGCCACGAGCCGCGCGAGGACGAGCTGATGGCGGTGGGGCAGGTGTTCCTGCCGCGCACCGACTTCGGCGCGCAGGAAACCTGCCGGACCATCGTGGAGTCCGAGGTCCTGCGCATGGGCTACTACATCTACGGCTGGCGGCACGTCCCGGTGAACATCACCGTTCTGGGCGAGAAGGCGAACGCGACCCGGCCCGAGATCGAGCAGATCATCATCTCGAACTCGAAGGGCAGCGACGTCGAGACGTTCGAGCGCGAGCTCTACGTCATCCGCCGCAGGATCGAGAAGGCCGCGCAGGCCGCCGGTATCAAGGAGCTCTATCTCTGCTCGCTGTCCTGCCGGTCGATCATCTACAAGGGCATGATGCTGGCCGAGCAGGTCGCCGAGTTCTATCCCGACCTCAAGGACGAGCGTTTCGAAAGCGCCTTCGCGATTTATCACCAGCGCTATTCGACCAACACCTTCCCGCAGTGGTGGCTGGCGCAGCCGTTCCGGATGCTCGCCCACAACGGCGAGATCAACACGCTCAAGGGCAACATCAACTGGATGAAAAGCCACGAGATCCGGCTGTCGTCCGCCTACTTCGGCGACATGGCCGAGGACATCAAGCCGATCATCGCGGGCGGCGCGTCCGACAGCGCCGCACTTGACGCGGTGTTCGAGGTCCTTGTCCGCGCGGGCCGCAACGCGCCGATGGCCAAGACCATGCTGGTGCCCGAAGCCTGGTCCCAGACGGCGACCGAACTGCCGCAGGCTTGGCAGGACATGTATTCCTACTGCAACTCGGTGATGGAGCCGTGGGACGGCCCCGCCGCACTCGCCATGACGGACGGCCGCTGGGTCTGCGCCGGGCTTGACCGGAACGGCCTGCGCCCGATGCGCTACGTCGTCACCGGCGACGGCCTGCTGATCGCGGGCTCCGAGACCGGGATGATCCCGGTGGACGAGGCGACGGTGGTCGAGAAGGGCGCCCTCGGCCCCGGCCAGATGATCGCGGTCGACATGACCGAGCAGAAGCTGTTCCACGACACCGAGATCAAGGATGCGCTCGCAGCTTCGCGGCCGTTCGGCGACTGGGTGGGCAAGATCACCGACCTCGCGGCGGCCACGGAGTCCGTCGCCGAGATCGCTCTGCACGAAGGCCCCGAGCTGCGCAGGCGCCAGGTCGCGGCCGGCTACTCGATCGAGGAGCTGGAGCAGATCCTCGCGCCGATGGCCGAGGACGGCAAGGAGATGGTGGCGTCCATGGGCGACGACACGCCCGCCGCCGTTCTGTCGAGCCAGTATCGCCCGCTCAGCCACTACTTCCGTCAGAACTTCAGCCAGGTCACAAACCCGCCGATCGACAGCCTGCGGGAATTCCGCGTGATGAGCCTGAAGACGCGCTTCGGCAACCTCAAGAACGTGCTCGACGAGGATTCCAGCCAGACCGAGATCCTTGTCCTCGACAGCCCCTTCGTCTCGAACGCGCAGTTCGACGAGATGGTGAAGCACTTCAACGCCGATCACGCGATCATCGACTGCACCTTCCCCGCCGGCGGCGAGACGGGGGCCCTCAGGGCCGGCCTCGAGCGGATCCGCCGCGAGGCCGAGGATGCGGTGCGTTCGGGCGCCGGGCATATCGTGCTGACCGATCAGGGCCAGGGGCCCGAGCGCGTGCCGATGCCGATGATCCTTGCGACCAGCGCGGTCCATTCCTGGCTGACGCGGCAGGGCCTGCGCACCTTCTGCTCGCTCAACGTGCGGTCGGCCGAGTGCATCGACCCGCATTACTTCGCGGTTCTCGTGGGATGCGGCGCGACGACGGTGAACGCCTACCTCGCGCAGGACAGCATCGCGGACCGGATCTCGCGCGGGCTGATCGAGGGAAGCCTGACCGAAGCGATGGCCCGCTACCGCGCCGCCATCGACCAGGGCCTGCTGAAGATCATGTCGAAGATGGGAATCTCGGTCATCTCGTCCTACCGAGGCGGCCTCAACTTCGAGGCGGTCGGCCTCAGCCGCGCGATGGTCGCCGAGTTCTTCCCGGGAATGATCTCGCGCATTTCGGGGATCGGGGTCTCGGGTCTCCAGAAGAAGGTCGAGGAGGTGCATTCCCGCGGCTGGCTGCGTGGACAGGACGTCCTGCCCATCGGCGGGTTCTACAAGGCGCGCCGCTCGGGCGAGAAGCACGCCTGGGAAGCGCAGTCGATGCACATGATGCAGATGGCCTGCAACAAGGCCTCGTTCGAGCTGTGGAAGCAGTATTCGGCCAAGATGCAGTCCAACCCTCCGATCCACCTGCGCGACCTTCTGGACATCAAGCCGCTGGGCGGGCCGGTGCCGATCGAGGAGGTGGAAAGCATCACCTCGATCCGCAAGCGCTTCGTGACGCCGGGCATGTCGCTGGGTGCGCTGTCGCCCGAGGCGCACAAGACGCTGAACGTCGCGATGAACCGCATCGGCGCGAAGTCCGACAGCGGCGAGGGCGGCGAGGATCCGGCGCATTTCGTCCCCGAGCCGAATGGAGACAACCCTTCGGCCAAGATCAAGCAGGTCGCCTCGGGACGCTTCGGCGTCACGGCGGAATATCTGAACCACTGCGAGGAGCTGGAGATCAAGGTCGCGCAGGGCGCAAAGCCCGGCGAGGGCGGCCAGCTGCCCGGCATGAAGGTGACCAAGCTGATCGCACGGCTGCGCCATTCGACGCCGGGCGTGATGCTGATCTCGCCGCCGCCGCACCACGACATCTACTCGATCGAGGACCTCGCGCAGCTGATCTACGACCTCAAGCAGATCAACCCGCGCGCCAAGGTGACGGTGAAGCTGGTGGCGTCCTCGGGCGTCGGCACGATTGCCGCAGGGGTGGCCAAGGCCAAGGCCGACGTCATCCTGATCTCGGGGCACAACGGCGGCACCGGCGCTTCGCCGGCGACGTCGATCAAGTATGCCGGCCTCCCGTGGGAAATGGGTCTGACCGAGGCGCACCAGGTTCTCGCCATGAACAACCTGCGCGACCGCGTGACGCTCAGGACCGATGGCGGGCTTCGCACGGGGCGTGACATCGTCATGGCCGCGATGATGGGCGCCGAGGAATACGGCATCGGCACCGCGGCCCTGATCGCGATGGGCTGCATCATGGTGCGCCAGTGCCAGTCCAACACCTGCCCCGTGGGCGTCTGCACGCAGGACGAGCGCCTGCGCGAGAAATTCACCGGCACCGCGGACAAGGTGGTGAACCTGATCACCTTCTACGCCCAGGAGGTGCGGGAGATCCTCGCCTCCATCGGCGCGCGGTCGCTGGACGAGGTGATCGGGCGGGCCGACCTTCTGACGCAGGTCAGCCGGGGCGCGGCGCATCTGGACGATCTGGACCTCAACCCGATGCTCATCACCGTCGATGGCGCGGACCGGATCAAGTACGACCGCTACAAGCCGCGGAACCCGGTGCTCGACACGCTGGACGCGCAGATCGTGAAGGACGCGCACCGCTTCCTCGAGGATGGCGAGAAGATGCAGCTGTCCTATGCCGTGCAGAACACGCTGAGGACCATCGGCACGCGCACGTCCAGCCACATCGTTCAGGCCTTCGGGATGCGCAACCAGCTTCAGCCCGATCACCTGACGGTCAAGCTGGAAGGGTCCGCCGGCCAGTCGCTTGGCGCCTTCGCGGCGCCGGGGCTGAAGCTCGAGGTTTCGGGCGACGCCAACGACTACGTCGGCAAGGGGCTGTCGGGCGGCATCATCGTGGTGAAGCCGCCGCAGGTCAGTCCGCTTCAGGCTGACCAGAACGTCATCATCGGCAACACCGTGCTCTATGGCGCCACCGACGGCCATCTCTTTGCCGCCGGCCGCGCGGGCGAGCGTTTCGCGGTGCGGAACTCGGGCGCGCGCGTCGTGGTCGAGGGCTGCGGCTCGAACGGGTGCGAATACATGACGGGCGGCGTCGCCGTGATCCTCGGCGGGATCGGGGCGAACTTCGGCGCGGGCATGACGGGCGGCATGGCCTACCTCTACGATCCCGAGGGCGTCGCGATGGTCAACATGAACCTCGAGACGCTCGTGACCGTTCCGGTGACGGTCGCGCACTGGGAACAGGAGCTCAGGGGCCTGATCGAAACCCACGCCCGCGAGACCGGAAGCCGCAAGGCCGCAGAGATCCTGCAGCACTGGGATCTCGAGCTGCCGAATTTCGTTCAGGTCTGCCCCAAGGAGATGCTCGACAAGCTCGCGCATCCGCTTTCGGAAGGCGAGGCGGCGATCCCCGCCGAGTGACCCCCAAGGATCCGGCCGGCCGCATGCGTGGGGCGGCCGGACCTATGCGGTGACGAACTCGGACCTCGAATAGCCCTGAATGAACAGAAGGGCGGTCAGGTCGCAGTGATTGATCGCGTGCGCGGCCTGTTCCTGCACGATCGGCTTGGCGTGAACCGCGACACCGGTTCCCGCGCGCAGCAACATGCCCAGGTCGTTCGCGCCATCACCGATGGCCAGCACGTCCGACGCCTCGATGCCAAGCGCGGCCGTCGTCTCTTCCAGCGCCGCGACCTTCGCCTCGCGCCCGAGGATCGGCTGCGCGACGGTGCCGGTCAGGGTGCCGCCCTCGGCCAGCAGCACGTTCGCCCGATGTCCGTGGAACCCAAGCCTTTCGGCCACGACCGCTGAGAAGGCGGTGAACCCGCCCGAGACGAGCAGGGTATGCGCCCCGTGCGCCTTCATCGTCGCCACCAGCGTCGCGCCCCCCGGCATAGGCGTGATCCTGCGGTCGAGCACGGATGCGATCGTGGCCTCGGGCAGGCCTTTCAGCAGGCCGACGCGTTCGGTCAGCGCACCCTCGAAATCCAGCTCGCCGTTCATCGCCCGCGCGGTGATGGCCGCGACGGCCTCTCCGACACCGGCCTCCGCGGCAAGCTCGTCGATGCATTCCTGCCCGATCATGGTCGAATCCATGTCCGCCAGCAGCATCTTCTTGCGCCGCCCGACGGAGGGCTGGGCCACCATGTCCACGCCTTCCGCCTGAAGGCTTTCCCACACCGATTTCAGGTCGCGGGGCAGCTTCGGCACCTCGAACTCCGCGGCATGGTCTGGGTCCAGCCAGACCGCGTCTCCGCCGCCCATGGCGTTGCGAAGACTGTCGACCAGCGCGGGTTCGAGATACATTGCCGGGTTGGTGATCAGGGTGACTGTGTGCATCGCATGTTCCGTCGGGATCCAGCGGGCATTAAACATGCAGGGCCCGCAAGGGCCAGCGCGATATGCTTGGCGTGCAGGGCGGATGGTCTAGGTTCGAGGACCAGTGGACAGGGCGGGGAAATCGATCTTGGCGGGACGGATCTGGATAGGGTTTCTGGCCGTTGTCGCGATCGCCGCGGGCCTCTTTTTTCTGGAACGGCCGCGCACCGGGCTCGAGATCCGCGAGCTGCGGGCCGGCCCGACGCCCATCACCCTCATGCAGGAGCCCGGCGCCGATGGGCCGCTCGTGGTGATCGCGCATGGCTTCGCGGGGTCCCGGCAGCTCATGGCGGCCTACCAGCTGACGCTTGCGCGGGCGGGCTACGTCACGGCGAGCTTCGATTTCGAAGGGCATGGCAGGAACCCCGTTCCAATGTCGGGCGACGTGACCTCGGTCGACGGCACCACGCGGCTTCTGATGGACGAGATGGCGCGCGTGACGGACGCGGTGCTCGCGGAAACCGGCGCCGAACCGCGCGTCGCGCTTCTGGGCCATTCCATGGCCTCCGACATCGTGGTCCGGCAGGGGGTCCGCGATGCGCGCGTCGAGGCGATCGTCGGGATATCGCTGTTCTCGCAGGCCGTCACGGAAGAGCTTCCCCGCAACCTCCTGATCGTGAACGGCGCGCTGGAGGGGATGCTGAGGCAGGAGGCGCGCCGCGTCATGGCCGCCATCGGCGCGGAGGAGGGCGAGACCGCCGGGACCCCGGGTGAGGGGTTCGCCCGCCGCGCGGTGGCCGCGCCCTTCGTCGAGCATGTCGGCGTATTGTACTCGCCGACGGCGCTGGCCGAGGCGCGGGCGTGGCTCGATCGTTCGTTCGGCCGCTCCGTCACGGCTGCGCCCGTCGCTGCGATCGGTCCGGCCATCCTTCTGGCCCTTCTGGGCGTCGTCCTTCTGGCCCGCGCGCTCGGGGGGGCACTCCCCGAAGGACGAGGCCCCGCGCAGGCCGCGCCCGGCCGGTTCTGGATCATGGCCGCATTGCCGGCGGCCGCCACGCCCCTCTTGCTGGCGCCGTTCGATACGCGGTTCCTCCCGGTTCTGGTGGCGGACTACCTGGCGCTGCATCTCGCGGTCTATGGCGCGCTGGTCCTCGCCGTCGCGGCCTGGGCCGGGACGCTTCCGGCGCGGCGGGGATGGATCTGGGGCCTCGCGCTTGCCGCCTACGGCCTCATCGCCTTCGGCGGCGTCATGGATCGTTACGTGGCCAGCTTCTTTCCGGTCGCGGGGCGCATCCCCATCGTGGCGGCCATACTACCGGGGGCGATCCTTGCCATGCTGGCCGATGCCGTCCTGCTCGAGGCGGGACGCGCGCGGCTCTGGCGGCGCTGGACGGCGCGGTTCCTGTTCCTCGCCTCGCTCGGCATCGCCATGGCGCTGGATTTCGAGAGGCTGTTCTTCCTGCTCATCATCCTGCCGGTGATCCTGCTGTTCTACCTCAGCTTCGGGCTGATGGGCGGCTGGGTCGGACGGCGCACGGGTTCGGTCATGGCGATGGGTCTCGGGCTTGGCATCATCCTTGGATGGGCGCTGGGCGTGACCTTCCCCCTGTTTGATCCCGGCGCCTGAGGCGTCAGGGCGCGATCCACCGTCCGGTCCAGTCCGGCCCGGTGAAGCGCGCGCGCCGGTGAAGCGTGTCGAGGACCAGCGCGTCGATCTCGGACAGCGTGCAGCGTATCAAAGTGAAACGCGCAAGCTCGCCATCCGGGGGGGGCGCCTGAGGCGCTTCGCCCGGCACCGCGCCGCCATAGTTCGCCCGCGCCTGCACGGGCAGCGAGGCGAACAGGGACGGATCGCCGGGATGCAGTTCGGCGCGCGCGCGAAGGCGGATCTGCAGCCTGTCCTTCGGCACCCAGACGTGCAGGGCGACCCGCGGGTCGCGGGCGATCTGGGCGGCCTTCGGCGACATCGCGTCGGTATGAAGCTCGAGCAGGGCCTCGTCCCTTCGCGCGCCGCGCAGCACGAGGGTGCGGGCCTCGGGACCGTCGGGCCCGATGCTGGCCAGCACAGGATGCCGCGCCGGATGGCGACGATCGGCGACGCCGCGCTGCAGCCGGGACCAGACCGTGTCCAGCAAGTCCGCCAACCCGCGATCTTCCATGTCCGTCACCTTTCCTGCGAAAAGACCTGAAGAAGGCGCACGGGCGCCATCCGTGACAGCCGAAGCGCCGGGTAGCTGGCCGCGACCCCGGCGGCCACGAGCGCAAGCACCAGAAGCCGGATCCAGTCGGCCGGGAACACCCGCATCGGCAGGCGCCACCCGAAGGCCTCGACGTTGACGACCGCCAGAAGCACCCACGCCAGCGCAAGGCCGACCGGCAGGGCAAGCACGAATGTCAGCGCCGCCAGCAGGAGAAGCCGCCAGACCTCGGCACGGGCGAGGCGGCCGCGCGCCACGCCGATCGCCCAGACCGGCGCCACCTGCGGCAGGCGCAGGGACGCCAGCGTCAGAAGGCTGGTCAGCAATGCGAGCGAGGCCACCCCAAGCGTCAGGACGTTCAGCGCGCCCGTGACTCGGAACGTGTTCTCGAAGACATCCAGCGAGAAGCGCTTGATCTGCGCCTGGTTACGCACGGCTGTGTCGGGCAGGCCGAATTCTTCGCGCAGGGCGGCAGCAAGCGCGGGCGCGTCCTGCGGGGCCACGCGAATGGCGAAGTCGTCGGCGCGGGCATCGGGAAACATCTCGCGGAACAGGGCATGGGCGACGATCACCTGCCCGGTCGGATTGCCGTAGTCCGAATAGACGCCGGCAAGCGGCAGGGTCACGCCTGGACCGACCTCCAGCGTATCGCCCAGCGACAGGTCCTGTCGGCGGGCCAATTGCTCGTTCGCGAGGGCCGCCTCGCCCGCGAACAGGGCGTCCCATGCGCCATCGCGCGCGCTCAGAAGGGGCCACGCGTCCCGGTAGGTCGCATCGTCCACGACGCCGTAGACGTCCACCGGAAGATCGAGAATTCGCGCTTCGGCCGACACGATTGGCAGGACCGCCTCCGCCCGACCGACGAGGAACGCCTGCAGGCGCATCGCTTCGGCCTCGTCCGCGGTCGAAACGTAAAGCTCGGCCGCCAGCCGCTGGTCGAGCCATCCGATGAAGGTGGCGCGGAACGACCCCACCATCGAGGAGACGCCGATATTGGCCGCAAGCGCCAGCAAAAGCGCCATCAGCGACAGCGACAGAGCCGGTAGTTGCTGCCTCGCGTCCGCGAAGACCCATTCCGCGAAGGGTCCGCGCGCCGCCCGCGACAGCACGCCCAGCGCCACCGCCAGAACGACCGGAAGCGCCAGCGCCGCCCCCATCAGAAGTGCGGCCAGAACCGCGAACCCGGCGATGAGCCCGTCGCCCAGCCACGCCGTCAGGACCGCGACGCCCGCAAGTCCGACGGCCGCCACGGCCTGTCGCCTCATCGCGCGACCGGACGCCTGCGCCCATGCCCGCGGCTGCGCCGGCGCCAGAAGCGGCATCCGCGCCGTGCGGATCATCGCTTGTGCCGCTGCCACCCCGGCGCCGATCAGTGTGATGCCCATCGCCGAGGCGGCCCATACGGGATCGAAGGTGAGGCCGCCCGGAACGCTCGCGCCGTAGAGACCGCGCAAGGTCCCCGCGACACCCGGCATCAGTGCCGCCGCCACCGCGTAGCCGAGCGTGATGCCGATCGCTCCTGCGATCAGCGCCATGATCGCGACCTCGACGGCCAGCGCGGTGATCAGCGTTCCAAGCGGCAGCCCAAGCGCCCTCAGTGTCCGAAAGGCCTGTCGGCGCTGCTCGAAAGCCAGCCCGATGGCGGCATGGACGATGAACAGACCGACAGCGAAGGCAAGAAGGCCGAAAGCGGTCAGGTTGAGGTGGAAGCTTTCGGTGAGGCGCGCGACGTCGCCGGCCTCGTCCGGTGGCACGGCACGCAGACCGGAGGCTGTGCCGATCGGCGGAAGGCCCGGCGGCTGCACCGGAGCCACGAGGAGGTAGCTCGGATCGCTCTGCCCAAGGAGCCGCGCTGCGGTCGCGATGTCGGTGAGCGCGGCGGCGGGCGGGACTGTCCCGTCGACCTGCAAGGGCGGCAGGTTCGCGGGAAGCGGACCTTCGGCGGTGTCCCGCGACACCAGAAGAAGCCCCGGATGCGTCAGGAAGGCGCGAAGGTCGGCCTCGCCGCCGATGCCGGGGGCCCCGGTCTCGGCCGGCGCGGTGAACGGATCGATCCCGATCAGGCGAAGGCGGCCCGCCTCGTCCCGGAGTTCGCCGGTGATGACGGGCGAAACGCGGTAGCCCGCCCGGCGCAGCGTCGTGTAGTCCGCGCGCGGGACCGGCCCGCCGTCCGAGGCCACCAGCCGCGCCAGCCTGTCCTGTCCGAGGGTCGATGCGGCCTGATCGTAGCTGGTGCGCGCCTCGGCGTTGATCGCCTGCACCGCGGACCAAAGCGCCGTCGCCAGCGCGAGGCCCAGCCACAGCATCGCGAGCTGAAGGGGATTGCGCCGCCAGTGCGAAAACAGGGTCGAAAGTGCGGTATAGAGCATGATCAGGCCGGCGCGTGCGGCACGAGGCGGCCACGCGACAGGACCAGCCTGCGGCCGAGGCGCGCGGCAAGACGCTCGGAATGGGTGACCATCAGAAGGCCCGCGCCCGTCTCGCCCACGAGTTCGAGAAGAAGCTGAAGGACCGCGTCGCCCGTCGCCTCGTCGAGGTTGCCCGTCGGCTCGTCGGCGAGGATGAGGTCCGGCCGCGCGGCCAGCGCGCGCGCGATCGCGACGCGCTGCTGCTGTCCGCCCGAAAGCTGCTCGGGGTAGCGGCCGCGGAAATCGGACAGGCCAAGCCGGTCCATCAGGCGGGTCTCGAGCGCCGGGTCGCGGCGTCCGGAAAGCCGCGACTGGATGGCGACGTTGGCCGCGACATCAAGCGATGGAACCAGGTTGAACTGCTGGAACACGAGGCCGACATGGCGTCCGCGAACCCGCGCGCGCGACGCGTCCGACATGGCCGAAAGGTCGTTTCCCATGAGCGAGACGCGCCCTTCGTCGGGCGCGTCAAGCCCGCCCGCGAGGTGCATCAGCGTGCTTTTGCCCGACCCGCTTTCGCCGGTCAGCGCAACCGTTTCGCCGGCCGAGATCGAGAGCGTCACCGAGGACAGGACCGTGACCTGACCGTCGCCGCCCGGATAGCGCCGGGTCACGTCCGAAAGCTCGAGGATCGTTTCGCTCATGGGCGGGATGTAGCAGGACGGGCGGGCCGGAACAGCCCCCGTGCGGCCTCAGGCCTCCTGCTCGCGCATCCAGGCGGCGGTGCCGGCCGCCACGGCGCGATATACGGCGGCGCCCACGGCCTCGCCGACGTCGGTGTGCAGTCCCGCGAAAAGGCCGGGTCCTGCTGGCGCGGCGACGACGATGCAATCCGTCCCGGTTCCCGTGGCACGACCCGACAGAAGGTCCGGCCCATGGTCAATGACCGCAGCCGTCCGTGCTTCGGCGACGATGGAAAGAAGCTCGGTCAGGGCGGTGTCGGAAAGCCCGGCATCCGTCGCGGCGAGAATGTTGATCGTGCCCCAGGCGTCGGCGTCCCGCGGCAGCCTGTGGCCGACCCGTTCCGCGTTCGTAAGCCCGATCGTGGCGAGGCACGATGCGGACACCAGACCCGAACAGGCAGTTTCGAGACGATACCGCGCCAAGTCGCGCGAGGTCAGAAGCCCCACCGCGGCGGCGTCCCCGCGCGCGTCCATCGAGGCCGCAAGCCAGCCCAGCGCATCGAAGTCCTCGGTCAGGTCGGCGTCGCGCACCTCGCGCCAGACGACGCGGCTCGCCGTGACGAAACCGGGATTGTGGGGCGCCCAGCCAAGCATCCGGCAAGGGCGGTCCAGATCCGCGGTCAGCCACGGCCGCTCCAGCGTCACGCGCATCACGCGATCACCTCGAGCGGCTGGAACACGAGGCCGTCCGGGCCCCGCGACAGGTGCGCGCGGATGCCGAAGACATCGCGCAGGCGCTCGGGCGACAGCACATCGTCCGGGGCGCCGTCGGCCTCGATCCGGCCCCGGTTCATGAGGATCAGCCGGTCGCAGTGCCGCGCGGCGAGGCCGAGATCGTGCAGGGACGCGAGGATCGACTTTCCGCCCCGCGCCATCGCCGAAAAGCGCGCAAGCGTCGCGATCTGGTGCCCGGGGTCCAGCCCCGCCGTCGGTTCGTCGGCCAGGATCAGGGGCGTTTCCTGCGCGAGGGCGCGGGCGATCAGGACGCGCGCCTGCTCGCCGCCGGACAATTCGGTGGCGGGTCGGTCGCCGAACGCGGCGAGATCCGTCGCGTTGAGCGCCTCGGAAACCGCGTCCTCGTCTTCGGGACGCGGCCGCTGTCCACCGGCGAGATACGGCACACGTCCAAGCATGACGAGGGTGCGCACCGGAACCGGCCAAGCGATCTCGCGCGATTGCGGAAGCCATGCGACATGCCGCGCCCGGTCCGCTGGCGACAGGCTGGCGAGCGAGCTTGTGCCGCGTGCCGGAAGAAGGCCCAGCGCACCGCGCATCAGCGACGTCTTGCCCGCGCCGTTCGGCCCGATGAGGCCGACAAGCTCGCCGCCGCGCATCTCGAGGCTGGCGCAGTCGACGACCGGACACTCGCCACGGCGCACCGTCAACCGGTCGAGCGACAGGTGCGTCACGCCATTTGCCTCCGCGTCTTGTGGATCAGGTGCAGGAACAGCGGCGCCCCCACGATCGCCATCAGGACACCGAGCTTGAGGTCGCGCTCCGGCAGGACCAGCCGCACTGCGATGTCGGCCGCCAGCACCATCGCCGCGCCGCCCAGCGCGGACGCCGGCAAAAGGCGGCCGGGACGCGCGCCCACGAGCGGGCGCAGCAGGTGCGGCACCACGAGGCCCACGAACCCGATCGCGCCGGCGACCGCCGTCGCAGCGCCGACCGCCGAGGCGGAGCCGATCACCACCATCAGCCGCAGGCGGTTCAGCCTGATACCGAGGGACGCCGCCGCGTCCTCGCCCAGCGTCAGCGCGTCGAGGCCCCGTGCGGTGAGCCCCAGAAGAAGCCAGCCCGCAGCCATGAAGGGAAGGGCGATCCAGACGTGGCTGAAGGACCGGTCGGCCAGCGATCCCAGCATCCAGAAGACGGTTTCGGACACCGCGAAAGGGTTCGGAGACAGGTTCAGCACAAGTGACGTCAGCGCACCGGCGAGCGCGGAAATCGCGATGCCCGCCAGGATCAGCGTCAGGGATCCGCCGCGCGGCCCGGCAAGCCCGAGAACGAGAAGCACCGCCACGAGCGCGCCGCCCAGCGCGGCAAGCGGAAGGCCCAGCGCGAAGCTGGCCGCGAAGCCCGTCTGAAGCGCGATCACGGCCCCCAGCGCGGCGGACCCCGAGACGCCGATCAATCCGGGTTCGGCCAGCGGGTTGCGCAGGTAGCCCTGGAGCGCCGCGCCCGACAGCCCGAGCGACGCACCCACCATGACGGCGAGGACAGCGCGCGGCAGCCGGATCTCGCGCATCACCAACGTGACGGCGCCGCCGTCCCCGGACAGGAGCGCGTCGAGGCTTCGCCCCGGACCGAACCCCGCCGGACCGGTCAGAAGCGACGCCACGAAAAGCGCCGCGACGAGGCCTCCGAGGGCCAGGAGCAGGACGCGGAAGGTCAATTCGCCTCCATCGCGGCGCGCGTGCCGGCAAGGCCGGCGAGCGCCCTCAGCACATGCGGCGTCCCGCAGACCCATTCCGGACCGCTCGTCGTGCCGTGCGCGGCCGAAACGAGCGTTCGAAGCGCTGGATGACGCAGGATTTCCTCCGAACGCGACGCGCCCGGATACTGCGTTGCGCCGATGACGAGGTCCGGCGCGGCGACCACCAGAAGCTCCAGCGCGACGCGCCCCGAGGCATCCCGCCCCAATTCGTCGACGATGTGGGTGAAGCCCGCGTGGGTCAGGATCTCGTGCCCGAGCGACCCGGTGCCGAGCGTGTATCCGTTAGGGTAGTAGAACGCGGCGCGAGGACCGCCCGGCGCACCGGCAAGCGCGGCAAGATCAGTCTCGAACCGGCGGATCAGGGTCTGTGCGGCGTCCTCGCGGCCAAGAAGTGCGCCCATCTCGGCCACGCGGTCCGGGATGTCCTCCAGGGTGTCCGCCACGTCGAGTTGCGCGACCTCGATTCCAAGGCCGCGCAGCATCGACACCGTCGCGGGGTCGGACCAGATGCCGGCAAGGACGAGGTCGGGGCGCAGCAGGTAGATCTCTTCGGCGCCGCCATGGTTTTCGGGATAGGCCGCCGCCTCCTCGTGCATGACCGAGGACAGGGGATCGCGCGCGATCGCGCTGACCGATACAAGCTGCCCCTCGTCCGCCAGCATCATGGCAAGCTGGTCGGTGCACAGGTTCATCGACACGACGCGCCGGGGCGCATCGGCGTGAGACGGCAAGGCGGCGGCAAGCGCGAGGCCCGCCGCCGCGATCGGGGATATCGCGCTAGAACGACGCACGTAGCCCGACCTGGAACGCGCGGTCGGAGGTGCCGTAGCCGCGCCGCACCTGGTATTGCTCATCGAGGAGGTTGTGGATGCGGAAATAGGCCTCCATCCCGTCGCGGAACTCGTAGGCGACCGAGGTGTCCACCACCGTATAGTCCGGAAGCGGCGTGCCGCCTTCGAAGGTTCCCGTGACACGCCGCGCCGTCAACATCCCCAAGAAACCGGACCCCCATTCGGCATCGAGCCCGACCACGAGGTCATGCTCGGGGACGAAGGAAAGCGGATCGCCGATGGCATCTTGGGCATCCGTGAAGGTATAGGCCCCGTGAAGCGTGATCATCTCGTTGATCGGGAACCGTCCCGAAAGTTCGAGGCCCCGACGGGTCGAGACGCCCGGCGCGTTCACGAGAGTGGATGGCGTGCCGGGTTCGAACGTCACGAGGTTCTCGATTTCCAGAAGGAACGCCGTAGCGCCGAGCTCGGCGCCGTTGGAAAACCTGTAGTCGAAACCGACCTCGGCGGAAAAGCTCTCTTCCGGCGTCAGGTCCGGATTGCCCACGAAAGGAAAGAAGGGATCCGGATAATCGCCGTAGAGCTCGTCGATCGACGGCGGACGATAGCCCGTGCCCACAGCGCCACGGACCTGCAACGCCTGGGTCGGACGCCATGCGAACGCGAGCCGTCCGTTCGTGTCGCCGCCGAAGGCCGAATGCTCGTCCCGGCGAACGGTCGCCGTCACGTCGATGTCCGCGCTCGGCGACCACAGCGCCTCGAGGAAGGCGCCCGTGGTCTCCACGTCGCCCTCGCCGCCCGGAATGTTGTCGTATATCGCCGTTTCCCTCTGTGCCCTCAGGCCGAAGGAAAGCTGGAGCTCCTGCGACAGACGCGCCGTCGCGGTATATTCGGCCGCCAACCGCTCGCCGCGGAAGACCGAAAGCGATCCGTCGGAACGCGAACGGCGTTCGATCTCGTAGAGGCTGAGTGCCGCGTCATGCGTCCAGTCCCCGGCCGTGTATTCGAGATAAGCGCGGGCGCCATGTGCGACGCGCTCCTGCTCGTCGTCGGGCGTGCCGTCGACGGGGTCGGGGAAGAGAAAATCATCGAACTCCGTCGCCCCGGTCTCGACGAACCCGTTGACGCCGATCGTCAGGGCCGCGTTCACCTCGTATTCCGCACCGAAGCTCGCACGCGACCTGTCGAAGCCGTCCGCTTCGGTGTTTCCGTCGTTCTCGTCCGCCGCCGAGAATCCCTCGCTCTGCGTGTGGTCGAGGCCAAGGCTCAGGGTCATCGCACCCGTCCGCTGCACAAGGCCGTAGCTCAACGAATACGTCTCGTTGGAACCGGCCTCGAGTGCGAAGCTCTGCGTCGTTCCTTCGGGCGCGTCCTCGTCGGGAAGCGTCGAGATGTTTATCACTCCGCCGACCGCCGTTCCGCCATAGAGCGCCGACTGGGAGCCGCGCAGAACCTCGATGCGACGGATCGATCCCGTGCTGAGGCCGCCGAAGTCATCGTAGGAGATCGAGGTCCCCGACGGATCGGTGACGAGGATCCCGTCGACATAGACGCTGATGTAACGGCCCTGGGCGCCGCGGATGCGCAGGTCCGCGACGGTGCCGGGCGGGCCGGCGCGCGTCAGCGAGACGCCGGGCAGGCTTGCGAGATAGTCGGCGAGCTGCAGGTCGCCCGCCTGCTCGAGGTCCTCGGCCGTGACGACGCTGACGGCGTTGCCGACGCGGGACCGTTCGATATTCGCGGCGTTCACGGAAAACACGATGTCATCGAGGACGAAGGCGTCCTGCGCCGCCGCCGTGCCCGCGAAAAGGGCCGCAACGGCGGCCCCGGAGAGAATTCGGTTCATTGTCATGTCCCCCGACATGGGCAGGCGGACGCCCTGGCCGCGCCTGCGGACTTGCGATGTCCTTGAAGGGGAACCCCCTCCGCAGACGGTGAAGATGCCACCACTACGGAAAGGTCCGTTGCCCATGACGCCCACCGCGCCCGGACAGGGTGATCGCTCCGGCAGGTCTCCTGACTTGCGGGTCGTTGCGCGATCCGGGCCTTCCCGGGTTGTCCCCAGTGGCATGTGCCGGTTGCGCTCGCCGCTTACAGTTGCGGGGGCAGTCGCGGATTTGCACCGCGTTCCCTTTTCACCGGTCGCCCGAAGACGACCGGACCGAAGTAGGAAATCGTTACGCCCTCGGCCCGAGTCGGACAAGGCCCGGCATGGACGCTGCGCGGCGTGGTGCGAAATGGCCGCAGGCGGTTCGACCGATGGAAGGTCAGGCAGGGGCAGGACATGGCGAGGGCCGCGCGGCCCGGCGCTCAGATCTGTTCGTAGATCGCGCCGATCGCCGTCTTCAGCTGCGAGCGGTCCTCGGGGCCAAGCGCGTCCAGAAGGTCGTTTTCTGCGTCACGCGCGGCGGTCTTCAGGCGCAGGACCTCCGTGATCCCCTTCGCCGAAAGGCGCACGACCAGGCGCCGCCGGTCGTCCTTGTCGCGAATCACGGAAATGAGGTTCAGGTCCTCCAGCCGCCGCTGGGCACGGCTGACGCGCGCGGCATCCATCGCCGTAAGGACGCAGAGATCCTGCGAGGAACAGGGCTGGCTCGACGGCAGCGCCATCATGATCCGCCATTCCGGCACCTGCAGACCCGCATCCTCCATCACGCGCTGGAACACGCGACTGGCGATGACCGACATCTGGAACGGAAGGAATGCGCTGAGATCGAAGGCGAGGGATTGGGCCTGGTCTTTCACGCGCCGCAATCCTTTCAAAGCAGGGCTGATCGCCTTCCAGTTTAGCGCCGTGATCTCTATTCGTGCAAGAGGAATGTCCGGATCCACCCGAGCGGGCGGCCGCTCGCCTCCCTGGAGACGCCTGATACGCGCATTTGTCCGACATGCGCGTGCCCTTCCGGCGGATCGCTTCCGCGCCGGCGCCGCGTGTTTCCAATCGTGAACGTCGATCACCCCCGTCGATCCGAATGCGACGCTCGATGCGTCTTTTGCGGCTTGCCGGACCTCCGCGCGCCGCGTATGAGCGCCGGTGGGACACCCCTCCCCAACGAGGGGCGAATATCTGAGAGGGTATCCAGAGATGGCACTCAACCAACCGGCGACGCGGCCGGCCAATCCGCGTTTCTCTTCCGGCCCTTGCGCCAAACCTCCCGCATTCTCCGTCGACAGGCTTTCGGGCGCTGCGCTGGGCCGCTCGCACCGTGCGGCGATCGGCAAGGCCAAGCTCAAGGCCGCGATCGACGCCACGCGCTCGATCCTCGGGGTGCCCGACGACTACCGCATCGGTATCGTCCCCGCCTCCGACACCGGCGCCGTCGAAATGGCTATGTGGTCGATGCTTGGCGCCCGGCCCTGCACCATGGTCGCCTGGGAAAGCTTCGGCACCGGCTGGGTGACGGACGCGGTCAAGCAGCTCAAGCTCGACGCCCAGATCCGGACGGCCGACTACGGCGAGATCGTCGATCTGGCCACGATCGACTTCGACACCGACGTCGTCTTCACCTGGAACGGCACCACCAGCGGCGTTCGCGTGCCGAACGGGGATGCGATCCCCGCCGACCGCGGCGGCCTGACGATCTGCGACGCGACCTCCGCCGCTTTCGCGCAGGACCTGCCGTGGGACAAGCTCGACGTAACCACTTTCTCCTGGCAAAAGGTTATGGGTGGGGAGGCCGCGCACGGAATGCTCATCCTCGGCCCCCGCGCCGTCGAACGCCTCGAAGGCTACACGCCCCCCTGGCCCCTGCCGAAGATCTTCCGCATGACCAAGGGCGGAAAGCTGATCGAAGGCATCTTCGTCGGCGAGACGATCAACACCCCCTCCATGCTCGCGGTCGAGGACTACCTGCTCGCGCTCGACTGGGCGCGGGAGATCGGCGGTCTGCCGGCCCTGATGGCGCGTGCCGACGCCAACGCCCGCGCGATCTTCGACTTCTGCGAGACGCGCGACTGGATCGCGAACCTCGCCGTCGATCCCGCCACCCGCTCCAACACGTCGGTCTGCCTGAAGTTCACCGACCCGCGCATCGCGGACGGCGCCGCCTTCGCCAAGGCGGTGCAGAAGCGGCTCGAGGCCGAGGGCGTGGCGCTCGACGTGGGCGCCTACCGCGACGCGCCGGCCGGCCTGCGCATCTGGTGCGGCGCCACCGTCGAGACCTCGGATATCGAGGCGATGCTGCCATGGCTCGACTGGGCCTTCCACGCGGAGATCGAGGACCAGGCCCGAGCGGCCTGATCCCCCCTTCATCTTTCTTCAAATACGCATGACCCGGTCTGCCCCGACGCGGCCGGTCCGCAAGCAAGGAGCGCCCCCATGGCCCCCAAGGTTCTCGTATCCGACAAGCTCTCCGAAACCGCCGTCCAGATCTTCCGCGACCGCGGCATCGACGTCACGTTCGACCCCTCCATCGGCAAGGACAAGGACAAGCTCCTGTCGGTGATCGGTGACTACGATGGTCTCGCCATCCGCTCGGCCACCAAGGTCACGGAGAAGATCATCGCCGCCGCGACCAATCTCAAGGTGATCGGCCGCGCCGGCATCGGCGTCGACAACGTGGACATTCCCGAGGCGTCCAAGAAGGGCATCATCGTGATGAACACGCCCTTCGGAAACTCCATAACCACGGCCGAACACGCCATCGCGATGATGTTCGCCGTCGCCCGCCAGATCCCCGAGGCCAACACCTCGACCCATGCCGGCAAGTGGGAGAAGTCCCGCTTCATGGGCGTGGAGCTTACAGGCAAGACGCTGGGCGTGATCGGCGCGGGCAACATCGGCTCGATCGTCTGCAACCGCGCGCTCGGTCTGAAGATGAAGGTCGCCGCCTACGACCCCTTCCTCTCGGAGGAGCGCGCGACCCAGATGGGCGTGACCAAGGTCGAACTCGACGAACTTCTCGCCCGCGCCGACTTCATCACGCTGCACGTCCCCTTCACCGAGAAGACGGCGAACATCCTGTCGGCCGAGAACCTCGCGAAGACGAAGAAGGGCGTGCGCATCATCAACTGCGCGCGCGGCGGTCTCGTGGACGAGGCTGCGCTGGCCGAGCTGATCGGGTCAGGCCATGTGGCGGGCGCCGCCTTCGACGTCTTCAAGGAGGAGCCGGCGACGGAGAACCCGCTTTTCAACCTTCCCAACGTCGTCGTCACGCCGCATCTCGGCGCCGCCACGACCGAGGCGCAGGAAAACGTCGCCCTGCAGGTCGCCGAGCAGATGTCCGACTACCTTCTGACCGGCGCCGTGACGAACGCGCTCAACATGCCGTCCGTCACCGCCGAGGAGGCGCGGATCATGGGTCCGTGGCTGAAGCTCGCCGAGCATCTCGGCGCCTTCGTGGGCCAGCTGACCGAAGAGGCGATCGACGAGATCGAGATCGTCTACAACGGCGTCGCCAGGGACATGAACCTCAACGCGCTGAACTGTGCGGCGATCGCAGGCGTCATGAAGCCCGCAAACCCCGACGTGAACATGGTCTCGGCGCCCGTCGTCGCGCGTGAGCGGGGGATCGAGCTTTCAACCACCACCCAGGACAAGACCGGCGTCTTCGACGGCTACATCCGCCTCGTGGTCAAGACGCCGCACAAGACCCGGTCCATCGCCGGCACGGTGTTCTCGGACGGCAAGCCGCGCTTCATCCAGATCAAGGGCATCAACATCGACGCCGAGATCGGGGCGCACATGCTCTACACCACGAACAAGGACGTGCCGGGCATCATCGGCACGCTGGGCCAGACGCTCGGGACCAACGGGGTGAACATCGCCAACTTCACGCTCGGCCGCTCGGTCCGGGACGGAGAAGCCATCGCGCTGCTCTATCTCGACGAACAGCCGCCCGCGCACGTGCTCGAGAAACTGACCGCGACCGGCCTCTTCCAGCAGGTCCGCCCCCTGCAGTTCGACGCGGCCTGACGCGAGACGGGCGGCCCGTTCCGGCGGGCCGTCCGAACGCCACGTCGCTCTGGACGCGCGCCGGGGCTTCGGGCTCAATGGGGCCGACTTTCACGGGAGGAAGCACCATGGACGACGTCGTCATCCTGTCCGGCGCCAGGACGGCTATCGGAACCTTCGGCGGATCGCTGGCCGGCGTGCCGCCGATCCAGCTTGGCGCGACGGTGGCGAAGGCCGCGCTCGAGCGCGCCGGCGTGGAGGGCGCCCGGATCGGCCAGGTCGCCTACGGCCACGTCATCAACACCGAGCCGCGCGACATGTATCTCAGCCGGGTCGCAGCACTCGACGCGGGCATCCCGGACACGACGCCCGCGATGAACGTGAACCGCCTTTGCGGGTCCGGGGCGCAGGCCATCGTCTCGATCGTGCAGTCGCTTGCGCTGGGCGACGCGGATTTCGCGCTCGCGGGCGGGGCCGAGAGCATGAGCCGCGGGCCCCACATTCTCCCCGAGGTGCGTTTCGGCCAGAAAATGGGCGACGTGCGCGCGCTCGACATGATGATCGGCGCGCTGCACTGCCCCTTCGGCACGGGGCACATGGGCGTGACCGCCGAGAACGTGGCCGACGAACACCAGATCGGCCGCGAGGCGCAGGACGCCTTCGCGCTCGAAAGCCAGGAACGCGCCGCGCGCGCCATCGCCGAAGGGCGGTTCCGCGACCAGATCGTGCCGGTCGAGGTGAGAGTGAAGCGCGAGATCATGGCCTTCGACACCGACGAGCACCCCAAGGCCACCAACGCCGAGGCGCTGGGCGGGCTGAAGACGGTGTTCAAGAAGGACGGCACCGTCACCGCCGGCAATGCCAGCGGCATCAACGACGGGGCGGCCGCGCTGGTCCTCGCGCGCGCCGACGCGGCCGAGCAGGCGGGCCTGCAACCGCGCGCGCGGATCATCGGCTATGCCCATGCGGGTGTCCGTCCCGAGGTCATGGGGATCGGCCCGGTGCCCGCGGTCCGGAACCTGATGGAGAAGACCGGCCTTTCCATCGACGATTTCGACGTGATCGAATCGAACGAGGCCTTCGCCGCGCAGGCGCTTGCCGTGAACAAGGGCCTTGGGCTCGACCCCGCGCGCGTAAACCCCAATGGCGGTGCCATCGCGCTGGGCCATCCGGTCGGCGCCACGGGCGCGATCATCACCGTCAAGGCGCTTTACGAACTGGAGCGGACGGGCGGCAAGTATGGCCTGATCACCATGTGCATCGGAGGCGGGCAGGGCATCGCGCTCGCCATCGAGCGGATCTGACGCAAGGCCCCCCGGCCTGCGCGGTTAACCCGATCTTCAACGCGATGGGCGCATGGTCGCCTGCGTTGTCCGAAGGTTGATCGCGACGCCGGAGATGGGCCGGAAATGGGTACGAGCGGGTTCGACGCAAGGCTGGCGCAGGAGCGACGCGCCCGTCTGCAGGCCGAGCGCCTGCTCGCCCTCCGCTCGGAAGAGCTGTATTCGGCCAACCGCAAGCTGGCCGAACATGCCCATGCCCTGTCCCACCAGGTCATCGAGCAGCGCGAGGAGAACGCGGCCCTCAAGGGACGCACCAGCCAGGTCGCCGCCGAGCTTCGGATCGCCACCGACCGCGCCGCGCGCGCCGAGCGGCGGCTTTGGGACGCGCTGACCGCGGCCGAGGACGGGTTCGCCATCTTCGACCGCGACAGCCGCCTCGTGGTCGCCAATCCCGCATGGCTCGCGCCGTTCGAGGGGATCACCGATGTCGCGCCCGGCGCCGGTTACGAGGCGATCCTCAGGATCGCTGCCGACGAGGGGGTGGTCGACCTCGAAGGCGCCGATCCCGACGACTGGCTGGACCGGATGCTCGCCCGCTGGGAGGAGGAGGTCATTCCCCGCGCGGAGATCCGGCTATGGAACGGGACGTTCATACGACTGGTCGACACCCGGACGCCGCACGGCGATACCGTCTGCCTCAGCCTCGACATCACCTCGATGATCGACCGCGAGCAGGAACTGCGCGAGGCGCGCGACGCCGCCCTCGCCGCCAGCCGCGCCAAGTCCGCCTTCCTCGCCAACATGAGCCACGAGATCCGCACGCCGATGACCGGCATCGTCTCGATGGCCGAACTTCTGGGCGAGACGGCCCTGAGCGCCGACCAGAAGCTTTATGCGGACACGATGCGCCGCTCGGGCGAGGCGCTTCTGGAGATCATCAAGGACATCCTCGACTACTCCAAGATCGAGGCGGGAAAGCTGCAGCTGCACACCGGCGAATTCGATCTCCTGACCGTGATCCTCGAGGTCTTCGGCCTTCTGCATCCTGGGTTGGAGGGGCGCGATATCGACCTCAGGCTGGACCTCGATCTCGACCTGCCCGACAGGCTGATCGGCGATTGCGGACGCATCCGGCAGGTCCTGTTCAACCTCGTCGGCAACGCGGTGAAGTTCACCGAGACAGGGCATGTCGAGGTTTCGGTCAGGGCCGAGCGCGGTGCTGCGGGTGGCACGGTTCCGCTTCGCATCTCGGTGACGGACACGGGCATCGGCATCGCGCCCGAACTTCAGACCCATGTCTTCGGCGAGTTCAACCAGGCCGAGGACCAGACAAACCGCAGGTACGATGGCACCGGCCTCGGCCTCGCGATCACGCGCCGCCTGATCGATTTGATGGGCGGGGAGATCCGCCTGAAATCCGCGCCGGGAAAGGGCTCGGCCTTCACCTTCGACATCACCCTCGCCGAGGCCCCGCGCGAGGCCGGCGAATTGCCGAGGCTGCCGGACGAGCGACGCGAATGCCGCCTTGTCGGCCCCGTCTTCTCCGAGCGGGCCCACGACCTCATCGTGATGCTCGCGCATCTAGGCTGTCGCGTCCGGGCCACGCCGCGCCTCGTGGAGGCGGACCTGCCCGCGCAGGGCGACATCGTCATCCTCCTGCACGACGCCGCGGGATCGGCAGCCGTGCAGGCGCGGCTGCGCGACCTTGGCGGCCCGGCGGATTGTTTTCATCTTTGCGAGCCGGGCGAAGCGCCGGCGCCCGGTCTTTTGCCGCTCGTCCTGCCTCGGGGCGCAGCGCAGCTCGCCGAGGTTCTGTCCCAGCCCGCAAGGGCCTTGTCCGCCGTCGCCCAAGGCGCGTGCGATTCCAGCCCGTCAGGCGGGCGTCCCCTGCGGCGCCTCTCGCTTCTGGCGGCCGAGGACAACCGGACCAACCAGCTTGTCTTCCGCACCATGCTCAAGGGCCTCGACCTCGACCTTCGGATTGTCGACAACGGCGCCGACCTCGTGGAGGCCTACAGGCAGGCGCCGCCCGACCTCGTGTTCACCGACATCTCGATGCCCGGAATGGACGGGATCGAGGCGACGTCCCTGATCCGGGCGCACGAGGCCGGGACGGGCCTTCCCCGCGCCCCGATCATCGCGATGACCGCCCACGCCGTGTCGGGCGATCGCGAGCGGTTCCTCGCCGCGGGGATGGACGATTATCTCACCAAGCCGCTGAAGAAGTCGGGCCTTGTCGAGTGCATCGCGGCATTCTCGGCGACATGCGGCGCGTGACGCCGCCTCAGAGACGCCAACCGGCAAGCGGGGACGCGAGTTCGAAGTGCCCGGTTTCGATGCCGCGGCGGTTCAGGGTCGGCCCGTGCATCAGCGCCCGCGCGTCCGGGTGTTCGGGGTCGAGGACGCCGGCGCCCACCAGTAGACGCGCGATCGCGGCCTCGGAGGCGCGCGTCGCGCCGTCCTCGATCTTGACGGCGATGCCCAGCCGTTTCTCCGGAACGATCGCGGCAAAGACGCCCTCGGCGCCGGTCTTGATCGCGGCGCGGCCTTCCATCGCGCGCATCAGGCGGGTGCAGGCCTGCCCCTCGCCGGCGACGTATTCGGGATGCGCCATCATGGCCCCGGTCAGCCGCGCCATCGCCTCGCCCCGGCGGCCGCCGATATCGGATGCGGCCGCAAAGGCCGAAAGCGCGCGGGCGAATCCCGAAAGCGTCATCACGAAGTTCGGCGCCGAGCATCCGTCGATCCCGTACTCGTCGCAGGTCTCGCCGGACAATTCTTCGAGAGCGGACCGCACCGCACGCTGCACCGGGTGGTCGATCTCGAGGTATTCCGGCCCGGCCTCGAGATGTCTTGCCAGCGTGAGAAAGCCCGTGTGCTTGCCCGAGCAGTTGTTGTGCCGCTGGGCGGGCGAACCGCCCGCGCGGACGAGGTCGCGCATCGCCTCGTCGTCGTAGGGCCAGTGCGCGCCGCAGCGCAGATCGGCCTCCGAGCGCCCGATCGACGACAGCCACGACAGGACCATGTCGGTATGGATCGCCATGCCCCGGTGCGAGGCGCAGGCCAGCGCCAGTTGGGCCGACGACAGCCCGGCGGCATCCGCCGCGCCGCTTTCCACCAGGGGCAGCGCCTGGATCATCTTCACCGCGCTGCGCGGAAAGGTGCGCAGGCCCGGGTCGCCGAAGCTGGCCACGAGGCCGTCGTCATGATGCCAGACCGCGACGTGCCCGCGATGCGAGGACTCGACCATGGGCCCTCGGATCACGTGCAGAATCTCGGTCGCGTCGATATCGGTTCGCATCGTTTCCTCCGTTCGTGCCTTGCCGTTCCCATCCGGGTGGCGCAGGCGATTTTCCGCCATCGGGACTTCCGCTGGGGTGCATGATCCCCTATGGTTCCGGGCGGTAATTCCCTGCGCGTGCACAGTCCTGAACCATAAGCGCGCCGGGTTCCAGAGGCAGAAAATCGGCTGGAGGCTCACGTGTTGAGGAAGACTTCGATCACAGGCATTCTTGCTGCTGTGAGCATGATCGCTTTCGGCGGCATGGGCCTGGCGCAGGAGGAAAGCACCAACCGCGTCAGCGCGGACACCGACTGGAGCGTGTTCGTCGAGGACGATCCCACGCAGTGCTGGGTGGTTTCGCAGCCGACGGAGACGGTGAACCTCCGCGACGGAACCCAGGTCGAGGTGAACCGCGGCGACATCCTGATGTTCGTCAGTTTCTGGCCCGGACAGGACCGCATGGGCGAAGTGTCCTTCACCGGGGGCTATCCCTACCCCGACGGCCTTGTCGTAACGGTCGAGATCGGCAGCGACACATTCGAGTTCTACACCGAAAACCGGGACGTGGACGGTGGCCGGGTCGGGTTCGCGTGGTCGGCCTCGGCCGAAGAGGACGCTCGCCTGATCGCGGCCATGAAGCGCGGCGTCGATGCCGTCGTGACCGGCGTGTCCACGCGCGGGACCACGACGCGCGACACCATCTCGCTTCTGGGCTTCACCGCCGCGGTCGAGGATGCCGAGGCACGCTGCAGCGGCTGACAGGGTTTGCCTTGCAGCCTTGCAGGCCTTATCTGACCCGGATGCCTCCGAGGACAGACGACATGACCGCAAACGCCCCGATCACGCAGGACGTGCTGACCATTCCGCGCAAGTCGCCCGAGGGCGACCGTGTCAACCTCGTGGGGCTGACCCGCGACGGTCTGCGCGACGCCCTGATCGAGGCGGGAACGCCCGAGAAACAGGCGCGGATGCGTGTCGACCAGATCTGGCAGTGGATCTACCAGAAGGGCGTGCGCGACTTCGCCTCGATGACCAACCTCGCCAAGGCCTATCGCGCCGAGCTCGCAGCGCGATTCGAGATCCGCGTGCCCGAGGTCGTGTCGAAGCAGGTCTCGCTGGACGGGACGCGCAAGTATCTGATGCGGATCGCCGGCGGCCACGAGGTGGAGGTCGTCTACATTCCCGAGGCCGATCGCGGCACGCTTTGCATTTCCAGCCAGGTGGGCTGCACGCTCACCTGCTCGTTCTGCCATACCGGCACCCAGAAACTGGTGCGCAACCTCAGCGCCGGCGAGATCGTCGGCCAGGTCATGGTGGCCCGCGACGATCTGGATGAATGGGTCAGGCCCGGAGAGGGTTCGGGTGAACGTCCGCGGCTCATTTCCAACATCGTCCTGATGGGGATGGGCGAGCCGCTCTATAATTTCGAGAACGTGCGCGACGCGATGCGCATCGCGATGGACGGAGAGGGTATCGCGATCTCGCGGCGCCGGATCACCTTGTCGACCTCGGGTGTCGTGCCCGAGATCGCCCGGTGCGCGGACGAGATCGGCTGCATGTTGGCCGTGTCGTTCCATGCGACCACCGACGAGGTGCGCGACAAGCTGGTTCCGATCAACAAGCGCTGGCCGATCTCGACGCTTCTGGAGGCGCTGAAAGCCTATCCGAAGGCGTCGAATTCCGAGCGGATCACCTTCGAATACGTGATGTTGAAGGGCATCAACGACACCGACGACGACGCGCGGCGGCTGGTGAAGCTGATCGCGGGCATTCCGGCCAAGATCAACCTGATCCCGTTCAACGAATGGCCCGGGGCCCCGTACGAGCGTTCGGACTGGTCCCGGATCGAGCGGTTCGCCGACATCGTCTACAAGGCCGGTTATGCAAGCCCGATCAGGACGCCGCGCGGCGAGGACATCATGGCGGCCTGCGGCCAGCTCAAGTCGGCCACGGAACGCGAGCGCAAGTCGCGCGCCCGGATCGCGGCGGAGACCGGCCTGCAAGGCTGAAGGCGGCGCCGGTCGCTGGAAGAAGCTTCGGAAACCGCCGTTCGCACAACGGAAAAGACAACAGAAAAGACGGTCCGCATCGCGAACCGCCTTTTCCGTTCCGACTGATCCGGTTGGATCAGTTGTGGTGGATTGCCGCAGCGATCAGGATCAGGGCCAGAACCGGCACCAGGATCCCGCCAGCCGAGCTGGACGTGTCTTCGACAACGACCACGGGCTCGACCATCGGTTCGACCATGCCGCCGGCAAATGCGCCGGTTGCGACGACCGACAGAGCGGCAGCGAGAGCGAGTTTCTTCATAATATCCTCCAAGATACGCCCCGTTTTGTGCAACATGCACAGGTTAAGGGCACCCAAGACTGTACCTCGTGGGAATCTTTAAACAGCAACGGGCCGTAAATGCAATGCCAGCGCGATTTTCTGCGCCGCACGAAATGCCGCCTGTCGTCAAATTGGCAACACTCGCCGCGCGGTGTCTGACTGCATGGTTCCGACACCCTGCACAAGACGCCCAAAACTTCGATCAGGCCCTTGAAACATGGGGTTTCGCCGCACTTCGGCAGCGGTTCGCGGGGCTGATTCCAGGGGGTCGTGGTCACGCCATCCCGCAGCGCGACACGCCGTGAGCAATCCTCCGCCGACGCGACTCAGGGGAAGATGCCGATCGGCGTACCGTCCTGCACCATCGCGTAGATCCGGCGCATTTCCCTGTCCGACACCGCGATGCAGCCAGCGGTCCAGTCATCGGTCGCACGGAAGGCGCGCGGCGTGCCGTGAATGAAGATGTCGCCGCCGGGATCGACGCCAGCTTCCTCGGCCGCGGCGATGTCGTCCGCGTCGGGATAGTTGATGCCGATCGACAGGTAGTATTCGCTGTTGGGATTGCGCCGATCGACGATGTAATCGCCCTCGGGCGTGCGCCCGTCGCCCTCCTGAGCCTTGTGACCCTCGGGCGCGAAGCCGAGTTCGATCTCGAAGGCTTCGAGCACCTCGTCGTGATGCCACAGAACCATGGTCCGGCTGGACTTGAACACCTCGACCCGCGTCACTTCGGGACCGTCATACTCGATGAACCGGGAACACCCCGGTCCGGCGAGCAGGATCGCCAGGGCGGCGACCAGCGCGAGAGATTTCATGATCTGCAGCCTCGAGCGTGTTGTTCTTTCGCAGATCGTTACACGTTTTCGCGTCCGTCGGGGAGGATCATTCTTCCGTTTCGGCGGAAAGAAGCTGCGCCAGGCCCGCGCGGTAGTCGGGATAGCGCAGCGTGACGCCAAGCTCCCGCTTGATGCGGTCGTTCCGCACGCGCTTGCTCTCGGCGTAGAAGCTGCGCGCCATCGGCCCGAGGTCGGCCTTTTCGAACGGCACCTCCGGCGGGACCGGAAGGCCCAGAAGTCTGGCGGCATGTGCGATGACGTCCTGCGGCGGCGCCGGGTCGTCGTCGCAGATGTTGTAGATCGCGCCGGGGTCTGGCCGCCGCATCGAGGCGAGCAGGACCTGCGCGATGTCCTCCACGTGGCAGCGGCTGAAGACCTGGCCGGGCTTCACGATCCGCCGTGCGGTTCCGTTGCGCACCTTCTCGAAAGGCCCGCGCCCCGGCCCGTAGATGCCCGCAAGCCGGAAGACGTGAAGCGGCAGGCCGTGATCGCGCCAAAGTGCGCGCCATTCGCCCTCGGCGGCGACCCGGGCGCGCCCGCGTTCGGTCGAGGGGGTCAGGGGCGTATCCTCGTCCACCCAGCCACCGCCGTGGTCGCCGTAGACGCCAGTGGTCGAGAGGTAGCCCACCCACTGCAGGTCCGGCGCGGCCTTGGAGAACGCTTCGCGAAGATGGGCGAGCACCGGATCGCGTCCCTCGGCCGGTCCGGCCGTCGCCAGGACGTGTGTGGCCTTGGAAAGGTCACGGGCAAGGTCTTCGCCGGGGAAGACGCGTGCCGCGATCCCCTCGCGCGCAAGGGCCTCCGCCTTCTCTCGCGTGCGCGTCGTGGCCACGATGTCGCGCGGCCAGTCCTCGGGCCATGCCTGCACAAGCGCGCGCGCGGTGTAGCCCATGCCGAAGATCAGCAGCCTCATCGCAGTCTCTCCGTTGCCCATCTGGCCGCGTCAGACACCGTTTCGTCAGGATCGCCTTCCAGCCCCGCCGCCACCGGCAAGAGCCGCTCCGAACCAGAATTGCCTATTGCATACAGCACGTTGCGAACAAAGCGGTCGCGGCCAATCCGCTTGATCGGGCTGCCGGAGAACCTTGTGCGGAATGCCGCGTCGTCCAGGCCGGCCAGCTCTGCGAGGTCCGGCGCCTTCAGGTCGTCGCGCGCCGCGTAGCGCGCCTCGGAGGCCGTGACCGCGAACTTGTTCCACGGGCACACCGCGAGGCAGTCGTCGCAGCCGTAGATCCGGTTGCCGAGCGCAGGGCGCAGCGCGGGATCGACGGGTCCCTTGTGCTCGATCGTGAGGTAGGAAATGCAGCGCCGCGCATCCAGCCGGTAGGGCGCCGGAAAGGCATCCGTCGGACAGATGTCGAGGCAGGCGCGGCAGCTTCCGCAGTGATCCGTCTCGGGCGCGTCGGGCTCGAGGTCCACCGTGGTGAAGATCGCGCCGAGGAACACCCAGTTGCCGATGTCCCGTCCCAGCAGGTTGGTGTGCTTGCCCTGCCAGCCGAGGCCGGCGGCCGCAGCCAGCGGCTTTTCCATGACAGGGGCCGTGTCCACGAAGACCTTGATCCCCTCGCCCGGACAGCGGTCCAGAAGCCACCGGCCAACGCGTTTCAGGCGCTTCTTGACCAGGTCGTGATAGTCCCTGTTCCGCGCATAGACACTGATCGTGGCCTTTTCGGGCTGCGCGAGGGTCGCCATCGGATCCTCCTCGGGGGTGTAGGCTTCGGCGAGCATCACGACCGAACGCGCCTCGGGCCAGAGGGCGGCGGGATCGCCGCGCCAGGCCATGCGCTCTTCCATCCACGCCATCTGGCCGTGCCGCCCGTCCCCGACGAACCGCGCCAGCCTCCCGGCGGCTTCGGGGATCGCGTCGGGACGGCATACGCCCATCTTCACGAAGCCCGCGGCGCGGGCCTCGGCCATGAGATCGTGCTTGAGGCCGGTCAAAAGTCGAGGTTCGCGTAGTGCGGTGGCTGTGCGAAGCCCGAGATGTGGTCGGACAGGACCGACCGGAAGGCCGGGCGCGACTTCATCGTGGCATACCAGTCCTTGACCACCGGGCTCGCGGTCCAGTCCACGTCAGAAATGTAGTCGAGGCAGCTGATATGCGCCGCCGCCGCGAAGTCGGCCATCGTCATGCGGTCGCCGGCAAGCCAACGGCGGTGATCCAGAAGCCACTCCATGTATCGCAGGTGGAACTTGATCGCGTTGGCCCCGGTCTTCACCGCACGGCCGTCGGGATAGCCCGCGCGCATCACCTTCTTGTTGACGCGCTCGTAGACGAGGTTCCGCGTCACCTCGTGGTGGAACTTGTCGTCGAACCACGCGACGAGACGCCGGACCTCGACGCGGGCCTTGGGATCGGACGGCATCAGCGCCGGATCGGGCCGCGTTTCCTCGATGTATTCGCAGATCGCGTTGGAATCCGACAGGGTCAGGCCGTCGATCTTCAGGACCGGAACCTTGCCGGCCGGGTTGCGGCGCAGGAATTCGGTCGATGGCTCCCAGTATTTCTCGTCGATCAGCTCCACGTCGATCTTCTTCTCCGCGAGGACCAGACGGACCTTGCGGCAGAACGGGGACAGGGCGAAGTGGTAGAGGCGGGTCATGACAGCTCGACGGCGTCCTTGGGTTGCCGGACTACATGCCCGTCCGGCTGGAAAAATTCAATTCGCAAAGCAATCGTCCCGCCCATCGGCGCGAATCGTTGCCGCTCCGTCGCGTATGGCCGCCGCGCGGCGCTGCACGAAGTCCGAGGGGCTGCTGGCCGAACGGGCCTGCGGCGCGGGCAGGACCGCCGCAAGGCGCGCGGCCTGCGTTTCCGACAGATCCGCGGCCGGGACCCCGAAATGGTGCCGCGCCGCAGCTTCGGCGCCGAAGACGCCCTCGCCGAATTCGGCGATGTTGAGATAGACCTCGAGGATGCGCCGCTTCGGCCAGAGAGCCTCCATCAACGGGGTGATCGCGGCCTCGAGCGCCTTTCTCACCCAGGAACGCCCGTGCCAGAGAAAGGCGTTCTTGACCGTCTGCTGACTGATGGTGGAGCCCCCGCGCGCTGCGCCGGCCTCGATCGCGGCACGGATCGCGCGCATGTCGAAACCCCAGTGCAGACAGAAATCGGCGTCCTCGGCGGCGACGGCGGCGCGTTGCAGGTGGATCGAGATGTCCTCGATCGGAACCCAGTCATGTTCCACGCCGCCAAGCCGGAGGCGCTCGGACAGAATGTAGGGCGTCGTCGGCACCGGCAGGACGGCGTAGGCGGCGACCCAGACCAGCACGAAAACGCATAGGCCAAGCACGCCGCGCAGGACCCAGCGCCGCACCCGCCCCATCCATGCGCGCAGCGTCGACGGCCGGCGCGCCGTGCGGCCGGTCCTTGCCGGCGCCCGCCTGGCCCGGCCGTTCCGTTTTCCTGTCTTCGCCATGCCTGCCCGCCCGCCTCGAACGCGGTCTCGCCTTTTGCGGCCACCCTACCCGTTTCCGGCGCCCGCCTGAACCCCGCCCGATGCGCGCGCCGCGCGGATCTGGCCGGAAGGGTTCGCGGGTCACAGGCCGCCAAGCCCCCCCGCCACGAGGTCGGTCACGAGATCGGCGTAGTCCTCGCGCCCCGGCCAGCGGCCGGGACGGTGCCATGTGTAGAACCAGTTGAGCATTCCGAAGACGCTCATGGTGATGGCGCGGCGGCGGTCGCCAAGGCCCTCGGGCGAGGCCGCGTCCAGACGCTCGCCCAGCTGGCTCACCATTTCGCGCATCATGGCCACGAGTGGCTGGCGCATCGCCTCGGGCAACGTGTCGAGCGCGTCGAGCTGCACCATGTGGGCGTCGTCGGCATCCTCGTATTGCAGCAGGATTGCGCGGATCGTGTCGCGCAGCCGCTCCTTCGCCGTTCCGTCCTGCCCCGCCTCGAGGATCGCGTCCAGCAGGCGCGACAGGTGATCCTGAAGGATGTCGACCAGCAACGCCTCCTTGCTGTCGTAGTAATGGTAGATCAACGCCTTGGACACGCCGCAGGCGGTCGCCACCGAGGCCATTGACGCGCGGTCGTAGCCGAGCGCGGCGAAATGCGCCGCCGCGCCATGGCGGATCGCGTCGCGTTTGGCGGCATGGTCGCGGGCAAGGCCCCTCGGCATCGCTCAGTCCTTCGTCCGCTTGTCCACGATGCGCACGGCCTTGCCCTCGCTGCGCGGCACGCCGCCCGAGCCATGGGCGGCGATCTCGACGCTCAGGCCGATGCGCTCCTTTATGCGCCGCCGAAGCGCCCGCGCCGCGTGGTCCAGCACCTCCGATCCCATCGGCCCTTCCGCCGCCTCGACATGGACGATCATGGTGTCCATCCGCCCCTCCCTCGCCAGTTCGATCTGGAAGTGCGGGCCAAGGCCTTCGATCGCCATCAGCTGTTCCTCGATCTGGGTGGGAAAGACGTTGACGCCGCGCAGGATGATCATGTCGTCGGAGCGGCCCGTGACCTTCTCCATCCGCCGCATCGACCTGGCGGTGCCGGGCAGAAGCCGCGTCAGGTCGCGGGTGCGGTAGCGGACGATCGGGAACGCCTCCTTGGTGAGCGAGGTGAAGACCAGTTCGCCGATCTCGCCGTCGGGCAGCACCTTGCCGGTCTCGGGGTCGACGACCTCGGGGTAGAAGTGATCCTCCCAGACGTGCAGTCCGTCTTTCGCCTCGACGCATTCGCTGGCGACGCCGGGACCGATGACCTCGGAGAGGCCGTAGATGTCGACGGCGTGCATGTCGAATGCCTGCTCGACTTCGTGGCGCATCGCGTTGGTCCAGGGCTCGGCGCCGAAGATGCCGACCTGAAGCGGGCTTTGCCGGGGGTCGCGCCCCTGCGCGCGGTATTCGTCGAGGATGGACAGCGCGTAGGACGGCGTGACCATGATGGTAGAGGCGCCGAAATCCTCGATCAGCTGCACCTGCCGCGGCGTCATGCCGCCCGAGACGGGAATGACGGTGCAGCCGAGCTTCTCGGCCCCGTAATGCGCGCCGAGCCCGCCGGTGAATAGACCGTAGCCATAGGCGACATGGACGATGTCGCCGGGCCGGGTGCCCGCGGCGCGCATCGAGCGGGCCACGACGGCCGCCCATGTGTCCACGTCCCGCGCGGTGTAGCCCACGACGGTCGGCCTGCCCGTGGTCCCCGAGGAGGCATGGACGCGCGCGACCTGCTCGCGGGGGACGGCGAACATGCCGAACGGATAGTTGTCGCGCAGGTCCTGCTTCGTGGTGAAAGGGAATTTCGAAAGGTCCGACAGGTCCGTCAGGTCGCCGGGGTGCACGCCCTGCGCGTCGAAGGCCCGCCGGTAATGCGGGACGTTGTCGTAGGCGTGGCGCAGCGACCAGCGCAGGCGGTCGAGCTGGAGGGCCGCGATCTCGTCGCGGCTGGCGATCTCGATGGGATCGAGGTCGCCCCTGTCCGGTGCGAGGTCACGCATCGCCGTCCTCCTCGAAATGAACGCCAGCGATCTGCCGGGACGCGCCGCGGAACATCGCCACGACGCGGCCGTCGCCGCCGGTCACGGTCACGTCCGTCAGGCCCGAGCGGCCCGTCAGCGAGACCTCGCGCGCCTCGGCCACCAGGGTCTCGCCGCCGCGGCCGGGGCTGAGGTAGCTGATCGAGTTGTGCTGGGCGACGGCCACGCGGTTGTGCGAGTTGCAGGCGAAGGCGAAGGCGCTGTCGGCCAGCGTGAAGATGACACCGCCATGGCAGATGCCGTGACCGTTCAGGTGCTCGTCCCGCACCTGAAGCGACAGGCGCGCATGGCCCGGCCCGACCGCGTCGAGCCGCATCCCGACCCATTTCGACGCATGGTCGTCCGCCCACATGGCCTCGGCCGAGCGGCGCGCGCGTTCCTCTGGCGTCATGGCGGCCCTCCCCTGCCGGACAGCTTGTTGCAAAGCCGACCGAGCGGTCAAGTCTGTTGAGGGCTTGGCGCGACCCCGCCCCTCGTCTATTGGCAGCGCCATGAAACTGAAATCAGTCGAACTCGATGCGACCGCGCTCATGTCCGAGGTGATGTTCGGGCATGGTTACGCGCATTATGGATACTTTCCCGACGGCGCCCCGGAGGTCCTGTCCGCGCAGGCCGTCGGCGCAGCGCAGCAAGCCTACCTGGAAAAGCTGGTCGAGGCGATCGGGACCGTGCCTGGTGGCGTGGGGCGTATCCTCGACGTGGGGTCGGGCACGGGGGCCAACGCCCGCGCGCTGATCGAGCGCGGCTTCGATGTGGCCTGCGTCTCGCCGTCCTCGCAGATGAACGAGATGGCGCGCGCGAAGCTGCCCGAGGGCACGGCAGTGACGGACGCCTATTTCGAGACTTTCGAGAGCGGCGACCGCTTCGACCTCTGCCTGTTCGCCGAGAGCTTCCACTACATCGAGCTGGCGCCCGCCCTGCGCCAGGCCGCCCGCTATGCCGGCAAGGGCGTCGTGATCTTCGACTATTTCCGGCGCGCGGGGCACGAGCATCGCGACGGCACCCGCGGCACGCACGCGGCGTTCCTGGAGGAGGTCGCGCGCCAGGGCGCCTTCGAGATCCTGTCGGACGAGGACATGACGCAGGCGATCACGCCGACCTTCGTCATCCACGAGCATATCAAGAACGAGAAGGTTGCTCCGTTCGTCAGGCGGTTTCGCGACGAGTTGCGGCGCGAGTATCCGTGGCGGGCCTGGGCGCTGGACAAGCTGTTCGGGCGGACGCTCGACAAGCTCGGCCGCAAGACCGGCCGGTCGGAGAGCTTCGCGCGGGTACACGAGTACCGGCTGATCGTGATGCGGCGGACCGGCGGGGAGGCCTAAGGCAGCGGAGCGGGTTCCCCGCACGTCACCTGTCTCGCTGCGCTCGGGTCAAGGGGCTCCGCCCCCCGCGCCTGCGGCGCGTCCCCCGGAGTTTTTCGCAAGGATGAAGCGCCTCGCCGGGCCCCGTCAGGATGCGTAGTCCGCGCCTTCGGCGTCGAGGACCTCGCGCAGGCCGCCGAGGAAATCCGCTTCGGCCGCCGTGTCGCCCTCTTGCTGGCGGGCGGTCAGTTCGGCGATCTCGGGAGACAGCTCGCGCAGGGGGCGCCCGGTCTGGAGGGCGAGGACGTAGGTGCGCGCCGCGCGTTCGAAGTAATAGAGACGCATGAAGGTCTCGGCCACGGTCTCTCCGATGAAGAGGACGCCGTGGTTGCCCATGATCATGGTCCGGACGGAGGGATCCTGGAACAGGCGGGCGCAGCGGGTGCCTTCCTCCTCAAGGGCGAGGCCGCCGTAGTTCTCGTCGACGACCTGACGGTTGTGGAAGATCGCCGAGGATTGGTCGATCGGGGGCAGGCGGCTGTCGGCGAGGCAGGCGAGCACGGTCGCGTAGGTGGAATGGACGTGCATCGCGCAGCGGGCATGGGGAACATGGCGGTGCAGGCTTGCGTGAAGCCCCCAGGCCGTGGGGTCGGGCGCATCCGCACCCTGCGCGCTTTCCGGGTCGTCGGCGTCGATCACCCAGAGATCGGAGGCGCGGATGCGGCTGAAGTGCTTGCGCGGATTGATCAGGAACCGCGTGCCGTCATCGTTCACGGCGAGCGAGAAGTGGTTGGCGACGCCCTCGTGCATGTTCTCGCGCGCCGTCCAGCGGAAGGCCGCCGCGAGATCGGCGCGCTGTCGTGCATGGTCCATGCGGCGTTTCCTTTCGTGTTGCGGGGCCGAGACGCAGACTACCGGCACGGGTTGCTGCCGCAAGGGCATTGCGCCATGCAGGTTCTGTTGCGCCGACACGAACGATCCGCGCAAATTCCCGGCTTTGGACAACGGCTGACCCCAATGGCGCCGCATTTCGGAACGAGGTTGGGCGGCGAGTGGAACTGCACGATGCGGGAACGTCGATGGATCGTTTGACTGAAATGGAAGCTTTCGCCACGGTCGTCGACCAGGGCGGCTTCACGGATGCTGCGAAGAAGCTGGGCATTTCGAAGTCTGCGGTCTCGAAGCACGTCTCGAGCCTGGAGGCGCGTCTCGGCGCCCGCCTTCTCAACCGGACGACCCGGCGGGTCAGTCCCACGGAGATCGGTCTGGCCTACTACGACCGCGCCCGCAGGGTCCTGAACGACGCCGGAGAAGCCGACGCGCTGGTGACGGCGATGCAATCGGCCCCGTCGGGGACGCTGCGCGTGTCGATCGCGACCGATTTCGGGGTCAATCACGTCTCGCCCATCCTCGGGAGGTTCCTGCACCAGTATCCCGACATCACGGTGAACATGGAGCTGAACAACCGCTACGTCGAGCTGATCTCGGAAGGGTTCGACATGGCGATCCGGGTGGGAGAACTCGAGGATTCGAGCCTTCGGGCGCGCAAGATCTGCGAGACGCACAAGCGCATGATCGGTTCGCCCGCCTATTTCCAGACCTATGGCCGGCCGGCGCGGATCGACGACCTGAACGATCACAAGCTGCTGCATTATTCCAACGCATCCTCCAGCAACGCCTGGAAGATCACCGCCCCCTCGGGCGAACAGCGCCAGGTGCGCACCGGGGGCTGGCTGACGGTCAATGATGGTCAATCCCTTCTGAATGCCGCGATCGGCGGCCTCGGGATCGCCTACCTGCCCAGTTTCCTTTACGCCGAGGCGATGCGCGAAGGCCTTCTGGAGGACGCGATCCCCGATCTTCCCTTCGAGGTTCTTGGCATCTACGCGGTCTATCCGCCGGGACGCTTCATCCAGCCCAAGGTGCGGTCCTTCATCGATTTTCTCGTCGACAGCTTCCGCGACAAGGGGCCCGAGGACTGGTAGGCGCGGCCTCCGGTCAGCCGCCGCCCAGCACCACCACCTCGACACGCCGATTGGCTTCGCGGCCCTCTTCGGTTGCATTCGTGGCCCGTGGCGCGAGATAGCCGATGCCTGCGGCCTCAACCTGCGCCGGATCGACGCCGAGACGGTCCACGAGGTAGCGCCGGACCGCGTCGGCGCGGGCCTCGCTCAGCGCGATGTTGCTGTCGCGTCCGCCTTCCGAATCCGTATGGCCGACCAGAACGACGCGGCGCGCGGCGTCCTCGGACAGGAACCCTGCCAGCGTCCTGAGCGAGGCGTAGCCGCTGTCCGAAAGCTCCGACGCGCCGGTGCCGAACGTCAGGTCGTCAAGCGCCGCGCTGCCGTCGCGGAGAAGCCGTTCGACGATCGAAAGGCCGGCCTGGGGAACCGCGGGCGGTTCTGTCCGAGGCCGATCCGTGCGCGCTGGCGCGTCGGCCGGGGGCGTGGTCCAGTCCGGGGCATCGGCGCCGTCGCCCACATGCACGGCGTGCACATGCAGCGTTTCGCCGCCGCGCGACACGGTGATGGCGACGGCCTCCGCGCCATCGTCATCCAGCGCCGAAACGTAGCGGAAGTTGCCGAGGTCGACATACATCTCGGGACTGCGGCCCATGTCGAGCCGATGCCGGAAATCGAAGCCGCCGCAGGCGGTGTCGGCGCAGGAGAAGGCGATCTCGAAGCCCTGGGCCTCGAGCTGGGCCTCGAGCGCGCCGGCGAGCGCATCCACGGTTTCCGCCCCCGGGGACAACCGGATCCGCCATGTCGCCCTTTGCACCATGCCCGCGATTTCGCGGATCGGCACGGATCCGACGCGCCATGGACCGACGGCGATCTCGTGCCGGCCCTGCGTCCGCGCGCCGGACCCCGCAAGCTCGGCGTCCGGTGGCAGATCGAGCTCGAAGGCGAGAGCGAGCCCGGCCGAGGCGAACCAGGGAAGGAGCGCCAGCAGGACTACGGGCGTCGAGGGGCGTTGGCATCCCGTCATGGTTGAGACAAGGCCTTCATTTTGCACGGTAATGATAGCGCCCCGCCGCCTCCATGCCCATCGAGGCATAGAGCCGCTGCGCGGCCGCGTTTTCCTGCGTCACGAGGGCGGCGAAACGGTGCGCGCCCTGGCGGCCCCCCCAATCGGCGGCGGCCTGGACCATGGTGCGCGCGAGGCCCCTGCGCCGGGATGACGCCGCGATCTCCAACGCGTGGAGCATCGCGATCTCGCCGTCGAGCGCGACGAAGGCGGTTCCGGCGGGCCTGTCGCCGATCCGCCCGAAGATCGAGGTCCTGCGGCCCCTCGCGCGGTGCATGATGGCGAGCCGTGCGGGTCCTATGCCGCCCGCGGCCCAGATGTCCTCCTGCACGGCAAGGGGCGGCCAGATGTCGAAGCAGCAGACCGGCGGCGGGGCCGCGGCGATCGCGCCCGTCTCGGCGCAGAGCATGTCGGTGGCGTCGCGCACCCTGTAGCCCTCGGCCTCGAGTGCTTCGTCGAGCGGCGCTTGCCAGTCGAAGACCATGAAAAGCGGCGTCTGGCCCGATGCGGACTGGGCGGCGGACACCGCCTGTATATCGTCGGGCCCGATGCCTTCGCCCGTGCCGGACGTGTCGGTCAGCCGCGCGGCGGACACGCGGTTGCCGCCGCCCGCGCCTTGCGCGCGGCTGAAGCGGCCCACCCTGGAGGTCGCGGCGGGCGGCCAGGTCGCGGCGATGGCATCCGCGAGTGCGACCGCAATGGTGGTCATTTCGCTTCCGGGAACAGGCGGGCAAGTTCGCTCATGACCCGGTCGACGGCCGCGCCATCTTGCCCGCGGACCACGATGTTCGAGCCGTGCACCCCGTCCCTGATGAACGGGTAGGAGCCGATGGAGACCTCGGGATGCGCCCGCGCGAGATCACCGAGCGCCGAGGCGATGTCGCCCTCTCCGCGCACGACGCGAAGCGATTGCGACAGGACCGGCGCGCCGCCGGTGAGCGTCGGCAGGAGGCCTGCAAGCATCGCCTCGAAGATCGATGGGACGCCCGCCATGACGTGGACGTTGTCGAGGGAAAAGCCGGGCGCCGCCGAAACCGGGTTGTCGATTAGGGTCGCGCCTTCGGGAATGCGCGCCATGCGCAGCCGCGCCTCGTTCAGCTCTTGGCCGCTGCGGTCGTAATGCGCCTGCAGGATCGCGCGCGCGTCGTCGCGGACGCCAAGCGGAACCTCCAGCGCCTCGGCCACGGCGTCGGCCGTGATGTCGTCGTGCGTGGGACCGATGCCGCCCGACGTGAAGACGTGATCGAACAAGGCCTTCAGCGCACGGACGCCCTCGACGATCCGGTCGTGTTCGTCGGGGACGATGCGGACCTCCGAAAGGCGGATGCCGTGATCGGTCAGCGCGCGCGCAAGGTGGTGCATGTTGGCGTCGCGCGTTCGCCCCGACAGGATCTCGTCCCCGATCACGAGCATTGCGGCGGTTGGATTTTCCATTGCGCGGTTTCCGTCCCTTGGCATTCCGGTCCGTCCCGGTATAGGGGCGGGTCCATGCGCTTTCAAACGCCGCTTGTGCCTGCAAGGCTGCTTCGCCGCTACAAGCGGTTCCTGGCCGATGCCGAACTGACGGACGGCACCACCGTCACCGTTCATTGCCCCAATCCGGGCAGCATGATGGGCCTTGCTTCCTCGGGCGCGCGAATCTGGCTGGAGCCCAACGAGGATCCCCGCAAGAAGCTGAAGTTCGGCTGGCGCCTGGTGGAGCTGGAGGGCGGACACATGGCCGGCATCGACACCGGCGTTCCCAACCGCATCGTGGGCGAGGCGCTGGCCGGGGCGCGCATCGCCGAGCTGGCCGGTTACGACACGATCCGGCCCGAGCAGCCCTATGGCGCGAACAGCCGGATCGACTTTCTCCTGAAGGGCGCGTCCCGTCCCGATGCGATGGTGGAGGTCAAGAACGTGCATCTGCGCCGGGAGGGCGACTGGGCCGAGTTTCCCGACTGCGTGACCGCGCGGGGCGCAAGGCACCTCGACGAGTTGCGCGCCGTCGCCGCCTCCGGCCGCCGAGCGGTCATGCTCTATGTCGTGCAGCGCAGCGATTGCGCGCGCTTTCGCCTCGCACCAGACCTCGATCCGGCCTATGCCGCGGCCTTCGACGCCGCGCGCGACAGCGGTGTCGAGATGCTGTGCTACGGCACGTCGATCACAGCCGAGGGGATCACGCTCGCCGGCCCGCTTCCGGTAGATCCCGCCCCGCAAGCCACCCGCCTCCCCGTCAGGTCGCCCTGACTGGAAATCGTGGCGGAAAGTTCCTATTTATCGGGCGACAAAGCTCCCCGGAGACACGTTTTGGACGACTTCAAAGGCCGCCTCACCAAGGACGGCATCCGCATCCACAGCCCCGAGGACTTCGCCGGCATGCATAAGGCCGGGCGGGTCGCGGCCGACATCCTCGACCGCGTCGCCTCCCTCGTGGTGCCCGGCGTCACGACGGCCGCGCTGGACGAGGCGATCGAGCGCATGGTCGACGAGGCCGGCGCGACCTCGGCCACCATCGGCTACAGGGGCTACGAACACGCCAGCTGCATCTCGGTCAACCATGTCGTGTGCCATGGAATTCCGGGGGCCAAGGTCCTGAAGGACGGCGATATCCTGAATATCGACGTGACGGTGATCGTCGATGGCTGGTTCGGAGACACCAGCCGGATGTTCGTGGCCGGCCGGATCGGGCGCAAGGCCGAGCGGCTGGTGCAGGTGACGCACGACGCCCTGATGATCGGTATCGACGCGGTGCGGCCCGGCAACACCTTTGGCGACATCGGCCATGCGATCCAGACCTTCGTCGAGGGGCATCGCATGGCTGTGGTGCGCGACTTCTGCGGTCACGGACTGGGGCAGGTGTTCCACGCGCCGCCGAACGTCCTGCATTACGGACGGCCCGGAACCGGCCCGGTCCTGGAAGAAGGCATGTTCTTCACGATCGAGCCGATGGTGAACCTTGGCCGTCCCGAAACCAAGGTGCTGGCGGATGACTGGACGGCCGTGACGCGCGACAAGAGCCTTTCGGCGCAGTTCGAGCATTCCATCGGCGTCACCGCGACAGGCTGCGAGATCTTCACGCTGTCGCCTGCGGGCCGCTTCCATCCCACCTGGGACTGATCCGGCCGGCGTCGTGCGGCTAACGTTCGGTTAATGATTTCGGGCGAAGCTTCGGCCATGTCCAGGCAGCCCTCGTTTTCCTTCGACGACATGTCCGCGACCTTCGCCGGCAAACCCGTCACTCCGCGAACGGCAGTTCAGGCGTCGGGCCCCTCCACCGGTGCCGAGCTGCATCGCCACGCGCATCGTCAGCGCTTGCGGCAACGCTTCACCGACGGTGGGGCGGACGCGGTGCCGGATTACGAGCTTCTGGAAATGCTGCTCTACCGCGCGATAAGGCGCGGTGACACCAAGCCGCTCGCCAAGGCGCTTCTCAAGCGCTTTGGCGACCTGAACCACGTCCTCGCCGCCGCGCCGGCCCGGTTGCGCGAGGTCGATGGAGTTGGCGACCAGGTGATCTTCGAGCTGAAGCTGATGGAGGCCGTGGGCCACCGCATGGCGCGCGCCCGCGTGCTGAAGAAGGCCGTCCTGTCGTCATGGGACGCGCTTCTGGATTATTGCCAGTCCGCGATGGCGCATCGCGACATCGAGCAGTTCCGCGTCCTCTATCTCGACCGCAAGAACGTCCTCATCGCCGACGAGGCGCAGGCCGAGGGCACGGTGGACCACGTTCCCGTCTATCCCCGGGAGGTCGTGAAGCGCGCGTTGGAGCTGAACGCGTCGGCGCTGATCCTCGTGCACAATCATCCTTCGGGCGACCCCACGCCCAGCCGTTCGGACATCGAGATGACCTATGCAATCCGCGACGCGGCCGAGGTTCTTGGCCTCGTGATCCACGATCATCTCGTGATCGGAAAGGCACGCGTCCTGAGTTTCCGGGCCGAGGGCCACCTCTAGGCGGGTCCTATTCGACCCAGACCTCGACACGGCGATTCACGGCGCGGCCCCAGTCGGTGTCCTCGCACGCCATCGGAAGCGCCTCGCCGAAGGCCTCGGCGCGCAGAGTGACCCGGCGCCCGGCGCTTTCGGCGGCCGCATCGACCGCCTCCAGCACGGCCTGCGCCCTGCGCTGGGCGAGGCGCGTATTGATCTCGGGAGAGCCCGCGCTGTCGGAGAAGCCGACGAAAAGAAGCGTCCGGCCGTCGAAGGCGCCGCGCTCGATCGCGGCGGCGAGGCGCCCGACCGAGGCGCGCGACTGCGTGTCGAGCTCTGCCGCGCCATCGGCGAAGCGGAAGGTCGGAGACAGGCGTTCGCCCTCGCCAAGCCTGAGGAGCATGGCCTGGAGATCCTCCAGCGCCACGTCCTCGCCCGCTGCCAGAACGGCGTTGCGAATCCGCTCTCCCTGCAAGACGAGAGGCGTTCGTGTCAGCGTCTGGTTGACGTAACCCGCTTCCTGAACGATGCGCTCGGCCTCCTCGGTTTCGGTGAAGGCGAGGAACTGGCGCACGAGCTGCGGCAGGCGGTAGGGCGCGAGATAGAGGTAGACCGGCGCCGTGAGGGGGTAATCCTCGGACTTCACCGCATCCGCCGTGGCCCGCTGCGAAAACCCGCAGGGCCCGGTCAGCGGCAGCGCCCGCGCGGGGCCGACGGCGGAGCGGGTCGTGATGCCGACGGCGAAGGCGTCGCGGGCGACGGCCCCGGCAAGCGCGGCGGCGCTGTCGTGGCGCACGATGCCCTCGGCGAGGGGCAGGTCGGTCGCCATCAGCACCCGGTCCGCGAAATCCTGCGCCGGCCCCAGCCCCGGCGCGAGAAGATGCAGCGCGACCGGCGCGTCCGGCCCCCCGAGGGCGCGCCAATTGTCGATATCGCCCGAGAACAGCCGCGCGAGATCCGCAAGCGACAGTGCGTCGGCGGCGTTTTCGACCGACACCACGGGCACGAGCGCGTCCAGCGCCAGCACCCGCACGCGCCGGGTCAATGGCGGATCGCCCGGCGCCTGATCGCGGGCGGCCCTCCGCTCGGGCTCGTTCGGCTCGCGTTCGGCCAGCGCGATGTCGACTTCGGCGTTCAGCAGCGACAGGAACCCCTCGTCGGTGGAGCCCGGCGTGACGAGGAACCGCGCGGCCGGCTGTCCGTCCTCGCGCAGGAGCGTGTAGACGGTGCCGGGGCCCTCGCCGCCGTCGCGCAGAACGGTCATGCCCTTGACCCGGGCGAAGGCGTCGATGAGCTCGGGAAGCAGCCCCTCGGCCACGGTGGCCGCGCCGCTGATGCGCGCCTCCGCGACGAAGGACGTCAGGTCGGGACAGCCGGGCCCCGCGCACGACACGCCTTCCGCGGACACGGTGAGAAGGCCGTAGACCGTGTCGATCTGGTAATATGCGCCGTCATAGGCGACGAGGTTGCCCTCGAGCTCCACCGTGCCGTCGAACGACCGCAGTTCGACGTCCTGCGCTGCCGCCGCAAGGCTTGTCGCTATGAGCAGAAGGCCGGCGTTCCGACACGCGGCCGCGATGCGATGGAGCATGTGAAGGAGATTGCGCCTTGCCTCAATTCGCGGCGAGTCTCAGGTCCTGCACGGGATTTTGCAACACAAGAGTGTCGCCCACGGCATCGCAGCCGGGGTAGGTGAAGCCAAGCGGCGTCATGGCGATCCGGCCGCCTTCGGCCTGCACGATTCGTGCGGTGGCCTGAAGTGCGCAGTTGGCGGCCGTGATCGGCGCGTCGATGGAAAGGGTCACGCCGGACGCGGCGCGCGTCCCGCGCGGGATCGTGTAGACCTGCGCCAGCAGGGGCACCGATGCCCGCGGGTCGCCGAGAAGACTGAGGAAGCCCCTTCCCTCCGACGCCGCCTCGGGGCCGCGGGGCGCTGCGGGACGCACATGGCCGTCCGACGCCCATGCGGCGCCGTCCTCCAGCGCGTGAAGCTCCATGTCGAGCTCGCCCTCCCACGCGAGTGCGATCCGGTCGAAGCCTGCGAGGTCCGAAACCGGAAGCATCGCGGTCCGTTCGGTTCCGTCGGCCAGTTCGACGGCGACGATCGCCGGGCTTTCGAGGGCGGGGAGGTCCAGCGTCAGAAGGCCGAAAGCGTCCGTCCTTGCGGAAATGGCAATGCCCGCGTGGCGCAGCGTGACGTCAGCGTCGGGGTGGCACGGCGCCGAAATGTCCACGGCGATCATCGCCGCCGTCCCGGCCTTGGCCGAGACCTCGAGGCCGCAGGGCAGGCCGAAGCGGCTGAAGGTCCGTGCATCCGTCGCGGCGGTGCTGCGCGGGGCGGGCGGGGCCAGCTCGGGCGCAAGGGCCGCGGGACGCACCACGGCCTCGATCCGCGGAACGGCGGGCGCGGCGGCCTCGGGGGTTGGCGCGGCAGCAAAGCCCGAGCCGGGGGGAAGCTGGTGTCCATGTGCGCGCGCGAAGGCACCCGTGGTCGCGGTGGGCCGCGCCTCGTCCTGCGGGCGGACGCCAAGTTCGATCCCCGGAAGCATCCCGGCCTGCGCGGCGTAGATCGCCAGTCCGCAAGACAGGATCCCGGCCGAGGTCATCCGTGCGAGGGTGCGTTGTCTGGTCATGCCGCCGTCTCCGCAATCTGGATCGGAGTGTCTGCATGGCCCTGGAATGCGGCGGGATTTAGGAAGCAATCGTGTGATACAGGGGAGATTGTCTCCCCTGTATCGACATCATTCGCTCAGGCGAGACGCCCGTGGCAGTGCTTGAACTTCCGGCCCGAGCCGCAGGGGCAGGGGTCGTTGCGGCCGGGATTGCCCCAGCTGTCGGGGTTGGTCTCGTCGAAGCCGGGCACCAGCGGTTCCGGCGCGGCGTCGTCGGACCGGCCGTCGCCCGTGCCCGCCGAGGCGGTCTCGAGCTCCTTGCGGGCGGCGGATTGCTGCGCCTGAAGCTGGCGGATGATCTCGGCCTGCTGCTCGGGCGTCAGCGGCTGGATCCGCGCCAGCTTGCTGCTGACCTCGGCGCGCAGGCTGTCGAGCATCCGCTCGAACAGCTGGAAGGACTCGGTCTTGTATTCGTTGAGCGGGTCGCGCTGCGCGTAGCCGCGGAAGCCCACGACCGATCGCAGGTGCTCGAGCGTCAGAAGGTGCTCGCGCCACTTCTGGTCGATCGTCTGAAGCAGGATCTGCTTCTCGATGTTGCGCATCTGCTCGGGGCCGAACTGCGCCGCTTTCGAAGCCATGTATTCGTCGGCCTTGGTCTCGAGCCGCTCGCGCACCGTCTCCTGGTCGACGCCGTCCTCCTCGGCCCATTCCTCGATCGGCAGGTCGAGTCCGAGGGTCTGGCGCGCCGCCGCCTTCAGGCCTTCGGTATCCCACTGGTCGGCGTAGGATCTCGGCGGCATGTGCGTGGCGACCATGTCCTCGATCACCTGGTGGCGCATGTCGCGCGCGACCTCGGCGATGTCCTCGGCGCCCATGATCTCGTGGCGCTGGCCGAAGATCACCTTGCGCTGGTCGTTCATGACGTCGTCGAACTTCAGAAGCTGCTTGCGGATGTCGAAGTTGCGCCCCTCGACCTTCGCCTGCGCCCGCTCGAGCGACTTGTTGACCCACGGATGGACGATGGCCTCGCCTTCCTTCATCCCCAGGGTCGACAGCATCTTGTCGAGCCGGTCCGACCCGAAGATCCGCATCAGGTCGTCTTCCAGAGACAGGAAGAACGACGAGCGTCCCGGATCGCCCTGCCGGCCCGAGCGGCCGCGCAGCTGGTTGTCGATGCGCCGGCTCTCGTGGCGTTCGGTCGCGAGGACATAAAGGCCTCCGGCCTCCTTCACCTTCCGCTCGTCGGCCTCGTGCTCGGCCTCGATTTGGCGGCGGATCTCCTCGTGGTCGCCCTCGGGGTTGGCCGCGATGGCCTCCATGACCTTGAACTCGACGTTGCCGCCCAGCTTGATGTCGGTGCCGCGCCCGGCCATGTTCGTGGCGATGGTGATCGCGCCGAGCTTGCCGGCATCGGCGACGATCTGCGCCTCCTGCTCGTGCTGGCGCGCGTTCAGGACGTTGTGCGGCAGCTTCGCCTTGGTCAGAAGCTGGCTGAGCATCTCGGATTTCTCGATCGACGTGGTGCCGACGAGGACGGGCTGGCCCTTTTCGTGGGCCTCGCGGATCGCCGCGACGATGGCGTCGTATTTCTCGGTGCCGGTGCGATAGACCTGATCGTCCTCGTCGATCCGGGCAATGGGCTTGTTCGTCGGGATCTCGACGACGCCGAGCCCGTAGATCGAGGCGAATTCCTCGGCCTCGGTCGTGGCGGTGCCGGTCATGCCCGCCAGCTTGTCGTAGAGGCGGAAGTAGTTCTGGAAGGTGACGGAGGCCATCGTCACGTTCTCGGGCTGGATCTTGCAGCCCTCCTTGGCCTCGATGGCCTGGTGCAGGCCGTCCGACAGGCGGCGGCCCTGCATCATGCGGCCGGTGAATTCGTCGACCAGCACCACCTCGCCGCCGCGCACCATGTATTGCTGGTCGCGGTGGAACAGCTTGTGCGCGCGCAGGGCGTTGGTGACGTGGTGCACGATCGAGGTCGATTCGGGGTCGTAGAGGCTCTGGCCCTCGGGAAGGATCCCCATCTCGTGCAGCTTGTCCTCGAGGAAGTCGTTGCCCTCGTCGGTGAAGGTCGCGCTGCGCTGCTTCTCGTCGAGGGTGAAATGCTCCTCGGCGAGTTCGGGGATCACCTTGTCGATTGAGACATAGAGGTCTGAACGGTCCTCACTCGGGCCCGAGATGATCAGGGGGGTCCGCGCTTCGTCGATCAGGATCGAGTCGACCTCGTCCACGATGGCGAAGTTGTGCCCGCGCTGCGCCATCTCGGCGAGGCTGCCGCGCATGTTGTCGCGCAGGTAATCGAAGCCCAGCTCGTTGTTGGTGGCGTAGGTGATGTCGGCGGCGTAGGCCGCGCGCTTCTCGTCCTCGGGCTGGCGCGGGTAGACGACGCCCGTGGTCAGGCCGAGCGCAGCATAGACCTTGCCCATCCACTCGGCGTCACGCCGCGCGAGGTAGTCGTTCACCGTGACGATGTGAACGCCCTTGCCGGACAGGGCATTGAGGTAGGCCGGGAAGGTCGCGACGAGGGTCTTGCCCTCGCCGGTCTTCATCTCGGCGATGTTTCCGCGGTGCAGGAAGATCCCCCCAACGAGCTGCACGTCGAAGGCCCTGAGGCCAAGCGCGCGGCGCGCGGCCTCGCGGCAGTTTGCGAAGGCTTCGGGAAGAAGGTCGTCGAGGCCTTCGCCGGCCTCGGCGCGGCCCCGCAGCTCGGCGGTGCGGGCGATGATCTCGTCGTCGCTCAGCTTCTGGAACTCGGGCTCGAGGGCGTTGATCTTCTCGACCAGGGGCCTGACGGCCTTCACCTTGCGGTCGTTCGGCGTGCCGAAGACCTTCTTCGCGATCGTCCCTAGTCCGAGCATTCGAAACGCCTTCCCGCCGGACCATCCGTTCGACGGGCCGGCCTTCCTCAAGCCAATGTGTGGGGCACCCGGGTTGTTCGGCCCATCGCGGCGGTCTATCAACGACGCCGAGACGGCGCCGGCCTCGATGCGAACCCCGTGCGAAACCCGCTTGGGACATAAGGGCGGGCCGATAGACTGTCAACGCGGCCCCTCGGACACATGTCGGGGGGCCCGATCGTGAAGGAACCTCCCCGATGAAAAGACTTCTCGCCAGCGCCGCCGTCGTCGCAATGACCGCCATGCCGCTTCAAGCGCAGGACGAGGTCGGCGCGGACACCGTGCTTGCCACCGTGAATGGCAACGAGATCACCGTCGGCCACCTGATCGCGATGCGCCAGATGCTGCCGCAGCAGTATCAGGAGCTTCCGGCGCAGGTGCTGTTCGAGGGAATGCTCGAGCAGCTGGTGCAGCAGCAGGTTCTGGCGGACGTCGCGGCCGAGGACATCGACCGCGCGACGGAGCTGGGCCTCGACAACGAGCGCCGGGCCTTCCTGGCGGCGGGGTATGTCGATGACATCGCCATGGCCGAGATCAGCGACGAGGAGCTTCAGGCAGAGTACGACGCGCAGTTCGCGGACGTCGATCCGGTCGAGGAGTTCAACGCAAGCCACATCCTCGTCGAGGCCGAGGACGAGGCGCAGGCCATCATCGACGAGCTCGCCGGCGGCGCCGACTTCGCCGAGCTTGCCGCCGAACGCTCCATCGGCCCGTCGGGCCCCAATGGCGGGCAGCTTGGCTGGTTCAGCGCCGGCATGATGGTGCCCGAGTTCGAGACCGCCGTGTTCGACCTCGAGCCGGGCGAGGTCTCCGCGCCGGTCGAGACCCAGTTCGGCTGGCACGTCATCTTGCTCAACGACACGCGCGAGCAGGCGCCGCCGGCCCTCGAGGAGGTCCGCGCCGAGCTGATCGACGGGCTGCGCCGCGCGCGTGTCGAGGCCCGCATCGAAGAGCTGATGACCGAGGCCGAGATCGAGCGCCCCGAGCTTGACATCGATCCTGCCGTCATCGCGAATGTCGATCTGCTGCAGGATTGACACGCGTGAGGGCGGAATGGCCAAGGCCGACAAGAAGACAAGAAAGTTGAAGGCCGAAAAGGCCGCGTCCAAGGATGCGGTCGGCAAGAAGGGCAAGGGCAAGGCGAAGGCGACCGGGGCGGTGAAGGCCCCGCCGCCCGTCTCGCCCCTCGCCCCCGCCTCCTTCCCCGCACTGCCGCCGGTCGACGGCGTTCTTTTCGCAACCGGGGCGGCAGGGGTGCGCTACGCCAACCGCACCGACGTAATGCTTGTCGACATCGCGCCGGGCAGCACCGTGGCCGGCGTCTTCACGCGGTCGGCCACGCGGTCCGCCGCAGTCCTCGATTGCCAGGACAAGATCGCGAAGCTGTCTGACCGCCACAAGCACGGCTTCGCCATCGTCGTGAACTCGGGCAACGCCAACACCTTCACGGGCGCGCGCGGCGCAAGCGACGTCGCCGCGATTTCCGAGGCCGCGGGGCGTGCCGTGGGAATCCCGGCCGACCATGTCTTCACCTCGTCCACCGGCGTCATCGGCGAGCCGCTTCCGGCAAGCAGGATCACCGACATCCTTCCAGAACTGGTCACGCGCCTCGCCGCCGACCGGATGCAGGAGGCCGCGCGGGCGATCATGACCACCGACACCTTCCCCAAGGGCGCGGCGGAGAAGGTCGAGATCGCCGGAAAGACGGTCACGATCGCCGGCATCGCCAAGGGCTCGGGCATGATCGCGCCCGACATGGCCACGATGCTCGCCTATGTCTTCACGGATGCCAACGTCACCCGCGACGGGCTGCAATCCATGCTGAGCGCCGCCACGAGAACCAGCTTCAACGCCATCACCGTGGACAGCGACACCTCCACCTCGGACACCGTGCTCCTGGTCGCGACGGGCCGCGCGCACGGCGTCCCCATCTCGTCGGGGCGGAGCGCCGAGGGCCGGGTGTTCGCCGCCGCGCTGGACCGCGTGATGCGGGATCTCGCGCTTCAGATCGTCCGTGACGGCGAAGGCGCGACCAAGCTGGTCGAGGTCCGGGTTTCGGGCGCGAAGTCCGCCCGCGACGCCGACAAGGTCGCCCGCGCCATCGCCAATTCCCCGCTGGTCAAGACCGCCATCGCCGGCGAAGATCCGAACTGGGGCCGTGTCGTGATGGCGGTGGGCAAGTCCGGCGCCGCCGCCGACCGCGACCTTCTGTCGATCCGGTTCGGCGAGATCCTCGTGGCCGAGAAGGGCTGGGTCGCCGAGAGCTACCGCGAAAAGGACGGCGCGGACTACATGAAGGGGCAGGAACTGACGATTTCCGTGGACCTCGGTCTCGGGCGCGGCGAGGCGACGGTGTGGACCTGCGATTTCACGAGCCGCTACATCGAGATCAACGCGGATTACCGGTCATGAACATCGCGACGGACGCCGCGCCCTTGAAGGTCGTCCTCGTGTCCGCCGTCGCGCTGATCGACCGGGACGGGCGCGTCCTGCTGGCGCAGCGGCCCGAGGGCAAGTCGATGGCCGGCCTGTGGGAGTTTCCCGGCGGAAAGGTCGAGCCGGGCGAAACGCCCGAGGCCGCGCTGGTGCGCGAACTGCACGAGGAACTCGGGATCGAGACATGGGACAGCTGCCTTGCGCCGCTGACCTTTGCAAGCCACGGCTACCCTGATTTCCACCTTCTGATGCCGCTGTTCGCCTGCCGCAAATGGAATGGCATTCCGCGGTCGAACGAGGGCCAGCGCCTCGCGTGGGCGCGGGCCTCCGAATTGCGGGACTACCCGATGCCGCCCGCCGACGAGCCGCTGATCCCCATCCTTCGGGATTGGCTCTGACGGCGTTCCGTAGCTGGGCGGTTTTCCGCCGGCAGCACAGGGATCGGGCAAAAGGCTCAAATTTTAGCTGATTTTTTGGTCGATTTGTGGGGCGCACCGTCTAAGGTCGCGGCACGACACATCACTCGGTCAGGGGGTTTCGACCGTGCTCACCACGATCTTCCTTGGAAGCTGCGTATCGGTGCAGGGCACTTTCGTGGAGCGCCTTCCGAACGGTTTCGTGACCGTGCGGGTGGGCCGCCGGCTCTATACCGGCCGGCCCGTTGAGCTTGTCCGCGCCGCCTGAACCTCAGTCCAGCCAACCCTGCAGGTTGTCCATCGCCACGCGGGCGAGCGCATCGACATGCGCGTCGTCATCGTTGAGGCAGGGAATGTAGGTGAATTCCTCGCCGCCCGCCTCCTCGAAGCTCTCGCGGATCTCCTCGTTGATCTCTTCGAGCGTCTCGATGCAGTCGGCGCTGAAGGCCGGCGCGACGACGGCGATGCGCTTCTTGCCCTGCTCGGCGAGGCGGGCGACCTCCTCTACCGTGTAGGGCTTCAGCCATTCCTCGGGGCCGAAGCGGCTCTGGAAGGTGGTGACGATCTCGGTCTTGTCCCAGCCCAGGCGCTCGCGCAGGAGGCGCGTCGTCTTCTGGCACTGGCAATGGTAGGGGTCGCCTTCCATCAGGTAGCGCTTGGGCACGCCATGGTAGCTTGCCACCAGCACGTCGGGGCGGTTCTCGAGGCCGGCATAGGCGCGCTCGACCGACTGGGCCAGCGCCTCGATATAGCCGGGATCCTCGTAATAGGGCTCGACCGTGCGGGCGATGGGCTGCCACTTGATGTTCTGCAGGGCGCGGAAGAATTCGTCGCAGGCCGTGGCCGAGGTCGCGCCCGCGTATTGCGGATAGAGCGGGAAGAACAGGATCTTGGTGCAGCCCTGCGCCACCAGTTCGTCCACCTTCGACTTGGTCGAGGGGTTGCCATAGCGCATGCAGAAATCGACCACGACCCTGTCGCCGTAGGCCTCTTCCAGCCGCGCCTTGATCTTGGCCGTCTGGTCCTTGGTGATCGTCATCAAGGGGCTTTCGTTCTGCTCCTCGTTCCAGATCGACTTGTATGCGGCGCCCGACGAGAATGGCCGCTTGGTCAGGATCACGAGCTGCAGGAGCGGCTGCCAGATCCACGGCGAGTAGTCGATCACGCGGCGGTCGGACAGGAACTCGTTGAGATACCGGCGCATCGGCCAGTAGCTGTAGTGATCAGGCGTGCCGAGGTTGGCCAGAAGGATGCCGACCTTGCCGAACGTCACCTTGGGATGGTCCGCGGGCGCGTGGACCAGCTTGGGCGCGGCTTCGGCGGCTTCGGTCGTTTTTGACATTTGCTGCAACATGTTCATGTGTGGCTGGCCTCAATCGTGGCCCCGGTCAAGGGTCTATTCGGTTTCGTCGTGGACATGCGTTGCATTGAGGGCGTCGGCAAGCCGCGCCTCGGCACTGCCGGGGCGGAGCGGCTTCTGCTGGCTCTCGTGCGGTGCCCATCCGGTGAGGAAGACGAGCTGGAAGGTCGCACGGATGCGGCCCTCGCCTTCTGGGAAGTTCGCCCTGTAGATCGCATCGGCGCGGTCGAAAAGGCTTCGGCGCGTCGGAGCGCGATGACGTCCGGCCAGCGCGTTCGTCTCGCCCATCGCGCGCAGGTCGCGCATCAGCGCGAAGATGTCCGCATAACTCGCCACCTGGTCCAGAACGTCCGCCACCGGAAGCGACAGCCCCGCACGCTGCAGAAGGGAGCCCAACTGGCGAACCTCGGCCATCGGGGCCACGCGGGGACTGAGCCCGCCGGTTTCGGCGATCTCGGCCTCGGCCAGCGCGGCGCGCAACTCGGCCAGCGTCTCGCCGCCGAAACAGGCCCCCAGAAACAACCCGTCCGCCTTGAGCGCGCGGCGGCACTGGACGATCTGTCCCACGGGATCGTCGGCCCAGTGCAGGGCCATCGCGTGAACCACGAGGTCATGCGCGCCCGGTTCGAGATCGAGGACATCGCCGGGCGCGACGCAGGTGGCGCCGGAGGCGACGCCGCCCCAGATCCCGGGATGCGCGGTCACGATCGCGGGTGACGTAAACGTTCTGTTAACGTCCCTCAGCCTTTCATTGATCTCGTCGAGAGCGGTCTCGTGCAGGAACCCGGCGTCCCGCAGCCGTGCGCGGGCCCGATGCCGGGACAATGCCGCGGCATCCACAAGGCGTGGCTGCTGGGTCTGTGGGGTCACGATCGTGGCCTGTCCTGGACGCTGACCTTCGGGAACTTAGGGGCCGGACATGAGATTGCAAACGCTGCTGCACGCGGTCTTCCCTCCGGAATGCCTCAATTGCGGCGCGCAGGTCGAAGGGGACTTCGCGCTCTGCGGCCCTTGCTGGTCCGCGACGCCCTTCATCCTCGGCGCCGCGTGCGATCTGTGCGGCAAGGCCCTGCCGGGTCAGACCGCCGGCGGCGAGCGGCTGACCTGCGAGGAATGTCACGCGATCGCAAGGCCTTGGGAGGCGGGGCGCGCGGTCATGGGCTATGCCGATGTCGGCCGCAGGCTGGTCCTTGGGCTGAAGCACGGCGACCGCGCCGAGGTGGCGCGCGCCGCGGGGCCGTGGCTGGCGCGGGCGGGCGCCGACCTGCTGGCCGGCGACCCGCTTCTCGTGCCGATCCCGCTGCATCCCCTCCGGCTTGCCCGCAGACGCTACAACCAGTCGGCGCTTCTGGTCCGGGCGATGGCCTCGGTCACGGGCGCCGAGATCGCGGTGCAGGCGCTCCGCCGCTTGCGCGCGACGCCAAGTCAGGACGGGCGGACCCGCGACGCGCGTTTCGAGAACCTGAGCGGCGCGATCGGCCCGCATCCCCGCTTCGGCAAGGCGCTGAAGGGCCGGGCCGTCGTGCTTGTCGACGACGTGATGACCTCGGGCGCCACCTTCGCCGCCGCATCCGAGGCCTGCCGAACCGCCGGCGCCACACATCTGCGTGTCCTGGCACTGGCGCGCGTGGGTGGTGACGCCTAAATACGGCATCGTGACAGACGATCGCGGAAGTCGATCGCAAACGCCGGAGTAACGGGACATGCCGAACGTCGAAATCTACACCTCCCCGCTTTGCGGCTATTGCCACGCCGCCAAGCGTCTTCTGACGGACAAGGGGATCGCCTACACCGAATACGACGTGTCGCGCGCGCCTGAGAAGCGTCAGGAGATGCTCGGCCGGTCCAGCGGACGGCACACCGTGCCCCAGATCTTCATCGGCGAGCGGCACGTCGGCGGCTACGACGACATGGCCGCGCTGGACCGTGACGGTAAGCTCGATCCCCTTCTGCAGGAGGCGTGAGGGCCTGCCGCGACGCGGTGTCCCTTGATGCGGACGCCGCCAAGGCCCTTTAATCCGGTCATGGTGCAGGACGGTTCCAGACGAGACCACCCGAGGCCGGACGGGTCGCAGTCCGACGATCCGCTTTCGGTCGCGCTGTTCAGCGAGATGTTCATGGCCGACCAGCTGGCGCGCAACCGGCTGAGCCGGGCACTGCCCAAGGGCATGGAGCTGAGCCATTTCTCGGTGCTGAACCACCTTGCCCGCACCAACGAGGAGAAGACGCCGGCGCAGCTGGCGCGCATCTTCCATGTGACGCGCGGCGCGATGACGAACACGCTCAACCGGCTGGAATGGGCCGGGCACATCCACGTCCGCCCCGATTGGGACGACGCGCGCCGCAAGCTTATCGCGATCAGCCCATCGGGGCGGCGCGCGCGCGAGGCGGCCATCGCGGCCATCGCGCCGATCCTCTCCGAGACGGTGCGCGAGATCGGCTCCGAGCGCGTGCGCCAGGCGATTCCCGTGATCCGGGAGCTTCGCCTCAGGCTCGAGGAAGACGGAAGCTGAGGATCAGGCGGGCTTCGTCGAGGCCGTGACGTAGTTCACGCCGAGGTCCCGGTCGGACAGCGACCAGCCCCATGTGATCGGGTTGAACACGAACCCCTTGCGGTCCACCGGCGCGAGCCCGGCCTTGCGCAACATCTCGAACAATTCGTCCGGCGTGATGAATTTCGACCATTCATGCGTGCCCTTGGGCAGCCAGCGCATGACGTATTCCGCTCCGACGATGGCCATCGCGAAGCTCTTCGGATTGCGGTTGATCGTCGAGCAGATCATCAGCCCGCCGGGTTTCAGAAGTTCCTGGCAGGCGGTCAGGTAGGCCTGCGGGTCGGCCACATGCTCGACCACTTCCATGTTGAGCACCACGTCGAACCGCTCGCCCGCGCCGGCCAGCGCCTCGGCGGTGGTGTGGCGGTAGTCGATCCTGAGGCCGGACTGCTCGGCATGAAGACGGGCGACGGGGATGTTGCGCTCGGCCGCGTCGGCGCCCACCACATCGGCCCCAAGCCGCGCCATCGGCTCGGACAACAGGCCGCCGCCGCAGCCGATGTCGAGGATGCGCAGACCTTCGAACGGCCGGTCCGCCCTGAGGTCGCGCCCGAGCTCTGCGGCGATCTGGGACGTGATGTAGTCCAGCCGGCAGGGGTTCAGCATGTGCAGCGGCTTGAACTTCCCGGCCGGGTCCCACCACTCGGCCGCCATGGCCTCGAACTTCGCCACTTCGGCGGCGTCGACCGTCGTCGTGCGCTCCTCGGCGGTCCCTGCGCTGGCAGTCTTCATGGACATCTCCCCGTCTTCCTGCGAGTGTTGGTGCGGCAATGGCCACTTCGGGATCTATATAGGAACCGCATGGACAAGTTCTCCGGCCAAAAGCGCGCAGCGGCGCATCTGTTTCCTCCGATCGACCCTTTCGATCAGCGGATGCTGGATGTCGGGGACGGTCATCACCTTTATGTCGAGCAGTGCGGAAACCCCAAGGGCGCGCCGGTCGTGGTGCTGCATGGCGGGCCGGGCGGCGGCTGCAGCCCCGCGATGCGGCGGTATTTCGATCCCGCGGACTGGCGCATCATCCTGTTCGACCAGCGCGGTTGCGGGCGGTCGCGCCCCCACGCAAGCGTGCGCGGCAACACGACGTGGCACCTCGTCGCGGACATCGAGCGCATCCGAAACACGCTCGGGATCGAGCGCTGGGCCGTCTTCGGCGGATCCTGGGGCGCGACGCTGGGCCTGATCTATTCCGAAACGCATCCCGACCGCGTCGGCTACCTGGCGCTGCGCGGCGTCTTCCTGTCGATGCAGCGCGAGCTCGACTGGTTCTACGGCGGCGGCGCGGGTCAGTTCTGGCCCGACCAATGGTCGCGGTTCGTCGCCATGATCCCCGAGGACGAGAGGGGCGACCTGATCGCCGCTTACAACCGGCGCCTGTTCTCCGGCGATCTCATGGTCGAGACGCGCTATGCCCGCGCCTGGGCGTCGTGGGAGAACGCGCTCGCCTCGATGGACAGCGATGGCGGTGGCGGCGAGAGCCCCGCGGATTACGCCCGCGCCTTCGCGCGCCTCGAGAACCATTATTTCCTGAACAAGGGCTTTCTGGAGGAGGACGGGCAGATCCTGCGCGACCTGCATCGCATCGCGCATGTTCCGGGAACCATCGTGCAGGGCCGCTACGACATGATCTGCCCGCCGGTCTCCGCGCACAGGCTCGCTGCGGAATGGCCCTCGGGCAGGCTTCACATGATCCGTCAGGCGGGCCACGCCCTCAGCGAGGTCGGGATCAGCGAAGAGCTTGTGCGCCTGATGAAGATCGTCGGCCAGCGGCGCGAGAAGTTCGGCCTCTGAGGCCTGGGCGCCCGCCTAACCGGACCGAAGGCCGCGGGCGTGTTCCGGCGCACTCAGCAGCCGCGGGTCGATCCCCGGGCTCAGCCGGTGCCGGATCAGCGCCACGGGATGCGCCCTGAGCGTCAGGCGCATTGCGACGTAATCCTCGACCACCTCCTCGCCCTCGGTCATCTGCGGCAGGTTAACCTTGCCCTCCACGATGCCCTCGCCGTCCAGGTCGCCCGCGAACAGGGGCAGTTCGCGCTTCGGCGTCAGCGCGCGCGCGGCCCAGAGCGCCTCGCGCCGCGAAAGCCCGAGACCAGCGAAGGCGTCCGCCTCGGCCAGAACGGTCAGCGTCCGCGCGTCGAGGCCCGCGCGCCGCCAGACATCCTCGACCGTGACATAGCCGTTGCCGCGCGCGGCGGTCAGCCAGTCGGCGTCCTCCTCGCGCATCGACCTGATCTGCCGAAAGCCCAGCCGCAGCACGAGGTCGCCGGTCTCCGTCCGCTCCATCACGTTGTCCCAGTGCGAGCGGTTCACGCAGACGGGGCGCACCTCGACGCCGTGTTCGCGGGCGTCGCGCACGATCTGGGCGGGCGCGTAGAAGCCCATGGGCTGCGCGTTCAGAAGCGCGCAGGCGAAGATGCCTGGGTGGTGCCGCTTCAGCCACGACGAAGCGTAGACCAGAAGCGCGAAGGACGCGGCGTGGCTTTCGGGGAAGCCGTAGCTGCCAAAGCCCTCGATCTGGCTGAAACAGCGCTCGGCGAAGGCCTCGTCATAGCCGTTGGCGCGCATTCCCCGCAGGAACCGCGTGCGGAATTCCGAGACGTTGCCGTGCTTCTTGAACGTGGCGAGCGCGCGGCGCAGGCGGTCGGCCTCCTCGGGCGTGAAGCCCGCGCCGACGATCGCGATCTGCATCGCCTGCTCCTGGAACAGCGGCACGCCCAGCGTCTTGGCGAGCACGCGGCCAAGCTCGTCTGAGGGAAAGCTGACCTCCTCCTCGCCGTTGCGGCGCCGGATGAAGGGGTGGACCATGTCGCCCTGGATGGGACCGGGGCGGATGATCGCCACCTGGATCACGAGGTCGTAGAAGCAGCGCGGCCGCATCCGGGGGAGGAAGTTCATCTGCGCCCGGCTCTCCACCTGGAAGACGCCAAGCGAGTCGGACCTGCAGAGCATGTCGTAGACGGCCGGATCCTCGGGCGGGAGCGTCGCCAGAGTGTAATCCGCCTGGTGGTGCGTCTTCAGAAGCGAGAACGCCTTGCGGATGCAGGTCAGCATCCCCAGCGCGAGGATGTCCACCTTCAGGATGCCGAGCGCGTCGATGTCGTCCTTGTCCCAGCAGATGACGGTGCGGTCCTCCATCGTCGCGTTCTCGATGGGCACCAGTTCGTCCAGCCGCCCCTCGGTGATGACGAAGCCGCCGACATGCTGCGACAGGTGCCGGGGAAAGCCGATGATCTCCTCGATCAGGCGAATCGTCTGCTTCAGGCGCGGGCTTTCGGGGTCGAGGCCGATCTCGCGCATCCGCTCCAGTTCCGGGCCATGTTTCGACCACGACCCCCAGATCTGGCTCGACAGCGCGGACAGCACGTCCTCCGACAGACCCATCGCGCGGCCGACCTCGCGCACGGCGCGCTTGCCGCGATAGTGGATCACGGTGGCGCACAGCCCCGCGCGGTGGCGGCCGTAGCGTTCGTAGATGTGCTGGATCACCTCCTCGCGCCGCTCGTGCTCGAAATCGACGTCGATGTCGGGCGGCTCGTTGCGCGCCTCGGACACGAAACGCTCGAAGACCATGGTGCCGATCTCGGGCGAGACGGAGGTGACGCCGAGCGCGTAGCAGGTGATCGAGTTCGCCGCCGAGCCGCGCCCCTGGCACAGGATCCCACGGGACCGCGCGAATTCCACGATGTCGTGGACGGTCAGGAAATAGGGCTCGTAGCCGAGTTTCGCGATAAGCCGCAACTCGTGGTCGAGCTGCCTCGAGGCGCGATCGGGGATGCCTTGCGGATAGCGCCATGCCAGCCCCGCCCTGGCCAGCCGGGTCAGCCGGTCCGAGGCGCTTTCGCCGTCGGCGATCTCGGAGGGGTATTCGTAACGCAGCGAGCGGATGTCGAACCGCAGCCGCGCGACGATCTCCACGGTGCGGTCCACGGCATCGCGATACCCGTCGAAGATCCGCCGCATCTCGGCCTCGCCGCGCAGGCGCTGTTCGGCGTTGGCCTGCGCGGCCGTGCCAAGCTCCTCGACGCGCAGGCCCTCGCGGATGCAGGTCAGGATATCGGTCAGCCTGCGGCGCGATCCGTGATGCATCAGCGGCCGGGCGGAGGCCACGAGCGGCAGGCCCAGCGTCTGGGAAAGCGTCTCTGCACGGCTGAATCGAGACTTGTCCTGCCCGTCGTAGCGGGGCGCCATCAGAAGGCCCGTCTGCGGGCCGAGCTGCCGCGAAAGCCGCTCCGTTGCGCGGCGCCATTCCTTCGTGGACCTGTCCGGCGCGTGAAGCAGCAGCTCCAGACCCTTCGAATGGGCCAGCAGGTCGTCGAGGTGCAGGATGCAGTTTCCCTTTTCCGCGCGCCGCCGCCCGACCGACAGAACCCGGCAGAGGCTGGCCCAACCCTGCCGGTCGCGCGGCAGGGCGGTGATCCGAAGACCCTCGGTCAGGTGCAGGCAGGACGCCGGCAGAAGCCGCGGGACATGGTCCAGCTTCAGGCTCGGCGGGTCGGGCAGGTGCGCCGGCTTCGGCGGGCCGATGGGGTCCTTCATCGCCTCGGCGCGATCCTCGATCTCCTCGCGGATCTTCTTCAGTTCGGACCATGCGCGGACCACGCCCGCGACCGTGTTCACGTCGGCGATCGCGATGGCCTCCAGCCCCAGAAGCGCGGCGCGCCGCGCGTATTCCTCGGGGTGCGACCCGCCCGTGAGGAAGGTGAAGTTCGACGTGATGGAGAGTTCCGCGAATCCCATGCCACATAGTATATTCACGTTTTGTTCTCATTTGGAGTCGAAGCTTGCCGGGCGTCCGGGTTTCCGGTCCGGGCCTGTCATGGTCTTGCCAAATTCCCCCGTGATAACGAGGCCATGACGCAGCACGCACCCATCATCGGCGACCCCGCGCCGCATCCGTTCTACACCTTCGGCCTCTGGGCCGTCATCACCGGCGGCCTCGGGCTGATCGCGGTCTTCACCCACATGGCTGGGCCCTGGCTGGAGCCGTCCCCCTCGGCGGCCAGCCAGATCGGCGAAATCGCGGGCGAGATCCGACGTTCGGCATGGGCGAGCCTCTTTGGCGGTCCCGAACCCGCGCCCGTCGAGGAAACGGTCGAATGGTGGATCTACCTCGCCGTCGTCGGACCCACGCTGGGCGTCATGGCGCTCGTGCTGTCCCTCATTTCCGGGGTTCGCCGTGAAAACTGGCACTACCCGGCCTATGGCACGGCGCTTGGCGCCTCGGCGATCCTGTTACAGTTCGTGTGGATAGTCGCGATGATGATCATGGGCGTCATCCTGTTGGTCGCAATCATCGAGAACATCGGCGACATCTTCGGCGGCGGCTTCTGGGGGTGATCCTGCCTGCCGCCGCCAAGGTTCAGGCAAGCCCGAATTCCGACAGCACGGCCTCGTAGATCGGGCGCTTGAACGCCACGATCGCCTCCAGCAGGTCCGGCCCGGTCATCCAGCGCCAAGCCGAGAATTCCACGTCCCTGTAGGTCAGGTCGATGACATCTTCGGACGCCGTCAGCTCCATCAGGAACCACATCTGCTTCTGTCCGCGATACCGGCCCTTCCAGCGGGTCGGCACGACCTCGGCGGGCAGGTCGTAATACTGCCAGTCCCGCGTCTGCCCGCGAAGGGCGACATGCGCCGTCTGCACGCCGGTTTCCTCCAGAAGCTCGCGGTAGGCTGCTGCAAGAACGTCCTCGCCCGGATCGACCCCGCCCTGCGGCATCTGCCAGGCCGGGGTGTCCATGTCCGCGCGCTGCCCGGCAAAGACACGGCCCCGCCCGTCCGTCAGGACAACGCCCACGCAGGGGCGATAGGGCAGGGCCGCGATCTCGTCCGGTGTCACGGGCTCAGTTCGCGCTCGGTCCGAGGGCGTTGAGACCGGTGAGGATGTCGATGGCATAGGCCAGCTGGTAGTCCTCGTTCCGGAGGCGGGCCGAAGCCTCGGCGATGGCCTGCTCTTCCTCGAGCTGGCGCAGCTGGTCCTCGGTGAGCGTCGAGTTCTCGATCGCGCCCCGCAGGCTCGCCTCGTTGCGGCGGAAGGGGCTCTGCTCCTCGTCCTCGGCGACCTCGACCGGCTCGCGCTGCTCCACCAGGATGTCGGGCGCAACGCCCAGGGCCTGGATCGAGCGGCCAGACGGCGTGTAATAAAGCGATGTCGTCAGGCGCATCGCGCCGTTGCCGGGCATCGGCATGACCGACTGGACCGAGCCCTTGCCGAACGTGTTCGTCCCCACGACCACCGCGCGGCGGTGATCCTGAAGCGCGCCGGCCACGATCTCGGAGGCCGAAGCCGAGCCGCCGTTGACCAGCACCACCATGGGCCGCCCGTCGATGAGGTCGCCCGGCGTGGCATTGTAGCGCTCGCCGTCCTGCGGGTCGCGCCCGCGGGTCGAGACGATCTCGCCCTGTTCGAGGAACGCGTCGCTGACGCGGATCGCCTCGCTCAGCAGGCCGCCGGCATTGTTGCGCAGGTCGATGACCACGCCGTTGAGGTTCTCGAGGCCGCCGACTTCCTCGATCAGGCCCTCGAGCCCCTCGGTGAGGTTGGGGAATGTCTGGTCGTTGAATGTGGATACCCGCAGGACGGCCGTATTGCCCTCGAGCCGCGAACGCACGGCCGTCAGGCGGATACGGTCGCGCACGATGGTCACGTCGAAGGGCTGTTCCTCGCCCTCGCGCACGATCGTGATGACGATCTCCGAACCGACGGGCCCGCGCATAAGGTCGACAGCCTGTTCCAGCGTCAGCCCCAGAAGCGCTTCGCCGTCGACATGGGTGATGAAATCGCCCGCCTCGACGCCCGCTTCCATCGCCGGCGTGTCGTCCATGGGCGTGATGACCCGCACGAAGCCGTCTTCCTGCGTCACCTCGATGCCGAGGCCGCCGAACTCGCCGCGGGTCTGGACCTGCATCGAATCGAAGTCGCGCGGTGGCAGATAGCTCGAGTGCGGGTCGAGGGAGGTGAGCATGCCGTTGATCGCAGCCTCGATCAGCGCGGCCTCGTCAACTTCTTCGACGTAGTTCGAGCGGATGCGCTCGAAGACGTCGCCGAACAGGTCGAGCTGTTCGTAGACGGAGGCGTTGCGCACCTCTTCCTGCGCGAGCAGGGGACCGGCGACCTGCGTGCTGAGCAGGACGCCCCCTGCGATCCCCCCGACTGCCGCCACGATCAGCTTGTTCATCTGGATGTGTCCTTGTGCGTATAGCGTCTCTGGTCTTGCGTCTGTCCCGGGTGCACGCCACGGGTGGCCACGACGGCCTACTCTAATGCGAACCAGTCCTCCGGGTCTACCGGGCGGCCGTTCTCTCTGAGCTCCAAATAGAGCGTTTCCGACAGGGTGACGCCGCTCCCGTCGCCGTCGGGCAGTATCAGGTCTTCTCCGGCGCCTTCCGGTCCCGGCATCAGGCCGAGCGGCGTATCCCCCGGCACCAGCTGGCCGGCCTCGACGAAAACCTCGCCGAGACCCGCTGTAATGATGAGATAGTCAGCCTCCGGCTCGATGATAATGACATTTCCGTAATCGAGCAGGGGTCCCACATATCTCACCGAGGCCGGCCATGGCGTCGTGACCAGCGCACGGGGCCTGCTTGCCAGCACGAGGCCGGGGCGCGCCACGCCGGCGGCGTCGCTTTCCCCGTAGCGCCGCAGGACCGTCCCGAGCACTGGGGCCTGCAAGCCGCCGCGCGCCTCGCGGAAGTCCGGGATGTCGTCCGGGGCGGTCGAGGGAAGCTCGCGCAGCAACTCCGCGAAGCTGTCGAGCGAAGTCGCGTTGCGCAGGATCGACTGCATCGCCGCGCTGTCGAGGGCGAAGGGCGCCGGAAGCTCGCGCCGGTCTGCAATGGCCTGGGACAGCGCCGACCGCGCCTCCTGCACGCCCCTGAGGCCGTCCGACAGCTGCGTGAGCGAATCGTCCTGGACCGCGCGAAGCAGCGCCAGCTCCTCCAGTTGCGCGCGCAGCGCCTGCGCCTGGCGGGCGACGGCGGGCGTGACGTCCGAGACGATCATCCCCGCCCGCGCGGTGCCCAGCGGCCCCTCGGGATGCAGAAGCAGCGCCGGCCCGGGCGATGACTGGATCGTCTGCAGGACCGCCAGCAACCGCGCGAGGCGGTCGCGCTCGGTCTCGAAGACCAGCAGGATCGCGCGTTCGCGCAGGGCCGCCTGCCGCACGCCTTCGCGAAGGGCGAGAAGCCCCTCCTCGTAGGCGCGCACGGTCTCGGTCAGGGCCTCCACGCGGTCGCGCGCGCCGTCGGCTTCTGCCAGCGCCGTGGCCGCCTCCTGCAGCATGAGGGCCGCGCGCCCTGCAGCGGTGGCTGCGTCCGTGTCGGCATGACCCTGCAAGGTCGTCACGGCCAGAAGAAGCGCCGCGGCGGCATGTCGCGCGGCACGCCTCATGCGATCAGGCTTTCCCCTGTCATCTCGGCAGGTTTCTCGAGTCCCACCAGGTCCAGAAGCGTCGGCGCAAGATCGGCGAGACGGCCATCGCGAAGCGTCGCGCCCTCGGGCCCGCCCACGAGGATCACGGGCACCGGGTTCAGGGTATGGGACGTGTGCGGCCCGCCCGTCACCGGATCCACCATCGTCTCGCAATTGCCGTGGTCCGCGGTGACGATCATCGCGCCGCCAGCCTTCTCCAGCGCCGCGAGCGCGCGGCCCAGGCCTTCGTCCACCGCTTCGCAGGCGCGGATGGCGGCCTTGAGGTCGCCGGTATGGCCGACCATGTCCGGGTTCGCGTAGTTGACCACGATAAGGTCGTAGCCGCCGCCTATGGCCTCCACAAGCTGGTCGGACACCTCGGCGGCGCTCATTTCCGGGGCGAGGTCGTAGGTCGCGACCTTGGGCGATGGCGCCATGTAGCGGTCCTCGCCCTCCTCGGGGGTTTCCTTGCCGCCATTGAGGAAGAAGGTGACGTGCGGATACTTCTCCGTTTCGGCGAGGCGGAACTGCCGCAGGCCGTGCCGCGCGACCCACGCGCCGATCGTGTTGACCACGGGCCGCTTTGGATAGGCCGCGGTCATGAAGCGGTCGTGGTCGGTGGAATAGTCAACCATTCCCAGAAGCGTCATCTCGGGGCGGCCCGACACGTCGAACGCGTCGAAGTCGGGATCGCCGAGAGCGCGCAGGATCTGCCGCGCCCGGTCGGCCCTGAAGTTGAGGCAGAACAGACCGTCGCCGTCGCGGATGCCGTCGTATCCGTCCACGACGCGCGGCATCAGGAACTCGTCCGTCTCGCCCGCCTCGTAGCCCTGCGCGACGGCCTCTGCCGCGGTGGCGGCCCTGGTGCCGGTTCCGTGGACGATGGCGCCGTATGCCTTCTCGATCCGGTCCCATCGATTGTCGCGGTCCATCGCGAAGTAGCGCCCGATTACCGTGCCGATCCGTGCGCCGTCGGGCAGTGCGTCCTGCAGATGAGGCACGAACCCGTCGGCGGATTTCGGCGCCACGTCGCGCCCGTCGGTGATCGCGTGGACGATCACCGGCACGCCGGCCTGCGTGATCATCCGCGCGGCGGCGAGGATGTGATCGAGATGGCCGTGCACGCCCCCGTCCGAGGCGACCCCGAACAGATGCGCGGTGCCACCGCCTTTCTTCAGGGTGTCGATGAAGGCGAGGATGGCCGCGTTCTCGAAGAAGGTGCCGTCCTCGATTGCGAGGTCGATCATGCCGAGGTCCATGGCGACGACGCGGCCTGCGCCGATGTTCGTGTGCCCGACCTCGGAATTGCCCATCTGCCCCTCGGGCAGGCCGGCATCGCGGCCATGGGTCACCAGCGTGGCGTGCGGTCCGTCGGCCATGATCCGGTCGAAATTCGGGGTCTTCGCAAGGTGCGGGGCATTGTCGGCTTCGGTGGGGCCGATGCCCCAGCCATCCAGAATGCAGAGCACGACCGGTCTGTGTGGGGCTGACATTGGCGTGAAGCTCCTTCGGGGGTCGGGGATCGTTCTAGTCAGCCGCCGGCCGCGCCGCAAGGAAGCGCCGGCTGCTGCCGCGCCGCGATGATCGGCACCGCCCGGTCAGGCGCCCCAGATGTCGCCCTCGGAAAGGCCCCCCGTCTCCAGCGCGAATAGCGCCCTCGCGTCGCCGCTCCCGCCGCCGTCGGCATCGAACCAGAGCGCGCGGTAGAACGTCTCGTAGTAGAGGACGGGGCCGCCGGTGCCGAAATCCGAGGGCAAGCCCTCTCCGGTCTGCCAGACCCCGGTCCCGGCAAGCGCGCCGGCCGCACCCAGGCCGAAGGCCGCCGCATCGAGCACGATCCGGTCCACGCCCGTCACGAAGTCGCGGATCAGGTCCTCGCCCTCGTCGGCGGCCCGGAACACGAACTCGTCGGCGCCCGCCCCGCCGAACAGCACGTCGACGCCATGGCCCCCGGCGAGCGTGTCGGCCCCGTCGCCGCCGTCGAGGGCGTCGCCGTCCGTCCCGCCCTCAAGCAGGTCGTCGCCATCGCCGCCGAAAAGCACGTCCGACCCGGCGTCGCCATGCAGAAGGTCGTTCTGCGACTGCCCGAACAGCCAGTCGGCCCCGTCGCCGCCATGAAGGACATCCGCCCCCGCGCCCCCGTCGAGGTTGTCGCCGCCGCCGCCGCCGTGCAGCGTGTCATCGCCCTCCTGTCCGAAAAGCGCGTCGGTGTCGGCGCTTGGCGCCGCGAAGCTGGCGCCATGCAGCACGTCGTTGCCGAAGCTTCCGAACAGCCAGTCCACGCCGTCACCGCCTTCCAGAGTGTCGTCGCCGTGGCCGCCGTCCAGCCCGTCCCCGCCGTCGCCGCCCTGCAGCAGGTCCGGACCGTCCTCGCCGAACAGCGCGTCGAGGTCGGCACCGCCGCGCAGCACGTCGCCGTCGGGCCCGCCGAACAGCCAGTCGATCCCGCCACCCCCGTCGAGCGTGTCGCGCCCGGCGCCGCCGTCGAGGCCGTCATCGCCGCCTCCGCCCTCGATGGAATCGTCGCCGTCGCCCCCGAACAGCGCGTCCGTCTCCGTCCCGCCGCGCAACAGGTCGTTGCCGCCGCGTCCGAACAGCCAGTCGACGCCGGCCCCGCCGTCGAGCGTGTCGTCGCCCGTCCCGCCGTCGAGGCCGTCGTCGCCGTCGCCGCCCCGGAGCACGTCGGCATCGTCTTCGCCGAACAGCGCGTCCGTGCCAGCCCCGCCCTCGAGGCTGTCGGGGCCGGTCCCACCTTCCAGACGGTCCTCGCCGTCGCCTCCCCACAACCGGTCGGCTCCGGCGAGACCGCGCAGGATGTCGTTCCCGGCGTTTCCGTTCAGCGTGTCGTCCTGCGTCCCGCCCTCGAGGACGTCGGCCCCGGCCGTGCCGTCGAGGACGAGGCCCGAGGGACCCAGAAGCTCGAGGAAGGGCTGGCGTTGCGGCGCATCGAGCACCGCGGCGAGGATCTCGGCCTCCGACAGGGGACCGCCGCCCGTGCGCTGCACCAGCAGGATCTCGTCGCGCCATGTCACGGTCGCACCACTCGCGGAGGGCGCGATGCCGAGCTGCGCGGCGTCGTAGAGGAACGCCCAGTCGGAAAGGTCCAGAACGTCGGCGCCCGGTTCGAAATCCGTGATCACGTCCATCTCGCCGTCGCCGCGCAGGATGAAGCGGTCGGCGCCCGCGCCCCCTTCCAGCGTGTCGGCGCCGGCCCCATCCTCGATGATGTCGCCGCCGCCCAGGCCGCGGAGCAGGTCATGCCCGGCCCCTCCCACGATGACGTCGCCGGACGGGCCGCCCTGCGTCACGCCGCCTGGATGCGGCGCCGTGACCGTCATTCCCGCGCCGTTCAGCGCCAGCTTGAACATGGCCACGCCACCGGTTGTCTCCGACGCGGCATAAATCTGCAGGACATCGCCATCGGCCCAGCCCGCCAGCGCCGTGACATTGGCAAGCCCGTTCTGGCCGTCATGCGCGATCACCTCCAGCAGGTGCAGGCGACCGTTCGGCAGCAGGACGAACAGGCTGAGACCATCGTCGCCCCCCCCGGCCAGCACATGCGTCCGGCCCGCGGCCGCGATCACCTCGATGGCCTGGATGCGGCCGAAGCGTGTGGCGAGCGTATCGGTGACGTGGTCGGTCGGGATTAGCGCGCCGCCCTGGGTCAGTTCCAGGACGCTGAGCGCGCCGGACGATCCCGTGTCGGGGGCCGAGGCGACAAGCGCGAAATGCCGTCCCGCGATCTCGACGACCTCCATCGCGGTGGGGATCATGACGCCGAGCCCCTCGTTCGCGCCCATGCTTCCGGTCGCGACGAGGCCGCCCGCCTCCGCGCGAAACGCCGTGACGCCACTTTCGCCTTCGCTTGCCATCAGGACGTAGTTCCCGCCCGCGGTCGCGACCGCCTCGACCCGGAAGACGTCCGCGGCGTAGGTGGCGGCGGTGTCTGCCACGGTGAACAGCGGCTGCAAGTCGGTCAGCGTGAGGCCGTAGGCGCCGACGCTGCCCGTCGCGGCGTCCACGATGTAGGTCCAGCCGCCATCATGCGCGGCGAGATCCCGGATCGCGCCCATGTCCTGCGGCAGGTCCGAAAGGCGCGTCGCTTCCCCAAGCGTTCCGTCGGCCGCGAGCGCATAGCCCCAGAGCCCTGCGGTCCCGCTTCCCGCGACCGCGAGAAATGCGCCGCCCATGCCGGACTGGACGGGCTCCCACAGGCCTGCGGCCGTCCAGCCGGCTTCGAAATAGGCGTGATCGGCAAGGGTCGCCGGGCCGGCCGCCAGCTGGTAGGCGGCCATCCCCCCGAAGGCCCCGCTGCTGGTATAGAGCATCGCGCCCGAGGCCGTGGGCCGCACCGTGATCGACGTGATCCCGAGGTCCAGGGTGCCGTGGCCGGATTGGAATTGTCCAAGGAAGGTGATGCCCGGCATCCGGTCTCTCCGCGCGACGGCAGGCGTTGGGTGCGCAAGTCTCGCGGAAACTGCAGAAGGAACGGTTAACGGGCTGACGGGTCAGGCCTGCGATGCGCCGAACCCGATCGCCGCCCCGTGCATGCGCCGGTTCATGTCCTGTGGTAGGGGCTTCCCGCTAGTATCGTCGCCGCGCGGTAGAGCTGTTCGGCCAGCATGACGCGCGCCAGCATGTGCGGCCAGACCATCGCGCCGAAAGAGATCGCCATGTCGGCGTCGTCCCGCAGCGAAGGGTCGAGGCCGTCCGCGCCACCGATCATGAATACGAGGTCCTTGCCACCTTCGTCGCGCCTTGCCGCGATGGCCGTGGCGAAATCCGGGCTGGACAGGGTGCGGCCGCGCTCGTCGAGGACCCAGACCGTGGCGCCGTCCGGCGCGGCCGACCTGAGCAGCCGTGCCTCGGCCGCCGCCCCGCCGCCCTTCCGGTCCTCGACCTCGACCATCTCTCCAAGGCTCAGGCCAAGGCCGCGGCCCGTCCTGTCGAGCCGCCCGAGGTAGTCGTCCACGAGCGTGCGCTCCGCCCCGCCCCGCAGACGGCCCACGGCGGCGATGTGAAGACGCACGGCGCGCTACTGCGCCGTGGCGCCGGCCGGCATCCACATCTTCTCGATCTGGTAGAAGTCGCGCACTTCGGGGCGGAAGACGTGGACGATGACGTCGCCCGCGTCGATCAGCACCCAGTCGCCCGCATCCTTGCCCTCGACCTTGCAGCCGAGCCCGTGCTCCTGCTTGAGCCGCTCGACGAGCTTTTCCGAGATCGCCGCGACCTGGCGCGAGGAGCGGCCCGAGGCCACGACCATCCAGTCGGCGATCGAGGACTTGCCGCGCAGGTCGATCCGCACGATTTCCTCGGCCTTGTCGTCTTCGAGAGAAGCGATGACACGCTCGAGCAGCTCGTCGCTGGTGAGGGTGTCGGTATTCGGCGCCCGTGGCGCCATGGTGGCCGGTGTCGCCACCGCGTGTTGCGGTCCGGTCAGGACTCAGTCCTCCTTGGTTGTGCGCCGCGTCATGCCGCGGCGCCGGAAACGCCCTTAATGTAGCATCGCGCCGCCCGCTTCTCAATGATCGCTCAGGACTGAGGGGCCGGAACTGTTGCAATCGCCGGACGGCGTCGTGGCCCCCTGTCGGTGTCGCGGGAACGGATCCCGGCCGCTCGCCCGTGGCAGGATAAATTCCAAGTGATTGATACTGCAAAATACAGGCCGCAACCATTACCTTTTTTCGGCGCACATTTCGCTGCGACTCGCGGTGTGTAGGTGCGGATCTGCGAGGATCAGCAGCCCCATATATGGAGATCGTGTCGATATGTTGGGGATAATGGCGGTTTGTCGCCGATATGCGGGTCATGCGCGATTGACTTGAAGCCGTGTCGGCGCGGAGACTTCCCGCTCACGGAATCGAAAACCGAGGGCAGGGCGCGTGCGTTTCAACAGGCTCCGACTGAACGGCTTCAAATCCTTCGTCGATCCCACCGATCTGGTGATCGCCGAGGGTCTGACCGGCGTCGTGGGCCCCAATGGCTGCGGCAAGTCCAACCTTCTGGAGGCGCTCCGTTGGGTGATGGGCGAAAACCGTCCGACCGCGATGCGGGGCGGCGGCATGGAGGACGTGATTTTCGCTGGCGCGGCGACCCGTCCCGCGCGCAATTTCGCCGAAGTGCACGTCCAGATCGACAACAGCCAGCGTCTCGCACCCGCGGGGTTCAACGACACTGACCAGATCGACATCGTCCGTCGGATCACCCGCGACGCGGGGTCCGCCTACAAGCTGAACGGCAAGGACGTGCGGGCCCGCGACGTGCAGATGCTGTTCGCCGACGCGGCCACCGGCGCGCAGTCGCCCGCGCTGGTCCGGCAGGGGCAGATTTCGGAACTCATCAACGCGAAGCCAAGGAACCGCCGCCGCGTGCTGGAGGATGCGGCCGGGATCGCGGGCTTGTACCAACGCCGCCACGAGGCCGAGCTGAAGCTGCGCGCCGCCGAACAGAACCTCGCCCGGGTGGACGACGTTCTGGAAAGCCTCGCGGGGCAGCTTGCCACGCTGGCCCGCCAGGCGAAGCAGGCCGCGCGCTATCGTGCCATCGGCGCCGAGTTGAGACAGGCCGAGGGGCTTCTGATGTGGCTGCGCTGGCGCGATGCCGACGTCGCGCGACTTTCGACCGAGGAGGTGCTGCGCGCGGCACTTTCCGGTGCGGTGCGTGCCGAGGCCGCGGCGCGCGATGCCTCGGCCGCGCGCGAGGCGGCGGAGGCCGCGCTCCCCGCCCTGCGCGAGGAGGAGGCCATCGCCGCCGCGATCCTGCAGCGTCTCCTGGTGGAGCGCGATACGCTGGACGCCGAGGCGGCGCGGGCGGCCGAGGCCGTGACGTCGCTCGACGGCCGCATCGCGCAGCTGTCGCGTGACATCGACCGCGAGGCGGCGCTGAACGCGGATGCAGGAGACAGCATGGCCGCGCTCGAGGCCGAGGCGAGCGACCTGACGCAGGCGAGCGAGGGACACGATGCGGCCGTCGCCGACGCGGAGGCTGCAGCGGTCGCCGCCAACGACGTGCTCGGCGAACGTGAAGGCGCGCTTGCCATGGAAACCGAGGCGCAGGCGGACCTCGCCGCGCGCCACCAGTCCGCCGACCGGCGCATCGCGGAGGCCGCCCGGTCTCGCGCGCGCCACGACGAGGAGGCGCGCAAGGCCGCCGCTGCCGCGCGTGACGGGGTCGAGCGTCTCGCGGGCCTGACCCGCGACGTGGAGGCCGCCGGTGAGGCGCTGGACGCAGCGACGTCGCTTGCCGCGCGCGCCGAGGAGACCGTGGCCGAAACCGAGCACGCCCGCGCGGAGGCGGAGGCGAACGAGGTCGAGGCCCGCGCCGCGCGCTCGGACGCCGAGGGCCGCGCCGGAACGCTGGCCGCCGAGGTGACGGCGCTCGCCCGTCTTCTCGACCGGGAGAAGGGTGCGGAAGACACGCTTCTCGATGCGCTGAAGGTAGACAAGGGGTTCGAGGCCGCGCTCGGCGCCGCCCTGTCCGACGACTTGAACGCGCCGCTGGCAGGCCGGCCCGGCGGCAGCGGCTGGTCCGCGCTCCCCGATTACGACGAGACCGCGCCTCTGCCGGGTGGGGTAGAACCGCTCGCCCGCCATGTCGCCGCGCCGCCCGCGCTGTCGCGGCGCCTGTCGCAGATCGGGGTTGTCGAGGCGGCGGAGGGTCCGCGTCTGCAGCCGCTTCTGCGTCCCGGCCAGCGCCTCGTGTCGCGGGCCGGCGACGTCTGGCGCTGGGACGGCTACGCGATGGCCGCCGGCGATGCCGTTTCGGGTGCCGCACGGAGGCTGGAGCAGCAGAACCGCCTTGCCGAGTTGCAGGCCGAGGCGGCCAGGGTCGAGGCCGAGGCGGCCGAGGCGCGCGCGGCGCACGAGATCTGGGCCAGGCGTCTCGCCGAACTGAGCGATGCGGACCGCTTGGCGCGCAAGGCGCGGCGTGACGCCGAGACCAACCTTGCCGAGGCCAGCCGCGCCCGCACCCGCGCCGAGACCGAGCGCGCCGGCCTCGATTCGCGGCTCGACACGTTGCGCGAGACCGCGCGCCGCCACGAGGCCGAAGCCGAGGCCGCCCGGGCCGAGGAGGCTGACGCACAGCACGCGAAGGCGTCGCTTGAGGACCTCGAAGCCGTGCGCGCCCGCCTTGCCGACACCCGCACGACGGTCGAGGCCGCGCGGATGACCATGCTGGCCAAGCGCGCCGCGCATGACGAGTTGAAGCGTGAGGGCGAGATGCGCGCCCGGCGCCTGTCTCGCATCGTCGAGGAAATGGCCAGCTGGCGCGCGCGCCTCGCCTCGGCCGAGACGCAGCTGGCCGACCTGCGGCGCCGCAAGGACGAGGCGGAGGCGCAGCTTGTCGAGGCCCGCGCGCGTCCCGGCGAGATCGCCGCGCGGCGCGAGGCGCTCGCCGGCAAGATCGCGGACGCCGAGAAGCGCCGCACTGCCGCCGCCGATACCCTGACCGGCGCGGAGCGCGGCCATTCCGAGGCGCAGGCCGCCGAACGCGCCGCCGAGCGTGCGGCCTCCGAGGCACGCGAGGGGCGCGCCGCCGCCGAAGCCCGCCGCGATGCAGCCGCAGAGGCCGTGCAGGCCGCCGCGGACCGCATCGCCGAAGAGCACGAGACCAGCCCCGAGGCGCTTCGCGAGGAGCTTGGCGATCTTCCCGAACCGCCGCCGCGGGCCGATGCGGTCGAGGCCGATGTCCACCGCCTTCGCCGGCAGCGTGACGCGCTGGGCGCGGTGAACCTGCGCGCCGAGGAGGACGCGAGGTCGGTCGAGGAGGAGCATTCGACACTCACCCGCGAGAAGGAGGACCTCGAGGCCGCGATCGCCAAGCTGCGCTCGGGGATCTCGTCGCTGAACCGAGAGGGGCGCGCGCGGCTTCTGACCGCGTTCGAGCAGGTGAACACGAACTTCGCCAAGCTGTTCACGCATCTCTTCGGCGGCGGCGAGGCAAGGCTCGTGCTGGTCGAATCCGACGATCCGCTCGAGGCCGGCCTCGAGATCCTGTGCCAGCCGCCAGGCAAGAAGCTGTCGACGCTGTCGCTCCTGTCGGGTGGCGAGCAGACGCTGACCGCTCTTGCGCTGATCTTCGCGGTGTTCCTCGCCAATCCCGCCCCGATCTGCGTGCTCGACGAGGTCGACGCGCCGCTCGACGACGCGAACGTTGGCCGCTTCTGCGACCTCCTCGACGAGATGACCCGCCAGACCGAGACCCGCTTTCTCATCATCACGCACCACGCCGTGACGATGGCGCGCATGGATCGCCTGTTCGGCGTGACGATGGGCGAGCAGGGCGTGTCCCAGCTGGTGTCGGTGGATCTGAAGAAAGCCGAGCAGATGGTCGCCTGAGGGGGGCCTCGAAGCAGGTGGCCGCGCCTTGACCGAAGCAACGGGGCGCCGAGTGAGATCGCTTCATCAAAAGGGGGGTGAGTCATGCCCGCAGAAAGCGCGAAGGACCTCATCGGACTGTTCTCGCAACGGTTCTCAAGCGGCGACGTGGACAGGCTTCTGGACCTCTACGAAGACCAGGCGGTGTTTCCGACCCATCACGGCACGGCGCGTGGCCTCGACCAGATCCGCTCGGTCCTTCAGGGCTATGTCGACAGCGGCGCGACGCTCGATTTCACGGGGCAGGTCGCGTTCGAAACCGGGGATCTGGCCCTCGTTCAGAACGCATGGACCATGACGACGGCAAGCGGGGACAAGGCGACGGGCGTGACCGTGGAGATCGCCCGAAAGCAGGCGGATGGCCTCTGGAAATATGCGATCGACAGCCCGGACGGCGCCGCCCTTCTCGGGACGTGAGCCGCCTTTCGGGTCGTCCGCGTACCTGGGCCTGAACGGCCGGACGCGCCCCTGTCAGAGAGCGTTAAGCAGTGTCTGGGTGGGCCAGGCGTCCGCCGGCAGGCCCAGGCGCCGCTGTTCCTCGCGGACGGCGGCGCGGGTGCCGGCGCCCAGGATGCCGTCGATCGCGCCCACGTCATGCCCGCGCGCGGCAAGCCTGCGCTGAAGCTCGCGCATCGCGTTTCCCTCAAGGCCCGGATCGGGATTGCCCGCGTCGAAGACCGGCGCGCCCTCGAGCCTGTTGGCGAAATAGGCGGCGGTCAGGACGTAGGTGAAGCTCTGGTTCCACTCGAACAGCACGCTGAAATTCGGGTAGGCGAGGAAGGCCGGGCCGTTACGTCCCTGCGGCAGCACCACCGAGGCCTGCGCGCCCGGCATCGGAAGGCTGCCGCCCGACCGGGCGCGGACGCCGGCCTGCTCCCAGTCCGAGACGCGGGCAGAGGTGTGGATACCCGTCCGGTACCAGTCGAGATCCGGCGGCACGACGATCTCGACCAGCCAGGGCTCGTTCGGCCGCCACCCCAGCGACGACAGCACGTTGGCCCCGCTCATCAGCGCGTCGGGCGCGGAGGTCTGAAGGTAGACATGACCGTCGCCGTCGCCGTCGATTCCGTGCGCCACGATGTCCTCGGGCAGCATCTGGACCATGCCGATCTCTCCGGCCCAGGCCCCTTGCGTGTTGACGGGATCGAAGTCGCCCGCCCGGAAGAGTTCCAGCGCCGCGAAGACCTGCGGGCGGAAGATGTGCGGGCGGCGGCAGTCATGCGCCAGCGTCACCAGCGCGTCGAGCGTGTTGTAGTCGCCCTGGAACGCACCGTAGTCCGTCTCGAACGCCCAGAACGACAGGAGGATGCCGCGCGACACGCCGAACCGCTGCTCGATCGCATCGAAGACGGAGGCATACCGCTGCGCGTTGGCCCGCCCGTTGTCGATGCGGTTCTGCGAGATCAGGCGCCGCGCGAACTCGGTGAACGGAACGGTGAAGATGCCCTGCCGCCGGTCCGCGTCGATGGCCCGCTGAGAATATCCGGCATGTGTGAAGAAAGCGTCTACGGCCGCCTGCGGATGCCCGCGCGACAGCGCCTCGGCCCTCAGGTCCTGCACGAACCGGCCGAAATCGCCTCCGCATTGCTGGGCCGCCACAGGTCCGGCCAGGACCCCGAGCGCCACCAGCCCCGCAATGATTCCCGTTTTCATGAGACCCGGCCCTCGCTGACTGACTACGGGCCGAGACTAGCAAGGCTTGGCGATGCCGCAAGCCTCAGATCAGGGCGATGGCCGCGAGGGCCAGGAATACGCCAGACCAGACGCGCCATAGGGCAACGACGGCAGCGTCGATGTCGGCTGCCGTGGCATCGCGCCGCCCGTCCGGGTTCAGGACGGGGTCCGACGTCGTCGCGCCGGCATAGCTGCGCGGACCCGACAGCGCGAGGCCGAGGCCGCGGGCCATCGCGGCCTCGGGCCAGCCCGCGTTGACGGAGCGGTGCCTTGGCCCCTCGCGAGCGGCGCTTCGCAGGGCGCCGGGATCGGCGAAGGCGGCCGCGATCAAGAGCGCCGTGATCCGCGCCGGCACCCAGTTCAGGACATCGTCGAGCCGCGCCGCGGCCCAGCCGAATTCACCGTGACGCTCGGTGCGGTGCCCGATCATGGAATCCGCGGTGTTGCAGATCTTGTAGAAGATCATGCCGGGCAGCCCTCCCAGGAGGAACCAGAAGGCGGGCGCGACGACGCCGTCCGACAGGTTCTCGGCCGCGCTTTCGATGGCCGCGCGCGCCACGGCGGCCTCGTCGAGCGACGCCGTGTCGCGCCCCACGATCATCGAGACCGCGCGGCGTCCTTCCATGAGCGAGCGGCGCAAGCCCTCGGCGACCGCGCGCACATGGTCCACGAGGCTTTTCTGCGCGAGAAGGATGGCCGCGCCGACGACCTCGATCACCGGGCCGCCCGGTAGTGCTGCAAGTGCCCACCCCGTCGCGATGGCCGCCGTCGACAGCGCCGCGACCACCAGCACACCCCGGACGCGCCGGGCGCCACCTCTGTTGAAGCGCGCGTCGCACCAGCCTACCGCCCGGCCCATCAGCACGGCAGGGTGCGGCAGCCGATCCCACAGAAACCCCGGCTCGCCGAAGATCGCGTCGAGGATGAGAGCGGCCAGAAGGAGAAGGGCGTGGTCGCTCACCCCAGCGCGTCCCGAAGGCGGATCCAGTCCTCGTCGCGGCCCGGCAGGCCGAGGCGGATCCAGGTTCGGGAATAGGGGAACACGCGGGTCCAGATCCGAGCCCGCGCAAGCCGCTCCTGCCACGCGGACGCGTCGTTTACGGCGTAGGTGCGGTAAAGCGTCGTCCCTCCGACAAGCTCCGCGCCCTTGGCCGTCATCATGGCGTCGAGCCGCGCCGCATCGCGGGCAAGCCGTTGCCGTGTCGCCCCGGCCCAGCCCGGATCCTCGAGCGCGCGGGCGCCGATTTCCAGCGCCGGGCCCGACACCGCCCAAGGCCCGAGCGCCTCTTGCATCCGGGCGCAGGTCTCGGGTGGTCCGATCATCAGCCCGAGGCGCAACCCGGCCAGGCCCCAGAACTTGCCGAAACTCTTCAGGACGACGACGCCGGACTCGGCTGTGCGCCCGGCATGGGACGCATCCGGGCAGGTTTCGCAGAAGCTTTCGTCGATCACGGTCAGGCGGCGTCCGCCGATGTCTCGCGCGTTGAAGTGACGGCCATCGGGATTGTTGGGGTGAACGCCGACGCGCACCTCGGCCTCGCCGGTCTCCACGACCTCCCATCCGGCGGCGCGGAAGGCTGCTGCGTGTTCGTTGTAGGTGGGGCCGGGGATCGCCGCGCGGCATCCTTCGACCAGGCCGGGCAGTCTCGCGATCAGCGCGCTCGCCCCCGGAGCCGCGACGATCCCAGCCCCGTCGGGCACGTTCCAGAACGATCGCGCCGCAGAAAGCAGGCGGTCGGCCGCGGCCCTGTCGGGCAGATCCGTCCACGCGCCGCCGGAAAGTTGGCCGACCGGGTAGGGCACCGGGTTGATCCCGGTGGACAGGTCCAGCCAATCCCGGCGAAGGCCGCCGAAACGGGCGGTGGCGGCATCTAGGCCGCCGCCATGGTCACGGATCGGAACGGTGTCGCGCATCGCGCCTCGCCTGTTGGCAACGGCCCGATCTAGACCCTTTCCTCAGGCTGCCTTCAAGGCCCCGCGTCCATGCGCCTCCGACCAGTCGATCACGGGGTTGATCGGAACGATCCGGTGCGGATTGATGGTTTCGTGACTGTAGTGATAGTGCCGCACGATGTGGTCGAAGTGCACGGTCTCCGCGACGCCCGGCCACTGGTAGAGCTCGCGCGCATAGGCCCAGAGGTTGGGATAGTCGATCAGCCGGCGCCGATTGCACTTGAAGTGCAGGTGGTAGACGGCATCGAACCGGACTAGCGTCGTGAAGAGCCGCCAGTCGGCCTCGGTCACGCGGTCGCCTGCAAGGTAGCGGTTTTCGGCCAGGATCCCCTCGGCCCAGTCCAGCCCCTCGAACAGCGCCTGCACGGCCTTGTCGTAGGCCGCCTGCGTGGTGGCGAAGCCGGCCTTGTAGACGCCGTTGTTGATGTCCGAGTAGACGCGCGCGTTCACCTCGTCGATGCGCGGGCGCAAGCCCTCGGGGCAGAAGTCGCGCGTGTTTCCGGTGATGCCGTCGAAGGCGGAGTTGAACATCCGAATGATCTCGGCGCTTTCGTTGGACACGATCTGCCCGGACTTCGTGTCCCACAGGACCGGAACGGTGACGCGGGTGGTCACATGGGGATCGGTGCGCTGGTAGATTTCGCGCATGTGCTCCGATCCGAACAGATGGTCTCCGGTCGCGCCGGGAAAATCCTGCGCGAAGCTCCAGCCCTCGCCCAGCATGTCGGGATGCACGACTGAGACGTCGATATGAGCCTCGAGGCCCTTCAGCGCGCGGAAGATCATCGTCCGGTTCGCCCAGGGGCAGGCATGGGAGACGTAGAGGTGGTATCTCCCGCTCTCGGCCGCGAAACCACCCCTGCCGGTCGGTCCGGGGGCGCCGTCGGGCGTGACCCAGTTGCGGAACTGCGATTCCTGTCGCTTGAAGGCCCCGCCGGTGGATTTCGTGTCAAACCACTGGTCGTGCCATTCGCCGTCTACCAAGAGACCCATCTGTCACTCCATTCTTCGCGTCATGAACATAGATAGGTCCGCGACGCCCATGGCGACACCGCAACGTCCGCAGGGCGCGTCCCGCATGAGCGCACACAGGTCAGACGCCGGCGCGTCGCCTGTCGCGGAACCCTTGCGCCTTCGCGCGATTTCCGCACCTCGCCATCGAGCACCAGCGCCGCCCTGTTCCCCGGCCGTGATCGAGGAACAGATGCGTGCAGCGCCGGCACTCGCGCAGGCGGGCGAGCGTGTCCCCCAGCATGAAGTCCGCGATGGCGAGCGCGACGTGGTCGTGCAGCCCGCCCATCGGTCCCGCCCGCCACGCCGGACGTCCCGCGTTCATGTCGAGCGTCGCGTCCTGCATCGCCGACTTGATCGCGGTCTCCACTGCCAGACGGTCCTCGTGCGGCGGACGCCGTCCCGCCGCAAGCGCGGACAGGACGGCATAGGCGGCCTCGCGCAGCGCCATGAGCGCGTGCAACTGCCCCGCGGCGCGCGTGTCCGCGGCTCCGTTCAGCCCGCAGAGCCGAAGATGCGACAGGAGGTCCTCTCCGGTTTCGAAAGTGTCGTGGCGGCGTGTCTTGCCGTCGTCCGAGACAGTGTTGAGGAATGCGAGCACCGGGTGCCCCGCTTCGATGATCGCCTCGGCGGTGCCTCGTGGGATCGGTCTCATGGTGCGGCAAGGTCCTTGGCGGGTGAAGGCTCGGACGCGGCTGTCCGCGTCGGATGCCGCGACTGATAACCAGTTATTGTAGATAAACAGTGACGATGGCAATGACCGAAGGCGCCGCCCCCGGTGTTGCCAGCGCGCATCGGAGAAAATTCATTCATGCGGGATCGGAACCCGGAGCGCGGCTTGAAATTGACCTGTCGGGCCGAACGGGCATCCTGCGGCCAGACGGTCTTCAAGCCGGGGCACGCGAGACATGACGGACTTCCTTCCCGAGGATCTGCAAAGGCAGCTCGATGCTGCGCGGCGCCAGACCCGGCGCAAGCGCGCGACGAGGGTCGTCCATGTCGGCGACCACGCGTTTCCGATCCTCGACTATTCGGACACGGGCTTTGCGGTCGATGCCGCCGAGGTCCCGCGCCTGCGCGGCCTGATCGACATCTACGACGGCCCGCGGCACCTGACGCAGGCGCTGATCGTCGCGTCGGTCCGCGAGGGGGACCTGATGCGCTACGAATTCAAGCGCAACACGGCCGCGGCCACGTCGGCCCCGGTCGACTTCGAGCGCGACGTCGAGCCGCCCGCGGCTCTGCTTCCGCCCGAATGATCGTCCGCACGGCGCACGAATTATGCGCACAACTGTCCGAACGCGGGTGAATTTTCGCGTCTGACGCCTTGCATGCGCCATCTTTTCCAGAAACGCCGTCCGTGGCCGGTCTAGTCTCGCCGTGATCGAATCCAGAGGGACACCGCGATGATCGAGACGCCCTATCTACTTTTCCTCGGCGACGCGCCGGACCAGCTTGCCGTGAAGGTCGCGCAAGGGATACGCGACTGGCGCCCCGACAATGCGGTGGGCCAGTTCCGCATGGCGGGATGCAAGGCCGACGTCGGCCTGCCCGACATGGACCTTGCGCAGGCCAGGGCGGCAGGTGCCCGGACGCTCGTGATCGGCGTGGCCAATCGCGGCGGCATGATCTCGCAGGCGTGGAAGAAGATCCTCGTGCAGGCGCTCGAGGAGGGATTCGACCTCGCCTCGGGCCTGCACAACCTGCTGCGCGACGAGGAAGACCTTGCCGCGGTCGCGCGCGCCACCGGCCGGACGCTTCACGACGTGCGGGTGCCATCGGTGAAATACCCGATCGCCAGCGGCGTTCCACGCACCGGCAGGCGCTGCCTTGCCGTGGGCACCGACTGCTCGGTCGGCAAGATGTATACCTCGCTCGCCATGGACCTCGAGATGAAGAAGCGCGGGCGGAAATCCTCGTTCCGCGCCACGGGCCAGACCGGCATCCTGATCACCGGCGAGGGCGTGCCGCTGGACGCCGTGATCGCCGACTTCATGGCCGGCTCCATCGAATGGCTGACGCCCGACAACGACGACGACCACTGGGACATGATCGAGGGACAGGGCAGCCTGTTCCATGTCTCCTACTCCGGAGTGACCATGGCCCTGATCCACGGCGGCGCGCCGGACGCCCTGATCCTGAGCCACGAGCCTACGCGGGCGCACATGCGCGGGCTGCCCGGATACGGGATGCCGACGCTGGAGGCGCTGCGCGACCTCGTTCTGCCCGTCGCCCGGATCGCCAATCCCAAGGCCGAGATCGTCGGCATCTCGATCAACACCGCCGCGATGGGCGAGGACGAGGCGCTGACGCATCTGGAGGAGGTCGAGAAGCGCATGGGCCTGCCGTCCGTCGATCCGTTCCGGCAGGGCGCGGCAAGGCTCTGCGACGCTCTGGACGCGACATGATCTCGGTCACGCGCGATACCTTCCGGCTGGCGCAGGCCTTCACCATCTCGCGCGGATCGCGGACGGAGGCCCGGGTGCTGACGGTCCGCGTGATGCGCGAGGGCGTGACCGGGTGGGGCGAATGCGTCCCCTACGCCCGTTACGGCGAGACGTTGGACAGCGTGGCCGCGCAGATCGAGGGTCTGCCCGAAGACATCTCGCGGCAGGATCTGCAGGACGCGCTGCCCGCCGGTGCCGCGCGGAACGCCGTCGATTGCGCGCTGTGGGACTGGAAGGCCAAGCGCGATGGTTGCCCGGCGCACCAGCTTGCCGGCCTTCCGGCGCCGCGCGCCGTGACGACGGCCTACACCCTGTCGCTCGACACGCCCGAGGCGATGCGCGCCGAGGCGGCGAAGCAGGCGCACAGGCCGCTCCTGAAGATCAAGCTCGGCACGCCCGAGGACATGACGCGGCTGGAAGCCGTGCGCGCAGGCGCGCCCGACACGCGGATCATCGTCGATGCCAACGAAGGCTGGACCGCCGACATCTACAGCGAACTCGCGCCGCACCTCCTCCGGCTGGGTGTGGGGATGGTGGAGCAGCCGCTGCCGGCGGGCCAGGACGATCTGCTGCAGGAGATCGAGCGTCCGCTTCCGGTCTGCGCCGACGAAAGCTGCCATGACCGCGAAAGCCTGCCGGGTCTGGTCGGCAAGTACGACATGGTCAACGTCAAGCTCGACAAGACCGGCGGCCTGACCGAGGCGCTGGCGCTGAAAGCCGAGGCCGAGGCGCTGGGCTTCCGGGTGATGGTGGGCTGCATGGTGGGCTCGTCGCTTGCCATGGCGCCCGCGATGCTGGTGGCGCAGGGGGCCGAGATCGTGGACCTCGACGGGCCGCTCCTGCTGGCGGAGGACAGGCCGGTGCCGCTTCGGTTCGAGGGCTCGACGATCCAGCCAACCGACCCCGCGCTCTGGGGCTGAGCGGCCGGGCGGAACAGGTCGGCCCGCATCACCGTTGGTCCCGCGACCTTGGGGATCGGAATGATGATGGAGCCTGTCGCGAGCCTGCCCGAAGCCGCCCTGCGCGGCGCCGTCCTTGCGGTGGCGGCGATGGTGTGGATCATCGCCCTGACCCGCGTGGTGGGCCTGCGATCCTTCTCGAAGATGACGACGTTCGACTTCGTGATGACGGTCGCGATGGGCTCGCTTCTTGCCGGGGCGTCGCGTTCGACGGACTGGGGCCAGCTGGTGCAGGCGATGTGCGCGATGGCGGGCCTCTTCGCGGCGCAATACGGCATCGCGCGCCTGCGCTTCGTCTCGGAAAGGGCCGAGGCGGCGATCCAGAACACGCCCGTGGTGCTGATGCGCGACGGAAGGATCGACGAGGCTGCGCTGGACTTCACGAGGGTCGAGCGAAAGGACCTGATCGCCAAGCTGCGCGCGGCGAACGTTCGCCGGATGGCGGAGGTGGGCGCCGTCGTGCTGGAGACGACCGGCGACATCTCGGTGCTGCATGGCGGCGATGTCGCGGACGAGATCATGGACGGCACGAGGAGCGTCGGGCCCGTGGCGGAGCAACGGGCTTGACGCTGCGGGAGGGACGCGGGAAGTAGGCCGGGCAAAGCCCGGAGGTCCGTCCATGTCCAGCCCCGCCGCCAGAACCGTCTACGTCAACGGCGAATACCTGCCCGAGCACGACGCCAAGGTGTCCATCTTCGACCGCGGCTTCCTGTTCGCCGACGGCGTCTACGAGGTGACGTCGGTTCTGGGCGGCAAGCTGATCGACTTCGACGGGCACGCGCAACGCCTGAAGCGGTCGTTGGGCGAGCTGGACATGGCCGAGCCTGTCGGGACTGACGAGTTGCTGGAGATCCACCGACAGCTGGTGGCGAGGAACGCGATCGAGGACGGCCTGATCTACCTTCAGATCACGCGGGGTGCGGCTGCGGACAGGGACTTCGCCTATCCGCCCGAGGATACGCCGCCGACCGTCGTGCTGTTCACCCAGTCCAAGCCCGGCCTCGCCGAAAGCCCTTCCGCGCGTACCGGGATCCGCGTGATCTCGATCGAGGACCAGCGCTGGGGCCGCCGCGACATCAAGACGGTGCAGCTTCTCTATCCGTCGATGGGCAAGATGATGGCCAAGGCCGCGGGATGCGACGACGCGTGGATGGTCGAGGACGGCCACGTCACCGAGGGCACGTCGAACAACGCCTACATCGTCAAGGACGGCGTCATCGTCACGCGCCATCTCGGCCACGAGATCCTGCACGGCATCACGCGGTCCGCCGTCCTGCGCTTCGCGGCCGAGGCGCAGATGAAGGTCGAGGAGCGGCCCTTCACGATCGAGGAGGCGAAGGCGGCGGACGAGGCATTCATCACTTCGGCATCCGCCTTCGTGACGCCTGTGGTGGAAATCGACGGCGCGCCGGTCGGCCGGGGAACCCCCGGACCCGTCGCGGCGCGGCTGCGCGAGGTCTATCTCGACGAGATGCGCAAGGCCGCGATCTGAGCGGCGCAGCCTGCGGCTGCATTTCCTTTTCCGGGGACGAGGGGGCCGTCTGCCCCCTCGTGCTCCCCCGAGCGGTATTTGAGGAAAGATGAAGGCCTAGCGTGTCTTCAAGTCGGGATGGTGGGCGACGATTTCGACGGTGTTGCCCTCGGGATCCTCTGTGAAGATCCCCTGCCAGCCGATCCAGCCGAAACGTTCGATGCGGAAGGGCTGACCGAGACTGTCGTACCAGCGCATGACGGCGTCCTGTTCCTCGAACGGCAGGGAGAGGGCGATGTGGTGCAGCGAGGAGCGCGCGCCCGTCCCGGGGGCGCCGGCCTCTGCGGCGAAGAGGGCGAGGACGGCGGTGTGGCCGCCGAAGCCCTCGGCGATGCGGAAGAAGACGATGCCGTCCGAGGCGTTGCCGGACAGGCGTTCGAGCCCGATGACCTTCTCGTAGAAGTCCGTCATCGCGGGAAGGTCCCGGCAGCGGATCGCGATCTCTCCCAGTGCGCGGACCCTGAAGCCTCGGTCGCCGTTTTCCGCCATGTGTTCTCTCCTCATCCGAAGTCGCCGTGGGCGAACCATCCGTCGCCCGTGCCGAGGCCGCCTCCCGGCGCGCCATGGGCATAGTAGAGCCAAAGCGCCGCGCCGTCCTCGGTCACGACGCGCCAGTAGTCCCGCACGCCCGAGCGCCAGTCGGGATCGTCGAGCCACCATTCGGGGGCGATCCGTTCCGGGCCGGTGGCGGCGCGGGTGCGCAGGCGGCGTCCGCGCCAGGCGAACTCGGCGGGAATGTCGGGGCCTTGGGGGGCGCGGACCGGCTCGGGACGGAACAGCGTCAGGGGGCGCGGCCGGGGCGTCCGGGGCCAGTCCGCCGCGGGCTCCGACCAGGCGGCGGCAAGGATGGCTGCGGTCTTCTCGGGGATGTGGCTGTCGGCGGGGCGGGCGCGGGTGATCGCCTCGAGCCCGACGCGCGCGCCGATCCGGGCGACCAGGTCGGCCATGGCCTGCTCATCGCCTCGAGGGGCGCCGGCCTCGGCGCTGACCGCCCAGCCGCCCTTGTGTTCGGTGGCATGAAGGGGTTCGGTCAGCGGCGCCGAGAGGCGCAGGCGGTCGATGCCGAAGCCTGCGTCGATCTCGCCTGTCTTCAGCTCGAACAGGGAGCGGATCCGGCCGGGGTGGTCCGCGGGGCGGGCGAGACCCACCTCCAGGGTCTGGCTGCCGCCATCGACGCGCGACAGCTCCAGCCGAACGCGCCGCGCGCCCCGGCCCTGGGCGCGCATCCTGCCGCACAGGACGGGCAGCAGGCGGTCGAGCCCGGCGAGGATGTCGGCCTCGAGGCCGATCGGGTCCGGCAGGCTGAGACGCACGGCGAAATGGAGCGGCGCGCCCGCGGGCGAGATCGGTTCGGGCTCGACGCCCAGGGCCTGGTCGAGACGCCGCACCAGGTCCGAGCCGAAGCGCCGGGCGAGGCCGGCACGCGGCATTCCAAGAAGATCGCCGATCTGCCTGAGGCCGAGGCGGGCAAGGCCCTGCGCCGTTGCCGGCTGCACGCGCAGGGCGGCCACGGGCAGTGAGGCCAGCGCCTGCCGTGTCGCCCCCGGCCGCGCGATCCGGGCCTGTGCGCCGTTGTGGCGCGCGCGCGGGGGTGCGCCGCCGCCCTTCGTCCAGTGCCGCCTCGCCGCGCGCGAGCGGGTTGCCCGCGCCTCCTGGTCGATGGCGTCCCCGCTTCGGGTCGGACCCGCGGCCCCCGTCGCGAACCGCGCAAGCGCCCAGGCTGCGCCCGCCGTGTCGGCGATGCCCGCGCGCACTGTCAGGCCCAGGTCGGCGCAGTCCTGCTCCACCTGGGCGAAAAGCGCCTCCTCGCCGCCGAAGAGATGCGCGCAGCCCGTCAGGTCGACCATCAGTCCTTCGGGCGCCTCCTCGGCCACCCAGGGACTGAACTTGCCCGCCCAGCGACGAAGCGCGGCGAGAAAGGCGGTCTCGGCGGATGAATCGCTGGGCCGCGTCACGAGGTCCGGACACAGCGCCGCCGCCTCGCTCAGCGGCTGCTGTCGGTGCAGGCCGCGCACCTCGGCGGCGGTGTTGAGCGAAGCGACAAGGCGCAGGTTCCCCGTTTCCGACACCACGGCGAGCGGGGTTTCGGAGAGGGCGGGTTCCAGCCGCAGCACCCGCTCGGCGGCGAGGCGCGGGAACCAGAGCGACAGGATGCGCCGGGTCTTGGTGTCGGTGTGCTGAGAGGGCATGGTGGCAGACTGTTCATGCTTTGTTCCAATCCTAGGGCCGCGCAGGCTGGGAGTCGAGTCCGCCATGCGCTATCCCGGTGGTCATGGAAACCATCGCAAGCCTCACCGCCCGCCACGCGAGGTCAGGCCGCCTCGAGCGGATCTGCCTCCGGCCTGCGCGACGGACAGGCGTCACGATCGCCGACTCGGCCGAGATCGCGCCGGAGGGTCTGCGCGGCGACCACGGCCACGCCCGAAAACGCGCCGTCACGCTGATCCAGGCCGAGCATCTTCCCGTCATCGCGGCGCTCGCCGGTCTGGAGGACGTCGCGCCCGGGACGCTGCGCCGGAACCTCGTGATCTCCGGCATCAACCTGTCCGCGCTGCGCGGGCGCGCGTTCCGCCTCGGAGGTGCGGTCCTGCAGATCACCGGGCCCTGTGCGCCATGCTCGCGGATGGAGGAGGCGCTGGGCCCCGGCGGCTATAACGCGATGCGCGGGCATGGCGGCTGGTGCGCGGAAGTGATCCGGCCTGGGTCGATCGCCGTCGGCGACATGCTCAGGCCCGTCGATGCCTGAGCGCTAGCGCAGCCGTTCCAGAAGCCTCAGCGAGGCGTATCCGTCGGGCACGACGCCCGAGGCCTGCTGGTATCGGCGCACCGCCTCGATCGTGTTCGGCCCCACGACACCGTCGACGCCGTCCGTCGGGAAACCGGCCGCGGTCAGGCGGCGCTGCAACTCGCGGCGCTCGTCCCCGCTGAGGGCGCGGTCACCCCGAGGCCACCCGGCCCGGAATGCCGGCCCGCCGGCGATGCGGTCGGCAAGGTGCCCGACGCCGATCACGTAGGCGTCGGCGGGGTTGTAGCGCTCGATCACCCGGAAATTGTCGAAGATCATCAGGGCGACCCCGCTCGCGCCCGCAGGCAGGAGGATCGACGCATCACCGTGATCGGGCACCCTGCCGCCATCGGCGAGGGTGACGCCGCGCGCGCGCCAGAATCCTGCGCCGCGCCGCACGCGCTCGCCGGTCTGGGAATAGTCGAACCCCTGCGGCAGCCGCACCTCGACGCCCCAGGGCTGGCCATAGGTCCAGCCGAAATGCGCGAGATAGGCCGCGGTCGAGGCCAGCGCATCGGTGGGATCGTCCGACCAGATGTCGCGCCTTCCGTCGCCGTCGAAATCCTGCGCGTGCTCGAGGTAGCTTGTCGGCATGAACTGGGTGTGGCCCATCGCCCCGGCCCACGATCCGGTCATCTGCCGCGGCGCCACGTCGCCCGCCTGCAGGATGCGCAAGGCCGCGATCAGTTGCTCCTCGAAGAAGTCCCGGCGGCGGCCGTCATGGGCCAGCGTCGCCATCGCCGCGATGATGTCCGTCGATCCCCTGACCGCGCCATAGGCGCTTTCCAGGCCCCAGATCGCGACCACGACCTCGGCATCGACGCGGTAGCGACGTTCGATCCGGGCCAGCGTGTCGCGATGCTCGGCGACCGCGGCGCGTCCGTTCCTGACCCTGGTGTCGGACACGGCGCCGTCGAGGTAATCCCAGAGCGTGCGACTGAACTCCGCCTGGTTGCGGTCGCGCTCGACCACGCGGCGCACCGGCTCGACGCCGGCAAAGGCGCGGTCGAAGGTTTCGGGGCGGATCCCGCGGGCGATGGCGCTGGTCCGGAAATCGGCGATCCACCGGCGAAAGCCGGGATCCGACGCCTCGACGGTCGCGACCGTGGCCGTCCGGGTCCGGGCGAAGCCGTCGGGCGCCGCGCCGCGCAGGACGGGCCGCAGCGAACTGGCCACGGCCAGCGCCGAGGGCACGCGCCGTTCCGCCGCCGTCGACACGGCGAGGGTCCGCAATTCGGGGCGGGGCTTCGGCACCGGCGAGGACACCGGCGGAAGCGCGAGGGCGGGAAGGCCGAATGCGAGAGTGCTCAGGAAAAGTGCTGTCGCGCCGCGCATGATTTGCGGTCCATTCTTGCTCGATCGCGGTGGAGCATAGCCCAAACAAGGCGGTAGTCACAGGCCCGCGCGAATGGTCGAAACGCGATGCGCGGGGTCTTGCCGCAAGCTCCGCCGCTCAGGCCTTGCGCGCGGCCTTCTTGCGAAGCTTGCCACGCTTCTTCGCGGCCTTCGCCTCCTTGCGGCGCGGGGGCGCACCCTTTCGCGCGCGGCCCGGACGGCGCGGCATCGCCCGGTCCTCCAGCTCGATCAGCTCCAGCGTCAGGCCGCCCGTCACCGGAACCGCCTCGGCCAGCTTCACCTTCACCCGGTCGCCGATCCCGATCACGATGCCGCTGTCCGCGCCCATCAGCGTCTGGCTTTCGGCATCATGGTGGAAGTATTCGTGACCGATGGCGCGCATCGGCAAGAGCCCGTCCGCCCCGGTCTCGTCCAGCTTCACGAAGGCCCCGAAGCGCGCGATGCCGCTGATCCGGCCCGTGAACTCGGCGCCCACCCTGTCGGAAAGGTAGGCCGCGAGGTAGCGGTCGGTCGTGTCGCGTTCGGCCGTCATCGATCGCCGCTCAGTCTCGGAGATGTGCTTGGCGGTCTCGTCGAGCCGCTCGATCTCCTCGGGTTTCAGGCCGTCGCGGCCCCAGCCATGCGCCTCGATCAGTGCGCGGTGCACCACGAGGTCGGAATACCGGCGGATCGGCGAGGTGAAATGCGCGTATTGCGTCAGCGCGAGGCCGAAATGGCCGAAATTGTCGGGACTGTAATAGGCCTGCGTCATCGAACGCAGCGTGCTGAGGTTGATCAGCTCGTCGTGCTCGGTGCCCTCGGCCTGCGCCAGAAGACGGTTCAGTTGCGAGGTCTGCAGCACCTGGCCCTTGGCAAGCGTCAGGCCGGCGGCCTGCGCCGTCTCGCGCAGTGCCTCGATCTTCTCGGGCGCCGGCTCCTCGTGCACACGGTAGAGAAGCGGGACACGCTTCGCGGCCAGCGTGCGCGCGGCCGCGACATTCGCAAGCACCATGAACTCCTCGATCAGGCGGTGCGCGTCCAGCCTGTCCTTGAAGGCCACGGAGGCGACGCGCCCCCTGTCGTCCAGCTCGATGCGACGCTCCGGCAGGTCGAGGTCGAGCGGCTGGCGCTTCTGGCGCGCGGCGCGCAGGGCGTCGTAGGCGGCATAGAGCGGTTCGATCACGTCGCCCACGAGATCCTGCGTCCGCTCGGTCGCGTCGCCGTCCTTCGCGGCCTGAACCTCGGCGTATTCCAGCGACGCGCGCGACCGCATGAGCCCGCGCACGAAGTCGTGGGACCTCAGTTCGCCCTCGGCGTCGATCACCATGCGCACGGCGATGCAGGCCCGCGGCACGCCTTCGTGCAGGCTGCACAGGTCGCCGGACAGCGTGTCGGGCAGCATCGGCACGACACGGTCGGGGAAATAGGTGGAGTTGCCGCGCCTGCGCGCCTCACGGTCCAGTGCGCTGCCGTAGCGGACGTAATGCGCGACATCGGCGATCGCGACCCAGATGACGTGGCCGCCCCTGTTCGCCGGGTCCGCGTCGGGATGCGCGAGGACCGCGTCGTCGCGGTCCCGCGCATCGGACGGATCGATGGTGACAAGCGCGAGGTCGCGCAAATCCTCGCGTCCCGCAAGGCCGGCGGGCTTCGCCGCGTCGGCCTCGGCGACGACGGCGTCGGGGAAGGCGTCGGGGATGCCGTGCTCGTGGATCGCGATCAGGCTCACGGCCCTCGGCGCGCCAGGATCGCCAATCCGGTCGGTGATCCGCGCCCGGGCGAGGCCCAGGCGGCCCTTGGGACCGGCCTGTTCGGCCTCGACCAGCTCGCCGTCCTTCGCGCCATGCGTGTCGCCGGGCCTGACCTGCCACTCGCGGTCGGCGCCCTTCGAGATCGGCACGATCCGCCCGCCCTCGGCGCCTTGGCGGTAGACACCGAGGATCCGCCGCGGATTGGTCCCGATCCGCCGGATCAGCCGGGCGACGTACTGGTAATCCTCGCCCGGGACCTCCTGCAGCCGCGCGAGGATGCGGTCGCCTTCGCCCACCGCCGGGTCCGTCGCGCGCGCCGAGAACAAGATGCGCGGCGCCGGCCCCTCGCCGTGCCACTCCAGCGGACGGCAGAACACGTCGCCAAGCTCGTCGGGGCCCTGCACCTGCAGCACGCTGACCGGCGGCAGCCTGTCGGGGTCGCGGTAGGTCTTGCGGCGCTTCTCGAGGTGGCCCTCCTCCTCGAGTTCCTTCAGCACGCGCTTCAGGTCGATGCGCGCCGCGCCCTTGATGTTGAACGCCCGCGCGATGTCGCGCTTCGAGTTCGCCGCCGGATTCGCGGCGATCCAGTCTAGGATCTGGGCCTTGGTGGGAATGCCGGACATGGCGCCGGGTTAGCACGGCGCGCGCGGCAGGTCATCGGGGAAATGGACCCCTGCCGCCCCCCCGGCCGGGCCTCCGGCGAGGCGACGCCGCCGGGCCGCCGGAAAGCGGCCTTCACGCTTCATCCTTGCAGGAAAACTCCGGGGGAGACGCGCGGAACGCGCGGCGGGGGCAGCGCCCCCTCGCAGGGCGCCCCGAGGGCTCAGGCGGCGAAGTAGTCGCCCAGGATCCTTCGGTAGATCGCCTTGAGGTCGCGGATGTCCTGCTCCCACACACGCTCGTCCACCTCGTGCATCCGGTGACCGACCAGGCCGAACTCGACGACGGGACAGTGATCCTTCACGAAACGCGCGTCCGAGGTGCCGCCCGTCGTGGACAGCACGGGCCGCCGTCCCGTCTCGGCCTCGACGGAGCCCGAGACGAGGTCGGACAGCGCGCCCGGCGGGGTCAGGAACGCTTCGCCCGAGACATGTGCGCGCATGGAGATCGCCGTGCCGGTCTCCTGCGCGACCTTGTCCGCCTCCTCGCGCAGCCAGCCGGTCAGCGAGGCGCCGGTGTGAAGGTCGTTGAACCGGAGGTTCACGGTCATCCGCGTCCGGGCGGGGATCACGTTCGTCGCGGGGTTGCCGGTGTCGATCGTCGTGACCGACAGCGTGGAGGGATCGAAATGCTCGGTGCCCCCGTCCAGACCATGCGTCGAGAGCCTGTGTGCCAGAAGCGCCACGGCCGGCATCGGGTTCAACGCCTTGTGCAGGTAGGCGGAGTGCCCCTGCTTGCCCGTCACTTCGAAATGCGCGCTCATCGAGCCGCGCCGCCCGATCTTGATCATGTCGCCGATCACTTCGGGGCAGGTCGGCTCGCCCACGATGCAGACGTCCATCCGCTCGCCGGCCGTCGCCATCCAGTCGAGGATTGCGCGGGTGCCGTCCTGTCCCGGCCCTTCCTCGTCGCCCGTTATGGCGATGACGATCGCGCCGTCCGGCGGCGCCTCGGTCACGAGGTCGATCGCGGCCGCGACGAAGGCCGCGACGCCCGACTTCATGTCGGTCGCGCCCCGTCCGTAAAGCCATCCGTCCTCGCGATGCGCGGAAAAGGGCGGATGCGTCCAGTCCGCGGGATCGCCCAAGGGCACCACGTCGGTATGGCCGTTGAAGCCAAAGGACTTCCTGGCGTTCCGCGCGCCCCAGCGCGCAAAGAGGTTCGGCGTCCCCTCGCGGTCGACGCGGGTGCAGGCGAAGCCGGCCCGCGTCAGCGCATCCTCCAGCAGCTGCAGCGCGCCCGCCTCGTCGGGCGTGACGCTGGGGCATCGGACGAGGGACGCTGTCAGGTCGACCGGGTCGGTGGTCATGTGCTCGGCTCCGCATCTTCGGGCTTTTCGGCAGGGGTAACGCCGTGGCGCGGAAGGCACAATGGCCCCGGAGGACGATGCGGGCGCTCACCGGATGAGCGCGGATCTGCTAGGATCGTCGAAAGAAGGCGCCGGGACATGCGAGGCGAGCGCCGCGAGACAAAGGGGCAGGCAAGGGCTGTTCGCAGGCCACGGTCCGCCGCCATTGTACCGCCACCGGCAGGAAACGGGCGGACCAGACGGATGGCAATCGGCCAGCACTTCCTTCCGGGCATCGGCGCGCGGGCCCCAGGCCTCCGCTCGCGCCGATCCCGGGGCTGAGCGGCGCATGGCCTGGGCCGCGATCTGGCAGAAGGGTGGCCCGCTGGCGCTGCGGGGCTTCGCCGTCCACAGCGCTCCGCGAGATGCGCCGCTTCAGGCCCTGACCCTCTGGCTCGAGATCGCGGCCCCGCGCGTCGCGGGGCGGCCCGTCCGGATATGGCAGGGCGCGGCGCCGGAGAACCGGGCGATCGCCGCCTACCTGATGCCGGACGGCGCCCTGCGCGTGCTCCATGGCGGCGCCGTGGATGTCGCGACGCCTCCGGGGTTCGCGGCGCCCGGAGAGGTGCTGATCCTCAGGATCGTCGCCTGCGCCCAGGGCCGGCACGGCGTGATCGACCTGCTCAACGCCGACACGGGCCTGCGCCGGAAGGTCCGCACCCGTGTGGCGCGGCCTCCCCGCCTCGACGAGGCGTTTCCGCGCGCGCAGGGCTTTTCCGAAATCGCGAACGTGGCGGCGGTGGCCACCCATCCCGTTCCCGCCACCGATCTTCCGGGGATCGGCTCCGGCGCGAGGATCGCCACGCCCGACGGGAACATGCCGGTTGAGCAAATCGCGCCCGGCATGACCGTCCTTGGCGATGACGGCACCCCGCATGTCGTCCGCTGGACCGACGTGCGCGAGAGGCTGTGCCTTGGCCGCACCGCGCCGATCCTGCTGCGTGCGCCCTATTTCGGGCTCGAGGCCGACATCTGCGTCACGCCCGACACGCGCCTCGTGCGGCAGGGTGCGGACGTGGAGTATCTGGCCGGGACCGACGCGGTTCTGGTGCGCGCGGGCGACCTCGTTCCCGGCGTCGCGGCGCGGCACGACCGTAACCAGCCGCTGCGGCGCTTCCACCACCTGATGCTCGACGATCCCGCCTGCATCCGCATCTCGCGCTGCCGCGTGGAGACCGCTTTCCTTTTGGAGGTCCTTGCCGCCGAGGACGCGCCCCCGGCAGGCGCGCGGCCCGTGGCGCGGGATTGCGCGCCGTCCCTACCGCTGCTGGACCGGGCGGCGGCGCGGACCCTGCTGTCGCGCACCGCGCGGGCGCAGAGCTTCGTCACCTGATCCCGCGTCAGTCGCGGCGGGCTTCGTCGCCTTCGAAGAACGGGGTCATCTGCACGACGATCACGGCGTTCTCCTGCAGCGCGCGCTGCATCAGCGCAGCGTCCTCCTCGCCGATCTCCTCGCCCGCGGCCTCGCGGTCGCTTCGGGTGCCGTAGCCCGACACGTCGAGCGGAGCGAGGTCGGCCTGCTTCAGCACGGCCACGGTCTCGCGGACGGCCTCGGCCTCGTCGATCCCGGCGGCATAGCACAGCAGGGCCGCCCCGGTGGACCGGTCGGGCAGGCCGTCTCCCGCCGTCCGTCCGACCTCGACCACGAGGGTGTAGACGTCCTGTCTGCGCGGTGTCTTTGGATCCTTCGCCATCGTCGCGGGATGCGCGGATGCCGCGATGGTGTCAAGCGCAAGCGCACCGGACCGAGGGGGACGGTCGGCCCCCATGCGGTCGGGGCCTGCCGCGCCTATTCTCTGCGGAAAGCCCCGTGGTCACCATGACCCGGTGGCCTTGCCCTGTCGTGCGGAGCCCCGCCGCGGACCGGTTCCGGCGCGGCCGAGGTCTTCAGCGGCGGGTGATCGCCCGCCCCACGAAGATCAGGATCGACGCCCCCGCCACGGCGACGATGAGCTGGCCGAAGATGCCCGGCAGCGTTTCGCCCGTCAGGTTGGTCAGGATGAAATTTCCCAGAAGCGCGCCCAGGATGCCCAGGACGATGTTCTTCAGAAGACCGTGCCGGGCCTTCATGATGCGCTCGGCGATCCAGCCGGCGAAGCCGCCGACCACGATCGACATCAACAGGCCAAGTCCTTGCATCCTTCGCTCTCCTCATGTCCGCACGACCCGCAAGACGCAGATCGGTGGCCCTGCGTGACGCCGCCGGCCGCTCAGTCCCGCAGAAGCTCGTTGATGGAGGTCTTCGCGCGCGTCTTCTCGTCCACGCGCTTCACGATCACGGCGCAATACAGGTTCACGCCGTTCTTCGACGGCATGGTGCCCGCCACCACGACCGAGCCGCTGGGAACCTCGCCGTAGAAGACATTGCCGGTCTCGCGGTCGACGATCTTGGTGGACTGCCCGAGGAACACGCCCATGCCCAGCACGGAGCCCTCGCGCACGATGACGCCTTCCACCACCTCCGAACGCGCTCCGATGAAGCAGTTGTCCTCAATGATGGTGGGGCCGGCCTGCATCGGTTCCAGAACCCCGCCGATGCCGACGCCGCCCGACAGGTGCACGTTCTTGCCGATCTGCGCGCAGGAGCCCACGGTCGCCCACGTGTCGACCATCGTGCCCTCGTCGACATAGGCCCCGAGGTTCACGAAGCAGGGCATCAGGACCACGCCGCGCCCGATATGGGCCGAGCGGCGCACGACGCAGGTCGGAACGGCCCGGAACCCCGCGGCCTTCCACTGCGCCTCACCCCAATGGGCGAACTTGCTGTCGACCTTGTCCCACCAGGTGCCGCCCTGCGGCCCGCCGGTCTGCACGCCCATGTCCTGAACGCGGAAGCCGAGCAGCACGGCCTTCTTGGCCCACTGGTTGACGTGCCAAGTGCCGTCCTCGCCGCGCTCGGCCACGCGCAGCTCGCCCTGGTCGAGCGCGTGAAGCGTCGCCTCGATGGCGTCGCGGGTCTCGCCCTTCGTGGCGGGGGTGATCGTATCGCGCGCCTCCCAGGCGGCTTCGATGGCGGTCTCGAGCTGGGCGATCGACATGGGCGCACCTCCGGGGCGTGGTCTGTTGGTTTCGGGGGCTATAGCCGCGGTTCCGGCGGCTGGCAATCCGGGCGGGGCCGGGCTACGTCCTGTAGGCCGCGACCCCGAGAGGACAGGACATGAAGGACGACCCGCCCCAAGGACCTTTCCGCCATGCCGATCAGGACCTGGAATCCACGCGGCACGCGCCGGACACGCCGCAGGCGCGTTCCCCCGCCTACCGGCTTGCCTTCGACGACCCCGACTTCCTGCTGCGCGAGGAATTGCGGCCCGTCCGCCTTCAGCTCGAACTGCTGAAGCCAGAACTGGAACTCGACGCGCGGGGGATCGAATCGACGATCGTCCTGTTCGGCGGCGCGCGCATCCCCAGCCCGGAAAGCCGCGAAGGCGCGCGCAAGGGCAAGCTGTCCGCCATGAGCGGCTACTACGAGGAGGCCCGCCGCTTCGCCCGCGCCGTCACCGAGCGCTCGGTCGAGACCGGGTGCACGCAGAACGTGATCGTCACGGGCGGCGGCCCCGGCGTGATGGAGGCCGGGAACCGTGGCGCGTCCGAGGCCGGCGGCTGTTCCATCGGGTTGAACATCGTCCTGCCGCACGAGCAGGTGCCGAACCGATACGTGACGCCCGAACTGTGCTTCAACTTCCACTATTTCGGCATCCGCAAGATGCACTTCCTTCTGCGGGCCAAGGCGATCGCGGTCTTTCCCGGCGGTTTCGGAACCCTTGACGAGCTGTTCGAAAGCCTGACCCTGATCCAGACCGGGCGAATGGAGCGCGTGCCGGTCCTGCTGTTCGGCGAGGCGTTCTGGCGTGACGTCGTGAACTGGCAGGCGCTGGCCGAGGCCGGCACCATCGCCCCCGAGGACCTGCAGCTGTTCCGCTTCGTCGAGACCGCCGAACAGGCGCTTCAGATCATGGACGACTGGGACTATTCGGGCAAACGCGAGGACATCCCCGGACGCTGAACGGTCAGTCCGGGATGACGTATTCCACGAGGCGGGTGGCGTCGGGCCTTCGGAAACCGTTGTCCGACACCGCCGAGGCGACGAGGGTGCCGTCGGAACGGCGCCAGAGGCCGAGACCCTCGAGGTTCCCGTGCCGCCCCGTGGGCGTCAGAAGCACGACCTCGCCCGGGCCCGGGCCATGCTCACCGGCCGGATACCGCGTGATGCGCGAGGCGAAGCCGCCAAGCGAGAAGCGCCGCTCGAGCACGTAGAGACGCCCGCGGTCGTCGAAATCGAGACCGACCGGGCGGAACGTGCCGAAGCGGGGGATGTTGCCGTAACGCTCCCATACGCCGGACGCGTGGCGGAACAGGGGCGTCGGTCCACGACCCGGCGCGTGTTCGGCAAGCGTGTAGAGGCGGCCGAGACTGTCCGCGGCAAGGCCCTCGTAGGCGCCGTTTCGGGGCAGCGCGTCCGATCCGGGCGGCGGCGCGATGCGCAGACGCTCGCGGCCGTCGCGCCCGTGGATCGCGATGCGCATGTCGCCCTCGAAGGACAGGGCGAGGCGTCCGTCCGGCAGCCGCGCCAGCCCCTCGGCGTCCATCCGGTCGGGCCGCAGCGGCAACCGCCCCTCGGCGTCTGCCAGGGGGCTTGACCGCATGAGGGTCACCGCCGTCACCCGCCCCTGTCCCGCCCCCCGCGCGAAGCTGATCTCGAACATCGTCGCGCGGTCCGACATGACCACCGCCCCCGCGCCGTCGGGGTCCATCACGATGGCCGACAGCCCGCCGAACGCGGCGTTCTGCGGTATCGAAAGCGTGGTGTCGCCCAGCAGGCGCGGCGCGCTCGCGCCGGGGGACGCGAACGACAAGGCGAGCGCCGCGGCCAGACCGAGGCGCAATCCGGCGTGGTTCACGGAAATCCGCTGAGAAGCGCGAGGCACTGGCGCGGGACTTCCGACATCGTGACGCCGTTGCCCCGTGGCGGACCCGGCGGCGCGGGGCGGGCCGGGATATCGCCGGGCCGGGGCGGCGGCGGGTTCAGGATCGCGGCGGCGCGCGCCTCGGCCTCGTCGCAGCCGTCGCCCGGCGGAGGCGGCTCCTGCGGCTCGCATCCGCGCGATCCGGCGGGACAGGCGAGCCGCACATGGAAATGGTAATGGTGCCCTCCCGCCGGGCGGATCCGGTTGAGGTAGCTCCTGTCCCCGGTCTCGTTCCGGCAGAGCCAGACCTTTACGCCGGTGGTCACGAAGATGCGCTCGACCCGCGGATCGCGCGCGGCCAGCCGCAGCACCTGCGCATGATCCGGCGTCCAGTTGTCCGACACCCACGCGCCGCGCTGGGCGCGCACGGAGATGGAGCTGAGGCTTTCGCGCTCGGCCGTGCCGAGGGTCAGGTCGCGCGCGGGCAGCATCCAGATGTCGGCGTCGAGGCCGGACTGATGGCTCTCATGTCCGGTCAGCATCGGGCCACCGCGCGGTTGGCTCATGTCGCCGACGTAAAGCCCGTTCCACGACGTCGTTTCGGCCACCTGACGGCTGAGCGAGGTAACGTAGTCGATCAGTTCCGGATGGCCCCAGTTGCGATTGCGCGAAAGGCGCATCGCCTGCCATGTCGGGCCGGTCTCGGGCAGGGCCTCGGCCCCCGCCACGCAGCCGTTGGAGTAGAAGCCGATCACTTCGGCCTCGTCCGGGGAGCCGTGACGTTCTGCCCCGAAGAACTCGCGCGCCTGCATGCCCGAGATCGTGGCGTCGAGCGGCGGCGCGGTCAGGCTTGCCGTGCAAGCCCCGGCAAGAAGCGTCATCGCGGCGAGAAGCCCGGTCGCGCGCCTCATGCGTGCGCCCCCGGTGACGGATCCGCACTGCGTCCGTCGGGATCGACCCAGATCAGCAGCACGAGCCCGATGGCGAACAGAACGACCAGCGGCGTCACGCCCATCTGCTGGCTGCCGGTGATCTGCGTGACGACCCCGATCGAAAGCGGGGCGATGAAGGACGTGGCCTTTCCGGCAAGCGCATAGAGACCGAAGGCCTCGGTCATGCGTTCGGGGCTGGCCTGCCGGACCATCATGGTGCGGGAGGAGGATTGCAGCGAGCCGCCGCCCGCCCCGATCAGCGCGCCGAGGACGTAGAACGCGATGTCCGGGGCGCGGCTGTCCGGCCCCACGGCGATGCCGAACACGCTGTCGCGGCCGATGAAGACGACGCCCACGGCGACCATCGTCAGCATCAGGACGTTGAACGCGATGACCGGTTTGGGCCCCAGCGCGCTGTCGGCCTTGCCGCCGAGCCACGCGAAAAGCGCACCGGTCAGAACGGCCAGGATGCCGAAGATGCCGACGTCCACGACCGACCAGCCCAGCACGCCCGCCGCGTAGATGCCGCCGAAGACATACATCCCGTTCAGCGCGTCGCGGTAGAACATCGACGAGGCGAGATAGGCGAAAAGACTGCGGTCGCCCGGCAGCGACCTGAGCGTCGCGCGCAGCTCCGGCCATGCCCCGGCAAGCGCGTGGCGCACCGGGATTGCATTCGCGGGGCGGGGGTCCCGCACCCAAAGGAAGAACGGGATCATGAACACGGCATACCAGATCGCCGTGCCCGGACCCACCGCGCGCGTGCCCTCGCGCGCCGCCGCGTCGAGGCCGAGCACCGGGTCGAGGCCGATCAGCGTCTTTCCCGTCTCGGCGTTCTCGGCAAAGAGCAGGAGCATTCCGACCAGTGCAACGAACCCGCCGAGATACCCGAAGGCGAACCCGGTGCCCGAGACGCGGCCAAGGTCCTCGCGCCGGCAGATCGTCGGCAGAAGCGCGTTGGTGAAGATCGTCGCGAACTCCATCCCGATCAGGCCCATGGCGAAGAAGAACAGGATCGCGACGAGGTTGAAGTCGCCGGGCGCGGCATACCACAGGCCCGCCGCGCCGATGACGTACATCAGCGAGAAGAGCCATATGAACGGCATCCGGCGGCCCGACAGGTCGGCCACGGCGCCGAGGAACGGCGCCATGAGCGCGATCACGAGGCCGGCCGCGCCGACGCCGTAGCCCCATGCGGTCTGCGCCGCCGTCCCGTCGCCGAGCAGGTCGTTGACGTAGGGCCCGAAGATGAACGTCAGCAGAAGCGTGTTGTAAGGCTGGCTCGCCCAGTCGAAGGCCCACCACCCCCAGACACGCCGCCGCCCCTCGGGCGGGAGGTCCGCCACGGGCGGCAGGGGCCCCGGTTCGGTGAGCACGGTCATGCCCGCACTCTCCGCGCGCGGTTGCCGTTTGTAAACGTCAATCGGGCGGCGCGCCGAAGCGTGCCCTTCGCCTCAGATCGCCGGCGGCCAGGGCCGCGTCGCGTCCGCGCCGGTCCATTCCGTGGCCCAGTCGGGAAGCGGCGGCGAGGCGCGGTCGACGCCCAGCGCCTCGGCGACGAGACCCGTATCGGTCAGCCGCCCCTTCGTCGTCACCCCGGTGCGCATGAGCGCATGGTGGCAGCAGGTCCCGCCGCGCCACATCGCCTGCTCGATGTAGATGAAGCGCGCATCCCAGCCGATCATCCGGGTGCGTATCTCGAAGCGCTGGAATGGCCGGATGCGGGCGCGGTAGCGGACCGAGGCGCCGGCCACGACGAGGCCCCAGCCCCGGTCCTTCAGAACCTGCCAGAGACCCGTGCGCGCGGCGAGGCCGAAGCGCCCGAGGTCGAACAGCGTCAGGACCCTGCCGTTGTTCATCTCGAGGAAGATGTCGGTGTCCCACGGCAGGCACGTCAGCGGCAGGCGGTGCGTCTCGAACGGGCCGATGCGCGGCTTGCGCCCCTCGCCGAGAAGAACACGGGTCATGCGCAGGAATGGATACATGCGTGCGTCTACATCCGACCTGCCGCCCTTCGGCAAGACCGTCCGTCGCGTCAGCCGCCCCGCGCTTGCACTCGAGCCGCGCGCCGCCTATGTCGCCATGCAGTCCGGACCGTGACCCGGTCCCCGATCCAAAGGCCCGCCGATGACCTCGCTGTTCCAGATCCTGATGCTGCTGCTCGACGTGGCGTTCTTCATCGTGGTCGCCCATGTCATTCTCAGCTGGCTGATCAACTTCGGCGTCCTGAACCTGCGCCAGCCGGTCGTGAGCCAGATATGGGACGGGCTCAACCGCCTGCTGGAGCCCGTCTACGGTCCCATCCGCAGGGCGCTGCCGGCGATGGGGGGCCTCGATCTCGCGCCGCTCGTGGTCTTCATCGCGATTTACGCGATCCGGATCATCCTCACGAACAACGCCGCATTCTTCTACTGAGGCCGCGCCTCAGTTGATGAAGGGCGCGTCGGGCCCCCAGATCTGCTCCACCCGGACGTCGCGGTTGCACGCGTCGCGGTAGAGGTCGTAGGCGACCGATTTCCGCCGCGGTCCGAACCGGGTCAGGATCAGGTCCTGCGAGCGGTAGTAATCCTGGTGGTAATCCTCGGCGGGATAGAACGGGGCCGCGTCGCGCACTGGCGTCACGACCCGGCGACCGATCTCGGCCTCCGCCTCGGCGATCTCCTGACGGGCGATCCGCCGTTCCGCGTCGTTCTCGACGAAGATCGCGGTCGCGTAGCTTTCGCCCCGGTCGCAGAACTGGCCGCCCGCGTCCGTCGGATCGATCGACCGCAGGAACAGCTCGATCAGCCTTTCGTAGGGCAGCACGTCGGCGTCGTAGGTGATCTCGACCACCTCGAGATGGCCGGTGCCGCCGTTCACGACCTGCCGGTAGCTCGGGTTGGGCACCGTGCCGCCGGAAAAGCCCGATACGACCTCGCGCACGCCCTGGACCCGTTCGAAATCGGCCTCGACGCACCAGAAGCAGCCGCCGGCCACGACAGTGGTCCGGATGTCCTCGGCGTGGGCGCGGTTCGGCGAAAGCGTCAGCGCGGTCAGGATCGCGCCTGTCAGCATCGCGATCTTGAGCGTTTCCTTGAGCGGGGTGCGTGGCATGGCAAGTCCTCCTTCTCGTTCTATGGCTCGCGCGGATGCGGCCTTGGGACAAGGCACATGGGCGTGAGGTCACGGCACGGTGAACGACCCGCCGCATCTGGCGCGCGGGCGCGTTACCTGCCAGACATCGCGCATCGGACGTTCGGGCGGGGGGCAACATGAAGATCGCGATGTGGTCGGGGCCTCGGAACCTCTCGACGGCGATGATGTATGCCTTCGCGGCGCGCGGCGACTGCGCGGTCTGGGACGAGCCTTTCTATGCCGCCTGGCTCACCGCGACCGGCGGCCCTCATCCGATGGCGTCCCGCATCGTCGCCACCCATGACAGCGACCCGGCGACGGTCGCCGCGCGCTGCGATGGCCCGCCGCCCGACGGAATGGCGCATTTCTACATGAAGCACATGCCCCACCACATGAGCGCGGATTTTCCGCTGGGGTGGGCCGGAGGCTGCGTGAACGCGCACCTCATCCGACATCCTGCGCGCGTGCTGGCAAGTTACGCCGCCAAGCGCGAGGCCGTCAGCTTCGACGATATCGGCTTTGCCGCGCAGGCCGAGTTCTTCGAGCGATTTCCCGGCCCGGTCATCGACAGCGCGGACATCCGGCGCGATCCCCGCGACACGCTTTCTCGGTTCTGCGCCGAGATCGGCCTGCCCTTCACCGAACGGATGCTGTCGTGGCCGCCGGGGCCAAAGCCCTTCGACGGCGTCTGGGCCGCGCACTGGTACGGCGCCGTCCACCGTTCGACCGGCTTCGCGCAGGCCGAAGGGCAATTGCCGCCCGTCGCGCCCGAGCACGAGGCCATTCACGCCCGCGCGCTTCCGATCTACGAAGCGCTGTCGCGTCACGCCATCCGGCGCTGATCCGGCCTTGAAGGCGAACGGTCCTTCTGCAAGCCTGCCGCACGATGACCGCGTCGCGTTCGGCGCGGCGACTTACGCCCCGTTTCCGAAACGAAGCGGGGGACGAGCTGTGAATTGGACCCCTCGATGACCGCCCACCTGAAGCACCTGTCCGTCGAAACCCCCGAGGCCGGAGAGACGCGGAGCTTCGCCGATGCGTCCGAGGCGGTGGCCTACCTCATCGAGCTTTACGAGGCTTCGACCCGCTTCCTGCGCGGGCGTTTCCGCGAGGTCGTGCTGGATGGCGGCCGGCCCAAGGTCCGATACCGCGCCTTCTACCCCGAGATCAGGATCACGACAACGACCTACGGTCAGGTCGACACGCGCCTGTCCTTCGGCCACGTCTCCGAGCCGGGGACCTACATGACCACGGTCACGCGCCCCGACCTGTTCCGGCACTACCTTACGCAACAGATCGGCCTGCTGATCCAGAACCATGGCGTTTCGGTCTATGTCGGACCCTCGATCACGCCGATCCCGGTGCACTTCGCCGTTCTGAACGACGCCGAGGTGCAGGTGCCGCAGGAGGGCGCGATGTCGTTCCCGCTGCGCGACGCCTTCGACGTGCCCGACCTGCAATCGACGCATGACGACATCGTAAACGGCTTCGGCTTCGTGCACGAGGACGGCTCGGGCGCGCTGGCGCCGTTCACGGCGCAGCGGATCGACTATTCGCTCGCGCGGCTTTCGCATTACACAGCGACACTGCCCGAGCATTTCCAGAACCACGTCCTGTTCACGAACTACCAGTTCTACATGGACGAATTCGTGGCCTTCGCCCGGCAGGCGCTGGCCGATCCCCACAGTGGCTACCGCGCGCTCGTGGGGCCGGGCAACGACATCGTCACCTCGCCCGATCAGCCCCTGAACACGCCCGCGAAACTTCCGCAGATGCCGACATATCACCTGACGCGGGACGGCGGCGGGGGGATCACGCTGGTCAACATCGGCATCGGCCCCTCGAACGCGAAGACGGCGACCGACCATATCGCCGTGCTGCGCCCGCATGTCTGGCTCATGGTCGGGCACTGCGCCGGCCTTCGGAACACGCAGAGCCTTGGCGACTACGTCCTCGCCCACGCCTACCTGCGCGAGGATCGCGTGCTTGACGACGACCTGCCGGTCTGGGTCCCGATCCCGGCGCTTGCCGAGGTGCAGATCGCGCTCGAGGAGGCCGTGGCCGACGTCGCCGAGGTCTCGGGCTACGACCTGAAGCGGATCATGCGTACGGGCACGGTCGCCACCGTCGACAACCGCAACTGGGAACTGCGCGACCAGGCCGGCCCGGTGCAGCGCCTCAGCCAGAGCCGGGCCATCGCCCTCGACATGGAAAGCGCCACGATCGCCGCGAACGGTTTCCGCTTCCGGGTGCCTTACGGGACGCTTCTATGCGTCTCGGACAAGCCGCTCCACGGGGAGCTGAAGCTGCCGGGCATGGCCTCGGCGTTCTATCGGACGCAGGTTTCGCGCCATCTTCTGATCGGAATCCGCACGATGGAAAAGCTTCGCGAGATGCCGCTGGAACGCCTTCACAGCCGGAAATTGCGGTCTTTCGAGGAAACGGCCTTCCTCTGAAGGGAAAAAACCGTCAGAAAAACGGCGCATAGGCTATGTTTTTGCCCCTATGACGTCCGCCAACCGTTGTGTGGCTCCACAACATTCGGTTACTTTCGCGCCAACGGGCTCAACGGCTCGGGCAGTATCAGGAGAAGAACTGACATGGCACAGAAACCCATGACCAAGACGCAACTCGTCGCTGCACTCGCCGACGAGATGGACGGCGACAAGAAGACGGCATCCGCCGCACTCGACGCGATCTCCGCAGTCGTGAGCAAGGAAGTCGGCAGCGGTGGCGCCGTCACGATCCCCGGTATCGGCAAGATCTACTGCCGCGAGCGCCCCGAGCGCATGGTGCGCAACCCCGCCACCGGCGAGCAGATCAAGAAAGAGGCCGACAAGCAGGTCAAGGTGACGATCGCCAAGGCGCTCAAGGACAGCGTGAACGGCTGATTGCCGCCACGTCGCATTCGTGAAAGGGTCGCGTCCTGACGAAGGGCGCGGCCCTTTCCTTTCCGGGGGCTGCGGACGACGATGGACTTTCGTGCACTGGGGCTGGGGCTCGCGTTCGCCCTGATCTGGTCTTCCGCGTTCACGTCCGCGCGCATCATCGTCGAGGCGGCGCCGCCCCTCATGGCGCTTTCGCTGCGCTTCTTCCTTTCGGGGCTCATCGGGATCGGCGTCGCCGCGGCGCTGGGACAGACCCTCAGGCTCAGCCGTGCGCAATGGCGGGCGGTCCTGATCTTCGGCATCTGCCAGAACGCGCTGTATCTCGGGCTCAACTTCGTGGCGATGCAGACGGTCGAGGCTTCGCTCGCCGCGATCATCGCCTCGGCGATGCCGCTACTGGTCGCCGCGGCGAACTGGGGCCTTTTTCAGGAGCGCCTGCCGCCGCTCGGGATCGCGGGTCTGACGGCGGGCTTCGTCGGCGTCGCGATCATCATGGCCGACCGCTTCGGCGGCGGCGCGGACATGGTCGGGGTCGTGATGTGCTTCGTGGGCGTCGTGGCGCTGACGGCCGCGACCCTCACGGTCAAGAGCGCCGCGTCGGACGGCGGGAACCTCCTGATGGTGGTGGGCCTTCAGCTGATGGTGGGCGCCATCGCGCTGCTGCCGCCGGCGCTTCTGCTCGAGACGGTCGCGGTCGACTGGTCATGGCAGCTCGTTGCGGCCTTCGGCTACACGACGCTGATGCCGGGGCTGGCCGCGACCTTCATATGGTTCAAGCTTGTCGGGCGGATCGGCGCGACGCGGGCCGCGACGTTCCATTTCCTCAACCCGTTCTTCGGCGTGGCCATTGCCGCCGCGCTTCTGGGCGAGCGTCTTACGGGCGCCGACGTCCTCGGCGTGGTGATCATCGCCGCCGGCATCCTCGCGGTGCAGCTTGCGCGGGTGCGGCCCGTCCGCGAGGCCTGAGCGCGGGCTCTTGATGACGGGACGCCCCCGTTTGCCATCCGGGGGCGTGAAGCATCCTGTGGCTCACGACGCGGCAGTCGAGACCACGACCGAGACGTTGTCCACGGCCCAGGCAGCGCCGCCTTGCGTGGCCTCGAGGCGAAGCGACAGCGCCTCGCCCGGATTTTCCACCGCGATCCAGACGGCGTAGTCACCATCGGCCTGGCGGCGGACCACGACGTCCGGTGCGTCGCTGCGCCCGGCCAGATCCTCGATCACCGTGTCGCCGTTGACCATGACGGTCAGTCCCTCTCCGGACCAACCGTCGAGCACGCGGAGGTCGAAGGCGACCTCGACGCGGGAGGCTTCGGACGGCAGGCCGTAGTTCCTCTCGATCGCCCCGGTGTCGAGAGGGCCCAGCATGTTGCGCAGTTCGCCCTGCCGGGACGGCGGCAGGACCGCGTCCCACCCCGGCGCGCCGAAGCTGAAATCCTCGAACGAGACGAGCCTTTCGTCCTCGGTCAGCACCTGCAAGCCGCCCGCGATCGCCGAACGTCCCGGCGTGTCATCGGGTGCCGTGCGGATCATCGTGGCCAGAAGAAGCGCCGCGGCGAACGTCGAGGTCGCGACCAGCGCCCAGTCGATCGAAACGCGATTACGGAACGCGCGTGAGCTGAAATCGAGCTCCATCAGACATCCTTAATTTTTCCCCAGTTCCGCCATAATTGGCGTCAAAGATGGCGGAAAAAAGGCAAACAGACGGAAGAAAAGTGCCAGTGTTTCGCATCCCGGGGTTGTCCGGCCAGGCGTCCGCCGTTGAGGCGGGATGGTCAACAATGGACGCCCGGGGTGCTAGCCGATGCGGCCGCGGTTCGCGCCGACCTGCCCCCGGTGCAGAAGCATGTGATCGAGAAGGACACAGGCCATCATCGCCTCGCCCACCGGGACGGCGCGGATCCCAACGCAGGGATCGTGGCGGCCCTTCGTGACGATGTCGGTCGCCTCGCCCGATTTCGTGATCGTCTTGCGTGGGGTCAGGATCGACGAGGTCGGCTTGACCGCGAAACGGACGATGACGTCCTGACCGGTCGAGATGCCGCCAAGGATGCCGCCGGCGTGGTTCGAGGAATAGACGGGCCCGTCCTCGCCCATCGCGATCTCGTCCGCGTTCTGGCTGCCGGTCAGAGCGGCCGAGGCCATGCCGTCGCCGATCTCGACGCCCTTGACGGCGTTGATCGACATGCAGGCGGCTGCAAGATCGGTGTCGAGCTTTCCGTAGATCGGCGCGCCCAGGCCCGCCGGAACGCCGCGCGCCGCAAGCTCGATCACCGCGCCGACGCTGTCCCCGGATTTCCGCAGCGCGTCGAGGTAGTCGGCCCAGTCGGCGGCGGCCTGCGGATCGGGCGTCCAGAAGGGATTGCGCTCGATTTCGTCCCAGTCGAAGCGGGAGCGGTCGATGCCGTGCGGCCCCATCTGCACCATATAGCCCGTGACCCTGAGGCCCGGCGCCAGTTCGGCCAGCGCCGCGCGCGCCACGCCGCCCGCCGCCACCCGCGCCGCGGTCTCGCGCGCCGAGGACCGGCCGCCGCCCCTGTAGTCGCGGATCCCGTATTTCTGCCAGTAGGTGATGTCGGCATGCCCGGGCCGGAACTTCTCGGCGATGTCGCCGTAGTCCTTCGACCGCTGGTCGGTGTTGCGGATCATCAGCTGGATGGGGTGGCCCGTGGAGACGCCTTCGAACACGCCCGAAAGGATCTCGACCTCGTCGGCCTCGCGGCGCTGCGTGGTGTACCTGTTCTGGCCCGGCTTGCGCCGGTCGAGCCAGGTCTGGATCGCCTCGGGCGTCACCGGCACGCCCGGCGGGCAGCCATCGACCGTCGCGCCAAGGGCGGGACCGTGGCTTTCGCCCCAGGTCGTGACCCGGAAAAGATGGCCGAACGTGTTGAAGGACATGGCGACCGTGCTCCCTTTGCTCGCGAGCGAGTTAGCGGTCCGGCGCAGGATTGCCAACCCATCTCGCCCCTTGCCAGCCCCGGGGGGCTGGCATAGGTCTTCGGATACCTCGGGGTGGTCCAAAGGGACCTGAGATGCGCTGGAGAATGCGCGAACCCGTTGAACCTGAACCGGTTAGGACCGGCGGAGGGAAGGTTTCGGGATGCTCATCGGGTCTCGGCTTCACTTCGCCCGTCGCATGGAGGAGTGAAATGAGACACGCCATACTTGCAGCGGGATTGACCATCGTCGCGGGAATGGGCCAGGCCCAGACGCCCGTGCTGACGGTCTATACCTATGACAGCTTCATCCCCGAATGGGGCCCCGGCCCGGCCATCGAGCAGGCGTTCGAGGCGCAATGCGGCTGCGACCTGCAGTTCGTCGGCGCGGGCGACGGCGCGGCGCTTCTGGCGCGCATCAGGCTGGAGGGCGCGCGCTCTGAGGCCGATGTCGTGCTTGGCCTCGACACAAACCTGACGGCGGCGGCGGCCGGGACCGGCCTTTTCGCGCCGCATGGCGTCGATGCGTCCGGCCTGACGCTTCCGGTGGCCTGGGACGATCCGCTGTTCCTGCCCTTCGACTGGGGCTATTTCGCGTTCGTTCACGACACCTCGCTGGAAGATGTGCCTGGCAACTTCGAGGAGCTTGCGGCCTCGGACATCTCCATCGTGATCCAGGATCCCAGGTCCTCGACGCCGGGTCTCGGTCTTTTGATGTGGGTCCAGGCGGCCTACGGAGAGCGCTCGGGCGAGATCTGGGAAGGCCTGTCGGACAACATCGTCACGGTGACGCCGGGCTGGTCGGAATCCTACGGCCTGTTTCTGGAGGGCGAGGCCGACATGGCGCTGTCCTACACGACGTCGCCCGCGTATCACCTGATCGCCGAGGACGACCCCACGAAGGCCGCAGCGCCCTTCGACGAGGGTCATTACATGCAGATCGAGGTCGCGGGCGTGCTGGAAGGCAGCGATCAGCCCGAACTTGCGCGAGACTTCCTGCGCTTCATGCTGACCGATGGCTTCCAGACCATCATCCCCACGACGAACTGGATGTATCCCGCCGCGCTTCCGGCCGAGGAACTGCCGGCGGGCTTCGAAACGCTCGTCGCCCCCGAGCGCGCGCTGATCTTCAGCCCCGACGAGGCGGCGGCCGTCCGCGACATGGCGATAGAGACGTGGCAAGGCGCGCTCAGCCGCTGAGCGGGCCTGCACGGGCGGGCGCGGCGCTGTCCGCGCTCGTCGCGCTTGCGGTGCTCGGGCCGCTTCTGGCCGTCGCGCTGTCGGCGGAGGGGCCCGGCCGCCTCGGGCCGGGCGACGTGGCGGCGATCCGGTTCACGCTGGTGCAGGCGGTCCTCTCGGCGTTCCTGAGCGTCGCCGCCGCGATCCCGGTCGCGCGCGCGCTGGCGCGCAGGCGCTTCGCGGGGCGGCGTCTGCTCGTCGCGCTGATGGGTGCGCCGTTCATCCTTCCGGTGATCGTCGCGGTGCTGGGCCTTCTGGCCATCTTCGGCCGCGCCGGCTGGCTGAACGCGGCGCTCGAGGCAATGGGGGCCGGCGCGGTCTCGATCTACGGGCTGTCGGGCATCGTCCTTGCGCATGTGTTCCTGAACCTGCCGCTGGCCGTCCGGCTGCTGCTGCAGGCGTGGCTTGCGGTCCCGTCCGAGAGGATGCGCCTTGCCTCCTCGCTCGGCTTTTCGGGCCGCGACATGCGCCGCCACTTCGAGCGGCCGATCCTCAAGGCGGTGTTGCCCGGGGCCTTCGCGATCATCTTCCTGATCTGCGCGTCAAGCTTCGCCGTCGCGCTGATCCTCGGCGGCGGCCCGCGCGCGACCACTGTCGAGCTTGCGATCTACCAGGCCTTCCGCTTCGATTTCGACCTCGGGCGTGCGGCGCTTCTGGGTGTCGTGCAGGTGCTTATCTGCCTTGCCGCGGGGCTGCTTGCGCTGGGCCTCGCGCGCGGGCGGGACCTTGGCGAGGGGCTTGACCGTCCGGCCCTGCCGTGGCCCGGAGACCGCGCCACCGCGCGGGCCGGGGACGCGCTGACGATCACCGCGGCTGCGCTGTTCCTCCTGCTGCCGCTTCTGGCCGTGGTCATCGAGGGCGTCGGCGCCGTCGCCGGGCTTCCGCCGGTGGTCTGGGCCGCCGCCCTCCGCTCGGTCCTTGTGGCGCTGGGATCGACGGCGGCGACGGTGGTTCTGGCCGTGCCCATCGCCATCTTCGCGGCGAGCCGTCGCGGTTCGGGCGGGGTCGAGGCGGTGACGGCGCTATCGATCGCCGTCTCCCCACTCGTGGTCGGCACGGGCCTGTTCCTCATCCTTTTCCCGATCGCGGACCCTGTCGCGCTCGCGCTTCCGGTCACGGGCTTCGTCAACGCGCTCGTCGCGCTTCCGTTCGTCCTGCGCGCCCTGATCCCCGCCGTGCGGCAGGCCGAGGCGGGGCAGGGGCGGCTTGCCGATGCGCTGGGGCTGACCGGCTGGCCGCGGCTGAGGCTGGCCATTCTGCCGAGGCTTCGCCGGCCGCTGGGCTTCGGCGCGGGCCTTGCCGCAGCCTTTTCCATGGGCGATCTGGGGGTGATCGCGCTTTTCTCCTCGCCGGGGGAGGCGACGCTGCCGATGGAGATGTATCGCCTGATGGGATCCTACAGGACCGACGACGCGCAGGGCGCGGCGGTGCTTCTGCTGCTCCTCGCGCTTGGCCTGTTCTGGCTGTTCGACCGTGGGGGGCGCGTCGATGCTGCGGCTTGATGACGTGGACCTCCGGCTTGGCGACTTTCGGCTGTCGGTCGCGACCGAGATCGCGCCGGGAGAGCGGGTCGCGATCCTCGGCGCGTCGGGCAGCGGCAAGAGCACGCTTCTGTCCCTGCTGGCCGGGTTCCATGCGCCCGATCGCGGCCGCATCCTCTGGGGCGGGCGCGACCTGACAGCGATGCCGCCGGCCGCGCGGCCCATGTCGATCCTGTTCCAGGACGGGAACCTGTTTCCGCACCTCACGGTCGCGCAGAATGTCGGCCTCGCGTTGCGGACCGATCTGAGGATTGGCGCGGCCGAGGTGGCGCGCGTGCGCGAGACGCTCCGGCGCGTCGGCCTTGGCGGCATGGAGGACCGGCGCCCCGCCGATCTGTCCGGCGGGCAGCAGGGGCGTGCGGCCCTTGCGCGGGTCCTGCTTCAGGACCGGCCCGTGGCGCTGTTGGACGAGCCGTTCTCGGCGCTCGATCCCGCGCTTCGCACCGGGATGCTGGGCCTCCTGCAAGACCTGTGGCGGGAGCACGGGATGACCTTCCTGATGGCCACCCACGATCTGCGCGACGCCGAGCGTCTGTGCGACCGGCTGTGGCTGCTCGACGAGGGGAAGGTGGTTCTGGACCGTGCGGTCGAAGGCGTGCGCGACGACGCACCGGACGTTCTGCGCGACTGGTTCTAGAAAGCAGAACGCGCCCCCGAGGGGGCGCGTCCGACGTGGTCCGAAGGTCTGTCCGGCGTCACTCGGCCGGGGAGGAGCCTTTGACGCGCGACTTGACCGGGGCCCAGATGCGCTTGTTCGTCAGGTAGAGCAGCACCGACAGGATGCCGAGCATGATGACGGCGGTAAAGCCCATCTGCTTGCGGTCCATCAGCATCGGTTCGGCCGTCCAGGTCAGGAAGGCTGCAACATCCTGCGCCATCTGCTCGACCGTCGCGGGCGTGCCGTCGTTATAGACCACGGCGTCATCCCAGAGCGGCGGAGCCATCGCGATGTAGCCCGATGCGTAGGTCTCGTTCTCGTAGAGGACCGAACCGAACTGTTCCTGCTCCTCGCCCGTGTAGTGGGTCAGAAGCGAGGCGACGTATTCCGGCCCGCCGATGCCCCGGAACAGCTGGTTCAGCCCGAGGCCGTAGGGGCCGTGGAAGCCTGCGCGCGCCTTGGTCATGAGGCTCAGGTCCGGCGCGTTCTCGAGCGACGACATCGGGAAGTGGTCGTTCGGGGTGGCCATGCGCCAGTCCTGAAGCTCCTCGTCGTACACCTCGATGAAGTTCATCTCGATGTAGGCGCGGACCTCTTCCTCGGTCAGGCCGGGGCCGTTCTCGGCGGACAGCGTCCTGAGCGGGACGTAGCGCAGGCCGTGGCAAGCCGAGCAGACCTCGGTGTAGACCTGAAGGCCGCGCTGCAGCTGGTTCTGGTCGAAGCGGCCGAAGGGACCCTCGAAGGAAAAGCTGTAATCCTCGACGTAACCCTCGCCGCCGGCGGCGAGCGCCGCCCCCGAGGAGAGGGCGAGCGTCGCGGCCGCAGCAGTGCTGATGGCAAGTTTCCTGAGCATTCTCAGTTTCCTTTCTCTCACTCGGCCGGCGTTTCGGTGGCGCCCAGGGTCTTGGTGCCGCCGGTCTTGGCCGAGAGATTCGCCTTGTAGTCCTGTTCGATCGTCTCGGGCTGCGGCAGCGGCTTCTCGATGACGCCGAGAAGCGGCAGGATCACCAGGAAGTAGGCGAACCAGTAGGCCGAACCGATGAGCGCGATGTAGGGATAGATCCCCTCGGCCGGCATTGCGCCTGCCCACATCAGGACGAAGAAGTTCACGACGAACAGCCAGAACCACCACTTGAACAACGGGCGATAGCGGCCCGAGCGGACCGACGAGGTGTCGAGCCACGGCGCCAGGGCCATGACCACGATGGCCCCGAACATCGCCAGCACGCCGAAGAACTTGGCGTCGATGATGCCGCCGGTGAGGAAGCTCGCCAGCATCACCACCCAGACCTCGCCGTCAAAGGCGCGCAGGATCGCGTAGAACGGCAGGAAGTACCATTCCGGCACGATGTGTGCGGGCGTCACCAGCGGGTTGGCCTCGATGTAGTTGTCGGGGTGGCCGAGGTAGTTCGGCATGAAGCCGACGATCGCGAAGAAGACGACAAGGATCACGGCGAGCGCGAAGAGGTCCTTGATCACGAAGTAGGGCCAGAATGGCAGTGTGTCGCTTTCGGCCTCCTTCTTGGAGGTGCGGCGGACCTCGACGCCCGTCGGGTTGTTGTTGCCCGTCGTGTGGAAGGCCCAGATGTGCACGACCACGAGCCCGAGGATCACGAAGGGCAGCAGGTAGTGCAGCGACAGGAACCGGTTCAGCGTGGCGTTGTCCACGGCCGGTCCGCCCAGAAGCCAGGTCTGGATCGAGTCGCCCACGAACGGGATCGCGCCGAAGAGACCGGTGATCACGGTGGCGCCCCAGAACGACATCTGGCCCCAGGGAAGGACGTAGCCCATGAAGGCCGTGCCCATCATCATGAGGTAGATGAGCATCCCGATGATCCACGTGATCTCGCGCGGGGCCTTGTAGGAGCCGTAATAAAGACCGCGGAAGATGTGCAGGTAGACCGCCACGAAGAACAGCGAGGCGCCGTTCTGGTGGATGTAGCGGATCGCCCAGCCGCCGTTCACGTTGCGCATGATGTGCTCGACCGAGGCGAAGGCCAGGTCGACATGGGGCGTGTAGTGCATCACCAGTATGATGCCGGTGATGATCTGCATCACGAGGCAGAAGGTCAGCACGATGCCCCAGATCCACATCCAGTTGAGGTTCTTGGGGGTCGGGATCATGATCGTGTCGTAGATCAGACCGACGATCGGAAGCCGTTTCTGCAGACCTTTTTCCCAGTCCGCTTTCGGCTCGTAATGGTCGTGGGGAATTCCGGACATGTCTCGTTTCTCCCTCGCTTAGCCGAGCAGGATCGTGGACTCGTCCACGAACTCCGCCACGGGAATGGGCAGGTTTTCAGGTGCGGGGCCGCGGCGGATACGGCCGGCGGCGTCGTAGTGCGATCCGTGGCAGGGGCAGAACCAGCCGCCGAAGTCCCCGGCGCCGTCGCCGATCGGGACGCAGCCGAGGTGCGTGCAGACGCCGACCTGGACCAGCCACTCGCCGCTGTTCTCGCCGGTGAAGTCCGGCATCGACCGGTTCTCGTCCGTCGCAGGCACGTCGCCCTGCAGGTTCGGGTTGCGCGCGATGGGATCGACCAGGTCGCCCACGTCGACCGCACGGGCCTCCGCGATCTCTTCCTCGGTCCGGTGCCGGATGAACACGGGCTTTCCGAGGAACAGAACGGTCAGCTGGGTGCCGACGGCGACGCCCGAGACGTCAACCCGCATCTGGCTGGCGGCCTGAACGTCGGCGGACGGGTTCATCTGGTTCACCAGCGGCCAGACGGCCGCGCCGGCGACGACGGTGCCGACACCGGCCGTCGCATAATAGAGAAAGTCGCGGCGTGTGCCGGATTGGTCCTCTGCGTGTGACACGATTTCGCGTCCCCCTTGGCTGGGGCCCGGGCATGGCCGCCGGGCCGGGCAACAGATTCAGATGCGCATGTCCAGGCGCAATCTGGCTGCGCGGTGTCTATGACCGGACGAGATAGGCGTCTACGGGACAAACGCGCGCATCCGGGCCGAAATGTCGCATGTCGTGCCGACTGGGTCCAGCGGGCCACGGATTTTCCCTTCATGGGCGAAAGATAGGCGGATCCGACAGCCTTGAATTGCGGAGCCCGCAGCAGGGCCCGCCGTCATGACGCTCGATTCGACAGGATCGGCGACGCAACCGCGTCCGATCCCGCCAGATCGAGGCGCATCTTCCGGTGCAGAATGCCCGAACCGTCGTCGAATTCCGGCCCTTCCGCCGCGAAGCCGAGGCGCGCGTAGAACCCGATCGCCTGCAGCTGCGCATCGAGGGCGGCGCTGGCGAAGCCGTTGCGGCGCGCATGGTCCAGCAGGTGCTCCATCAGCGCGAGGCCGAGGCCGGTCCCGCGGTGCGGTTTCGCGACCGCGACGCGACCGATCTTCGCAACCGTTCCGTCCGGGATCAGGCGGGCGGTTCCGGCCGGACCCTCCGGGCCGATGGCAAGGAAATGCGTCGCGATCTCGTCGGCCGCGTCCCATTCCTCGGCTTCGGGGATCGCCTGCTCGTCGATGAAGACGGCGCGGCGGATATCGAAGCAGGCCTCGCGCTCGGCCGCGCTTCGCGCCGGGGCGATCCTCATGCGGCGGGCGCCGCGGTCGCGGTCATCGACGGGCGGGCCGAAAAGACCTCGAACCACGCGGCAAGCTCGGGCCGTCCGGCGCGCCAGTCGCGGTCGCCGTGGCGCAGGTCGAGGTATCCGAGCGCGCAGGCGACGGCGACCTGGCCCATGTCGGGACGCCCCTGCAGATGGCTCATCCAGCTGCGCTCCACCGCGTCGAGGGCGCGCGCGACCTTGGTCCACTGCGCCTCGAACCACGGCTGCCACCACAGCTCCTCGGGGCGGAAGCGCTTCTCGTAGACGATGGCGAGCGCCGCCTCCATGATTCCGTCCGCTGTCGCCTCGAGGGTCAGCACCTCCCAGAGCCGCGCCTGCGGATACATGCCCGCGCCCGAACGGTCGTCGAGGAAGCGGCAGATCACGTTGCTGTCGTAGAGCGTGGGACCGTCCTCGCGCACCAGCGCAGGGATCTTGCCCAGCGGGTTTGCGGTGTTCACGCGGTCCTCGCCCCCCATCGGCGAAGCCGCCACGTCGACCTCCTGCACGCCGTCGATCCCGGCCTCGGCGATCAGGACGCGCACCTTGCGCACGAAGGGCGATGCGCCCGAACCCATGAGCTGCAGCATCAGGCGCGATCCATCCGGAACCGGCCGAGGATCGTCGCGTCGATCGCGACCCCGGGCCCGTTGCGGCCAAGCCGGGCGACGCGGCGGAAGCGGCCGCTGCCGTTGAGCTGGTTGTCCTCGCGCCGGAGCGTCATGCCCTCGGGCGTGGCGTCCATCTCGTCCTCGACGGGCTGCGACAGCCGCCCCCGTTCGAGGGCGCGGCTCGCGGCATAGGCCGCAAGTGCGACGGCGCCATAGCGAAGGGCAAGTCCGGCGACGGGGGCGATCGGCAGGGCCATCGGCGCGCATCCTCTCGGCTGTGATGTCTCAGCCAAGATGTAAGCCAGCGCTCACGGCTTGTCCATTTCCCCTGAGCCGGCACGCATCAGGCGGGCGAGCGTCCCGAGCTCCTGTCCGATGCCCGAACCCGCGATCAGGTCGGCCGCGGCAAGGCGCATCGCGTCGGTCTTGTTCTGGTTCAGCTTCCAGGTGCCGTCGATCCCGCTGACGGCAAGGCGGAAGGGAAGGATCGTCCGCATCATCCGCTCCAGGGTATCGCCGGTCATCTTGTCGGCGGTCCAGGGCGTCTTGGGCAGACGGCCCTCGAAATGCGCCGATATCCTGTCGAGGTGCGCGCGCATCGTCGCGGGATCGGCGGGTTCCAGCGTTCCGCGCAGATGCACGGCGACATAGTTCCATGTCGGCACCTGGTTGGCGTCGCCATACCAGTCGGGCGAGACGTAGCCGTCGGGGCCCTGCACCGCGATCACGGCGTCCGTCTGCCCCGTGGCCATGCGCGCGATCGGGTTCGAGCGCACGAGGTGCATCTCGGCCTCCGTCCCGTCGGCGTTCAGCAGGAACGGCACATGGGCCAGAAGCGGCCCGCCCTCGGCATTGACGCACAACGTCCCGAAGCCGCGCGCGCGGGCGAAGTCGAGGCTGGTCGCGGCGGGCGTCGCACGAAAGGCGGGATTGGGGTGCATCGGCCGTCCTCAGGCAACAAGGCGCCGGCCGTCATGGCCCTCGATCGTGGCCGAGACGATCCGGCCCTCCGGCATGTCCTGCGGGAACGAGACCTCGGCGAACTGCTCCGTCCGGCCCAGGCGGGGCGATTCCATCAGGACGGCGTGGGTCCGCCCGACCTGCGCGCCCAGATGCGCGGCGACGGCGCGTTCGCCCAGCGCGCGCAGCCGCGCCGCGCGCTCGCGGATCGCCCGGCCGTCCACCTGCGGCATTCGCGCGGCGGGCGTGCCGGGGCGCGGGCTGTAGGGAAAGACGTGCAGCCACGTCAGCCGGCAATCATCCACCAGCCGTAGCGAATTCTCGAACTGCGCCTCGGTCTCGGTCGGGAAGCCCGCGATGATGTCCGCGCCGAAGGTCATCTCGGGGCGCAGCGCGCGCGCCTCCTCGCAGAAGCGGATGGCGTCGTCGCGCAGGTGCCGGCGCTTCATCCGCTTCAGGATCAGGTCGTCGCCATGCTGAAGCGACAGGTGCAGATGAGGCATCAGCCGCGGCTCGGTCGCGATAGCCTGCATCAGGTTCTCGTCCACCTCGATCGAATCGATCGACGAGATGCGAAGCCGCGGCAGGTCGCCAACCAGACGCAGGATGCGCATGACAAGGTCCCCCAGCCGCGGCGCACCAGGCAGGTCCGCGCCCCAGCTGGTAAGGTCCACGCCGGTCAGCACTATCTCTTCGTAGCCGCGGTCCACCAATCTCCTGATCTGGTCCACGACGACGCCCGCGGGCACCGAGCGGGAATTCCCGCGTCCGTAGGGGATGATGCAGAAGGTGCAGCGGTGGTCGCAGCCGTTCTGGATCTGGACATAGGCGCGCGAGCGCGTGCCGAACCCGTCGATCAGGTGCCCCGCCGTCTCGGTCACGGACATGATGTCGTCGACGCGCACCTTCTCGGTCTCGCCGACGAAATCCGCCGCAAGGCCCGTCCATGTCGCGGGTTGCATCTTTTCGGTATTGCCGATCACGAGGTCGACCTCGGCCATGGCGCGGAACGTCTCGGGCTCGGTCTGCGCGGCGCAGCCGGTGACGACGAGCTTTGCGTCCGGATGGGCGCGCCGCAGCTTGCGGATCTCCTGCCGGGCCTTGCGCACCGCCTCGGCGGTCACGGCGCAGGTGTTCACGACCACGGTGTCCTCGACGCCCGCGGCTGCGGAAAGCTCGCGCATTGCCTCGGTCTCGTAGGCGTTCAGGCGGCAGCCGAGCGTATGGAAGACGGGGGCGCGGCGATCCATCAGAGCGCCTCCAGGAATTGCGGTGTCAGGGTTCCGGTGAAGACGTGCGCCGTGGGGCCGGTCATCCAGACGCCGCTGTCGCGCCATTCCACTGCGATCTCGCCGCCGTCGAGCGCGAGGCGCACCTTGCGCCCGGTCAGACCCCTCCGCACCGCCGCCACCGCCACGGCGCAGGACGACGAGCCCGAGGCAAGCGTGACGCCGGTCCCGCGTTCCCAGACGCGCATCCGCAGGTGATCGGGTCCCAGGAGGCTTGCGAACTGCACGTTCGTGCGCTCGGGGAACAGGGGATGCACCTCCAGCGCGCGGCCCCGCGCCTCGAGGTCGACCGCATTTGCGTCCGCGACGAAGAAGGTGCAGTGCGGGTTGCCCATGGAGGTCGCCACCGGATCCCCCTCGATCGGGAGGTGCAGGGTGTCCGCCGCCTCGGCAAGCGGGATCTCGCGCCACTCGATCATCGGATGGCCCATGTTGACCGATGTCAGCCCGTGGCCCGCATCCCGCGCCCGCAGGAGTCCGCGATCGGTCCGGATCGTGAGCTCGGTGGCGCCGGTCGCGTCCATCTCGTGGCGCGCGATGCAGCGGGTGGCGTTTCCGCAGGCCGCCGACAACGATCCGTCGGCATTGTAGAACGTCAGGTGCAGGTCCGCCTCGTCGCACGGTTCGATCACCGTGAGCTGGTCGAAACCGACGCCCCGGTGCCGGTCGGCCATTGCACGCGCCAGCCCCGCGGTCACGCGGCGGGAGGACACCCGCGCGTCGATGACCACGAAGTCGTTGCCCAGCCCATGCATCTTCATGAAGGGCAGGCCGGATCGGCGTGCGACGTCAGACATGCGCGGGCATATACATCGCCCGCAGGCACGTTTAAATCCCTCTCGGGTTTTTCCCTTGACGCACTTTGCCCGCCTGCGTAGGAACGCCGCCTGAGCGGGCCCGTAGCTCAGTGGTAGAGCAGTTGACTTTTAATCAATTGGTCGAAGGTTCGAATCCTTCCGGGCTCACCATCTTTCCCCACCAGCGCCGGCAGCACCTCCGTCAGCGGCCCCGCCGTCCACCAACCTGCTGACGATCTCCGTCCGGCTGCGCAGCTGGTTCGGCTGAAGGTGCGCGTAGCGCTGGGTCATCGCCGTGGACGAGTGGCCCAGAAGCTCCTGCACCTCGTACAGGCTCACGCCGTTGTTGATCAGAAGGCTGGCGAAGGTGTGCCGCAGGTCATGGATGCGCACGTCGGGCAGCCCGGCGGCGTCGCGCGCCTTGAAGTAGGCGATGTGGAAGCTGTTGTAGCAGGTTCCGGTGCGCGGGTTGAGAAACACGTAATCGTCCGCGCTCACCCTAAGGCCCAACTCGCGCGAGCGCGCCTCGGTCCTGCGCAGGACCTGGATCGCGGCGGCGCTCAGCATGATGCGCCGCGAGCGGCCGTTCTTCGAGACGGGCACGCGCCACAGCCCGACGGCGATTTCCATGTCGCGCCACTTGGCCTTGCGCGCCTCGCCCTTGCGCGCGCCGGTGAGAAGCAGGAAGCGGATGAACAGCGACAGGTAGGGATGGTTGATGCGGTCGCACTCGGCCAGAAGGCGCGCGATCTCCTCCTGCGACAGGAACCGCTGGCGGTAGTCGCCGGTCGCGAGTTTCCGCAGGTAGGGCGGCGGACGCACGCCCTCGGGGATCGCGCCCCAGTCGCGGGCGGTCCGCAGCAGCCGGTTCACGAGGAAGATGTGCTTGTTGATCGTGGTGTTCTTCAGCGCCTCCTGCACCTGGCGCCTGAGCCACGCGTTCAGCGCAAGCGGCGTGATCTCTTCCCAGCGCATCGGCCCAAGGGTGTCGCGCAGGTGTTTCTCGTAGGTCAGCCGCGTGTGCCGATGCCCCCGCGTCGTGGCAAGGCAGTGCGGGAAGTAGTGCTCGTCGAAGAACGCGTTCAGGGTTTCCGCGGGCTCGCAGAACGAGAAACCGCGCTCGACAGGATCGATCTGGGGCTCAAGCATTATGGCTCACCTTCCCACTGCCCAAGACAGAGGAGCGACCGTAAAACGGCCATTCGTACGCCGCGAATTTCGGGTAGGACCGCGCACCGCAGGATGCGCGCAGTTTAAGGGGGCCCTTGCTGGATCGAGTCTGGTCGTCTCGGCAATCGATCGACGTCGGTGCGGCGAATTGATCTGCCGCTTTGCTGCTCCCCTGAAGTGCCTCCGGAAGTAATCTTGGCTGAAAGGAACTTCAACGGTTTTTTCAGAAGCAGTATCTTCGCTACGACTGCCCTTGTGGCAACCGCTGGCGTAGCAATGGCCGACGTCGCGATCAGCGGCTACGCCGAAATGGGTATCGCGGGCGGC